>NZ_JARVTF010000014.1:0-289890 GCF_030208825.1 Xanthomonas sp. LMC-A-07
CAGGATTGAGGGTTTCTTTTTGCCTGCAATTTGACCAAAGACATATCCATGGGCGTACGTGGACGCGCGGTCCTAGCGATTTAATGCGGACTCGGCTTGGACACGCTCGCTTTGGCGTTGGCGCCCAACGACAGCGCCCACGCCGTGAGACTACGTGGTTAGATCGTTCCTAAGCCGCTTTGCTGATCAGCCTGGCGTTATGCGTAGGCACTATGCGTAAAATATTGGCCTCTCCCGCACTGGGCAATAGGCATTTACCGACACTCTGCTGCAGAGATGAGTGGTGCGCTTAGCCGCATGCGATGTCTGAGCACATCTCTGGTACGACCCCTTTCTGCTGCGCTGCCTCAAGGAAGAACCATAGAAGGTATAGCTATGAGGTGGCCACTAGCCCTAAAGAGTGATTTCGTAAGTGCTGGAGCAAAGGCTCAGACCAGCGCGAGGCGATACACCGGTAGTGGGTTAGGGCTCGTGTAAGTGCTCAGAGACGACGCCGTTTGTAACTTCCGTCTGCGCGTCCATTTGCTGATCAGTCGTCCAGCATCACTGCAGGCCGGCGTACAAGCCCCATTGAAGTGGTGTCGTATTACTAGCCACCAATGAAGGCGTGTCCAGCATTAGCACTGGCGATCAGCGAGGCGCTGACCTAGGCATGGTCTGATCAACGGCGTCGGAGGATGAGCCTAACCACATCGGCCAGGCCGACGGCGCTCAGATCCTCGATTTTTTGCCGTTTCCGGCGCGTTTGCAGGGTGTTGCCCGCGTTACAGGCGCACGCTCCCCATAGCAGGCATCAACTGCTTTCGCTTTATCCACAGATTGGAGAGCGCAAACAGCGTCAGCACCTGCGCGGTGTTCTTCGCCAAGCCGCGATAGCGGACCTTGGTGTAACCGAACTGGCGCTTGATCACCCGGAACGGATGCTCCACCTTCGCACGCACGCTGGCCTTGAAGTGTTCCCAACGCTGTTCCCGAGCACGCTCCCGCTTGTTGCCGATGGCTTGAATCGTCCAACGCTTGGCAGCAATGAAAAATGCAGCCTCGCAGTCCTGCAGTTCTTCGCGCTTATCCGCACCGGTGTAGCCGCTATCGCCAAACACGCTGTCTTCCTTGCCATGCAGCAACGTGTGCTTCACCGTGACATCGGCGACGTTGGCGGCTGTGCAATGGACGTGGTGCACCAACCCGGAAAATTCATCCACCCCGATGTGCGCCTTCATCCCGAAATGCCACTGATTGCCCTTCTTGGTCTGATGCATTTCAGGGTCGCGCGCATGGTCGGCATTCTTGGTCGAACTGGGCGCCGCGATCAGCGTCGCATCGACGATCGTGCCCGACCGCAGGCTCTGGCCCTTGCGCGCCAGATGCGCGTTGACCGCTTCCAGCATCCGCGCGGCAAGGCCATGGGTCTCCAACAGGCGGCGAAAGTTGAGAATCGTGGTCTCGTCCGGAACGTTGTCCAAGCCACCGAGCTGGGCAAAGCGCCGCAAGGTCGGGATCTCGTGCAGTGCTTCTTCCATCGCCGGATCGCTCAGCGCATACCACTGCTGCAGCAGATGAATCCGCAACATCGTCGCCAGTGCGTACGGCTGCCGACCTGGCCGCCCCGAGACCGGATAGTGCGGCGCGACCAGCCCGAGCAGTTGCTGCCACGGGACGACCTGCTCCATCTCGGCCAGGAAGATCTCCCGGCGGGTCTGCTTGCGCTTGCCCAGGCCCTCAGCGTCACCGAACGTCAGTTGCATGGATCACTCCTCAACATCAGGCGGGTAGTGTCGCGTATCTGTTGTGCGTTGTTCAGAGGTTCCCTAGGTGGATGTAGTCATCCGAATGCGCGCTCGGCCTATGCGATAGCCAGTGGTCCAGATGGTTGAGTTAGCAAAAAGTGACGCTACTTGGCTGCTTGGCTAGTTGGTACGGCGCAGATTCGCTAGATGCAGTGCTGTCCCGGAAGCTGCTTAGATCCCGCGGGTAGGGTAGCCAATTGCGTTGCATCGCGGTGTCTAGTGCACTGCTGAGCCAGATTAAATTCTGAATCATGTGCTCAGGCATCGGCTGCGCGTAGGTCCACGGCCGTTTCGCGCTCGGCGGGGCCTATCCGTTGCGCCAAAAGAAAACCCCGCTTCTGCGGGGTTTTCTTGTTTCAAGCGCTCAATTCGACGCGTAAATGTAATGCGGCACTGCACTGCCGCCTGCATCAGTCGAACTTTCTGGCTTCCAGTGATGCGATAGCAAGTTGGGGCACTCCCTACTAGTTATAGCTGCCAGGGAACTCGTACTTCTTTACATCTAGGCTTCCTGCAAGAATCGTTCGGTAGCGTTGCCTTGCTACGCCCACGGACTATTTACACAGCTACCCAAAGTGACGCACTCCCAGCCTCAGTCACCCAAGGTCAGCAGCGAAGCATTGCCGCCGGCTGCGGTGGTGTTCACGGTGACGACCTTTTCGGTGGCAAAGCGCAGCAGGTAGTGAGGGCCGCCGGCCTTCGGGCCGGTGCCTGACAGTCCCTGACCACCGAACGGCTGCACGCCGACCACAGCGCCGATCTGGTTGCGATTGACGTAGACATTGCCCACGGCGACGCGCGAGGTGATGCGTTCGATGGTCTCATCGATCCGCGAATGCACGCCCAGGGTGAGGCCATAGCCGGTGGCGTTGATCTGATCGATGACCGCATCCAGCTGGTCGGCTTTCCAGCGAATGACGTGCAGCACGGGGCCGAAGATCTCACGCTGCAGCTGCGCAAGTGACTTCAGTTCATAGGCGCGTGGAGCAAAGAAGCTGCCGTGTGCCGTGGCGCTGTCCAGCGTGGTCGTGCCGATCAGGCGTGCTTCGCTGTCCATGCGACTCGCGTGTTCTTCCAGGATCTTCAGGGCATCGGCGTCGATTACGGGGCCAACGTCTGTGGAGAGCAGGGCCGGGTCGCCGATTTTCAGCTCGCCCATCGCGCCGGCGAGCATGGTCATGACCTTGTCGGCGATGTCGTCCTGTACGAACAGCACGCGGGCGGCCGAGCAGCGCTGGCCAGCAGAGATGAAGGCGCTGGAGATGGCGTCCTTGACCACGGCTTCCGGGAGCGAGGACGAATCGGCGATGAAGGCATTCTGGCCGCCGGTCTCGGCGATCAGTACGCCAATCGCGGCGTCACGCGCGGCGAGGGTACGATTGATGCTGCGGGCGGTGTCGGTGGAGCCGGTGAAGGCGACGCCGGCAACGCGGGGATCGTTGGTCAACGCGGCGCCGACCGTGGCGCCGTCGCCGGGCAGGAACTGCACAGCGGCTTCCGGCACGCCGGCTTCATGCAACAGTTTGACCGCCGCAAAGCCCACCAGGTTGGTCTGCTCGGCCGGCTTGGCGATGACGGTATTGCCTGCCGCCAGCGCCGCAGCCACTTGGCCCAGGAAGATCGCCAGCGGGAAGTTCCAAGGGCTGATGCAGACGAACACGCCGCGACCATGCAGTTGCAGCTCGTTGGATTCGCCGGTGGGGCCCGGCAGGCGCTCGGGCGCACCAAACTGCGCACGCGCCTGGGCAGCGTAATAGCGCAGGAAGTCCACGGCTTCGCGTACCTCGGCCACGGCGTCCGGCAGGGTCTTGCCTGCTTCCTTGACGCAGATCGCCATGAACTCCGGCATGCGGGCCTCGAGCAGGTCTGCAGCGTGTTCGAGGATGGTGGCGCGGCTGGCGGCGGGCGTGCGATTCCAGGCTGGCTGAGCGGCGGCGGCAGACGCCAATGCCTTCTGCACGGTGGCTGGGTCCGCAGGCTGCCAGTGACCGACTGTCTCGCGGCGGTCGGCCGGGTTGAGCACGGCCTCGCTTGGCGTGGTGATCACGGCACCCGGCACCAGCGGCGCGGCCTTCCACGGCTTGATTGCAGCAGTGAGTTGGTCGGCCAGCTGCCGCAGATCGTTATCGTTGGCGAGGTTGGCGCCCATGGAGTTCTTCCTGTTCTGGTTCTGGCTGCGCAGCAGGTCGGCCGGCATCGGGATCTTGGGGTGCGGGATGGACGCAAACGAGGACACCGCCTCGACCGGATCGCGGATCAGGTCTTCGATGGCGACGTCTTCATCGGTGATGCGATTGACGAAGCTGGAGTTGGCGCCGTTTTCCAGCAGACGACGGACCAGATACGGCAACAGGTCTTCGTGCGAGCCGACCGGCGCATACACCCGGCACGGCAATCCCAGCCGATCGGCCGGAATCACCTCGGCATACAGGTCATCGCCCATGCCGTGCAGCTTTTGGTGCTCGTAGGTTTTTCCTGCCGAGATCGCGCGCACCGCAGCGATGGTCTGTGCGTTGTGGGTGGCGAACATCGGGTACAGCGCGTCGCTGTGCGCGAACATGCGGCGTGCGCAGGCCAGATAGGACACGTCGGTGTTCTGCTTGCGGGTAAATACCGGATACCCGGGGTGGCCGTCGATCTGCGCGCGCTTGATCTCAGCGTCCCAATACGCGCCCTTGACCAGGCGCACCGGAATGCGGCGGCCAACGCGACGCGCCAGATCGGCGAGGAAATCGATCGTGTAGGGCGTGCGCTTCTGATACGCCTGCACTGCGAGCCCGTAGCCCTCCCAACCATCCAGCGATGGATCGGAGAACGTGGCTTCGATGATGTCCAGCGACAGCTCCAGGCGGTCGGCCTCTTCGGCATCGACGGTGTAGCCGATGCCGTAGGACTTGGCCAGTTGTGCCAGCTCCAGCACGCCGGGAATCAGCTCGGCCATCACGCGTGCGCGCTTGGCGTGTTCGTAGCGCGGATACAGCGCGGACAACTTGATCGAAATGCTGGGCGCGGCGAATACGTCGGTACCGACGAAGCTGCCACTGCGGCCGATGGCGTGGATGGCATCGCGATACGCCTGCAGATAGCGCTGCGCATCCTTCATGGTGAGCGCGCCTTCGCCGAGCATGTCGAACGAATAGCGGTAATTGGCGTTGTCACCCTTGCGCGAACGCGCCAGCGCCTCGCCGATGGTGCGGCCCATGACGAACTGGTGGCCCATGATCTTCATCGCCTGGCGCACGGCCAAACGGATCACCGGCTCGCCGACGCGGCCGATCAGCCGCTTGAAGGCGCCCGGCACATCGGCGCGGGTAAGGTCGTTGAGCTGTACCAGCTTGCCGGTGAGCATCAGTCCCCAGGTGGAGGCGTTGACCAGCACCGAATCACTGCCACCTACGTGTTTTTTCCAGTCCGCCTCGCCAAGCTTGTCGCGGATCAGCTTGTCGGCGGTGTCCTGGTCGGGAATGCGCAGCAAGGCTTCGGCCACGCACATCAGCAGCACGCCTTCTTCGCTGCCCAGATCGTATTGGCGCATGAAAGCTTCGATCGCGCCCTGATCCTGGGCACGTGCGCGCACCCGGGTGACCAGGTCGGCGGCCAGCGCCTGCACCTTGGCCTGCTCGGCGGCCGGCAAGCGCGCCTGCTCCAGCAATTCACGGACGTGCTCGGTTTCGTCCTTGAGCCAGGCAGCGGTGATAGCGGCACGCAAGGCGCCGGGCGCGGCGGGCAGTTCGGGCGCCAACAGCGGGCGCGCGGCGTGGGAAGAGGCAAACGTATCTGGCTGGGCGTTCATGCGTAAGGTGCCTGGGAATCCGCGCTCATTCTAGAGAGCCCGCATGGCTGTGCACTTGTGTGGAAGCGGCAGCTTTTCTGCCGTTTTGTGCATGCCGTCGCGCAACGCGGTGATCGCCCACGCGCGCGCCGCGATAAAACCCCGGCCAGCGGGAAGTGATTGATTTTTCGCGCAGTTTTTAGCTGCAGTGCAGCATTGGTGATTCGCGCGAAACGCTTGCCGCATGCGTTCGCCCGGGACTACCATCGGGACATTCCCGCAGTCCGCTGCGTGTTGCCATGATCGAAGTAGTGCCGTTGATGTCCGAAGGGGTTGGGACGCAGGTGCGGTTACGGCCTCCGCGGGCAATGAGTGCCAGGCAATTCGTGCAGTTGTTTGCGGTGTTGGCGGGAACGATGTGGTTGTTTGCAGGCCTGGGGTGGTGGACCGGCAATGCGTTCGCGCCGGTGTTCGCCCTGTTGCACAGTGGTGTGGTGGCGCTGGCGCTGCGGCAGTTGTGGCGAAGCGGCGAGCGTGTAGAAGCGATCCGGGTGGGGGAAACGGTAGTTGAAGTGTTTCCTTCCGGGCGTGCGCCATCAGCGTTTCAGGCACATCCGCACTGGGTGCGGTTGCGCACGGAACGCGACGACAGGGTGTTGCTGGTGAGCAGCGGCAGGCAGATCGAGATCGGGAGCTTTCTCGGGCCGGCCGAACGTGTGGAACTGGCAGATACGCTGAAACGCTTGCTCGCGGCCGCCAATGGCCGTCACCGATGACGTAAGGGTCTAGGCAATGACGCAACGCAGCAGCTGGAACGCGACGTACATGAAATGTGGCTCGGCCGTGTTGGCGCTTGCAAGTGCGCCGTCTGCCTGGGCGCAATCAGCCGATCCCAAGGAATGGCAGCTCAACATGGGCCGTGGGGTCACCCAGACCGCGCGCATGGCCTATGAGGCCCACATGGTGGCGTTGTGGGTGTGCGTGGTCATCGGCGCGTTGGTGTTCGGCGCGATGGGCTATGCGATCTTCAAGTTCCGCAAATCCAAGGGCGCGGTGGCCGCGCAATTCAGTCACAACACCAAGGCCGAGGTGCTGTGGACGGTGATTCCGGTGCTGGTGCTGATCGCCATGGCATGGCCAGCGACCGCCAAACTGATCGCGATGTACGACACCCGCGAGTCGGAAATGACCGTCAAGGTCACCGGTTATCAGTGGATGTGGAAGTACGAATACCTGGGGCAGGGCGTCGAGTTCACCAGCCGTCTTGCGCGTGAATCCGACCGGATCCGCCAAAGTGGCGAGCGCCCTACCGCCGCGTCGCAGCCGCACTATCTGCTGGATGTAGACAACCGGCTGGTGTTGCCGGTCGATACCAAGATCCGCTTCGTGATCACCGCCGATGACGTGATCCACGCCTGGTGGGTGCCGGCGCTGGGCTGGAAGCAGGACGCCATTCCGGGAATCGTCAACGAAGCCTGGACCAATATCGAAAAGCCCGGCGTCTATCGCGGGCAATGCGCCGAGTTGTGCGGCAAGGACCATGGCTTCATGCCGATCGTGGTCGAAGCGCTGCCCAAGGCGGAATTCCAACGTTGGCTCGCATCGCGTCGTAGCGCGGCAGGCGCGCCGGCCGCGGCACCCGCTGCAACGCCGACAGCGCCTGCAGCACCGGCGATGCCAGCGGACGCACCGGGGGCCGCCGCACCGTCAGCAGAGGCCACACCGGCAGCCGGCACGGCATCTGCCGCACCGTCCGCCGCTCTCTAATCGCTCGCAACCGCATCGCTTCGCAGAGGTCGTTCCGTCATGGCGCACACCGCAGTCGATCACCACGGACACCACCAGCCCGGTTTCGTCGAGCGCTGGTTCTTCTCGACCAATCACAAGGATATCGGCACGCTGTATCTGCTGTTTTCCTTCGTGATGTTCATCATCGGCGCTGCGATGAGCGTGGTGATCCGCGCCGAATTGATGCAGCCCGGCCTGCAATTCGTGAAGCCGGAATTCTTCAACCAGATGACCACCGTGCATGCACTGGTGATGATCTTCGGTGGCGTGATGCCGGCCTTCGTCGGCCTGGCGAACTGGATGATTCCGCTGCAGATCGGCGCGCCGGACATGGCGTTGCCCCGCATGAACAACTGGTCGTTCTGGCTGCTGCCGGTGGCCTTCACTCTGCTGCTGCTCACCTTGTTCCTGCCCGGTGGAGCGCCTGCCGGTGGCTGGACGCTGTACCCACCGTTGTCGCTGCAAGGCGGCTACAACGTGGCCTTCAGTGTGTTTGCGATCCACGTGGCCGGCGTCAGCTCGATCATGGGCGCAATCAACATCATCGCCACGGTGCTCAACATGCGTGCGCCCGGCATCGACCTGCTGAAGATGCCGATCTTCTGCTGGGCCTGGCTGATCACCGCCTTCCTGCTGATCGCGGTGATGCCGGTATTGGCCGGCGCGGTGACCATGCTGCTCACCGACAAGTTCTTCGGCACCAGTTTCTTCAATGCGGCCGGCGGCGGCGACCCGGTGATGTACCAGCACATTTTCTGGTTCTTCGGGCACCCGGAGGTGTACATCATGATCCTGCCGGCGTTCGGCGTGGTCAGCGAAATCATCCCCACCTTCAGCCGCAAACCGTTGTTCGGTTACCAGGCGATGGTCTACGCAATCGCGGCGATCGCCTTCCTGAGTTTCATCGTGTGGGCGCACCACATGTTCACCGTGGGCATGCCGCTCGGTGGCGAAATCTACTTCATGTTCGCCACGATGCTGATCTCCATTCCGACCGGGGTGAAGGTATTCAACTGGGTCAGCACGATGTGGAAGGGATCGCTCACCTTCGAATCGCCGATGCTCTGGGCGGTGGCGTTCGTGATCCTCTTCAGCATCGGTGGTTTCTCGGGCCTGATGCTGGCGATCGTGCCGGCGGACTTCCAGTACCACGACACTTACTTTGTGGTGGCGCATTTCCATTACGTACTGGTGACTGGCGCGGTGTTCGCACTGATTGCGGCGGTGTATTACTGGTGGCCGAAGTGGACCGGGCGCATGTACAACGAGACCTGGGCCAAGTTCCATTTCTGGTGGACGATGATCTTCGTCAACCTGCTGTTCTTCCCGCAGCACTTCCTGGGCCTGGCCGGCATGCCGCGGCGTATTCCCGATTACAACGTGGTATTTGCCGACTGGAATCTGATCAGTTCGATCGGTGCATTCGGCATGTTCGCCACCCCGTTCCTGATGGCCGGCATCTTGTTCGCCTCGTTGCGTAGTGGTGCCAAGGCCGACGCGCGTGCGTGGGAAGGGGCCAAGGGACTGGAGTGGACGGTGCCGTCGCCCGCCCCGGCGCATACCTTCACCGTACCGCCGGTCATCAAGCCTGGAGATCTTGCGCATGAAGACATCGGTCACTGAGTCGACGCCGGCACCCGCGGTGGCACGCATGCTCTCCGCTGCCGAACGGCAAGCACAACAGCGGCGCGCGGTGCGCCGTACCACCATCACGGTGGGCATCATTGCGCTGCTGATCTATGCCGGCTTCATCGCCTCGGGAGTCATTGGCCGGTGAGTACGCGTCTGCCTACGCACACGCCCACTGCCGGCTTGTTCAAGCTGCTGGGCGTGGTGCTGGGTGTGTTTGTGCTGACGTTCTCGCTGGTGCCGCTGTATCGCATCGCCTGCGAAAAAGTATTCGGCATCCGCATGGAGCGTGCGCCGGGCAGTGCCCGCGAAGGCGCGTCTAACGCGGTGGCGGCCGGCAAGCGCACGGTGCGGGTGGAGTTCGATGCTGGCGTCAATTCGAAACTGCCGTGGACCTTCCATCCCGAGCAGATGACCATGGACGTGGTGCCCGGCGAACTCAACGAAGCGCAGTATTTCGCGCGCAATGACAGCGCACGGGCAGTGGTGGGCAGTGCAGTGCCTTCGGTGGCACCGTCACGGGCGTCGGGCTACTTCAACAAGACCGAATGTTTCTGTTTCACCGCGCAGACGCTGCAGGCCGGCGAAACACGCGACATGCCGCTGCGCTTCATCGTGGACCCGGCGCTACCGCCGGAAGTGACCACCATTACCTTGTCCTACACGTTTTATCGCAACGACACGCTGACCTCGGAACTGCAAGGCGGCGGCGCAGCCAGCGCCCCGCGTGCCGCGCCGTAATCGATCGCCCACTCATACCGACACGGAAGCAACGCCATGGCCGACCACAGTCCCAACGCCGACGCGTATTTCGTCCCGACCCAAAGCAAGTGGCCCTTTGTCGGCTCCATTGCGATGTTCGTGATGATGATCGGCGTGGCCAGTTGGCTCAACGACGCCGGATGGGGGCGCTGGACGTTCTTCGCCGGCGTGGCCATGTTGCTGGCGACGTTGTTCATGTGGTTCGGCGACGTGATTCGCGAGTCGAACGCCGGCCACTACAACCGCCAGGTGGACGGCTCGTTCCGCATGGGCATGGTGTGGTTTATTTTTTCCGAGGTGATGTTCTTCGGCGCCTTCTTCGGTGCGCTCTTCTACACGCGCGTGCTGACACTGCCCTGGTTGGGCGGCGAGGGCGATGGCGTGATGACCAACGAACTGCTGTGGAATGGGTATTCCGCAGCCTGGCCGACCAATGGCCCGGGCACCATCGGCGGGCAGTTCCAGACCATTCCGGCCTGGGGCTTGCCGCTGATCAACACGCTGATCCTGCTCAGCTCCGGCGTGACCTTGACCATTGCCCATCACGCATTGAAAGGCGGCCGACGCGGCGCGCTCTTGCTGTGGCTGGGGCTGACCGTGCTGTTGGGCTGCGTGTTCCTGTTCCTGCAGGCGGAGGAATACATCCATGCCTACACCGAACTCAATCTCACGCTGGGTTCGGGCATCTACGGCTCGACCTTCTTCATGCTCACCGGCTTCCACGGCATGCATGTGCTGCTGGGTACGATCATGCTGGCGGTGATGTGGCTGCGCGCGGCGAAGGGCCACTTCAGCCGCGACAACCATTTCGCCTTCGAAGCCGCCGCGTGGTACTGGCACTTCGTCGACGTGGTGTGGCTGGCGCTATTTCTGTTTGTGTATGTGCTTTGAGGGCAGGGATTCGGGATTGGTGATTCGGGATTCGCAACAGCGATTTTTCTGCTGTTACGAATCCCCAATGCCGAATCGCCAATCCCGGCTCTTCAGCGCCCCACGCCATGCGGTTTGATCCAGCCGGTGTAGATGCCCAGGATCACCAGCGCGATCAATGCCACCGACAAGCCGATGCGCCAGGTCAATGCGTTGACCGTGCGCTTGGTCTGGCCGCGGTCGGTGAGCAGGTAGTAGAGCCCGGCGCCCAGGTTCCATAGGATGACGATCAGGAAGGCGACAATCAGCAGCGTCTTGAGCGAATCGTTCACAACAGCCCCGGTGGTCGTCGACGTGGTGCCGGCATTGCACGCCTTTTCGCGCCGATTGTCATGATGCGCAAGCACACGGGCGTGCTCGGCTGGTGTCTGGCACTGGCGGTGAGTGCCGGATTTGCCGCATTGGGGCAGTGGCAGTTGCAGCGCATGCAGGCCAAGGAGCAGCTGCTGGAGCGTGCTGCCCATGTGCGGCAGACGCCAACAACCCTGGTACAGGCACTGGCCGCGCCGCGCCCGCTGGCATGGGTCAGTGGACGCGTACGCTTTCTGCCGCAGCAGGTGCTGTTGGACAACCAGTTGCAGGAAGGGCGCGCCGGTGTGCGCGTCTACCAGCTGGCCGCGCCGGAAGGCAGCGCTGCAACGGTGCTGGTGGATCTAGGCTGGTTACCCGTGCCTGCCACGCGGCAATTGCCGACCGTGACCGCGTTGCAGGGCAGCCAGGCAGTGCAGGGGTTGTTGACTGCGCCGCCGTCGGCCGGGCTTGCGGTTGGCGCGGCACTGGCCAGCACCGCCCAGCCACAGACCTGGCTGGCGGTTCGCCTGGAGCCGCAGGCGTTGCGGCAGGCCTTGCACAGGCGCGACATTTCGTCGCAGGTATTGCGCCTGGATCCTGCCGTTCCGGTTGGTTATGCGCGCGATCTGCAGTTACTGGTCAACACGCTTCCGCCCGCGCGGCACTTGGGTTACGCGGTGCAATGGTTCGGCCTGGCGCTGGCCGTGCTGATCACCGCGGCGCTGTTGTCGTGGCGTGCGCGTCGCCGTCATCGACGCGGGCACTGACGCCCCCGGCATGAGAAAATCGCGGGCATGACCCCATCCACATCGGCCACGCCGCAGTCGGTCAATCGCGGCCGCAGGATGCTGATCGCCCTGGCGGTGCTGTTCTTCGGCTCGATGTTGCTGGCCGGCGTGCTGCGCTTCTCTGGCTGGCAACCGGCGGCGATGCGTAACCATGGCGAACTGCTTGCTCCGCCCGCAGACCTGCGCGCGTTGACGCCGCTGCGTGCGGACGGCAGCGCGTACGCATGGGCACCGGGCGAGCGCATGTGGCGGATCGCCCTGGCGCCGCCTGCCGGCTGCACGCAGCCGTGCGTGGCGCTGGCGGCCGAACTGGACAAGGTGTGGCAATTGCTCGGGCACCGCGCGGACAAGGTAGAGGTGCTGTGGATCGGCACGCCACCGGCCGGGCTGCCGGCGATGCCAGCGTTACGCGTGCTGCGCGACGATGCGCGCCTGCGCCAGGCATTGCCCCGTGCCAACGATGCCGCCGGCGTGCCGGTGTATGTGATCGACCCCAATGGCTTCGTGATCCTGCGCTACGCCCCGGGTTTCGACCCGGCCGGTCTGCGTGCGGATCTGGTCAAGCTGCTGAAACTGATGTGAGCCCGTTTCGATGAATCTGTTTGCGCCACCGGCGTTGTTCCGGCACTTCCACCGCATGGCCTGGCTGGCTGCCCTGTTCACGGCCAGCACGATCCTGTTCGGGTCGTTCGTGCGGCTGTCCGATGCCGGCATGAGCTGCCCGGACTGGCCCACCTGTTATGGCCGCGTCACCTGGCCGCAGACCAGCGACGAAGCCAATACGCACGTAGCCAGCAAGATCCGCCCGCTCGAGTCGCACAAGGCCTGGCGTGAGCAGGTGCACCGCTTCCTGGCTGGCGCGCTGGGCGTTGAAGTGCTGGTGCTGACGCTGCTGGCGGCGCGTCGCCGGCGTGCCGGCATTGCGCAGGTGGTGTCCGCCGCGGCGCTGGTCGCGCTGTCGATCCCGCTGTATATGTCCGGCTGGCACGGGCTGGCGATGGGCGTGGCGGCCGCTGGCGAAGCCATGCTGCTGCTGGCGGCGCTGCGCTGGAGCAATATCGATCTGGCCCGCGCTGCCGTGCTGACGCTGGCGGTGGTGATCTTCCAGGCCCTGCTGGGCATGTGGACGGTGACGCTGCTGCTCAAGCCCATCGTGGTGATGGGGCATCTGCTCGGCGGCATGCTGATGTTCTCGCTGCTGGTGTGGATGGCCTGGCGCGCGACACATCTACCGATCACGCTGGCCGACGCTTCGCGCCTGAAATGGCTGCTGCGTGTGGGCGTGGCGGTGCTGGGGCTGCAGATTGCGCTGGGTGGCTGGGTCAGCGCCAACTACGCGGCACTGGCGTGTGGCGGTGGCAGTTGGTCTGCCGACAATTTCCCCAAGTGCGTGAGCCAGTGGTGGCCACCGCATGACTTCCGCGCGGGCTTCACGCTCTGGCGCGGGATCGGCGTGGATTACGAAGGTGGCGTGCTGGACGGCGCGGCGCGCATCGCCATCCAGATGGCACACCGCTTGTGGGCGATCGCCACCGCGCTGTATCTGTGGTGGCTGGCCTGGCGTCTGTCGCGTTCGCCCGGCATGCGTGTGTGGGCTGGCGCGCTGGCGTTGCTGGTGGTGGTGCAGGTGACGCTGGGCATGCTCAACGTGAAGCTGGCGCTGCCGCTGGAAGTGTCGGTGCTGCACAACGGTGGCGCGGTTGCGTTGCTGTTCGTGCTGGTCTCGCTGTTGGCGCGGCTGCGCGCGCCGGAGTGATGATGGCTGTCAGCGCACGCGACTACTGGGACCTGACCAAGCCGAAGGTGGTGGCACTGATCGTGTTCACCGCGCTGGTCGGCATGTTCCTGGCCATCCCCGGCATGCCGACCTGGCTACAGGTACGCACCGGCGCGCTCGGCTTTTTGGGTATCTGGCTGGCGGCATCGGCGGCGGCGGCCATCAACCAGCTGCTCGACGCCAAGATCGACGCACAGATGGCCCGTACCTCCTGGCGCCCGTTGGTGGTGGGCAAGGTACGGCCCGCGCAGGTGCTGGCCTTCGCCAGCGTGTTGATCGTGATCTCGATGACCATCCTGGTGGTCTGGGTGAACGTCATCACTGCCGTGCTCACCTTTGCCTCGCTGATCGGCTATGCGGTGATCTACACCGTGTATCTCAAGCGCGCGACCTCACAGAACATCGTGATCGGCGGGCTGGCCGGTGCCACGCCGCCGATGCTGGGCTGGGCGGCAGTGACCGGTTTGCCCACCAGCGCCGACTGGATCAATGCCTCGCTGCTGGTGTTGATCATCTTCATCTGGACCCCGCCGCATTTCTGGGCCCTGGCCATCTTCCGGCGTGCCGATTACGCCAAGGCGGCGATCCCGATGTTGCCGGTGACCCATGGCGTGCCGCATACGCGCAAGCAGATCCTGGTGTACACCGTGCTGCTGGCCATCGTGACGCTGCTGCCGGTGGCCGTGGGCATGAGCGGGGTGTTTTATCTGGGCGGTGCGGTGGTGCTCAACGCGGTGTTTCTCTGGTACGCGTGGCGCATGCTCGACCCGCCGGACGAACTGTTCTCGATGAAGATGTTCGGCTACTCGGTGGTGTATCTGATGGCGCTGTTCGCGTTCCTGATGGTCGATCACCTGGTGCTGCCGTGGGTGCGTTAGCACCAGGTGCCATCATCGGCGAACCGCTTGATGCGCGTGCTCGCCAGTGCCCGGTCATGCCTCTCGCGCCGTGCTACGTCGCTTCCAGGTCCTAGCCTAGCCAGGCGACGCATTCGGTCTTGTTGCCGCAGAGGGTCTGCGCTTTCTGATGCAGCCGTGCCAGCATGGCCTTGCCTTGCGCTGGGTGCTGCTTGCCCCAGGCTTTCAGCGCTTCGGCCACCGGATCGAAGTGTCTGCGGTTTTCGCGCAGGTGACCGTCGGTCTGGTGTGCCAGGTCACCGATCACCTGAGTCGTCAGCGCTTCGATGCCTGCAGCATCGTCCGGATTGAGCCGGATCAGCGCATCCAGATAGGTCATGCCGCGATACAGGACATTTCCCTCGCTACCGGGGGTTTCGTAGGCCTTCTTGAACCAGGACAGTGCGGTCTTGCTGTCGCCGCGGTCCTCGGCCAGATGACCCAGGTACGGCATGTAGTAAGACGGCGTCTTGGTGCGGCCCAACTCCGCCGTCAGCAATTTTTCTGCTGCGTCGTTGTCGCCGACATCGACCAACAGGTGCATGGCATCGGCGATGGTGGATTGACGCTCCTCGGCAGTTTTGGCGGCCGTCACGGCCCACTGCACGCGCTGATGCACGGTTTCGACCACAGCCGCCGGCAAGGGCGGCTTGGGTTTTTTCTCGTTCGTCTCATCGGTCTGCCCCTGAGCCAGGCGCGCGAGGTCGATCGTCGCAGACGCGGTGCGCAAGCGGTCGCTGATCGGCAGCGTGGGGTCGGCATAGGCGCGCGTCAGCACCTGCTCGAATGTCTGCGACAAGGTGGCGCGCTTGCCTGGATCGGCGGTGGAGGCGGCAACCAGCGTGGCGGCATTGGGCAGCAGGACATGGAGATTGTCGCGAACCTCTGCCGGGTCGGCGAGCACGGCCTGCAGTAACGCGTAGGTGGCCGGATCTGCGACCGGCTTCTGCTTGGCGATGAGCACCGCCTGGAGTTGGAATTGCCGTTGCAGCGCTGGCTGTGGCGCTGCCTTTGCCAACGCGGCCAGAACGCGGGGCGCCTCCTTGGCGTCGACCAGGTGATTGTCATAAAGCCAAGCGTAATTGGCGAGTAGCGCCCATTCCTCCTGCTTCAGTGAGGCCGGCTGCTTGAGCGCCAGCTGCAGCAGCTGTTGGGTGCCGCCGCTGAGCTGGGTGGCGGTGTGCAGGCTGTCGATCAGCTGGGCCGTCGTGGTGTCGCCGATCAGCCGGGTGATTTCAGTGCCATCCGGGCGCAGCATGATGATGGTCGGATATCCCTTGACCGCGAAGCGTTCACCCGCCGCCTGGGCTTCTTCCAGGTCGCCGTCCAGATGCACCGCAATGAATTGCTGGGCCTGCGCGATGAAGGCCGGGTCCTTGAAGGTGGTGGACTTGAGCCGATTGCACGGCGGGCACCACACCGCGCCCCAGTACAGCAGCAAGGGTTTGCCGGTTTTCTTGGCTTCTGCGAGGGCTTCGTCAAGCTTGCCTTCCTGCCAATGAATGCCGGACGGCACGGCCGGGCGTGCGGCGGCCGCGGGCGGCGCGTTGACCGCTGATGGAGTCGGCTTATCGCAGGCGGTCAGCGTCGCGAGGACGGCAGACAGCGCAAGCAGCGCGGGAGACGGCGAACGAAATGACAGTGCCATGGGAAAGCCTTTGCGTGGAGGAGATGCCCGAACGCGCCGTCGAGCAGCCCTTGCAGGCTCCGCCGCGTACGTCCTCCCACTGTCACTGACTTTGATGCGTCACACGCCGGACAATGCGAACCGCCGTCCCGCAGTACGCATCGTTGGATCGGCGCGAATGCAGCAGTACGTCATCATTCGGTCACAATCGCGGTGCGCTGAATGCGCCTAGTGACGGCTGCTATCGGGCTGCGGGTCCGGTGCGGTGCGCGCATAACGCGCGGCCACGAACGCGCACACGATCAGCTGCAGCTGGTGGTACAGCATGATTGGCAGCACGATCGCGCCGAGGCCGCCGCCGGCGAACATCACCTTGGCCATCGGCACGCCGGTGGCCAGGCTCTTCTTGGAGCCGCAGAACACGATGGCGATTTCATCGGCGCGGTTGAAGCGCAGGCGGCGTGCGATGAAGGTGATTGACAGCATGGCCACCGCCAGCAACAGCGCCGCAGCGCCCAGCACGGCGAGCAAGGCTGGCAGCGGTGTCTTCTGCCACAGGCCTTCGTTGACCGAGGCGCTGAAGGCTGTGTAGACCACCAGCAGGATGGTGCCCTGGTCGGTGTAACGCAGCACCGCGCGATGGCGTTCTACCCACGCGCCGATCCACGGGCGCATGAAATGTCCAGCCAGAAACGGTACCAGCAGCTGCAGCAGGATCTTGCCGATGGCCTCGGCCGGGTGCGCCATTGCGCCCTGGCTGCCGACCATTGCGCCCATCAGTAGCGGGGTGAAAAACACGCCGAGCAAACTCGAAAGTGAGGCCGCGCAGACGGCTGCCGGCACATTGCCACGCGCCATCGAGGTGAGCGCGATCGAGGACTGCACGGTGGAGGGCAGGGCGCACAGGAACAGCACGCCGATGTACAACTCCGGCGTCAGCGCCAGATGCGCGAGCGGCTTGAACAACAGGCCCAGCAGCGGGAACAGCACGAAGGTGCAGGCCAGAATCACCAAGTGCAGCCGCCAATGTAGCGCGCCGGCCTTGACCGCTTCGCGCGAGAGCCGCGCGCCGTGCAGGAAGAACAGCGCGGCGATTGCCACGTCGGTGACGTCGTCCATGATCGCGGCCGCGGTGCCGGTGACCGGCAGCAGCGAGGCCAGCGTGACCGTGCACAGCAGCGCCAGGGTGAATGGATCAATGCGCAACCGCGCCAGCAGCTTCTTCATCGAGGTCCCAGGGGCGGCGCGCAGGCGCCTGTCGCGGACCATTCTACGATGCGCTGCTGCACCGACCGATGCCGGCGCAACAGATGCATCACTGCGGCGGCGGCGGCGGCAGGCGTTCGCGCACCGCCGGTTCCAGCGATGGTTGCAGGCCGGCATCGCGCCCGATCTGCAGGGCCTGTTCGGCACTGGCGCCTTCGCGTGCGGCGAGCAGCGCCAACAACGCGCCGGCGCGATTGCCGCTTGCACAATGCAGCAACACCTTGCCCTGGGCTTGTTGGTCGAGCACGCGCTGCAATGCGCGCACGTTGTCGGGCGTAAGGCCGGCTGCAGTGCGGATCGGCAGGCGCACATAGCGCAGGCCCAGGGCGTGCGCGCTTGCGGTTTCGTCGTAGCCGCGCGCTCCGTCCGGGCCACGCAGGTCGATCACGGTCGTGACGCCGTTGGCGGCTGCCTCGCGCAATTGCGCCTGCGATGGCTGGCCGGCGCTCAGCACCGCGCGCGGGCGGTAGGGCGGTGCTGACTGCGCCAGCGCGCCGCCGGCGAGCAGCAGGAGCATCCAGACCGCGTGGCGCAGGCGCAGTGGCATCACAACGCTGCGAGTGCCTTGAGCAGCTCGCGCATTTCGTACTTGTCGGTGTTGTCCAGGCCCTGCGCGCGCTGTTTGGCCTGCAGTTCTTCCACGCGTTGGCGCAGCAACTGCTTGTCGAGCTGGGCGACGACGTCATGCAACTCGATCGCCCAGCTGTGCTCGTCGCCGGGAAGCTCCTGCGCGGCCAGCTTCTGCAGCGCGACCAGTTCCTCGCGCTCGGCGAAGTGTTCCAGCAGCGCGCCGGTGCTGATTTCCGGCCGTTGCCGTACCAGCGCCAGCAGCTCCATCAACAGCTCGATACCGGGCAGGCGCAGGCCGGAAAAATCGTGGTCGCCTTCCAGGCTCATCGCCAATGACGGCTGTTGCAGCAGGATGGCGATCGACGCACGCACCAGGCTGCGTTTCTGCGTGGGCGCACCCATGCGCGCGGGCGGCCGCGCTTTTGGCGGGGACTGTTGCGCGGACATGCTCGCCCCAACGCCCGTCATACGCGCCAGCTCCTGCTTCATCAGATCGCCGAACGCGCCTTCGGGAATCTGCGCCAGCATTGGTTTGGCACGCTCGGCCAGGCGTGCCTTGCCATCCAGCGTGTGCAGGTTGATGTCGCGCGCCATTTCGTCGAAGAAGAACTGTGACAGCGGCGTGGCCTGCTTCAAGCGCGCATCGAAGGCCTGCGCGCCTTCCTTGCGCACGATGGTGTCCGGGTCTTCGCCGTCGGGCAGGAACAGGAAGAACGCCTGCCGGCCGTCCTTCATCCGCGGCAGCACCGATTCGAGCGCGCGCCAGCCGGCCTTGCGCCCGGCGTTGTCGCCATCGAAACAGAAGTACACGTCCGGCGCATTGCGGAACAACAGCTCGGCGTGTTCCGGCGTGGTCGCCGTGCCCAGCGTGGCCACCGCCTGGGTCACGCCGAACTGAAACAGCGAGACCACGTCCATGTAGCCCTCCACCACGATCAGCCGTTCGATCTTCTGGTTGGCCTGGCGCACCTGCCACAGGCCGTACAACTCGCGGCCCTTGTGGAACAGCGCGGTTTCCGGCGAATTGAGGTATTTGGGCCCCGGGTCGCGGCCATCGGCCGGCCCGCCCATGATGCGCCCGCCGAAGGCGATCACGCGGCCGCGGCGGTCGAAGATGGGGAACATCACCCGGTCGCGGAACTTGTCGTAGACATGCCCGCGGTCGTTCTTGGAAAACAGCCCGGCACGTTCGAGCACGCTCATGCGGCGCGCATCGGTGCCCAGCGTGTCCTTCAGGGCGCTGTAGCCATCCGGTGCGTAGCCGATCTGGAAACGCGCGCGGTTTTCCGCATCCACGCCGCGCCCATCCAGATAGTCGCGGGCACGGTCGCTGCCTTCGAGCTGACGCTGGAAGAACTTGGTTGCCGCCTCCAGTGCCGAGTACAACTCGCGGCTGTCGTCTTGCTGCTGCGGAGTGCGCTGCTGGGTCTCGCGCGGAATCTCCATGCCGGCGCGCTTGGCCAGCTCATCCACCGCGTCGAGAAATTCCAGGCGGTCGTAATTCATCAGGAAGCTGATCGCGGTGCCATGCGCGCCGCAGCCGAAGCAGTGATAGAACTGCTTGGTCGGCGACACGGTGAACGAGGCCGAGCGCTCGTCATGGAACGGGCAGCGCGCCGAATACTCCTTGCCCTGGCGCTTGAGCGGCACGCGACCGCCCACCACCTCGACGATGTCGGTGCGTGCGAGCAGTTCGTCGATGAACGCGTCTGGGATGCGGGCCATCCCGCTAGGATAATCCCTCGCGCCCGGCTCGGGCCTGTCTCAGTGCGTCTTCATCCGCAGCCGAGCGCCCACGGTTGGGCTCAGCTGCGCAACGGCGTCTCGGTGGAAGCCGGTGTTGCCGGCACAGCAGCAATCTCGGGCGGATGCTCCGGGTCCACGCCGGCATCGCGCAGTTTGCGGTGCGAGCGCACGCGCTCATCGATCACTGCGGTGAGCAGCGCGCCGATGAAGAACACCACCGAGGCGTAGTACATCCACACCAGCAGGATCACCAGCGTGCCCATCGAGCCGTACGCACTGCCGGGCGCAGCCTTGGCGATGTACACGCCGATCGCGTAGCGGCCCAGGGCAAACAGCAGCGAAGTGATCACGCCGCCCACGAAGGCCTGGCGCCAATTGACGGTGCGATCGGGCAGGTAGCGGTACAGGAACGCGAACGCCAGCGAATACAACGCCAGCGTGGTCACATAGCCCACAGCAGGTAGTACAGAGGGCAGCCTGGCAAAGACCACCTGCAAGGCGGTGGTGGCGATCATCGAGACGATCAGCAGAAAGCCCAGCGCCAGGATCACGCCGAAGGAAAACACTCGCTTCTTCAGCCACGCCATGATGCCGTCCAGGCGCTGCTTGTCGGTACGGAAGATCAGGTTGAGTGCGTTCTGCAGCTGCGCAAAGACCGCAGTGGCACCGATGAACAGCAGCAGCGTGCTCCACAGCCCGGCCAGCGAGCCCACACCGGGCTGGTCGGTGGCATTGCGGATCACCGTATCGGCGACTTCTGCCGCGCTGCCGCCGGCCAGTTGCGCGATCTGCTGCACCAGCGCTTCCTGCGCGGGTGGATACAGCGAGGCCGTCAGCCACAGCAGCAAGACCAGCAAGGGCGCCAGCGACAGCAGCGCATAGAACGACAACGACGCGGCCTGGGTCATCACGTCGATTTCGAGAAAGCGGTTGAACAGCGCCATGGGCAGGCTGCGCTGCACGCGGGTCAGGTGCTTTTGCAGGTGTTCGGTGGAGAATGTCGTCACCGGCGGAGAATCCTTGGCGCATACCGTGGCGTGTGCAGGATCCAAGGGCCAGGCCGGTATGCGGAGTGCCTGGCCTGCGCCTGCGCTGGCATCACCGTTCTAGCAGGGCGGGATCGAAGGCATGGTGAAAAAATCGATGCTGGAGGATGTCGTGCAGCGATGGCTGCGAGATCAGGTTAGGGCATGTGCCGGTGGCACGCTGCCGGCTGGGCCAATATCAGCGCATCGTTGAGTGCTGCACATCACTTGCGGCGCCTGCCGCGCGATGCGTGGTTGACTTCAGCGCGCAGCGTTGATTCCTGTCTGCGATAGCGCGCAGTCGTATGACAGAAAAAGAATCGGTGCGAGCCTTGCCACACTGCAGCGCAGTGTCGGACTTACGGCGAACCAACGGTATGAGGCGCGCAGATGCAGTGTGCATTGGCCATTTGCTTGAGCCGGAGCCACATCGTCGCTTGCGCGCCGTTGTTCTCGGAACGGAAAAGGCAACGGCAACGGCAGTACGGATCAGTGATCAACGATGTGCCAGCAGCACTGCGGCGTCTATGACGCCGTGCGGCGGCGTACCGATATGCGCGGACTCGGCAGCGCGCAGTGCGCGTTCGTAGCAACGAGGGGATGGTTCAACCGCTGCGAATGATGTAACCGTGCAACGCATCGGGCCACACATACCGCCAAGCTGCGATCCACCTCGGAAGGCGAAGGCCCATCACCGGCGCGCGTCGTCATCGCACCACGCGGGCTCGACGCGCGCGGCGGCGGCAGTGCGCCCGCCGCGCCTGCACGCCCTGCCATCGGCGCAGGGCATGCCGGTTGATCGGCCTCAGCCGGCCAGCTGCTTCTTCACCAGCGTGGACACCAGGCCCATGTCGGCCTGACCGGCCAGCTTGGGCTTGAGTGCGCCCATCAGCTTGCCGATATCGGCAGGGCTGCTGGCGCCCGTCTCGGCGACGGCCGCCTGGATCGCGGCCACGATCTCGGCTTCGCCCATCTTGGCCGGCAGGTAGCGCTCGATCACTACGATTTCCTCGCGCTCGATCTGTGCCAGATCCTCGCGGGCGGCGCCTTCGTACTGGGTCACCGAGTCCTTGCGCTGCTTAACCATCTTGTCGAGCACGGCAATGACGGCGGCATCGTCCATTTCGACGCGCTCGTCCACTTCTTTCTGCTTGATCGCGGCATTGATCAGCCGGATCACGCCCAGGCTGTGCTTGTCGCCGGACTTCATCGCAGCCTTCATGTCTTCGGTGAGCTGTTGCTTGAGGGACATGCTGTACTCCTGGGTGACGTAAGGGGGATCGCCGACAGGCGCCGCCGAGATGGCGGGTAACCGGCGTGAATGCAGCGACGCGGTGGCCGGGCCAACTGCCTCGGCACGCACGGCCGCGTCAGGCCAATACAAAAAGCCGGCGACGCTTACGCGTGCCGGCTCTTGGGTTCTACTCCGAGGGGCCGCGCCTACAGCGCCTGCCCACCGGCGAAGAACCGCGATCGATCAGTACAAACGCTGGCGCTTGGTGACGTCGCGCGACGAGCGACGCAGCTGACGCTTCACAGCAGCGGCAGCCTTACGCTTACGCTCCTGGGTCGGCTTTTCATAGAACTCGCGCTTGCGGGTCTCGGCCAGCACGCCGGCCTTTTCGCAGGTGCGCTTGAAACGGCGGAGCGCAAATTCGAAGGGCTCGTTCTCGCGGACTTTAACGCTGGGCATGGGTTCTCCAGATAATGGGATTTCCGTCCGGGAGCCCCGGGCGGGTGCGAGCGGACTCGCGTGACGGAATTTCCGGGTTGCCCCGGCGAGCCGCGCATTATAACGACTTGGGAACGGCCTGCAAGCCCCTGGCGCAATCGAATGGATCGAGGGCGCCGGAACGTGCGTGCTGCCGCAGTTGGCGGGCCATTCCGCGGTTGCGCAGCATACCTGCGGAGACCGGTTTGCGCGCGGCAAAAGCTGCGAAAATGTCGCCCATGAACCTGCCTGCCGAACTGTCATGAAAGTGCTTGGGATCGAATCATCCTGCGATGAGACCGGAGTGGCGGTGTACGACACCGCGTTGTCCGGCGTGCCGACGCTGCGTGCCCATGCGGTCTATAGCCAGATCGCGCTGCATGCCGAGTACGGCGGCGTGGTGCCGGAGCTGGCCAGCCGCGACCATGTGCGCAAGCTGCTGCCGCTGATCCGCCAGACCCTGGACGAGGCCGGGTTGCGCATCGATGAGCTGGACGGGGTGGCCTATACCGCCGGCCCGGGCCTGGTCGGTGCCTTACTAGTAGGTGCGGGGGTGGCGCGCGCGCTGGCCTGGGCGCTGGAGGTGCCGGCGATCGGCGTGCACCACATGGAAGGCCATTTGCTGGCCCCGTTGATGGAAGACGACCCGCCGCAGCCGCCGTTCGTGGCGCTGCTGGTATCTGGCGGCCACACCCAGCTGGTCTCGGTGAAGGCGCTGGGCGCCTACGAAGTGTTGGGCGAAACGCTCGACGACGCCGCCGGCGAGGCCTTCGACAAGACTGCCAAGATGATGGGGCTGCCGTATCCGGGCGGTCCGCAGCTGGCGGCGCTGGCCGAAACCGGCGCGCCGGGGCGCTACAAGTTCGCGCGGCCGATGACCGACCGCCCCGGGCTGGACTTCAGTTTCAGCGGGCTCAAGACCCAGGTGCTGCTGGCCTGGCGCGGCAGCGACCAGTCCGACACCACCCGCGCCGACATCGCGCGCGGGTTCGAAGATGCGGTAGTGGAGACGCTGGCGATCAAGTGCCTGCGCGCGCTGGACGCCGCCGACTGCAACACCCTGGTGGTGGCCGGCGGCGTGGGCGCCAACAAGCGCCTGCGGGCCCGCCTGCAGGAGGCCGCGCAGCGCCGCGGCGGCCGGGTCTGCTTCCCGCGTCCAGCCCTGTGCACCGACAACGGCGCCATGATTGCCTTCGCCGGCGCGCTGCGCCTGGAAGCCGGCGAGCACGCCGATGCCGCGGTGCAGGTGACGCCGCGTTGGGACATGGCGACGCTTGCGCCGCTAGCGGCGGCGCGGGAATCGGGAGTAGAGATTCGGGATTCGTAAATGCCTGGCTCCGCGCTGCCTTCCTGTTCTTGCCAATCCCGACTCCCCACTCCCCAATCTCGGCTCTCCATGGACAAAGTCTTTATCGAAGGTCTCGACATCGATGCGCTGATCGGCATCTATGACTGGGAGCGGCGGATTCGGCAGACGTTGCGGTTCGACCTGGAGATGGGGTTCGACAACCGCATTCCGGCCGCCAGCGACGACATCGCCGACACGCTCAACTACAAGGCGGTGAGCAAGCGGTTGATCGAGTTCGTGCAGCAGTCGGAGTTCGGGTTGGTGGAAACACTGGCCGAGCGGTGTGCGGCGATCGTGCTGGACGAATTTCAGGTGCAGTGGCTGCGGCTGAAGTTGAGCAAGCCGGGCGCGGTGCGCGGCGCGCAGGCGGTGGGCGTCATCATCGAGCGCAGCCGCAGCTGATCTTGCGCTCCCACTGGCGTAATAGACGTTGGTGTATCGAGTTAGAGAGGTGGCCGATCCGCCGGCAACCGGGCTCATCCAACAGCCGGGGTCACTGGCGCTGCTGGGGACAGCGTCTGCCGTCGGCTGCGCGAACTGCGTCGCACTGCCGCCCCGAACAGCTGAATCCGAGGCTGAACCGGGGTGGGGACTTTCACCATCATGGTCGCATCAGGCTAGAATTGCCGGCCATGTAAACGTTTTCTCAAGGATCTCATGGCTGCTGATCGCATCGACTCCCTGATTGCCCGCATGACCGTCGAAGAGAAGGTCGGCCAGCTCGGGGTATTCGCCGACATGGTGCGGCCGTTCGCGCCGGACGTGAATCCCGAGGCCAATGTCCTCAACGCCGACGAAGTGCTGCAACAGGTCCGCCAGGGCCGGGTGGGCTCGCTGTTCAATGGTGTGGGCGCTGCGTTGGGCGTGCAGATCCAGAAAGTGGCGGTCGAAGAAAGCCGCCTGGGCATTCCGGTGATCCTGGCCGCCGATGTCATCCACGGCATGCGCACTGTGTTCCCGATCCCGTTGGGCGAAGCGGCAAGCTTCGAGCCGGAGCTGGCTGAGCGCACCGCGCGGGCCACCGCGATCGAGGCCACCGCTGCCGGCCTGCACTGGACCTACGCACCTGCGGTGGACATTGCGCGCGACCAGCGCTGGGGCCGTGGCGCCGAAGGCGCCGGCGAAGACGTGGTGCTGGGCATGGCGTTTGCCACCGCGCGCGTGCGCGGGTTCCAGGGCAGCGATCTCAAAGCCGACGATTGCCTGCTGGCCACGCCCAAGCATTTCGCCGCCTACGGCGCGGTGGCGGCCGGCATGGAATACAACACGGTGGATATCGCCCCGCAGACGCTGCGCGATGTGCATCTGCCGCCGTTCAAGGCGGCATTCGATGCGGGCGCGCTGACGGTGATGTCGTCCTTCAACGACATCAACGGCGTTCCGGCCAGCGCCAACCACGAATTGCTCACCGAGATCCTGCGCGGTGAATGGCAGTTCCCGGGCGTGGTGATTTCCGATTACACCGCCGACATGGAATTGATTGCGCACGGCTACGCGGCCGATGAGCGCGACGCCACCAAGAAGGCGTTCCTGGCCGGTCTGGACCTGAGCATGCAGAGCGGTTTCTATGCCGCGCATCTGCCGTCGCTGGTGGAAAGCGGCGAGGTGCCGATGGCCACGCTGGACGCCAGCGTGCGCCGCATCCTGCAGCTGAAAGAGGCGATCGGCCTGTTCGACAATCCGTACCGCTCGCTGGATCCCGCACGCGAAGCCGATACCGCGCATCTGCCTGCGCACGATGCGTTGTCGCGCGATGCGGCGCGGCGTTCGATCGTTCTGCTCAAGAACGAAGGCGACCTGCTGCCGCTGAAGAAGAGCGGGCAGAACATCGCGCTGATCGGCCCGTTCGTGCAGGACCGCGAAAACATCGAAGGCTGCTGGACCCTGTTCGGCGACAAGGAACGGTACGTCACGCTCGAGCAGGGCGTGCGCGCGGTAGTGGCGGCTGACAACCTGAGCGTGGTGGCCGGCTGCGGGCTGGAAGAGCCGTTGCCGGGCGGCATTTCCGCGGCAATCGATGCCGCGCAAGCTGCCGATGTGGTGGTGCTGGCACTGGGCGAGCCGCAGCGTTTCAGTGGTGAGGCGCAGTCGCGGACCGAGATCACGCTGCCGCCGGCACAGCAGGCGCTGGCCGAAGCGGTGGCCGCCACCGGCACGCCGATGGTGATCCTGTTGCGCAACGGCCGCGCGCTGGCGCTGAGCGGTGCGGTGCGCGATGCCGATGCGATTGCGGTGACCTGGTACCTGGGCACCCAGACCGGCACCGGCGTGGCCGACGTCCTGTTTGGCGACTACAACCCGTCGGCACGCCTGCCGATCAGCTTCCCGCAGGTGACCGGCCAGCAGCCGTATTTCTACAACCATCTGCGCACCGGCCGCCCGGAATTGCCCACGCTGTCCGAGTACAAGGCGCGCTGGCGCGAGATGCCCAACGAGCCGCTGTACCCGTTCGGCCACGGCTTGAGCTACACCACCTTTGCGTATGCGGCGCCGCAACTGAGCACCACGCAGCTGGGATGGGAGCAGACGCTGACCATCACCACGCGCGTCACCAACACTGGCGCGGTGGCCGGCGAAGAAGTGGTGCAGCTGTATGTGCACGACCGGGTTGCCAGCCGCGTGCGCCCGGTGCGCGAGCTCAAGGGATTCCGCAAGGTGCTGCTGCAGCCGGGCGAGAGTGCGGAGGTGGTGTTCACCCTGCAGCGCGATGCGCTGGCGTTTACCAACCCCAAGGGCGTGTTCGGCGCCGAGCCGGGGTTGTTCGATGTGTGGGTGTGCGCGTCGGCCAAGAGTGGCGAGCCGGTGTCGTTCGAGTTGCTGGAAAGCTGAGGCACCCACCATGGCGTGGCCTGCCGCAGTGCAGGTCACTCGGTTGTGTGGATGCAACGCGGGTCTCTGGGTTGGAGACCTGTGACTCAGGCCAGGCGACGATCACACACGTCGTTCGCATGCGAGTGCATAGCGGCCCATCAGCGTTAGCGGTCAACGCGCTTGCCGCTGCGCGCAACTTTTTGTCGAAAGACATACATGCTGCAGAAGTACGTGTCGCAGAAAAAAGCGCCGATCACTCGGCGCTTCGCATCATGACCATCGCCAGCACGCGATGCGTGCGTGGCGATGGCATGACTCCCCTACTCAAACTCGCTGGTTCACGCATCTTCCTCGACAGCGCCGGTGCGCTTGGGTGTCAGCTTGAGCAGACGGCCGGTGCTGCCGCTGGCCTCGTCTTCCAGCAGCCACAGCGCGCCATCTGGACCTTGCTCCACCTCGCGGATGCGCGCGCCCATGTCGTAACGGGCCAGTTCGCGCGGTTGTTCGTCCAGGGACACCTGCACCAACGCCATCGACGACAGCCCGCCGATGAAGCCATTGCCGCGCCATGCCGGGAACTGCTTGCCGCTGTAGATCACAAACCCCGCCGGCGAAATCACTGGCGTCCAGCTGATCTTGGGCGCAGCGAACTCCGGGCGCGTGTTGTGATCCGGGATGGGCGTGCCGTCGTAGTTGTCGCCGTTGGACACCACCGGGTAGCCGTAATTGGCGCCACGCTGGATCAGGTTGAGCTCATCACCACCGAGCGGGCCCATTTCGTGTTCCCACAGTTTGCCCTTGCTGTCGAACGCGATGCCCAGGATGTTGCGGTGGCCCAGCGACCACACCTGCGCGGCAACTCCACCTTGCGCAGCGAAGGGGTTGTCGGCAGGCACACTGCCGTCGTCGTTGAGACGAATCAATTTGCCCAGGTTGGCCTGCATGTCCTGCGCGGGCGTGAACTTCTGGCGTTCGCTGGAGCTGATCCACAGCTTGCCGTCCGGGCCGAAGGCAAGGCGATGACCGAAGTGGCCGTTGCCGGTCACCTTCGGGTCCTGCCGCCAGATCACCTTCAGGTCCGACAGGCTGCCGCCGCCGTTTGCGTCCAATGTCAGCTTGGCACGCGCCACGGCCGCGCCGCGCACGTCGCCCTCGCCAGGTTCGGCGTAGCTCACGTACACCAGCCCATTGCGGGCGAACCGCGGATGCGCCAGCACATCGCCGAAACCGCCCTGGCCGCCGTAAGCGACGGTGGGGATGCCGGTAATGGCGCGTTTGCGCTTTGTTTTCAGGTCCAGGCGCATCAACGCGCCACGCTTTTCGCTGACCAGCAGGCTGCCGTCGGGCAGGAACGTCATGGCCCACGGCTCATCGAAATCGGCCACGGTGGTGGCCTGGAACGGCCATTGCGCCTTGGGAATGGACGCTGCCGGCGCGGTGGCAGGTGCGGCAAATGCGGCGCCGGTGGCAAACAAGCTGGCCGTGCAGGCCAGGGCAAGCAGACGTCGAACTGACATGAGGTCCTCCAGGGGATGAGGCACGGTCACGTCGCAGCCCTCCCACAACGTGTCCCGCGTCGGGTTTTCAAGTACCTTACACGACGCCGTCCAGGCCGCCCTTGTCGTAGATCACCATCTGCGAGACCGCCGGGTCCCCTCTCGATGCTTCACCATGAAAAGGAGTTTCCATGGCTGTCACGCAGAAAACCTCGTTTGCCTTTGTCGCCGCATCGTGGGCCGCCTTGCTGCTCGGTGGCGGCGCCTATCTGGTCGGCCTGTGGAATGCCGAAATGCTGCTCAACGAAAAGGGCTATTACTTCACCCTGCTGTTGTTCGGCCTGTTCGCATCGGTATCGCTGCAAAAAAGTGTGCGCGACCGTGTCGATGGTATTCCGGTCACCGGGTTGTATTACGCCATCTGCTGGTTCTCGCTGATTGCAGCGCTGTTGTTGCTGACCATTGGCTTGTTCAACGCAACACTGCTGCTCAGCGAAAAAGGCTTCTATGCGATGGCCTACGCACTGAGCCTGTTTGGCGCGGTCGCGGTGCAGAAGAACACGCGTGATGCGATGGATGGCCCGGCGGGGTCAGTGCGCCGCGCCGTCCCGCCTGCGCTGGACTGACACTGCACCAGCTGGTACGTGTTAACGCGAAACGCCACCTCAACGGTGGCGTTCTGCGTTCTTGGCGTGGTCATCGCCACTGACAAACTCTGCAGCGCTTTCCCATGCGCGCCGCACGGCATGGCGGGCCTTGCTCCAGCTCAACGATGAAGACCCACGATTGGCATCCCAGTCACGATGCAGTTCGGCTTCCACCTGATCGTAGGCGCGTGCCATATCGCGCACGCGTGCTTCGTGGCCGGCAAGATACGCGGCTTCATAATCTTCGTAGCGATCGCCTTCGGCGTAATACGGCTCCTCGGTGAAACGCTCGCGCCAGTATTGCGAAACGTTCTGGTTGCGGCCTTCGTCCGGGGCACGGCCGGGAATCTGGTAGGGAACGTTCATGCGCGTCTCCGTCGTTCGAATGTGCGAAATACCCTAGGGCGGCGGTTGTTAACTGCATGGCACGCCGGGTGATGGGTAGATCAAACTGTGGTGCTCGTGGGTGTGTTGTCCAAGCTGAAGTGGTTTGCTCGGAGTATGCGATTGAGCCCGCATCGCATTTCCGCTGATGCTTCAGGTCGCCGCTGACGCGGCTTCATACGGCAACGGCGTTGCCCCTGCGCTCACCAGCGCGGTCTCCGCATTGTGGAGTTCCTGTTCTTCGGCATCGATCACCACCAGCACGCGACCGGCTTCGATCTCGTCTTCGAACTGGCGTCGCACCGGATCCGGCACGGTGGCGCCCACCAGCGCGGACGACCACGTGCCAACCAAAGCGCCCGCAAGGGCCATGACACCGGCGCCAGCGACAGTGAGCCCAATTGGCGGCACCGCGATGGCGACCAATCCTGCGACCAGGCCAGCGGCACCGCCGGTGGCAGCGCCGCGGGCGGCGGCGGGCAGGAAGTCGGTCTTGGCGTCCTTGCGTTCGTCGGGAACGCCTTCCACTTCGATATCCGAACGCGCAATCAGTGAGAGCGCATCGTTGTCGAGCCCCGCGCCGCGCGCGGCCTGCAGGACGCGTTGGGCACTGTCGACATTCGGTGTGCTGTAGACACGGCGCAGCTTCATCGCAACCTCCCGCAGGACTGTGCGTGGCAGCGTCATGCGCACGCAGTTAGTCGTGCGTGAGCGCTACGCGAGCGCGGCGCGAAGTGCTCAGGCGGGCTTACGCGGGAATAGGTAGAACACGCAGCCCACCAGCAAGGCCAGCCCGGCGGCGGCGAGGTTCTGCCAGCTGGCGCTCGCCAACAGGCCAAGCGACAACAGCAGGGCGGCGATGGGAATGAGCGGGCCACCGGGCAGGCGCAAGGCATCGGTGCGCGCGCGATAACGGCGTGCCAGCACGATCACCGCCGCCGCGGTGCCGATATAGGCAAACAGCCGCGTGACCATCGACAGCAGTGCCAGCTGCGTAAACGAGCCCGACAAGGCCAGCGCCAGCGAAAGCACGCCTTGCGTGAGCACGGCTGCCGCCGGGGTGTGGAAGCGCGGATGGACGCGCGCCAAAAAGGCCGGGCCGTAGCCGTCCTGGGCCAGTGCAAACAAAAACCGCGGGCCCAGCATCACCGTGTTGCTGGTGGTGCCCAGGATGGAGATGGTGGCGCCCACGGTGAGGATCAGCGCCAGGGCTTCGCCACCGAAACGGCTGGCGGCATCGGCCAGCGGCGTAGGCGATGCTGCCAGATTGGGCAGGGTGCCCTGCGCCACCACCTGCACGGCGGCGTAGATCAGGGTCACGGTGACGATCATGGTGATCAAGGCGAACGGCACGTCGCGGCGCGGGTTGCGGTACTCGCCTGCAGCGGCAGGGATGTTCTCAAAGCCGGCATAGGCGAACAGCAGCAGCAACGCGGCTTCGCCCAGGTTACCCAGGTCGCGCAGGTCTGGCGTGCTGCCGGCAAAGGCCCACGACCAATCCACGTAAAACAGGCCGATGGCCACGAACAACAGCAACGGCACCAGCTTGCCGATCACCAGCGCCACGCCGGTGCGTGCGGCTGACTTCACCCCGATCACGTTGATGGCGGTGAGCACGCCCAGCGAGCCCACCACCACGAGTAGACGTTCCCAGCCGTTGCTGCCAGCGGCCGGCCAGAAGCGCGCCACCGCATCGGCCAGCCCATTGCTCAGTGCCGCGGCCGAACTGATGCGTGTCAGCCAGATCATCCAGCCGATCTGGAAGCCGGTGAACGGGCCGAAGGCTTCGCGCGTATACAGATAGCTGCCGCCGGGCGTATCGAAATAACTGGCCGCCTGGGCGTAGCACAGCACCAGCAGCGCCACTGCCAGGCCGGCCAGCATCACCGCCCACAGGCTCATCGGCCCCAGCAGCGCGGCCGTGGCCGCGGGCAGCAGGTAAATGCCGCTGCCGATCACATCGTTGATCGACAAGCCCACGATTTGCCAGCGGCTGACCGCGCGCACCAGCGCGGGAGATTCATTGCCTTGGCTGCTCATGGTGTGGCCTGCGCCAGTGCCGGCAACTGCCAGCTGCGTTGCAGGCGCGCGTACTCGGCACGTGGCAACAGCACGAACAGCGGCGCATCCTCGGGCTTCAACCAGGCGAGCAAGCGTCGCATGTCTGCCGGCGCCATCGCGGTGCAGCCGGCAGTCGCATGGCCCGGGCTGCGCCACAGATGCGCGAAAATGCAGCTGCCGCGGCCGGGAATCGCCTGTGGGTTGTGTGCAATCACAAACCCTTCCTGGTAGCGCGCATCGCCGGGCTGGCGCAGATCCAGACGCATCGGTTCGGTCGAGCCGGCCACCGCGGCCTTGCCCACCTGGTCGGCATCGACGATGCGGTTGTACAGCGGCGAGCTGGGTACATCCATGCAGTAGTGGCTGGCCTGCATCGGCTGGTACGGCATGGCGCTATCGATCTGCGGCGCATAGCCGAACGCGGGGCCGATGGCGAAGATGCCGGCCGGGCTGCGGCCGTCGCCTTCCCGTTTTTGCGGGCCTTGCGTCTGGGCCGGGTGCAGGCCCTCGCCCCAGGCGCTGCCATGCTGGCCCAGCGCAACTGCAAACGCCGGTGCGGCCGGTTGCCAGCGGCCATCCACGCGGTGGAAGGCCTGCAGCCGCGCCTGGGTGCTGTCCCAGTCCGCCGTGGTCACCACGATCAGGGCGCGTGCCGCCTCCAGTGCCGGCACCGGGGCGGCGCTGCCTGGCGCGCTGCTGCTCAGCAGGACCGCCAGCACCACGAAGGATCGAAACAACACAGCGATGCGCATGCAGGCTCCAGTGATCACTGACCAGCGGTAGGCACCGCTGCAAAGGGGGCGGCGCGCACCGTATTGCCGTTCGGCACTGCACGCCTGATCGCTACTGTACCCAGCAACGCGCTCGCCTGCGCATCGGTGGATGCAACGCAGCGCTGCGCGGCATGTGCGCCGATCAGGGCAACAGCTCCAGCCCGCGGATGCGCCGGATGCCCAGGCCGGGCGCGTCGTCGATATGAATCTGCGCCTCATTGAAATGCACGCCGCCCTCGGTGGGGTCGAACTGCCCCAGCGCCGGCGCGTCCAGGTCGGCCAGGGTGATGCTGTCGGCCTTGGCCACCGCCAGATGCACCGCGGCGGCCACGCTGATGCTGGATTCGATCATGCAGCCGATCATGCACGGCATGCCGTACAGCGCAGCGATATCGGCAATGCGGATGGCCTGCGACAACCCACCGGTCTTCATCAACTTGATGTTGACGATGTCGGCCGCGCGGCGCTGGATGAGGTCGATCACCTGCGCCGGCGCGAACACGCTTTCGTCGGCCATTACCGGGGTGTCGATATGTGCGGTGACGAACGCCAGGCCATCGAGGTCGGCGGCCTTGACCGGCTGCTCCAGCAACTCCGGAGCGATGCCTGCATGCTCCAGCGCGCGCATGGTGCGCACCGCCTGTTTGGGCGTCCACCCCTGGTTGGCATCCAGCCGCAGCGACGCACGGCCCTGCACGGCAGCGTGAATCGCCTGCACACGGGCCAGGTCCGAATCGATGTCCTTGCCGACCTTGATCTTCAGCGCGCGGTAGCCACGCGCAAGCGCGTCGTGCACATCGGCCACCATCACCTCGATGGGATTGGCGCTGATGGTGATATCGGTGGTGATGCGCGGAGTGCCGCCGCCCAGCAGCTGATACAGCGGCGCATCGAACGCCTGCGCCCACAGATCGTACAGCGCGATTTCCACCGCGGCCTTGGCACTGCTGTTGCGCTCCAGCGCCTGCTGCACCAGCCCGCATAAGCGGTTGAGATCGGCCACGTCCTGACCGACCAGGCGCGGGCCGATGCAGTGCGTGATGGCAGCGATGATGCTGGCATGCGTCTCGCCGGTGATCAGCGCGGTGGCGGGCGCGGCGCCATAGCCGATGTGGCCGCCGTCGGTCTGGAGCAGCACCACCACATCCTCGATGGCCTGCACCGTGCGCACCGCGGTCTTGAACGGGGTTTTCAACGGCACGCGCAGCATGCCCAGGCGGAAACCGGTGATCTTCATGGCAAGGCCGTGGCTGCAACGCGTTGGATGCGGGTGATGTGGTCGATGAACGGGGTACCGTCGCCGGCGAGCAGCGGCAGCAGCGGCGTGACCGAGACACCGTTCAAGCGCGCGCGCTGCAGGGCGCCGGCGGCATCGCGGTAGCCCGCACCGGCCACGTCGTGGATCACCCACGGCGTGCCCTGCACATGCCCGATCACTAGCATTACGTGGCCGGGGATGTAGATCAGGTCGCCCACCTGTAGCCGCGCCAGCTGTTGTTGCCGTTGCGGCAAGGGAGCGCGTTGATCGAAGGGCACGCTGTGCAGCACCGGGCTGCGCGCCTGGTCGCCGGTATTGCGTGGCAGCGCAATGCCGAGGCTGCGATAGACATCCAGCACGAAGCCGCTGCAATCGCGTGCGGCGTAATCGTTGCCCCAGCCGTAGCGCTCACCCAGGAACTTGAACGCCTGGCGCAGCAGTGCTGCATCGCTGAGCGGCAACGCACCGACATGCACATCCGCACCACGCGGCACCAGCGCCGGCACCAGCTGCAGAGCACCGCGCGCATCGCGCTGTGGCAGTTCCACCACGTATGCGGCGAGCGGCAATTGCCCGTTGACCGGCGTCTGTGGCGGCCAGCGCGGCAGCAGCGGCAGGCTGGTGCCCATGTCCAGCGTCAGTGCGGAGACCGCCGGCAATTCCGGCGTGTAGGCGCTCTGCACGCGTGCGCCGGTTACCACCAGGCGCGGGCCGCGTTGTGCGTAGTCGAGCACCTGGGCGCGCGTGCCCACCGCCAGCTGATCATTGGCGACCCAGGCGGCGTAGTTTTCGGCCAGCACAAAGCGCCACACACCATCGGCACTGGTGTGCAGCACGGCGACCGGCGTGCCGGGGTAGAGCGCCGACTCCTGAAACCGGTCGATATCGCGGTCGTCGGGAGTGGTGAACACCCGCTGCGTGGTCGGGAAGGTGCGCAAGGCGGCGCGCTGCACCACCAGGGCATAGGCCGGCGTGATCCGCGCGGGTAACGTATCCAGCGCCAGCGATTGCCGCAACGCATCCAACTGCGCTGCACTCATCGTCTGGCCATCGGCACTGTAGAGCGTGCGCGTTGGCGTTGCCGACAGCGTCTGGATCCATGCGCGCACCTGCGCAGCCGTCAGCGTAGCGGGCAGGCGCGCCAGGTCGTGCATGGAGGCATCGTCACGCAACAGGCGTGCATTGAACGCGGCGATCTGCGTGCCAGGCATGCGCGGCGCGTTGGCCGTGTCGCTGCGTGCGATCCAGTAATCGGCCTGCAGCTGCGCTTCGTCCACGGCGAACGGTGCTTGCAGGGAAGGCGAGCTGTCCGCGCACGCCATACCGCTGGCGAGCATCACGACCAGGCAGAGCAACCACAAGCACAGAGGGCGCGACACGGGCATGGCAGGAGTTCTCGACGATGGCCGCGGCCGGCATGCTGCGAAGCGTTTAGTCTAGTCGCGTTGCGCTGTGCCCGCGCGGCGCTCACCCGCACGTGTGCCCAGGCCGGCGCGCGTCGCACCTGCCTGACCGGGCAGTCTTTGAAGGAGAACCGGATGCCCCCTCGTCCTCGCGCGTTGCACCTGTGGTCACGTGCCGCGCTGTGCGCGGCGGTGCTGCTGCTGGGCGCGTGCGCGCATGCGCCGCAGCGCAACCCGCTGGCCCAGTGGGTGCCGTCGCCAAACCAGGATGCGCGGCGCCCGATCCTGATCGTGCTGCATTTCACCGACCAGCACTCCGTGCAGCAGAGCCTGACCACCTTGCGCGGCCGCAACAGCGGCGGCCGGGTCAGTGCGCACTACCTGATTGGCGAGGATGGCCAGCGCTATCAACTGGTCGCCGACAGCGCACGCGCCTGGCATGGCGGGGCAGGGCGCTGGGGCACCATCACCGATATCAACTCGGCCTCGATCGGCATCGAGTTGGACAATGACGGACACGAGTCCTTTGCCCCGGCGCAGATCGACAGCCTGCTGGTGTTGCTGGAGGACCTGTGCACGCGCCTGCGCATCCCGCGCACCCAGATCGTTGGGCATGAAGATGTCGCGCCCACACGCAAGAACGACCCGGGCCCCCTGTTCCCGTGGAAGCGCCTGGCCGATGCCGGCTTCGGCCGCTGGCCGGCCGCCGACAGCCCCGCCGCGCCCGCCGGCTTCGACCCCTGGCAGGCACTGGCCCTGCTCGGCTACAGCCTGGACGACCCCGCCGCTACCCTGCAGGCCTTCCACCACCACTTCCGCGGCAATGACGCCAAGGTGCTGGACGCGGAAGATCTGCGCATCCTGTTTGCGTTGACGCGGCCGTTGACGGTACCGGCGACGGCGCTCGTTCCGGCAGCTGCGCCCGAGGCGAACTAGCGTCCACGGGTTCGCTCCGAGTCGCTGGATCGGCCGGCGATCGAAGGCAGAATGCCCGCGCGGGCCACATGGCAAAGGATGGCCCGCGGACTTCCTGCAGGCCCGGGTCGAAGCCAAGCACTTAATCCGCCCACGTCCGGTGGGCTGGCTTCCGAAATCTACTGGGTGTACTGCGCATTGTTGCTAGGATCGGCCCGCCAAAACCTGGAAGGATGTCGCGTGATGAGGCTCAGGAAGACACTGCTGTGGGCGGCGACCATGCTGATGCTTGGCGGCTGCTCGGAGAAGGCCAGCGATGCGGCGCCTGCGGGCACGCCGGCAGCGACAGCCACCGCTGCGCAGGCCGCACCGGCGCTGGCACCCGCAGTGCAGCCGCAACACGTTGCCGTGGAGGTGCCCACACCCGGCGAGGTGCTGAATGATGTTTACGGGATGAAGGGCGATGGCTCGGAGTCCTACACCATCGATAATGGCGCGACCGCCACCTTTTGGTATGGCTACCGCTTCGACCTCGGCGGCAAGCACTACTACACCGGGCTTGCCAATGCCGGGCCGGGCAAATACGGCAAATCCGAAGAGGAAGACATCCCCGATCCCAACGTCGGGGTGAGTATCAGCCAGGCTACTTATGTGCTGGACGAGACAGGCGGCAAGCCGACCTGGACGCTCTTCCACGCGCAGCAATGGGCGGGCGATTTTGGCGCAAACGAAAAAGCCGACCCGCTCGATGAGAAGCGCAAACCCCAGAGCACGCAGACAAAGGACGGCCATCTGCTGCTCGCAGTGCCGACCACACGGTTCGCCACCGGCGTCACCCTCTCAGGCTTTGCCATCTTTACGTTCGACCCGAACAAGAACGATCTGGGCGACTACAAGGGCTGGGTCTATCTGGGCACCGTGGTGACCGGCGACGACAACAGCGCAGCCTGTGACGACGAAGGCACGATGAAATGCGTCACCAGCACCGGCACGCTGAGCTTCGAGCCGGCCAAATCCGGCCCGATGCCTTCGCTGCGGGTGGTCATGCAGGGCACAACCGTTTCCGGCCCAGGCAAGATCCGCACCCTCGGCGCAAATGACGCAGTCACCTACACCTATGACGCGGTGAAGCAGGCATATACGCCGCTGCTGGAGCGCTAAAAATTTTGTTTAAGGTTTCCTTCTTATTGAACGTGTCCTTGAAGGACTATCACCGCAGCTGGAAATATAATGGGCACTGATTCACTGATCGTCTAGAACTCCCACCCCGATCCGTGCAAGCCAAAAGGATGAATTCCATCAATGGTCACCGTCAAAGTCCTTCGTCTTTCATGTCTGCTTGCGCTATGCGGGCTGGCTGCATGTAGTGGCGAATCTGCCACGCCAGCTCAATCAACCGCGTCTGCTTCACCGAACGGATCCAGTGCGCCAGCTTCCGCCTCACCTACCGACGATGTGGCATTTGCCGCTGATGCACAGCCTTCCAGTCCGCAAGCTACCCAGGCGCAGGCTGCGCCTGGGTCATCAAAACCAAAAGGAGATTCACCCTTGCTGCGACCTTCCTATGACGAATGCATTACTAACGCCGCAGGTGCGACCCCGGCAATGCTGGATTGCATCTCTGCTGAGCACGAGTACCAGGATGCCCGCCTGAATACGGTCTACAAGGCGCTGATTGCGAAGCTGGATGGCACAGAGCAGAGCAAGCTGCGCGATCAGCAGCGGCAATGGATCGCTGATCGCGATGAAAAGTGTTACTACGATCCCGATAGCGGGCAGGCGGGGCGCGTAGATGCTGCCGAATGCCGTCTCGACATGACGGCGAGTCGAGCAGCCGAGCTTGAAGCGCTTTGAATTCCGCGTTTCTCGTGACAACTGTAATTTGGTTATTAGATAAGGAGATGTGCGATGAGCAACAAGGACTGGGAGTTGGGTCAAACCTCTAAGCATTACGAAACCGGCGGGCGAGGCGCAAGTACAGTGTCGTCCGGTATCGATGATCCGGGCGGTGTTTCTTACGGCTCTTATCAGATGACGTCCCAGGTCAAGACAAAGGAAGGCAATGTCATCGTTGGAGGTACCGTTGCGGCATTCGTGAAGAACAGTAAATACACCGACGATTTTGCCGGTTTGACGCCTGGCTCTGCCGATTTCAGTGCCAAGTGGAAGGAGTTGGCTAGGACCGATATTTCTTTTCCGCAGGAGCAGCACGACTACATCAAGCGGACGCATTACGACAAACTGGTGGACCGACTGAGCGACAAAGGCGTGGATCTGTCCGACCGTGGTCCGGCTGTGCAGGATGCGCTGTGGAGCACTGCTGTGCAGTACGGTCCGGGAAGCGATAAAAAGCCCGGCGGATCTGGCGTTTTTTTGAAGGGGCTGGAAGAGAAGTTTGGTAAAGATTACGAGCTCTCCAAGCTTTCCGACAAGGACATCGTTAGTGCAGTGCAGGATTACAAAGCCGAGCACGTCAAGGGGCTTTTTCCTCGTGTTGAGAAGCAAAAAACGCTGGATTCCCTGAAGGATCGCGCTGAGAACGAGAAAGCGGATCTGATCAAACTGGCAGACCCGGATAGGACGGTTGCCAAGGCGAGCCAAGAGCCTGCAGCACATGACCGTTCTCAGCTGGAAAAGCACGGCGCCCATAGTGTAGATAAGGGCGATGGGGTCCTGAAGCGCAATGAGCAGGGCGCTCCAGTGAAGGAGTTGCAGGAAAAGCTCTCCAAGCTGGGATATCTGGATGCGAAGGATGCCATCGGCACATATGGTCCCAAAACCGAGGCTGCGGTAGAGAAGTTCCAGCAGGAAAATCGGTTGAAAGGCGTGGATGGCAAGGCTGGCCCGGAAACACTTGCATCTATCGACAGGAATGTGCGACGGCAAGAGGGAGTTGAGCAGCTGCGCCGCGATAACCCGCTATTCGATCAGGCCGTCAAGCAGCTGGAAAAACAAGGGCCGAACGGCGGTTTCCAGAATCGCGATGAGATGCAACGCGCCGCCGGCCAAGTGGCATTTGAAGCCAAGGTGAGTGGTATGTCGCGTATCGATGAGTTGGTGCCGAGTACCAATGGCAAGGGCTTGATTGCAGTGGAGCGAAACCCCAATAACCCGCTCGATGTGAATCGTGCCTACGTGGACAAGCAACAGGCCGCAGCGGTGCCGCTGGAGCAGAGCCAGCAACAGCTCACAGCGGAGACGCAGCGGCAAAGTCAGGACGCGCAGCAGCGCACACAGACCGCGCAGACACAGACGGGCCCAGCGCGCTGAGCAAGCTTATGCGGATGACGTTGTGACCTGTTGAGACAGCAGTCGCCAGTCCGGTGATCCACCGGGCTGGTGCTGCCCAAGTGTCGGCGTTGCTTGGATATCGTTCCGTGATCTCTGTTTCTGATTCGTAAGTCCAAAGTCCAGCAACAACTGATCCCACGTGGTCGGATCCGCATGGCAGTCCATGCGATCCGGCAAGCGTGTCTTTCTGACCATCTCCGCGTATCCCGCCCAGCGGGCCGATGTCCTATGCTTGGCGCATGCCACACCCATGCTTCAGCGCAGATAACACCTCGCAGACCGTCTGCACCTCGATGCGTGCTTGGCGGTGGTCGCTCGCACTAGCTGTTCTATGCGCAGCGTTCAATGTAGCGGCCACTCCCACGATTTCGCCAGCCACCACGGCTGCAGAAGCGGGGATGATCGATGTGCGCACCCTTGCGCCCAACATCGATGTCGACATGCGGTACGCCGGGCGCGACAACTTCACTGGCCGCGTGGTGCCGGGCTACGTGGCGCCGACCTGCTACCTGCTGCGACCGGCCGCCGAGGCGTTGGCAAGGGTGGCACGTGCGGTGAAGGCTGATGGCGATCGCCTGCAGGTCTTCGATTGCTATCGCCCGGTGCGTGCGGTGCAGGCGTTCGTCGCGTGGGCGCGTGATCTGCAGGCGCAGTCGACCAAGGCGCAGTACTACCCGCGCGTGGACAAGCGCGCGCTGCTGGGCGATTACATCGCCGAGACCTCCGGGCACAGCCGCGGGGCCACGCTCGATCTGGGGTTGCTGACTTGCAAGCAGGGAACCTGCGCACCGGTGGACATGGGCACGCCGTTCGATTTCTTCGACGCCCGGGCACATACCGACGCGCCCGACATCAGCGCAACCCAACGCGCACACCGCCAGCGCCTGCTGCGCGCAATGGCGGCGCAGGGCTTCGTCAACTACCCGATGGAATGGTGGCACTTCACCTTTCGTCCGGAAACCACGCCCGACACCGCCTACGACGTGCCGGTCAACTAAGGAACCTGCCATGTCCGATCCGGAACGCTTTGTCGATATCGCCTGCCCGTATTGCGGGGAATGGATCACCCTGGCGCTGGATCTGTCCGGCGGCGACCAGCATTACATCGAAGACTGCCAGGTCTGTTGCAAGCCCATGTCGGTGAGCGTGCAGTGGGGTGAGGAAGGCGAAGCGCAGGTCAGCGCACGTGGGCAGGACGACGCCTGAGCGCTAGGCGGCTTTGCGCAGGCCTGGCGAGCGAATAGTCCACCGCGTAACGATGTTGCGCCGCCGAACGAATGAGTGGATGAGGAGTTAGCCCACTTCGCTTCGCTTGCCGCACCGACGCTGCGGCAGCGGCCGCTGGCTGCACGATGCAGTGGCGCGCCAACCGCAGTGCCGTGCATGGTTGCCCCGCGCACTGCCGCTAGACTGGGGTGTCTCTCGCGCTGGAACGCCTTTTAATGAATTTACCTCTGCACTTCGGCCTGCTCGGATCGCTGGAAGCCGGCCTGATCGCCCTGGTGATCGGGGTATTGCTGTTTGCCGGGGTCGAGCACCTGGGCCGGCGTCTGCAGTTTACCCATGGGCACACCCTGGGCATCGCCTGCCTGCTGGCGGTGGCCATCGGCGCCGGCTACGACATGTGGCATCTGGTTTACACCAGCGTGGTGCGGCTCGAATCACCGCTGTATGCGCGCGTGGCATTGGCCAAGATCCACGACCCCAATGAACTGGGCTCGCGCGTGGTGCTCGAAGTAGCCGGTGCGATCGCCGGTGTAGTGCTGGGTTGGCGATTGTTCAGTTCCGCGACGTGGGACGATGACGCGCCTGCCGCGTAAAAGCGGCTATCAAAACGGGCCTCAAGTCTCAAATTCGCGCTGATTGAATGGGGCGCTTCTGTTTGGCTCACGCATGCCTAACAGCCGCCTAATCGCAAAGAATTGTTGGGTGGTTAAGAGGACGTTTTGCGGCAAATCAGGGCAGGTTGAACGTTCATTTGCGATGGGTAGGGTGGTGCCATGTGCGGCGACACCGTGCATTCCCAAGCCAAGGAGACCACCCAATGAAGACCCGTAACCGCACCTCGCTGATCGCTGCCACTGCCGCCCTTGCTGCCGCTCTGGCGCTGCCGGCCATGGCGCAGAGCACCTCCCAGGATGCTGCGCAGCCGGCGCAGACCGGTAGCTCGGCAACCAGCGCACAGCCGCAGTCTGGCGGTGGTCAGACCTGGGCCAGTGTGGACACCGATAGTGACGGCGCCATCAGCAAGCAGGAAGCGCAGGTCAACGCAGGTCTTGCGCAGATTTTCGATAGCGCGGACGGCAACACCGACGGCAAGCTGACCCCGGATGAGTACAAGGCCTTTGTCGCCAAGCAGAGTGGCGGCGCGACCGGTTCGCAGGGTCAGTAAGCTGCGACCCACAGCTGTAGCGTTCTTTCCAACCGACAGAAACATGTAGAACTCGACGCGATGTTTGCCCACTGACATGACGATGGAGGTGCGAAATCAGCCAACCACTGCATGAGCGCCGCGCGCGCTGAGAACATTGTTAGGATTCAACACACGGGAGCGGCCTGCCAGGGTTGCTCCCGTTCTGTTTACGTCTACCGGGTTAACGTGCGCTGCTTTCCTGTGCTTGGCGGTCATCTATGTCTGTGCGTCTCACGCTACTGATCGGCTTGTCGGCAACGGGCATGGTGTGGGCCGCCCCACCGGAACTGCCGCCTGTCACGCCTGCGCCCGCCCCGGCGGCGCCTGGATCGAACACGCAGACCATGGCGCCGCTGCCGGTCGACCCGCCAGCACCGGCCAGCACGCCGTTGTTGCCTGCTGCGCCTGCGGCCACATCTGGTGCAAAAGGCGGCGCAGAAGCGGCGCTGCCCAGTCAGGCCGGGACCTTGGGCCCGCGCAGTTTCCGCAGCCTGGATACCGATGCCGATGGCTCGCTGACCGCTGCGGAAGCCGGCGCGGACCCGGTGCTGCGCGAGAATTTCGCCCGGTTCGACAGCAATGGCGACGGCCGCCTGTCGCGGGACGAATTCGCCAGCTACCAGCCCGGTCCGGGCGACGCGGCAGGGGACTGAGGGGCGCGATTGAGATGCCGGTGCCGCCGCCAACAGGCGCGCTGCCGTGGCCAGCAATCAGCATCTTCCAACCGCGCGACGGTTGTTGCAGCCTGCGTTGGCGACGGCTCGCCACACGCTGCCAGCCACGCTGAACACGGCCATGCGCGCTGCTAGACTTGCCCGATGACTCCCATTGCACAGCGCGACGGCCAGGCGATCCAACTGGTCGGCTTCGACGGCGACGACACCCTCTGGAAGAGCGAGGATTATTACCGCACGGCCGAGGCGGACTTCGAGACCATCCTGTCCGGCTATCTGGACCTGGGCGACAGCCGCATGCAGCAGCATCTGCTGGCAGTGGAGCGGCGCAATCTCAAGATCTTCGGCTACGGAGCCAAGGGCATGACCTTGTCGATGATCGAAACCGCGATCGAGTTGACCGAGGCGCGCATCGAGGCACGCGACATCCAGCGCATCGTCGAGATCGGCCGCGCCACGCTGCAACACCCGGTGGAGGTCATTGCCGGCGTGCGCGAGGCGGTGGCTGCAATCGCCGCCGACTACGCGGTGGTGTTGATTACCAAGGGCGACCTGTTCCATCAGGAGCAGAAGATCGAACAGTCGGGCTTGAGCGATCTGTTTCCGCGCATCGAGGTGGTGTCCGAGAAGGATCCGCAGACCTATGCGCGCGTGCTTGGCGAATTCGATCTGCCTGCAGAGCGCTTTGTGATGATCGGCAATTCGCTGCGTTCGGATGTCGAGCCGGTGCTGGCGATCGGTGGCTGGGGCATCTACACACCCTATGCGGTGACCTGGGCACACGAGCAGGACCATGGCGTAGCAGCGGATGAGCCGCGCCTGCGCGAAGTGCCGGACCCATCCGGTTGGCCGGCCGCCGTGCGTGCGCTGGATGCGCTGGCGGGGCGCCAGCGGTAAGCTGAGCCGGCACTGCAGGGGCAGGACAATACGGCGCGTTCCACCGCACTGCAGTGGACAGGACGTTTTTTTGGAGCGGCGCGGCGCGCCACCGAGCGAGGAGGGAATCTGATGAAGGTGTTTTGTTTGCTGCAAGCGTCCACGGCGCGTGCCTTGGTGTTGGCGGTGCTGTGCTGTTCCTCGCCGTTGCTGGCAGCGGAGCTGGAGGAAGAGCGCGTCAACCCCAGCGAGGTGGTGTTCCGGCAAGGCCAGCCTTACTACGACGATGGCGGCACGTTCGTGCAGCTGCAGACGCGCCGCATCGATGGCGAACTGGTGTATGTGCGTAAGGTGCGGTTCGACCCTGAAAACGGCTATGTGGACGCGCAAGGCGACAGCGTGGCGCGTTTACAGCCACGGTCAGGTGCGCGCCACAATGCTGGCGATGACGGCGCGAGTCCCTGGACACGTGGCGGCTACGGCGATGGCTACGGCTACGGCGCGATCCGGCTCGGTGCCAGCCGCAACCGCCCCTACGGGCAGATGTACTACGGCAACGGGCTGTACGGCCCCGACCCGTACAGCAGCCCGCACAACCGCGATGCGCGCCAGCGGTATGTCGGCCCGGGTTACATCGGGTCCTGCGATCTCAGCGGCTGCCGTGAAGTGCACTACTACGGCGTGTACGACCTGCGCTGATGCGCCACCAGCCTGACAGCCGCACAGGCTTGCGGCATCATCTGCGCATGCCTGTGTTGCGCGCCCTGCCGCTTCGAACCGTGCCGCTGTTGCTGGCGCTGCTGCTATTGCCTGTATGGGCTGCGGCGCAGAGTGCATCAGCGCCAGCAGCGCCTGCGTCGGCCGATGCCGCGACGGGACAGGAAACCGCGCCGGCAGTGATGCCGGGCACCGGCGACGCCTGGGTAGACCAGCATCTGGCCGATATGGGTAGCTACGCGCAGCGTTATCCGGACAGTTTCATGGACGAGGTAGCGCGCTACGCCGGTGTACGCCGCGGCTATGTGCAGGCGCTGCTGCAGGTGCACGGCTGGCATGCGGGGGACATCTATTTCGCGTGTTTCTGGGCGCAGACGGTGCAGCTGTCCTGCCGCGACACCGTGCGCGCCTTCAGCCGCGACCATCACGACGGCTGGCAGGGTGTGATCACGCGGCTGTCGGTGGCGCCAGACACGGCGCACCTGCGTGCGTTGCGCCACGCGATCGTGGCCAGCTACGACCGCTGGGAGCGGCCGATCACGCTGGACGCGCTGCTGCGCCGCCAACTGGGTGACCATACCCAGCGCCTGGAAGCGGCGCGCGAGGCCAGCGAGGCGGCCGAAGCAGCGGTACAGGCCGGGTTGTAGCGCGGTAGCTGTCGCGCGGCAGCGCGATGGTGCAGGCATAACGGGCGCTGCGATGGTCTTGCCGATGACCGCGGCACGGCGCAATGACGCGACACCGCCCAGCATGGCGCGCGAGTACGCCGAACGGCGTCTGGTAGCGCTGCTGTCTGCCCGCCAACACGCGATGCCGATGCTGCCGTGCAGCTGGCCGCCAGCCGGCAGGGTCGGCGAGAATGGGGCAACGTCGGCAGTGGCCGGCACTGCCAAGACTGTCCCATGCGCGAGACCGTGTTTGTTTCCCCTGACCAGATCCGCAGCCTGTTTGCGCAGGCCATGTCAGACATGTATCGCGCCGAGGTGCCGCTGTATGGCGACCTGATGACCCTGGTGGCCGACGTCAACGCGCAGACCCTGCAGGCCGATCCGGCACTGGCGGCGCGGCTGCAACGCAACGACGAGCGCGCGCGGCTGGATCTGGAGCGGCATGGTGCGATCCGGGTCGGCACGGCACAGGAGCTGGCCACGTTGCGGCGGCTGTTTGCGGTGATGGGCATGCACCCGGTGGGCTATTACGACCTCTCTGTTGCGGGCGTGCCGGTGCACTCCACCGCCTTCCGCCCGATCGACGATGCGGCGTTGTCGGCCAATCCGTTCCGCGTGTTCACCTCGCTGCTGCGCCTGGAGCTGATCGAAGATCCGGCGCTGCGCGCGCAGGCGGCGGAGATCCTGGCGCAACGCCAGATCTTCACCGCCGAGGCGCTGGCACTGATCGAGCAGCACGAGCGTGCCGGCGGCCTGGATACGACACAGGCGCAGCAGTTCGTGGCACAGGCGATGGAAACCTTCCGTTGGCACGGCGATGCAACGGTGACGTTGCCGACCTACCGCGCGTTGAGCCAGGCGCACAAGCTGATTGCCGACGTGGTGAGTTTCCACGGCCCGCATATCAATCACCTCACGCCGCGCACGCTGGATATCGATGCGGCGCAGGCGCAGATGCAGCGCGCCGGCATCGAGGCCAAGGCGGTCATCGAAGGCCCGCCACGCCGGCGCGTGCCGATCCTGCTGCGGCAGACCAGCTTCAAGGCGCTGGAAGAGCCGGTGCGCTTCCTGGGCGAAACGGGCCAGGCCGAGCAGGGCACGCATACCGCGCGCTTCGGCGAGATCGAGCAGCGCGGGCTTGCACTCACACCCAAGGGCCGCGCGCTGTACGACGCGTTGCTGGCGCAGGCGCGCGAGACCGAGGGTGCGGGCAGTACCGGCAGCGATTACGCCACCGTGCTGCAGACCGCGTTCGTTGCGTTCCCCGATGATGAAGCGGTGCTGCGCCAGGAAGGCCTGGGGTATTTCCGTTACGCGCTCACCGAGGCCGGCCGCGCCGACCCGGCGCAGGTTGCCGCGATGCCGGCCGAAACCGCGATCGCGCTGGGATTGGTGCGCGCCGATCCAATCATCTACGAAGACTTCCTGCCGGTGAGCGCGGCGGGCATCTTTCAATCCAATCTGGGCGGCGCCGAGCAGCGCGCCTATGCCGCGCACGCCAGCAAGAGCACCTTCGAACGCGAACTGGGCGCGCCGGTGCATGACGAGTTTGCGCTGTATGCGCAGCTGGAGCGCGACTCGTTGCGGGCCTTGCTGGTGTAGCCAGACGGCGGCGTTGGTATCGCGTGCCGCGCCGCATTGGGGCTGCGGTACGCGCACCGAAACCATCTAATCGTTCGGCGCAAGCCAGCACGTAAAACGACAACGCGCGCCTTACGCAGGCAATCCGGTGCAGGCATCCGCGCGGGCCAGCAGGAATGTCTTGTCGCGTGCGTTGCCGGCCAGCGTGGCGGCGTGCAGGAAGTCAGCGCGTGCTTCGTCAAACCGGCCGAGCTTGTAGAGCAGGTCGCCGCGAACGCTGGGCAGCAGATGGTAGTGACGCAGCGTGTTGTCCTGCTGCAACGCCTCCACCAGCACCAACCCTGCCGCCGGGCCCTCGGCCATGGCGATGGCCACGGCGCGATTGAGTGCAATCACCGGTGATGGAACGCGCTGCGCCAGCCGTGTGTACAGCGCGGCGATGCGCGACCAGTCGGTGTCCTGCGCCTGCGCGGCGGTGGCGTGGCAGGCGGCGATGGCAGCCTGCAACGCGTAACTGCTCTCGCCACCTCCCAACTGCTGCGCGCGGGCCAGCGCGGCCAGGCCGAGCTGGATCAGCGGTTGATGCCAGCGGCTGCGGTCCTGCTCCAGCAATAACACCGGTGCGCCGCTGGCATCGCTGCGCGCAGCGCTACGTGAGGCCTGCAATGCCATCAGGGCGCGCAATGCATGTACCTCGGCGGCAGTGGGCATCTGCTCGGCAAGCACGCCGATCAGACTCAGCGCTTCGTGGCAGAGCGCAGGCCGCTGTGCATCGTCGCCGTCGCTGGCCGCGTAGCCTTCGTTGAAGATCAGGTACAGCACCTCCAGCACCGAGGCCAGCCGTGCATGCCGCTCGCTCCCGCGCGGCACTTCGAACGGCACCTGCTTGTCGCTGAGTGTGCGTTTGGCCCGCACGATGCGCTGGGCGATGGTGGCTTCCGGTACCAAAAACGCGCGTGCGATCGCGTCGGTGCTCAAACCGCCGAGCAGGCGCAGGGTCAGTGCGACACGCGCATCGGTCCCCAGCGCCGGGTGGCAGGCCACGAACATCAAACGCAGTTGGTCATCGCCCAGGTCATCGTCGGGATCGACGACCTGCGCGGCACTGGCGGCTTGCTGTTCGCGCTCGATCTCGAAGCTCAGCGCATCGTGCTTGCGCCGCTGCAACTGATAGTGGCGCAGGCGGTCGATGGCGCGGTGCTTGGCGGTGGTCATCAGCCACGCGGCCGGGTTGTCGGGAATGCCGTTGCGCGGCCAATGCTCCAGTGCGGCGACCAGCGCATCCTGCGCCAGTTCTTCGGCCAGCCCGACGTCGCGGAGCTGGCGTGCCAACGCACCGATGATGCGTGAGGCCTCGCGGCGCCACAGGGTGTCCAGCAGTGCGGAAATGTCGGTCGCAGCCATGGGCACCGATCAGAGCATTCCCGCGTGCCGCCAGCAAGACGCGCCGCAGCGCGCCTGCATGGCTCAGCCCGGTTCGCAGAGGTTGTGCAAGACATCTGCATCGCCGCAGCGTGCGAACGTGCGCTGTGTCTGCCAGCGATGCTGCAGCAGCGTTTCTGCAGGCGGCGTGGTGTGCACGGCGACACGTGACGGTGTGCACTGGGCGCTCCAGATCGCCCTGCTGCACGCGGTGCACGGCTGCTGCGTCATCCGTGCCATCGGCGCAAGACACTGCACCGTGGCGACTGCGCACATACCCCGCGACATCAAACAGTCCTCGCACACGTTACAGGGCAGCAGGCGCAGCCCCATCGCGTGGAAGAACGCGATGGCGAGCGGCAGTGACACGATATGTGCATCCATCGCGCGCTGTGGGTGCATGGGCAGCTCCTGTGAGCGAGCGCAACGTTTGGGGTCAACTCTGCTGGTAGCGCCCGTTGACCAGCCACTGGATCCCGAACCGGTCAATGCACATGCCAAAGCGCTCGGCCCAGAAGGTTTCCTCCATAGGCATACCGATCTGGCCGCCCTCGGCCAGCGCCGCGAACACGCGCTCTGCCTCGGCGTTGTCATCGAAGTTCAGGGCGACCGCGATGTTGGAGCCGCCCGGCGCGTGCTGGCCGGGCGGCATGTCCGAGCCCATCAGCAGTGGCGCTTCGCCTGCGGCGAGCGTGACGTGCATGACCTGGTCCGGTGCCGCGGCGCTCACGTCGGCGCAGCCGTCATCGCGGGTGTTTTCCGGCATCTGTGCGTAGGTCATCAGCATCAACTCGCCACCGAGGACGCGTTGGTAATGGGCGAAAGCCTCACGGCAATGGCCGTTGAAATTGAGATAGGGCGTGACGTGCATGGGGTGGTCTCCTGGGTGCGGGGATCAGTGGGCGAGTTGTTGGCGCAGCGCGTCTTCCAGGGCGCGTGCCTCGGCAGTAAATGCAGTGCCGAAGTCCTCGGCCTCGAAGACCGGGCGCAATTCGATCTCGATCGGCGCGTTGTCGGGATTGGGCATGCGTTTCAACCACGCCACGGCGTCGTCCAGTGAGTTCACCTGCAGCAGCCAGAAGCCGGCGATCAATTCGCCGGTGGCTGCAAACGGGCCGGAGGTGACACGGCTGCCGTGCGCATCTAGCTGCAGGCGCAGCCCGCGCGCGCTGGGGTGCAGCCCCTCACCGCCGAGCAGGACGCCGGCGTCGAGCAGTTCCTGGTTGAACGCACCCATCGCGGTAAGCTGGCGCTCGCTGGGCAGAATGCCGGCTTCGGATTCGGGGCTTGCCTTGATGATGGCCATGCAGCGCATGCGGATCTCCTTCGTGGTGTCGGGCGGATGACCGCTCACTGCGGCCATTGCAGACACGACGAACCAGCACGCGGCAGATCGACACGCGTGTGCGGAGATTTTTCAGTTGCATCCGCTCAAGCGGGCGCGAACGGTCCGCACGCCCCGCCACGCCGGCCCGCGTGGGCCAACGTGGTCACAGCGCCGCAGCTTAGAGCAGCTATCAAAACTACTGCGCAGCCGCCGGGCGGGCGCGGCCGGTGCTCGGAATCGGCATGTACCCAGGTACATTCCGGTTCCTCCGCGCGCCGTCCGCACCCACCTGACGACTGCTCGCTACGTTTTGTTAGCCGCTCTTAGTGTGCGGAGGCTGCCGGGCGGCGTGCGGCGGCGCGCTCGGCCCGCTGTGCACGCTTGCGCGCGCGGCGCGCCTTCCAGCGCTCGCTCAGGCAGGAAAAGATCACGTACAGCGCCGGGGTGCTGAGCAGGGTCAGGCCCTGCGAGAACACCAACCCGCCAATCATCGCGATACCCAGCGGCCGGCGCAGTTCCGAGCCTTCGCCCAGGCCCACCGCCAGCGGCACCGCAGCCAGGATCGCCACCATCGTGGTCATCATGATCGGCCGGAAGCGCACGATCGATGCCTCGCGTGCAGCGGCACGTGCATCCTTGCCATGCTCGCGCTGCGCCACCAGTGCGAAGTCGATCATCATGATGGCGTTCTTCTTGACGATGCCGATCAGCAGCACCAGCGCGATCATCGAAATCACCGACAGCTCGGTGTTGGTGATGAACAACGCCAGCAGCGCGCCCACGCCGGCGGCCGGCAGGGTGGACAGGATGGTCACCGGGTGGATCAGGCTCTCGTAGAGCATGCCCAGCACGATGTACACGGTGAGCACTGCGGCCAGCAGCAACACGCCCATCGAATTGGGGTTGAGTTGCACGTTGAAACCGCCACCATCGCTGATGCGGATGTCGCCGGGCATGCGCAGCCCTTCCACGGTGTTCTTGATGATCAGATCCGCCTCGCCGGTGCTCACGCCCGGTGCGAGGTTGTAGCTCAGATCCATCGTCGAATACTGGTTGTCGTGGGTGATCTGCGGCGGTGCCAGACCCGGCACCTGCGTGGCCACCGCGGTGATCGGCACCATCTGGCCGGCGCGATTGGGCACGAACACTTCATCCAGTGCCTTGGGCGTGGCGGTCTGCGATGGCAGTGCATTGACCACCACGCTGTACTGGTTGAGATCCGAATAGATGGTGGAGATGGAGCGCTGGCCGAACGCGCCATACAGCGCGCCATCGATGGCACCCACTGAAATCCCCAGGCGCGCGGCCTTGGCGCGGTCGATCACGATGTTCTGGCGCAGGCCCGAGGTATCCACGTCGGTACCGACATCGCGCAGGCGCGGGTTCTTTTTCAGCGCGGCCTGCACCTTGGGCAACCATTCCTGCAGTTGCGCCAGGTCGTTGCCCTGCAGCGACACGCGGTATTGCGCCCCCTGACTGGTACCGCCGCCGCCGTCGCTGGGCAGGTCCTGGATTGCGCGCAGGCGCAAGTCCAGATCCGGGTAACGGTCGGCCTTGGCACTCAGGCGCGCAACCACCTGCGCGGTGGTCTCGCGGCGGCCTTCGTCGCGTTTTTTCAGTTCAATGTTGAACGAGGCGCTGGAGCCCTGGCGGCCGGAGCCCAGCCGCGCGCCCACGGTTTTCACCGCCGGGTCGGCCATCAACATGTCGGTGATGCGGCGCTGGCGGCTGACCATGTCGGCAAACGACACCGTGGCGCTGGAATTGGCGCGGCCCCAGATCAGGCCGGTGTCCTGTGGCGGGAACGAGCCCTTCTTGACCGCGCCGCCCAGGAAAATGGTGGCGGCGATCAGCACCAGCGGCGTCAGCGACAACAGCAAGGCATGCCGCAACGAAAAATCCAGTGCCACGGTGTACACCGCGAGCATGCGGTCGTGCATGCGATCCAGCCAGGCGCCAAAACGGCTGGGTTTTTCCGGCGCGGTATGGGCTGAGAGGAACCGGCTGCACAACGCCGGCGTCAGCGTCAGCGACACCAGCATCGAGACCACGATGGCGGCCACCAAGGTCACGGTGAACTCGCGGAAGAACGCGCCGACCATGCCGCTGGCAAACAACATCGGAATGAACACCGCCACCAGTGAGGCAGTGATCGACACGATGGTGAAGCCGATCTCGCGCGCGCCGGTGAGTGCGGCCTGCAGGCGCGGCATGCCCTCGTCGAGGTGGCGCATGATGTTTTCGATCACCACGATCGCATCGTCGACCACGAACCCAATCGCGATCACCAGCGCCAGCAGGCTGAGGTTGTTCAAGGTGAAGCCGAGCACATACATCACCAACGCCGAGCCGGCCAGCGACAGCGGTACGGTGACCGCGGCGATCAGCGTGGGCGCCAGGCGGCGCAGGAACAGCGCCATGGTCAGCACCACCATCGCCAGGCTGATCATCAGCGTGGCCTGCACTTCATGCAGCGAGGCGCGGATGGTGGGCGTGCGGTCGAAATACGGTGTGAGGGTGGTGCCGGGCTGCAGGTAGGCGCGCAGCTCGGGAATCTGCGCTTTCACCTGGTCCACGGTTTCGACGATGTTGGCACCGGCGCGGGTGAAGGCATACATCACCACCGCGGGTTTGCCGTTGAACCAGGCGGCCTGGTAGGCATCCTGCTGGCCGTCGTAGACGGTGGCCACATCGCCCAGGCGCACGATGCGCCCGTTGGATTGGGTGGAGATCGCCAGCTGCGCGAAGTCGGCGGCCTTGGCCACCGAATCGTTGGCGATGATCGCCATGGTGGTGTTGCCGTCGGACAAAAAGCCGGTCGGCGAGGTGACGTTGGCCGCGCGCACAGCGTTGCGCAGATCGTCCGGGGTCAAGCCCAATGCGTTGAGCGCGCGCAGGTCCACATCCACGCGCACGGCTGGTGTGGAGGCACCTGCGATATCCACCGAGCTGATGCCGGTGATCTGCCGCAGCCGTTGCGCCAACAGCGAGTCGGCCACGTTGTAGAGCTCATCGGCCGATTGGGTGTCGGAGGTCAGCGCAATGGCGATGACCGGGTCGTCGTTCGGGTTGGCCTTCTGGTACATCGGCGTACCGAGCCCGGAGGGCAGATCGGACTGTGCCGAGTTGATCGCGGTCTGCACATCCTGCGCGGCCGAATCGATGTCGCGATTACTCTGGAAAATCATGAACACCATGCTGCTGCTCTCCGAACTGGAGGAGCGCATGCGGTCAATCCCGGGCAGCTGCCCCAGGTGGCGTTCCAGCGGCGCGGTGACCGTGGAGGCCATGGTGCTGGCATCGGCGCCGGACTGCGTGGCGTGCACGAAGATCACCGGGATCTGGATGTTCGGCAACGCCGCCACGCCCAGCCGCAGGTAGCACATCAATCCGATCACGAACAAACCGATCGCCAGCAACGAGGTGCCGATCGGGCGCTTGATGAAGGGCGCGGAGATGTTCATGGCTGTGGCGCCGGGAATTGGGAATTGGGAATCGGGAGTCGGCAAGCAAGGTCAAAGCCACACACCAGTGCCTGCGTGCGCAGGCCAAGCCGCCGGCCGGCAACCCGATCAGCAACCACTGCACCAGCCGTCATGCCGGGCGCTCCGTCGTGGATGCCGGAGGCACGCCATCGCGGCGGGCGGCACGTTGCGCGCGCCAATCGCGCATGCGCTCGCCGGCGCGCTCCATGTACAGATAGATCACCGGGGTGGTGTACAGCGTGACCAGCTGCGAGAGCAGCAGGCCGCCAACGATGGCGATGCCCAGCGGGCGGCGCAATTCCGAACCGATGCCGGTGCCCAGCGCCAGCGGCAGCGCGCCCAGCATCGCGGCGGCGGTGGTCATCATGATCGGGCGGAACCGCAGCAGGCAGGCGCGCCGAATCGCTTCGTGCGCGTTGACGCCGGTACGGCGCGCTTCGATCGCGAAGTCGATCATCATGATCGCGTTTTTCTTGACGATGCCGATCAGCAGCACGATGCCGACGATGCCGTCCACCGACAGGCTCAGCCCGCACACCATCAACGCCAGCAACGCACCGACACCGGCCGGCGGCAGCGTGGAGATGATCGTCAGCGGGTGGATGTAGCTCTCGTAGAGCACGCCCAGCACGATGTAGATCACCACGATGGAGGCCAGCAGCAACCACACGATGTCGGTCTGGCTGCCGGTGAACTCGGCGGCCTTGCCGACGAATTCCGCATGCACCTGGGTGGGAATCTTGAGGTCTGCGCGCGCCTGTTCGATCGCCGCCACGGCCTGCGAGAGCGAATGCCCGGGTGCCAGGTTGAAGGAGATGGTCACCGCCGGCAGCTGCTGCTGATGGCTGACCACCAACGGCGTGTTGGTGACCTTGGCCTCGGCCAGCGCGGCCAGCGGAATGATGCTGCCGGCGCCGACCACAATGCCGGTGTTCTGGTTGCCCACGCCGGTGGCGGTGGACGAGTTGGACGAGGTCACCTGGCCGAAGCTGGTGGCATTGGTGCCGGTCAGCGCGCCACTGCCGTTGCTGGCCACGGCCAGCTGGTTCATCAATGCAGTGCTGCTGCGGAATTCCGGTGCCACTTCCAGCACCACGCGGTACTGATTGAGCTCGGTGAAGATGGTGGAGATCTGGCGCTGGCCGAAGGCGTCGTAGAGCGTGTCGTCGATGGTCTGCATCGGCACGCCCAGCATGCTGGCCTTGTCGCGGTCGATGCTGAGCTCCAGCGCGCGGCCCTGGTTGGCCAGGTTGTTGTCCACGTCGGCCAGCTCGGGCAGCTTGCGCATCGCCTCGGTCATGCGCGCGGCCCAGGACGCCAGTTCGGTGCTGTCCACGTCCGACATCGAATACTGGTATTCGGTGGCGGCCACGCGCGTGTCCAGGGTGACGTCCTGCACCGGCTTGAGGAACAGCGCCACGCCGGGAATGCCGGACACCGCTTTTTGCAGGCGCGCCACCACGGTTTCCAGATCGTCGCGGTCGCCGCGCGTCTTCAGCACGATCGACAGCTGGCCCTGGTTGAGCGTGGGATTCATCGAGCCTGCGCCGATGAAGGCAGCCACGCCGGTCACCGCCGGGTCCTTGCGCAGCGCGGCGGCCACCGCCTGGGTGCGCTGCTCCATCTGCGGGAAGGCCACGTTCTGGTCGGCCTGCACCACGCCGGTGATCAGGCCAGTGTCCTGTTCGGGCAGCAGGCCCTTGGGGATGGCCACATACAGCACCACGGTCAAGGCCACCGCGCCGATCGCCACGGCCAGGGTCAGTGGCTGGTGGTCGAGCACCCAGTCCAGCGAGCGCTCGTACACACCCACAGTGCGCGTCCACAGGTTGGTCTTGCCTTCAGCGGCCGCGCGCTCGTGCGCGTCTTCGCCTTCGGGCAACGCGTCGGGCTTGAGCAGGTAGGCGCACATCATCGGCGTCAGCGTCAGCGACACCAGCATCGAGATCACCACCGCAATCGACAGCACCCACGCAAACTCATGGAACAGCCGCCCGGTGACGCCGGGCATCAGCAGTAGCGGCAGGAACACCGCCACCAGCGAGACGGTCAGCGACAACACCGTGAAGCCGATCTGGCGCGCACCGATCTCTGCCGCCTCCGGCCCGCTCTTGCCTTGTTCGATGTAACGCACGATGTTTTCGATCATCACGATCGCATCGTCGACCACGAATCCGGTCGCCACCACCAGCGCCATCAGCGACAGGTTGTCCAGCGACATGCCCGCGAACGCCATCACCCCGAAGGTGCCGGCCAGCGACAACGGCACCGCCACCGAGGGAATGATGGTGGCCCACAGCCGGCGCAGGAACACGAAGATCACCGCCACCACCAGGAAGATGGTCAGCACCAGGGTGAACTTCACTTCATGCACCGAGGCGCGGATGGTTTCGGTGCGGTCGGAGAACACGTCCAGGTGCACGTCGGCCGGCAGCACGCCCTGAAGCTGCGGCAGGATGCTGCGGATCTGCTCCACCGTCTGCACGATGTTGGCACCGGGCTGGCGGCGGATTTCCAGCAGCACCGCCGGCTTGCCGTCGGCCCAGGCGGCCAGCTGGTCGTTCTCTACGCCATCGACCACCTTGGCCACATCGGCCAGCCGCACCGGCGCGCCGTTGTTGTAGCTGATGATGGTTTCGCGGTACTGCGCCGCGTCGGTGAGCTGGTCGTTGGTGCCGATGCTGTAGGACTGGGTCTTGCCGTTGAGCGAGCCCTTCGGCGCGCTGACATTGGTCTGGGTCAGTGCGCTGCGCAGCGACTCCATGGTCAGGCCCATGTTCGACAACTGCGCCGGATTGACCTGGATGCGCACCGCAGGCCGCACGTTGCCGGCGATCGACACCAGGCCCACGCCCGGCACCTGCGACAGGCGCTGGGCCAGGATCGCATCCGCATAGCGGTTGACCTCGCGCAGCGGCAGCGTGTCGGAGGTGAGCTTGAGCGTGAGGATCGCCGCGTCTGCGGGATTCACCCGGTTGTAGACCGGCTGGTAGGGCAACGACGAGGGCAGGGTGGCCTGGCGGATCGCTGCCTGCACGTCCTGCGCGGCGATATCGATATTCCGGTCCATCGAGAACTGCAGGATGATCGTGGACAGCCCCGCCGACGAATCGGAGGTCATCATCTGCAGCCCGGAAATCTGACCGAACTGCCGCTCCAGCGGCGTGGTCACCAGCGAGGCCATGGTGGTCGCGTTGGCACCGGGGTACTGGGTGGTGACGACCAGGCTGGGGGCGTCGATTTCCGGCAAGGCAGACACCGGCAATTGCCGGTAGCCCAGGATGCCCAGCAGCAGGATGCCCGCCATCAACAGCGAGGTGGCGATCGGACGGCGGATGAAGATGGTCGAAAAGCCCACGGGGGGTGTCCTTGCTGAAGACGTCAATCGATGCCGGCGCCAAGGGCGCCGACGCACACAGGCAACGGGAATGCCGTTGCCTGTGGTCGCGAGTTAGCGCGGGCCGCCGCCACGCCGGCCGCCGGCACTGCCGCGGCTCTTGTCCTGCGCCGCCTTGAGCTCGGCTTCGGTGGGCTCGGGCGGGGTTTCGCCCGGCTTGAGCGCGCTGACCTTGCTGCCCGGCTTGAGCCGGAACTGGCCTTCGGTCACCACGCGTTCGCCGGGCTTGAGGCCCTTGGTGATCTGCACGTGGCTGTCGTCCACCTCCACGCCCTGCACCACGGTGCGCATCTGCGCGGTGCTGTCGCTGCCCACTACGTAGACGTAATCGCCATCCGGGCCGCGCTGCACGGCCTGGGTCGGCACCACGGTGCCGCCGGAGATGGTGCGCAGCTGCAGCCGCACGTTGACGAACTGGCCCGGCCACAGCGCGTTGTCGGCATTGCCGAAGATCGCGCGCGCACCAAAGGTGCCGCTGTCGGCGGCGATGCGGTTGTCGATCACATCGAGCTTGCCGTCGGCACTGATCACGTGCGCATCGCCACGGTCCAGCGCGGCCACCGGCAACGGGGTGGCGGCCTGACCGCTGCGCACTGCCGGCAGCTCGCGCTCGGGCAGGCTGAAGGACACGTAGATCGGGCGGATCTGGGTCAGGGTGACGATGGTGGAGGTGGTGCTGACGATATTGCCCACGTCCACGCCGCGGATACCGGCAATGCCGTCGATCGGCGCGGTGACCCGGGTGAACTGCAACTGCACCTGCGCCGAGCGCATCTGTGCGTCGTTGGCGGCCACGGCGGCCTCGTACTGCGCCACCTGGTTGCGCTGGGTGTCCAGGTCGGTGCGCGACACGTACTGCTTGTAGGCCGGGTCATTGGAGCGCTGGTAGTTCACCCGCGCGGTGGCCAGCAGCGCCTGGTTCTGGCGCTTGGCGGCCAGCGCCTGGTCGTAGCTGGCTTGCAGCGTGCGCGGGTCGATCTGCGCCAGCAGCGCGCCCTTCTTCACTTCCTGGCCTTCCTGGAAATTCAGGCTCATCAGCTGGCCGGACACCTGCGGGTTCACCGTCACCGTGTTGAGCGCGGTCACCGTGCCCAGCGCGGTGGCGTACACCGGCACATCCTGGGTGGCGGCGGGCACCACAGTCACCGGTACCGGGCCGCTGTTTTCGGTGCCATTGCCGTCCGGTGCCCCTGGCCGCTTGCCCTGCTGGCCCCCGCCCATCATGCGCATTGCAACGAACACAACGACGAGCACCGCCACGACCAGCAGTGAGATCTTCCAGAAACGCGACATTCGACAACTCCTGATGGCGGGCCGGGCGCGTGGGTGCGTCCGTGGGGGCGGCTGAGCAAAGCATATCGTCGCGCCCGCAGGTTGGAACGTTACTGAAGTAACGGGCCACCCCCTGCGCGACAGGCCGATTCACTGGCGTGGTGCTGCGGCAACGCGCCACGGTCGTTGCGGTTGACCGCGGGGCTGAATCGCACCCCACTGTGGCCCGGGCGCGGCGCCGGTGCACTACAGTGAGGCATCCCGATTGGAGAATGTTCAATGCGCCATCGCCTGCTCAGCAGCGCCCTGCTGCTTGCCCTGCCCACGCTTGCCGCCGCCCAGGCCGCGCCCCGGCCCGAAGTCCAGGCGGCTGCGGCGCCCTTGCAGGCCAAGGTGGTGCAGTGGCGCCGCGACTTCCACCAGCACCCGGAGTTGTCCAACCGCGAGGAGCGCACCGCCGCCACCGTGGCCGCGCAGTTGCGCAAGCTAGGCCTGAAGCCGCGCACCGGCATCGCCCATCACGGCGTGGTGGCCATCATCAAGGGCGGCAAACCCGGCCCGAAGATCGCCCTGCGCGCGGACATGGACGCGCTGCCGGTCACCGAACAGACCGGCCTGCCGTTCGCCTCCAAGGCCACCTCCCAATACCGCGGCGAGACCGTGGGGGTGATGCATGCCTGCGGCCACGATGCCCACACCGCCATCCTGCTCGGCGTGGCCGAGGCCCTGGTGGGCATGCGCGAACAGTTGCCGGGCGAGGTGATGCTGATCTTCCAGCCCTCCGAGGAAGGCGCGCCGGGCAATGAAGAAGGCGGCGCCTCGTTGATGCTGAAAGAAGGCCTGTTTGCCGACTTCAAGCCGCAGGCGGTGTTTGGCCTGCACGTGTTCTCCAGCGTGCAGGCCGGCAAGATCGCGGTGCGCGGCGGCCCGCTGATGGCGGCCTCGGACCGGTTTGCGATCAAGATGATCGGCCGCCAGACCCACGGCTCGGCACCGTGGAACGGCATTGACCCGATCGTGGCCAGTGCCGACATGATCGGCACCGCGCAGACCGTGGTCAGCCGCCGCGCCAATTTGTCCAAGCAGCCGGCGGTGGTCAGCTTCGGCGCGATCAAGGGCGGTATCCGCTACAACATCATCCCCGACGACGTGGAGATGGTGGGCACCATCCGCACCTTCGACGAAGGCATGCGCCAGCAGATCTTTGCCGACCTCAAGACCGTGGCCGAACACACCGCCGCCGCGCATGGCGCCAAGGTCGAGGCGCACGTGCCCGACCAGGACGGCAACCCGGCCACCGTCAACGACCCGGCCCTGACGGCCAAGATGCTGCCCAGCCTGCAGGCCGTGGTGGGCGCAGACAACGTCTACGAACCGCCATTGCAGATGGGCGCGGAAGATTTCTCGTTCTACGCCCAGCAGGTACCGTCGATGTTCTTCTTCGTCGGTTCCACCGCCAAGGGCATCGACCCGGCCACCGCGCCCAGCAACCACTCGCCGCAGTTCCTGCTGGACGAATCGGCGCTGGATGTCGGCCTGCGTGCGCTGTTGCAGGTGTCGCTGGATTATCTGCAGCAGGGCTGAGGCTGGAGAATCGGGAATCGGCTGCGGTTGGGCGATTCCCGGTTTTCAGGGGACGTGCCGCTAGGCGACGGGCCGCGTGACGCGGCCCGATCGCCGCAGCGATCCAGGTGATTGCGCCCGCGTCGCCATACACCTCACGGCCAGCCCGGCCGCCCTAAAATGGCGGCATGAATACCCCAGAAGACTCCTCCCTCGGTCGTGAAGTCGCCTATCCCAGCGGCTACGACCCGTCACTGCTGTTTCCGATCCCGCGTGCGGCGGGGCGCGCGGCCATCGGCCTGCGCGGAGCGCTGCCGTTTGTCGGCCGCGACCGCTGGCATGCCTACGAATTGAGCTGGCTGGATGCGCACGGCAAACCGTGCGTGGCCACCGCCACCTTGCACGTGCCGTGCGAGTCGCCGGCGTTGATCGAATCCAAGTCGCTCAAGTTGTATCTGAACTCGCTCAACGCCACGCGCTTCAACAGCGCCGAAGCCGTACGTGCACGCATCGCCACCGATCTGTCCACACGTGCCGGTGCCGATGTATCGGTAGAATTCGGATTGCCGCCGATCGATGCGGTGGGCGAGGGCGAATCGATCGACGCACTGGATATCGCCATCGACGATTACGGCCCGCCCAAGGCCGACTATCTGGCCACCCATGCAGGCACGGTGGTGGAGGAAGTGCTGACCTCTGCATTGCTCAAGTCCAACTGCCCGGTCACCGGGCAACCGGATTGGGCCAGCGTCACGCTGCGCTACCGCGGCGCGCCGATCGACCGCGAAGGATTGCTGCGTTATCTGGTCAGCTTCCGCGACCACGCCGATTTCCACGAACAATGCGTGGAGCGCATTTTTCAGGACCTGCTGGTGCGTTGCGCGCCGGAGTGGTTGGTGGTGGAAGCACGCTATACCCGCCGTGGCGGGCTCGACATCAATCCGGTGCGCACCTCGCCGCAGGTGCCCACGCCGCTATCGATCTTTCGCGATCTGCGCCAGTAAGGCGCACATTGCAGGCACTCGCGCCGGCTTCACGGCGGCGCGATCAGCACTTAACGGCGCGCCGCGCACCCTGCGCATCATCGTGATGGACAGGGAGCGCGGCAATGAATGTCGACAAGAAAGCAGATTTTTCCAATGTCACGTCCACGGTCGACAGCACCGCGGAGGTCGTGCCATCGCCGGATTTTTCCAACGTCCGTTCCAGCGTGGAAAGCACCGCGCAAATCATCGGCGACGAGTCGGTGACGGTGCAGGCAGGCGACAGCCTGTCGGTGATTGCCAAGCGCCATTACGGCGACGGCAACTTGTGGCCACGCATCTTCGAAGCCAACCGCGACACGCTGAAAGATCCCGACACGATTTTTCCGGGCCAGGTGTTGCGCTTACCGCCGAAAGCGTAACCACCACGCTGCCCGCGCGTTGCCGCGGCCTGTTGCACACCCCCTTACTGTGATTCTTGGAGATCGATCCCATGCGTAGCAAATCCGCATCCAGCACCTTGGTCCTCGCACTTGCCGGCGTTCTGGCACTGTCCGGCTGTCGCAAGGAAGCCCACGACGATTCCAGCGTGTCGCAGGATCCAACCTCCGGCGCTGCAACCTCCGACATTCCAGGCCCCGCCAGCACGCCGCCGGCCGGTGACCAGGCCGCGCAGGGCACTGCCACTGGCGCCGCCAGCACCGATACGGCCGCAGCCAGTGGCGCGGCGGTCACGGTGTCCAGCGTGGCAGTGGGCAACAAGGCGGGCGCCGACAAGAGCGTGACGCCGGCCACCACACTGGGCAGCAAGGACACCATCATCGTTTCGCTGAAGACCGATGGCAGCGCCAGCAACGTGCCGGTTTCGGCCAAGCTGACCTTCCAGGACGGGCAGGTGGCGGGCGAGCAGAACGCGACACTGACCACCACCGGCGCGGAAACCACCAACCTGAGCTTCAGCAAGCCCGATGGCTGGCCGGCGGGTAGTTACACCGCGCAGGTCATGGTCGACGGCAAGCCGGCCGGCAGCCCGCAGACCTTCACCGTGAAGTAAGCCGCAGCGCGCTGCGCGGCCAGTACGCGCGCAGGTGTCAATCAAGCTCACCCATGCTGCGACTCTCTCCCGCAGCTTGGGACCTGAGGCGCGATCGCAAGGTCGCGCCTTTTTTTGTGGCTGTGTGCGTCTGCGCGGCAGCGTTCGCATTTCGTTACAGCTGCATCCATAGCGATTGGACGCGTGGCGGGATGAAGCATCCGCCTGTGGTCGCTTTACCCGGGCAAGGCCCAGACGCGACAATGCCGTGCTGATCCATCGCCGCGTCCACGCGCGTCGGCCGCTCGGCGTGCCACCAGCGACCCCCGTCGCGCACGCCCACGGCCACCGCCGTGCGGACCGGTGCTCCTCCCGACCACAAGAGCTATCGCACCTCATGTCGAAGACACCGAAGATCATCTACACGCTCACCGACGAAGCACCTTTCCTGGCCACGCAGTCGCTGCTGCCGATCATCGATGCCTACACCGATACCGCCGGGATCGTGGTCGAGACCCGCGACATTTCGCTGGCCGGACGCATCCTGGCCCTGTTCCCGGAGCAACTGACCGACGCGCAGAAAATTGCCGACGATCTGGCCGAACTGGGCGCGCTGGCCACCACGCCAGAAGCCAACATCATCAAGTTGCCCAACATCAGCGCCTCGGTGCCGCAGCTCAAGGCCGCGATCAAGGAACTGCAGAGCCAGGGCTACGCGTTGCCGGCGTATCCGGATGAACCCAAGGATGCCGCCGAGCAGGACATCAAGACGCGCTACGACAAGGTCAAGGGCAGTGCGGTGAATCCGGTGCTGCGCGAAGGCAATTCCGATCGCCGCGCACCGCTGTCGGTGAAGAACTATGCACGCAAGCATCCGCACCGCATGGGCAAGTGGAGCAGCGAGTCCAAGTCGCATGTGGCGCACATGGACAACGGCGACTTCTTCGGCAGCGAACAGTCCACCACGCTGGCGCAGGCCGGCACGCTGAAGATTGAATTCGTCGGTGCCGACGGCAGCAGCAAGGTGTTCAAGGACGCCGTTGCAGTGAAGGCCGGCGAGATCGTCGATGCCGCCGTGCTGAGCAAGCGCGCACTGGCCAGTTTCATTGATGCGCAGATCGCCGACGCGAAGGCCAAAGACGTGCTGTTCTCGGTGCATCTGAAAGCCACCATGATGAAAGTCTCCGACCCGGTGCTGTTCGGCGTGGTCGTGGGTGAGTTTTACAAGAGTGCGTTGAGCAAGCACGCCGACGTGCTGAAGTCGGTTGGCTTCGACCCCAACAACGGTATCGGTGATCTGTACGCACGCATTGGCACGCTGCCGGATGACGTGCAGGCGCAGATCAAGGCCGACGTGCAGGCCGAGTATGCGCAGCGCCCGGGGTTGGCAATGGTCAACTCGGACAAGGGCATCACCAATCTGCACGTGCCCAGCGACGTGATCGTCGACGCATCGATGCCGGCGATGATTCGCGATTCCGGCCAGATGTGGAATGCGCAAGGCAAGCTGCAGGACACCAAGGCCGTGATCCCGGATCGCTGCTACGCCGGCGTGTATCAGGCGGTGATCGACGACTGCAAGGCGCATGGTGCGTTCGATCCGTCCACGATGGGTTCGGTGCCCAACGTCGGCCTGATGGCGCAGAAGGCCGAAGAATACGGCTCGCACGACAAGACCTTCCAGATGTCCGCCGCCGGCACCGTCAAGGTCACCGATGGCAACGGCACCACCGTGTTCGAGCACGCTGTGGAAGCCGGTGATTTGTGGCGCATGTGCCAGGTCAAGGACGCGCCGATCCAGGATTGGGTGAAGCTGGCGGTCGAGCGCGCCCGCCTGAGCGACACCCCGGCCGTGTTCTGGCTGGACAAGGCACGCGCGCACGACGCGCAGGTCATCGCCAAGGTCGAAACCTACTTGAAGGATCACGACACCAACGGCCTGGACATCCGCATCCTGCCGCCGGTGGAGGCCACCACCTTCTCGCTGGAGCGCATCCGCAAGGGCCAGGACACCATCTCGGTCACCGGCAACGTGCTGCGCGACTACCTCACCGACCTGTTCCCGATCATGGAGCTGGGCACCAGCGCCAAGATGCTCTCGATCGTGCCGCTGATGGCCGGTGGCGGGCTGTTCGAGACCGGCGCCGGTGGTTCGGCGCCCAAGCACGTGCAGCAGTTCGTCGAAGAGAACTGCCTGCGCTGGGATTCGCTGGGTGAGTTCCTGGCCCTGGCCGCCTCGCTCGAGCACCTGGGCAACCGTTACGACAACCCGTCCGCCACTGTGCTGGCCAAGGCGCTGGACGTGGCCAACGGGCAGTTCCTGGACAACAACAAGTCGCCGGCGCGCAAGGTTGGCGAGCTCGACAACCGCGGCAGCCATTTCTATCTGGCGATGTACTGGGCACAGGCCCTGGCCGCACAGACCGAAGACACCGCGCTGCAGGCCAAGTTCGCACCGCTCGCCAAGGCCTTGACCGAGAACGAAGCCACCATCGTGGCCGAGCTCAACGGCGCACAGGGCAAGCCGGTGGAGATCGGTGGCTACTACCATCCGGATCTGGCCAAGGTCAGCGAGGCGATGCGTCCGAGCAAGACCTTCAACGACGTGTTGGCCACGCTCAAGGCCTGATCCCGCGCCCCGGCTATCGGTGCGTTCAATCAGTGCTAGCTCCAAGGCCCGCCTCGCCAAGAGGTGGGCCTTGTCGTTTCAGCGAAATGGCGACAACGCCGTCATCGCCCGCACCAGCCGGCGTGCACGCCGCGCCATGCGGTGTTCGGCACGCTGCTGGCGCGCAGCGTCCGGCGCGACCGAGGCAGGTTGCGCTGCCTGCGCGGCCGCATCCAGCGCCGTGTCCGGCTCTGCCAATTGCTGTGCAAGCGTCACGTCGGCAATGTGCCCGTGCTGGAACAGCAAGTCGGTAAAGATGCGCATGATCCTGCTCCCACTTGAGTGAAAGCCACAGTAGGTGCAGGCTGGGCGTGGAAGAAGCGAGGCTTTTGCAAGTCGGTGTTGAATTTCATTCAAGGGTGAGCCATGTCGCGTCCGCCGCTTCACGCATTGCAGGGGTTTGTCAGTGCCGTGCGTCTGGGTAATCTGTCGCGCGCGGCGGCGGCGATGCACCTCACCGTCAGCGCGCTCAGTCACCAGGTGCGTTCGCTCGAACAACGCTTGGGGTATCCATTGCTGCAACGGCACGCACGCGGTGTCAGTGCCACGCTGCAGGGGCAGCAGTTGCTCGATCGCATTGCACCGCATCTGGATGCCATCGCCGAAGCGTTCCAGCCGTTCGCTGCGCGCCGCGAAGACACGTTGACCCTGAGCATCACACCGTCGATGGCATCGGCCTGGCTGGTGCCGCGTCTGGGTGGATTTCTGGCGCTGCATCCCACCATCGAGATCAACCTGTTCTCGAGCGAGCGGCTGGTGGACTTCGAACGCCAGCAGCAGGTGGATGCCGGCATGCGCATCGGTGCCGGGCACTGGCCGGGCCTGATCGCCGAGCCCTTGTTCGACGAGTGGCTGGTGCCCATGGCGAGCCCCGCGCTGATCGCGCGCATGGGCGGGGTCGATGCGCAGCCACTGCATCAATGGCCCTTGCTGGGCGACCCGGATGGCGACTGGCTGCGTTGGTTTGCAACCTTCGGTGGCGAAGCACCGCGCCGCTATGCGGCGGTGCTGGACGAATCCGAAGCGCACCATCGTGCTGCGCTGGACGGCGTGGGGGTTGCACTGGGGCGGGTAACGCGCGCGCGGTTGTTGCTGGCGTCCGGCCAGCTGGTCGCCTTGTCTGCACAACGGCTCAAGACCAGCTGGTCGCATTACCTGGTGTATCCGGCGCGCTCGGCCTCGCATCGCGGTTTTCTCGCCTTCCGCGCTTGGCTGCAGGAGCAGGCGCGCGAGCATGCGGCGCACGCGCAGCAGGCGGCATCCGCAGTTCCCACGCCACGCCGTCGCAAGCGCTGAGGACAGCCATGAACCAACTATCGTTACCACCGCAATCCGAGCGCCGCGCGCTGGCGATCGGTCGTGCTGTCTATGAGGCTTTTCAGGACTACCACGCGCAGTTTTCGCAGATCACCGCGCGTGCCAGGCAGCGCTTCGAAACGCGCGACTGGAGCGGCGCACGCGAAGATGCGGTGGCGCGGATTGCGCTCTACGATCACTACATCAGCGAATGCATGTTGCGCCTGCGCGCGGTGTTGCTGGGGCAGGCGCACGATCGCGCGCTGTGGATGCGCGCCCGCACTCATTACGCGGAGCTGCTCACCGGCCTGATCGACCAGGAGCTGTACAAGACCTTCTACAACACGCTGACGCGGCGTTACTTCCGCACCCAGGGCGTGGATGCGCAGATCGAATTCATTGCGCTGGATATCGAGCCCACCGATGCCATCACCGTGCCGGTGGCGCGGCATACCTACGCGGTCTCGCCTGGCCGGTTGACCGAGATGCTGGTGCGCGTGCTCGGCGATTATCCATTTGAGGTGCCGTATGCGCACCGCACCCGCTGCGCGGCGGCAATCGCGGTGCGGCTGCTGGACGACCTTGCCCATTGGGGCGAGCACCCGGTGCGCAGCGTCGAATTGCTGGAAACGGTGTTCTATCGCGAACGTCGTGCGTATCTGGTCGGGCGGGTGTTCGGCGAACATCGCTTTTCGCCATGTGTGATTGCGCTGGTCAACGACGATGCCGGTCTACGCGCCGAAGCGGTGCTGACGCGCCGCAGCGACGTCGCGCAATTGTTCAGTAATTCCCGCAGCTATTTCCAGGCGGATCTGACCACCGTCGGTGATGCGGTCGTGTTTCTGCGCAGCCTGCTCACGCACAAGCCCATCGACGAGCTGTACACGATGCTGGGGCGTGCCAAGCAGGGCAAGACCGAGCGGTATCGCACGTTTTTCCGCCACTTCCAGGCCCATCCGGCCGAACAGCTGGTGCATGCCGACGGCACGCCGGGGATGGTCATGGTGGTGTTTACGCTGCCCAGCTATCCGTTGGTGTTCAAGTTGATCCGTGACCGCTTCGCATATCCCAAGACCATGAGCCGCGCGCAGGTCGAAGGCAAATACGAGCTGGTGTTTCAGCTCGACCGCATTGGTCGCCTGCTCGATGCGCAGCCATACCGGTTTCTGCGGTTTCCCAAGGCGCGTTTCTCGCCTGCACTGCTGCAGGATCTGCAGACCAGCTGTGCGATGAGCCTGAGCGAAGACGGCGACGATGTGCTGATCGCGCTGTGTTACGTGCAGCGCCGCCTGCGCCCGCTCAATCTGTATCTGCGCGAGCAGCAGCCCGCCGCCGCGCATGCCGCCGCGCTGGACTACGGGCAGGCGATCAAGGACATGGCGCGCAACAACATCTTCCCCGGCGACATGCTGCTTAAGAATTTCGGCATCACCCGGCACCAGCGCGCGGTGTTCTACGACTACGACGAGCTGTGCCTGATCACCGAATGCACTTTCCGCGATTGGCCCACGCCCACCAACTATGAAGAACAGATGGCAGCCGAGCCCTGGTTTCACGTCGGCCCGCGCGACGTGTTTCCCGAGCGCTTTGCGTTGTTCATGGGCCTGCCGTCCTCGCAGCTGGAAGCGGTCAAGCACATGCATCCCGAGCTGTTCGACCCGCAGTGGTGGCGCGGCCTGCAGGCACGCCTGCGCGAAGACGATTACCCGGACACGCCGCCGTATGCGGAGTCGCGCCGGCTGGCCTAGACCGTTTCGTTTACGGCCGCAGCCTGGTAAAACGTGCGATCACCAATGGAGTACGGCAATGCAGTGGAAGCAACGTGTAGGTCTGGGCATCCTTTTTTCGCTGGCGGCGATGGGCGTGGCGCACGCCAAGCCGGACGCTGCGCGTCTGCAGATCGAAGCAAGCATGAATGTCACCGGTGAGCTGACGCTGACGCCCGATGGCACCGTGACAGGGGTGGCGCTCGCCGACGAGGAGCGTTTGCCTGCCGCCGTCCGCGAGCGGATCAAACACTCGGTGGCAGCGTGGCGGTTCGATCCGGTCAAGGACGACGGCAATGGCTTGCCGGCGCGGCTGCCGATGAGTTTGCTGCTGGTCGCCAAGCCCGCCGATGACAATCAGTACCAGGTGTCGATTCGCAGTGCGCATTTTGGCGGGCAGGCCCAGCAGGGCGATAGCGCACAGGCCAAGGACATGCAGCCGCCGCCTTATCCGGTCAATGCCTTCCGGGGCGGCGCGACCGGCGTGGTCTATCTGATGCTCAAGATCGGACGCGATGGCAAGGTGGAGGATGTGGTTGCCGAACAGGTCAACCTCACCGCGCTGGTTCCCGAGTCCAAGCGTGCGCGCTGGCGCAAGGAATTTGCCGATGCCTCAATGGCCAAGGCGCGCAGTTGGACCTTCACTCCTCCAACGGCAGGGCCTGAGCGCAATGCGCCGTTCTGGGAGATGCGCGTGCCGGTGACGTTCGACATCGCAGCGTCCGAGAAGGACCTGGATGCCAAGCAGAAAAAATGGCAATCGTATCTGCCGGGCCCGCGTCAGACGGCATCGTGGCGAACGCAGAACGACACTGCCGCATCGATCGACAGCCCGGACGCATTGCCAGGCTCGGGACTGTTTTCCGTAAGCGGCGAAGGCGTGCGGCTGATGACGCCGCTGCAGGAAGGCTGAGGATCCACCCAGGACGCTATTGGTGGAGTCGGATCGCTGTGGCGTGTTGTTGCGCATCCGTCCTGCCAGGGAATCAACCATCCGATGGCCGCCGGCATGACGCGCAACCAGAGCGCAGTCGATCCGCACCGACCGCACAATCGCGATCGAGCGCGGAGAACCAAGTGCATGGCCCCACGTAAAACGCCGCCCAAAAAAAGCCCCGCAACGCGGGGCTTTTTCGTAACACACCAACCAACTGAACTCAGCGCTTCATCGAACTGAAGAACTCGTCGTTGGACTTGGTGGTCTTCATCTTGTCCAGCAGGAACTCCATCGCGGCGATTTCGTCCATCGGATGCAGCAGCTTGCGCAGGATCCAGATCTTCTGCAGCAGCTCCGGCTCGATCAACAGATCTTCGCGGCGCGTGCCCGAGCGGTTGATGTCGATCGCCGGATAGACGCGCTTTTCGGTGATACGGCGGTTCAAATGCACTTCGCTGTTGCCGGTGCCCTTGAACTCTTCGTAGATCACCTCGTCCATCTTGCTGCCGGTTTCCACCAGCGCCGTGGCAATGATGGTCAGCGAACCGCCTTCTTCCACGTTACGTGCCGCACCGAAGAAGCGCTTCGGGCGATGCAGGGCGTTGGCATCCACACCGCCGGTGAGCACCTTGCCGGAGCTCGGCACCACGTTGTTGTAGGCGCGTGCCAGGCGGGTGATGGAGTCCAGCAGGATCACCACGTCCTTCTTGTGCTCGACCAGGCGCTTGGCCCGTTCGATCACCATCTCGGCAACCTGCACGTGGCGCGCGGCCGGCTCGTCGAACGTGGAGGAGATGACCTCGCCGCGCACGGTGCGCTGCATTTCGGTCACCTCTTCCGGGCGCTCGTCGATGAGCAGCACGATCATGTGCACTTCGGGGTGGTTGGTGGTGATCGCCGTGGCCACCTGCTGCATCATCATCGTCTTACCGGCCTTGGGCGGGGAGACGATCAGCGCACGCTGACCTTTACCCTGCGGTGCCATCAGATCGAGGATGCGGCCGGTGATGTCCTCGGTGGACCCATCGCCGCGTTCCAGGCGGAAACGCCGACGCGGGAACAGCGGGGTCAGGTTCTCGAACAGTACCTTGTTCTTGCTCGCTTCCAGCGGCTCACCATTGATGGTGTCCACGATCGACAGCGCGAAATAGCGTTCGCCGTCCTTGGGGAAGCGGATGCGGCCGGACAGATGGTCGCCGGTGCGCAGGTTGAAGCGACGGATCTGGCTCGGCGAGATATACGTATCGTCCGGGCCGGCCAGGTAGCTGGCCTCGGCGGCACGCAGGAAGCCGAAACCGTCGGGCAGGATCTCCAGCACGCCGTCGGCGGCAACGCCTTCGCCATGACGGGTGAGCACCTTGAGCAGCGCAAAGATCACATCCTGCTTGCGTGCGCGGGCAACGCCTTCCTGGATGTTGAGCTGGTCGGCGATATCCAGCAGCTTCTGCGCCGGCATCCGCTTGAGGTCGCTCAGCGAGTACGCCGGGAAGCCTTCCGGCACGGCCGGATGCGGACGCGCGATGAACGGCTCGTTGCTGCCATCGGACGACGGCATGCCGCCTTCGCTCTCATTGCCGAAGCGGTCGCGGCCACGGTCGCGACGGTTGCGGAACCGGTCACGGCGGTTGCCCTGCTGGTTCTGGCCCTGGCCCTGATTCTGGCCCTGACCTTGACCCTGCTGGCCTTGGCCTTGGCCTTGGCCTTGGCTTTGGCCCTGGTTCTGACCCTGGCCTTGCTGCTGGCGCTGCTGACCCTGACCCTGGCTCTGCGCCTGGTTCTGGTTTTGCTGCTGCTGCGCCTGGTTGAAGCGCTGCTGCTGCGACTGGCCGCCCTCACGGGATTCGCCGTGCTGCTCGCCAGCATGTCCAGCCTGGGCTGCGCCACCATCGCCAGACGACTGCGCCGGCGCCGATTCGGCTGCGGGCGACGGGGTCTGCGTGGGGCGCGGAGCCTCGGGGGCGGGGCTGCTGGGCAAGGGAAGATTGGGTTGTTGCGACCCGGCGTCGTCATGGGCGACGGCGGTCTTGCTGACACGTGGCTTGCGCACACGCTTCTCGACGGGGGCGTCAACGCTCCCGGTATCGGAGGAAGGATTCTCGGACAAGTGCTTGATTCCTCGCTAAGAGTGCGAGCGCCCGGCTGGGGGGCGAACTGTGGTGATGGGAGTCTAGAAGAGGTTTCTAGAGGGGTACGGCGGCGCACGAACGTGCGCCGGATCAACTGACACTACCACCGCCGCGCAGAGCGGCGCAAGCGTCTGCCAAAGCAGGAGTTAACTGCCGGCAAAACGCAGGGCGCCCATGGCTGGACGCCCTGTCACTCAGGCGGCCGCGCCGCCCAGGGTCTTGTCGATCATCTGGGTCAGCTGGCCCTTGCCAACTGCCCCGATCTGGCTTGCCTGGACCTCACCGTCCTTGAACAGCAACAGCATCGGGATCGAGCGCACGTGGTACTTGATGGCCAGAGCGCGGTTCTGGTCCACGTTGACCTTGGCAACCTTGAGCTTGCCCTGGTATGTATCGGCCAGATCGTCCAGCACCGGGGCGATCATCTTGCACGGGCCGCACCATTCGGCCCAAAAATCCACCAGGACCGGTTCGCCGGATTGCAGTACAGCTGTATCGAAGTCGGCATCGCCGACATGTTGAACCTTGTCGCTCACGTTGGGTCTCCTGGAAACCAAAACGGCCTACCCGACCGGGCAGGCCGCCACATTGCGGTAAACTGGGGCATTGCGCGACTGAATCAAGTGTCAGTCCTGAAGCCGCGCTGTCCGCCACAAGAGCCGCAGTTTGCGACGCTGTCGGCATCGATGCAAGCCGCGCCCGGGCTGCCCAGGGCGCCTCACGAAGACGGAATAATGAGCGACAAACCGCTGACCGATTTGACTTTTTCCTCGTTCGACCTGCATCCGGCGCTGGTCGCCGGGCTGGAGAGCGCCGGGTTTACGCGCTGCACGCCGATCCAGGCGCTGACCCTGCCGGTCGCCCTGCCCGGCGGCGACGTCGCCGGCCAGGCCCAGACCGGCACCGGCAAAACGCTGGCGTTCCTGGTTGCGGTGATGAACCGCCTGCTGATCCGCCCCGCGCTGGCCGACCGCAAGCCGGAAGACCCGCGCGCCCTGATCCTGGCGCCCACCCGCGAGCTGGCCATCCAGATCCACAAGGACGCCGTGAAGTTCGGCGCCGACCTGGGGCTGCGCTTTGCGCTGGTCTACGGTGGCGTGGACTACGACAAGCAGCGCGAGCTGCTGCAGCAGGGCGTGGACGTGATCATCGCCACCCCGGGCCGGCTGATCGACTACGTCAAGCAGCACAAGGTGGTCTCGCTGCATGCCTGCGAGATCTGCGTGCTGGACGAAGCCGACCGCATGTTCGACCTGGGCTTCATCAAGGACATCCGCTTCCTGCTGCGGCGCATGCCCGAACGCGGCACCCGCCAGACGCTGTTGTTCTCGGCCACGCTCAGCCACCGCGTGCTGGAGCTGGCCTATGAGCACATGAACGAGCCGGAAAAGCTCGTCGTGGAGACCGAGACCATCACCGCCGCGCGGGTGCGTCAGCGCATCTATTTCCCCTCCGACGAAGAGAAGCAGACGCTGCTGCTGGGCCTGCTGTCGCGCAGCGAAGGCGCGCGCACCATGGTGTTCGTCAACACCAAGGCGTTCGTGGAGCGGGTGGCGCGCACCCTGGAGCGGCACGGCTACCGCGTGGGCGTGTTGTCCGGCGACGTGCCGCAGAAGAAGCGCGAGTCGTTGCTCAACCGCTTCCAGAAGGGCCAGCTGGAAATCCTGGTGGCCACCGACGTGGCCGCGCGCGGCCTGCACATCGATGGCGTCAAGTACGTCTACAACTACGACCTGCCGTTCGACGCCGAAGACTACGTGCATCGCATCGGGCGCACCGCGCGCCTGGGCGAGGAGGGCGATGCGATCAGCTTCGCCTGCGAGCGTTATGCGATGAGCCTGCCGGACATCGAGGCCTACATCGAGCAGAAGATCCCGGTCGAACCGGTGACCTCCGAGTTGCTGACCCCGTTGCCGCGCGCTGCGCGTGCGCCGGTGGAAGGCGAAGACGTTGGTGATGCCGAGGGCGAAAGCGTCGGCGCGATCTTCCGCGAGGCGCGTGAGCAGCGTGCGGCCGACGAAGCGCGTCGTGGCGGTGGCCGTAGCGGCCCCGGTGGCGCTTCGCGTAGCGGCAGTGGCGGCGGTCGTCGCGACGGCGCCGGTGCAGATGGCAAGCCGCGTCCGCCGCGTCGCAAGCCGCGCGTGGAAGGCGAGGCCGATCCGGCCGCAGCGCCCAGCGAGACGCCGGTGGTTGTCGCTGCTGCCGCAGAAACCCCTGCCGTCACCGCGGCCGAAGGCGAGCGCGCACCGCGCAAGCGCCGTCGGCGTCGCAACGGACGCCCGGTCGAAGGTGCCGAGCCGGTGGTGGCATCCACGCCCGTGCCGGCCCCCGCCGCGCCGCGCAAACCCACCCAGGTGGTGGCCAAGCCGGTACGTGCCGCAGCCAAGCCGTCGGGCAGCCCGTCGTTGCTGAGCCGCATCGGACGCAGGCTGCGTTCGTTGGTCTCCGGCAGCTGAGGTATTGCGGCATAGATCGCATCGCCGTGCACCGGCGATGCGACGCAAGCGCTGACGCTCCGGCATAATCGATAGATGACCGTTCTGCGTTTCGACAACGTCAGCAAGCACTACGCCGGTGGCCACCAGGCGCTGACCGATGTCAGCTTCGAAGTGGCCGATGGCGAGATGCTGTTCGTGACCGGCCACTCCGGCGCCGGCAAAAGCACCTTGCTCAAATTGATCCACCTCAGCGAGCGGCCCAGCCAGGGCGCGGTGCTGCTGGGAGAACGCAACCTGCTCAAGGTGCGTGGCCGGCACATTCCACTGCATCGCCGCCAGGTGGGCGCGGTGTATCAGGATCACCGCCTGCTCAACGATCGCAGCATTGCCGAAAACGTTGCCTTGCCACTGATCCTGCGCGGCACCCGCCGTGCGGAAATCGGCAAGCGCGTGCGCTCGGCGCTGGAGCGGATCGGCCTGGCCCATCGCGAGAAGGCGCTGCCTTCGCAATTGTCGGCCGGCGAACAGCAGCGCGTGGGCATTGCCCGTGCCATCGTCGGCGAACCGCGCCTGTTGGTGGCCGACGAACCCACCGGCAACCTGGATCCGGCACTGGCCGCGGAAATCATGCAGCTGTTTGCCGAGCTGCCGGCGCGCGGTACCAGCGTGCTGGTGGTCAGCCACGACCTGGCGCTGCTCAAGCAGATGCGCAAGCGCGTGCTGATCCTGGACCACGGCCGCCTGGTCGATGACATCTCGCCGCAGGACCTGGCCGAATGAGCAAGCTCGCCAATACCGAATCGGTGGCCCCCTCGCGGTTCGGCGTGTGGATCGACCACCATCTGCACAGCATAGCCTTCAGCCTGGGCCGCGCCATGCGCAAGCCCTGGGCCACCTTGCTCACCATCGTGGTGATGGCGCTGGCCCTGGCATTGCCGCTGGGGCTGTCGATCGCGCTGGATAACGTCAAGCTGCTGGCTGGCAGCGTGCAGCAGTCGCGCGAAATCAATCTGTTCCTCAAGGTGGACGTGGCCGCCGATGCGGCCGAGCGCCTGGCCGGCGAGCTGCGCGCACGTGCGGACATTGCCCAGGTGGCGGTGCGCACGCCGGCGCAGGGCCTGGCCGACCTGCGCGAGAACGCCAAGCTGGACGAAGCGATCAATGCACTCGGCGACAACCCGCTGCCTACGCTGCTGATCGTCACCCCGGCCGATGCCACTGACGATGCGCAGCTGGCCGCCGCCTTGCAGGCTTTGCCGCAGACCGACCAGGTGCAACACGACGCGCTATGGCGCAAGCGTTTGGATGGCTGGCTGCATTTCGGCGAGCGGCTGGTGCAGGTGCTCTCGGCCCTGCTCGGCATTGGCGCGGTGCTGGTGGTCGGCAATACCGTGCGGCTGGATATCCAATCGCGGCGCGAAGAGATCGGCGTGCTGCAGCTGCTGGGTGCCAGCGATGGCTTCATCCGCCGGCCGTTCCTGTATCTGGGTGCGTGGTACGGGCTGGGCGCCGGCGCGGTCGCGCTTGCTCTGATCGCCGCTTCCGGGTTTGCATTGCGTACGCCGCTGGCCACGCTGGCCGACAGCTACGGCAGTTCCTTTACCCTGCACGGACTGGATCTGCTGCATTCTGCGATGGTGTTGGTGGGTACCCTGGTGCTGGGTTGGCTGGGTGCCTGGCTGGTCACCGGCCACTTCCTCCGTCAGACCCGCCCCACCGAGACCTGAGACCTGCCATGCATCCACCAGATCTCAAACACCTGATCAGCGACGCACCGCGTGTGATGGTGGTCGATGGGTCCAAGCTGGTACGCAAGCTGATTGCCGACGTGCTCAAGCGCGACTTGCCCAATGTGCAGGTGATCGGCTGCGCCAGCATCGCCGAAGCACGCGATGCGCTGGAGGCCGGTGCGGTGGATCTGGTCACCACTTCGTTGTCGTTACCCGATGGCGACGGCCTGACGCTGGCGCGCAGCGTGCGCGAAGCGGCCGGCCAGGCGTATGTGCCGGTGATCGTGGTCTCCGGCGATGCGCAGCAGCATCTGGTGGAGCGCCGCTTCACCGAATACGTCACCGATTATTTCGACAAGGCGCTGGGCCACGAGGCGCTGGCGACCTTCATCCGCGGCTACGTGCAGCCCGAGCCGGTGGTGGGCGCCACCGTGCTGTACATCGAAGACAGCCGCGTGGTGGCCGAAGCGACCAAGCGTATGCTCGAGCGCCAGAGCCTGAAGGTGGTGCATGTGCTCACTGCCGAAGACGCGTTCGCGCTGCTCACCGCCGAATCGCTGGGCCGCACCGAGCGGCGCATCGACGTGGTGCTGACCGACGTCACCCTCAAGGGCGAGCTCAACGGGCGCGATGTGGTCGAGCGCATCCGCATCGATTTCGCCTACGGCAAGCGCCGCCTGCCGGTGCTGGTGATGACCGGCGACACCAACCCGCGCAACCAGTCGGAGCTGCTGCGGGCCGGCGCCAACGACCTGGTGCAAAAGCCCATCGAAGAACGCCTGCTGGTGACCAAGGTGCTGTTCCAGCTGCGGCTGGCGCGCCTGGAGGATCAGGCCGTCACGCTATGACCGAGGGCGAGGGGCGTATCCAGCTGGAACCGTCGTGGAAGGCGCGGGTGGGGGAGTGGTTGTTGCAGCCGCAGATGCAGGAGCTGTCCGCGTTCCTGCGCCAGCGCAAGGCCGCCAATGCGCGGGTGTTCCCGCCCGGCCCGCAGATCTTTGCCGCCTTCGATGCCACCCCGTTCGAGCAGGTCAAGGTGGTGGTGCTTGGCCAGGACCCGTACCACGGCGAAGGCCAGGCGCATGGGCTGTGCTTTTCGGTACTGCCCGGGGTGCCGGTGCCGCCGTCGCTGCTGAACATCTACAAGGAAATCCAGGACGACCTGGGCATTCCGCGCCCCGACCATGGCTACCTGATGCCGTGGGCACGCCAGGGCGTGCTGCTGCTCAATGCGGTATTGACGGTGGAGCAGGGCCGCGCCGGCGCGCACCAGAACAAGGGCTGGGAAGGCTTCACGGATCATGTGGTGGAAACCCTCAACCGCGAGCGCGAGGGCCTGGTGTTCCTGCTCTGGGGTAGCTACGCGCAGTCCAAGGGCAAGGTGATCGATCAGGCGCGCCACCGGGTGTTCAAGGCCCCGCATCCGTCGCCGTTGTCGGCGCACCGCGGCTTCCTGGGGTGCAAACATTTCTCCAAGACCAACGACCATTTGCAGCGGCGCGGGCTGAGCCCGATCGACTGGTCGTTGCCGCCGCGCGCGGCGCTGGATCTCAGCCTCGCCGGCGGCTGAACGGGCTGGGCCGTTGCGCCTGGCAAGTAAGCGCTTTGTCACGATCCGCGAGCGGTGACGGTGGTAGCGTAGGCACCTGAATCGAGGCGGCACGGATTGGAACAGCACCGGCGCCGGAAACCCGAACGTCCTATAGATGGAACGCTGGAACTTTTTCTGTACCCAGCAGTCCAATAGTTCGACTGCTAAGATGGTGCCCTATGAACCAGATCACCTCGACTGCCCTTGTGGCAAACAATCTCCCGATTCCCAGTGCGCTCGGTTCGCTGGACGCCTACATCGGTGCCGTGCACCAGATCCCGGTGCTGTCGGTCGATGAGGAACAGAATCTGGCCCGCCGCTTCCGCGACGAGCTGGATCTGGACGCAGCGCGCGAATTGGTCCACTCCCACCTGCGCTTCGTGGTGCATGTGGCCCGTGGTTACAACGGCTACGGCCTGCCGCTGGGCGACCTGATCCAGGAAGGCAATATCGGCCTGATGAAGGCGGTCAAGCGCTTCGACCCGGAAATGGGCGTGCGCCTGGTCAGCTTCGCGGTGCATTGGATCCGTGCCGAGATGCACGAGTTCATCCTGAAGAACTGGCGCATCGTCAAGGTCGCCACGACCAAGGCGCAGCGCAAGCTGTTCTTCAACCTGCGCAAGTCCAAGACGCGCCTGGGTTGGCTCAATGCGTCCGAGGTGACTGCGGTTGCCAAGGACTTGAACGTCTCCGAGCGTGAAGTGATGGAGATGGAGTCGCGCTTGTCCGGTCGCGATATCGGCTTCGATGCCTCGTCGGACGAAGACGATGACCACGGCCCGCCGTCGCCGGTAAGCTACCTCGTGGCCAACGAGGAAGACCCGTCGCAGGCCTATGAGCGGCACGACAGCGAAGACAATCAGCTGCAGTTGCTGCGCGAAGGCATGGCCGGTCTGGATACGCGCTCGCGCGACATCGTCAAGCGTCGCTGGCTGGATTCCGAATCCAAGGTGACATTGCAGGAGCTGGCCGACGAGTACGGCGTGTCCGCCGAGCGTATTCGCCAGATCGAAGCGAACGCGCTGAAGAAGATGAAGGCGCTGTTCGTCGCCTGATCCGGTGTGACATTGCCAGTGATACAAAACGGCCCGGTCTTCCGGGCCGTTTTTCGTTGCGGGCGTGGCACGGCAGGCGGTGCGTTTGTGTGTTGACGTCTCGTTGGCCCAGCAACGCCATGCACGCAGCACGGCCGCAACGACAGCCGTTACAATCGTCAGGGCACGGTTGGAACAACGCCGGTTGCGCGCAGCGCTACTCCGGCGGCCGTGCCACCGGCAGATGCCAGCCGTAGCGGATCGCCATGAAACGCAGGCCAAAGCACACGCCGGCACCGGCGGTCAGCGACCAGGATTGCGGCAGGCCGAGAACATGGCCGATCGCGACCAGGCCGCCGCCGGCCAGCGCCGCCACCGCATACAGTTCGGCCTGCAATACCACCGGGGTACGTGCGACCAGCAGGTCGCGGGCGATGCCGCCGCCGATGCCGCTGAGCATGCCGAGCAGCGTCGCACTGAGTGGGCTGAGCTGATAATCCAGCGCCTTGCTGGTGCCGTAGACCGCAAACAGCGCCAGCCCTGCCGCGTCGAATAGCTGCACCGGATTGCGCAGGCGCTCCACGGCGGTGTGCCAGTAGAAGCCGGCGATACCGGCCAGGCAAGCGGTGATCAGATAGTGCGGGTGCACCAGCGCTGCCGGCGGCGTGGCACCGATCAGCACATCGCGCACGATGCCGCCGGAAACCGCCGCTGCGCAGGACAGCACCAGCACGCCAAACAGGTCCAGGCGGTTGCGCACCGCCACGGTGGCGCCACTGAGCGCAAACACGAAGGTGCCGAGCAGATCCAGCAGGAACAAGACAGTAGCCACGGCACAACGGTCGACAGCGGGCGGCACAGCATCGCGCACCGCCCGCCGGCTGTCATCCGTCCTTGCTGGGCGGTGGCTGGTCGGTGCCGCCGAAGATGATGCGTGCGGCGCGCTGGTAGCTCCAATACGCCATGGCCCAGTTCACCAGCACCACGAAACGGTTGCGGAAGCCGATCAGGAAATAGACGTGCGCGGCCAGCCAGAACCACCAGGCCACGATGCCAGAAAGCTTGAGCTTGCCGACATGCACGATGGCCGCCATGCGCCCGATCGTGGCCAGGTTGCCGAAGTCCTGGTAACGGAAGGCCGGCGCAGCCTGGCCGCGCTGGCGTGCGCGGATCGCCTTGGCGATGTGCTTGCCCATCTGCTTGGCCGCCGGCGCCACGCCGGGCACGGGCCGCCCGTCCTGTTGTACCGAGGCCAGATCACCACCGACGAAGATCTCCGGGTGGCCGGGCACGCTGAGGTCCTGTTCCACCAGCACGCGGCCGGCGCGGTCCAGCGGCACGCCCAGGGTGCGCGCCAACGGCGAGGCGGCCACGCCAGCGGCCCAGACCACGGTGCGCGCCGGCACGAAGGTGTCGCCCAACTGATAGCCGAACGCATCGATGTTGGTCACCGGCGTGCCGGTGTGCACCTCCACGCCCAGGCGTTCGAGCTGCTTGCGCGCCTTGTCGGTGAGGTCGTCCGGGAAGGAAGGCAGCACACGCGGCCCGGCCTCGACCAGGCGCACGCGGGCCTGTTGCGGGTCGATATGGCGGAACTCGTTCTTCAGCGTGTGGCGGGCGATTTCGGCCAGCGTGCCGGCCAACTCGACCCCGGTCGGGCCGCCGCCAACCACCGCAAAACTCAACCAGGCCGCGCGCGCGGCCGGGTCGGATTCGGCTTCGGCGCGCTCGAAGGCGAGCAGCAATTTGCGGCGCAGCACCAGCGCGTCATATAGGGTCTTCAACCCGGGCGCGTGCTCGGCCCAGTGATCGTTGCCGAAATACGCGTGGGTGGCGCCGGTGGCCAGCAGCAGCATGTCGTAACTGACGGTGTTGCCGTCGGCGAGTACCACCGCGCGGCGGTCGGTGGCGATGTCGGCGACATCGCCGAGCAGCACTTCGACATTGCGCTGCTCACGCAGGATGTGGCGCAGCGGGGCGGCGATGTCAGGCGCCGAGAGGCCGGCGGTGGCCACCTGGTAGAGCAGCGGCTGGAACAGGTGGTGATTCTGGCGGTCGATCAGGGTGATGCGGATGTCCGGATCGGCGAGCGCGCGGGTTGCCCATAAACCGGCAAAACCGCCGCCGACCACGACCAGATGCAGCGGCGCTCGGGAGGGGGATGAGGTCATCGTCAGGTCCGATGGATCGCAACGTGGGCACGCAAGGATGCAACAGCGGCAATGAATGTGGCGCGTCGGGCAGGGCCCGCCTGCGGCATCATGTCGCATCTCGCTCACCTGGTCACCGTATGTCCACCTTGCCGCCGCCGTTGCCGCCGCTCGCACCACCTGCCGCCGTTGCGCCTGCGCGCGTTTCTCAGCGCAGCCCTGCGACCGTTGCGTTGCTGATCGTGCTGGGCGGTGTGATGACGTTCGGTGTGGTGGTGCTGGGCGTGATCGCCTGGATCGCGGTCGCCGGGTGGTCGATCTTTTCCGAGCAGGCCCAGGCCGCGCTGCAGGACGACGCGGTGGTGCAGCAGCACATCGGGAAAATCGACACGATGAAGGTCGATGTACTTGCGACTGGTGCGGCACCGGGCGGCGACGAATTCGTGTTCTCCGTCACTGGCGACCGCGGGCGTGGCAAGGTCAGTGCGACCTGGGTCAGCGACGGTGCCGAGCGCGAGATCCTGACCGAGGGCGTGCTGACCATGCACGACGGTAGCGAGTACACGCTGCCGGCGGAGCAGGCGTCCGACAGCGACAGCGACAGCGAGACCGAAATCGAATCCGCCGAGTCTTTCGAGGAACAGACATGATCGACAACCCCGATAAACGCATCGCACTGCTGATCGATGCCGATAACGCGCCGGCCGGCAAGATCGATGTAGTGCTGGCGGAAGTGGCGCGCTACGGCGTAGCAAATGTGCGCCGCGCATATGGCAACTGGAAAAGCCCGCACTTGAAGAGCTGGGAAGCGGCATTGCACGAATACGCGATCCGCCCGATCCAGCAATTTGCCTACAGCTCCGGCAAGAATGCCTCGGACATGGCGATGGTGATCGATGCCATGGATCTGCTGTACGCGCGCAACCTGGACGGGTTTGCGATTGTCTCCAGCGATGCGGATTTCACCCCGCTGGTGATGCGCCTGCTCACCGACGGCATGAAGGTGTATGGCTTTGGCGAGAAGAAAACGCCCGCGCCGTTCGTCAATGCGTGTTCCAAATTCACCTATGTCGAAGCACTCGGCGAGCAGGCTGCCGCGGCCAGCGACACCGCGGCAGGCCGCAAGGATGCCACCGCGCTGCGCGGCGATACACGGCTGGTGCAGATGCTGCGCAACGCGATCGACAGTGCCTGCGAAGACGACGGTTGGGCGCATCTGGGGGCCGTCGGCAAGCAGGTGGCCAATCAGGCCTCGTTCGATCCGCGCAACTACGGCTACCGCAAGCTCAGCGATCTGGTGCGCGTGATCGGTTTGTTCGAGATCAAGCAGGACGAACAGGCGTTGTGGGTGCGCGATGCGCCCAAGGGCAATCGCCCCAAACAACCCCCTGCTGCTGCGGCCCCCGCGCCGGCCGCGGCCAAACGCGGGACGCGTGGTGCACGCAGTACGCCGAAGCCGGCGGTGGAAAAATGAACGACGAACGCATGGCGACCGCACACACGCCAGCGGGCGATGGCATCACGTTGTGGGGGCGGCGCAACTCCAGCAACGTCCGCAAGGTGCTGTGGTGCCTTGAAGAGGCGGGTGTGGCGTATACCTCGATCGAGGTGGGCGGCGCATTCGGCGGAAACGACACACCTGCGTACCGCGCATTGAATCCGAACGGGCTGGTCCCAGCGCTGCAGGATGGCGCACTGGTGCTGTGGGAATCCAACGCGATCGTGCGCTATCTGGCGGCGCGTTATGCACCGGCGCTGTACCCGCACTCACCGGCCACCCGCGCGCTGGGCGACCGCTGGATGGACTGGACCACGTCGACCTTTGCCGGCGTGTTTCGTGATCTATTCTGGGGCGTGGTGCGTACCCCGCAGGCCGAACGGGATGCCACACGGATTGCCACAGCGCTTCAACGCTCCGGTGAGCTGCTCGCAGTTGCCGACGCTGCGCTGGCACAGCAGCCGTATCTGTCCGGCCACGATTTCGCGATGGGTGACATTCCGTTGGGCAGCTTTATCTACGCGTGGTTCGAGATGCCAATCGAACGGCCCGAGTTGCCGCATCTGCACGCCTGGTATCAAAGATTGCGTGCGCGGCCGGCTTACCAGCGTGGCGTGATGACGCCGCTGACTTGAGTTAGCAAGCGTACTGACCTTGAGCCCTTGAAGGTGCGAGGGGCCGAGCACCGTCGGATGCGTCGATACGAGCCGAATGCTGCGGCACATTGGGATATGCGTAGCGCCCGCGTTGGTAGGAGCGCGCTTCGCGCGATGGGGCATTACCGAGAAAGCTTCATCGCGCGCGAGCGCGCTCCTACCGGGCGGGTGTCTGCCTCGGGTTGGCGGCTCGACAATGGACGCAATAACGACCACGCGCCTGCAACGCACGGATGCTGCGACACATGGAGACGTGGAGTCGCGGCAGCTTTGGTAGGAGCGGGCTTGCGCGCGATGGGGCACTACCGGTAACGCTTCATCGCGCGCAAGCGCGCTCCTACCAAGCGCGTGTTCGTTTGCAGTCAGCCGCCTCGACACCTGCCTCAATACAGATCGATCGGGTCCACATCCAGCGACCAGCGTACTCGGCGCGCTTGCGGCAAGGCATGGATGGCGGGCATCTGCGCGTCCAGCACCCGATGCAGCGCTGAGCGTTGCGCTGCCGACAGCAGGAGTTGGGTGCGCTGGAAACCGGCGCGGCGTGGCATCGGCGCCGGCATCGGCCCGTAGCATTCCACCGGCGCGATGGCCGGCGAGGGGGCTGGTGTCTGCTCACCGACCAGCGCGCGCACCGCGATCAGGAACTGATTGGCCGCGGCCACATCCTTGGCTTCGGCACGGAACAAGGCCAGATGCGCGAAGGGCGGGAAGCCGGCCGCTTCGCGCTGCTGCAGTTCGGCATCGGCAAACGCGTGGTAGCCGCCGTTGACCAGGGTCTGCAGCAACGGATGCTCGGGGTGATGGGTCTGCAACCACACTTCGCCGGGGCGGTCGGCGCGGCCGGCGCGGCCGGCAACCTGGATCAGCTGCTGGGCCAGTTTTTCGGCGGCGCGGAAGTCGGCAGAGAACAGGCCTTCGTCGATGCCCACCACCACTACCATGGTCAGCCGGGGCAAGTCGTGGCCCTTGGCCAGGATCTGGGTGCCGACCAGGATGCCGGCGTCGGTGCCGAGGCGGGCGAGCTGGGTTTCCAGCGCGTCGCGGCGCTGGGTGGTGCTGCGGTCGATGCGCACCACTGGCGCGTCCGGGAAGGCCTCGACCAGGCGCTCCTCCAGCCGCTCAGTGCCGATGCCCTGCGGCTGCAACGCCAGGCTGGCGCAGGCCGGGCAGGCCAGCGGCGCCGGTTGGCGCGCACCGCAGTGGTGGCATTGCAGGCGGCGGCCGCCGGCGTGCACGGTCATCGGGGTCTGGTGCAGCGGCGTGCTGCAGCGCTGGCACGCGGCGGTCCAGCCACAGTCATGGCACAGCAGCACCGGCGCATAGCCGCGCCGGTTCTTGAACACCAGCACCTGTTCCCCGCGCGCCAGGGTGGCGCCGATGCCGGCCAGCACCTCCGGCGACAGGCCATCCTTGAGCGGGCGCTTGCGCACGTCGAGCACGCGCACGCGCGGCGGCCGCGCATCGCCGGCGCGGCGCGACAGCCGCAGATGCCGATAGCGGCCGCTGTAGGCGTTGTGCAGGCTTTCCAGCGACGGCGTTGCGCTGCCCAGGATCACCGGCACATCCAGCGCCTTGCCACGCACCAGGGCGAAGTCGCGTGCGTGGTAGCGGATGCCGTCCTGTTGCTTGTAGCTGCCGTCGTGTTCCTCGTCGATCACGATCAGGCCGGCGTTGGGCAGCGGCGTGAACACCGCCGAGCGCGTGCCGACGATCAGCTTGGCTTCGCCACGCCAGGCCGCGGCCCACACCCGCGCGCGCTCGCCATCGGAAAGCCCGGAATGCAGCGCATGCACCGGCACGCCCAGGCGCGCGCGGAAGCGGCCCAGCGTCTGCGGGGTCAGGCCGATTTCCGGCACCAACACCAGCGCCTGCTTGCCGGCGGCCAGGCAATCGGCGATCGCCTGCAGGTAGACCTCGGTCTTGCCGCTGCCGGTCACGCCGTCGAGCAGATAGGTGGCAAAGCCGCTGCCGGCGCGGATGGCGTCGGTGGCCGCCTGCTGTTCGTCGTTGAGCTGCGGCCCGGTCCCCGGGCGCGCCGGCAGCGTGTCGGCGGCCACCGCCACGCGCTCGGCGTAGCCACGCTTGGCCAGGTTGCGGGCAGCCTCGCGCCACTGCGGCAGCTGCTGCTCCAGCGGCTCTTCGGCGAGCGGGCCGGCCAGCAGCAGCGCGGCCAGCAGGGCCGGGCGGCTACCGGCGCGTAGGCTACCGGCACCAGTGCGGCCGGCCTCGGTGAGTTGCCAGGCCCAGGCATGGGTGTCGGCCAATGGTTCGCCCCGGCGCAGCGGGCCGGGCAGGGCGCTGGCCTGGGCCTCGCCCAGCGGTGCATGGGTGTAGCGGGCAAGCCAGTGCAACGAACGGGCCAGCTCATCGACCAGTAGCGGTGTGTCGTCGCACCAGTCCAGTGCCGCGCGCAGCCCCTCGGCCGACGGCTGCTGGCCGCGCTCGACGACTACCCCAATCAGCTCGCGCGGCCCAAACGGCACGCGCACCCGGCAGCCAACCCGGTCCGCACCGTCCACGTCGGTGTCTTGGGGGGGCAGGTAATCGAACAATTGCGGCAGCGGCACCGGCAGGGCGACGCGCAAGGTGGTGACTGGAGCGGACATCCGACCAGTCTAACGACCCTGTCCAGTGCCGGCAGCGGAGCACACCGCGCAGCCCGGAGCGGCCTGTTCAGTTGCGGCAGCTTTCTGTGACCGAAGTGATAAATCCGACGTAAACCCATGTGAGGGCTGGAGAAACCGGTTTATCCACACTGCCTGTGGATAAGCCTGTGAATTAGTCTCGTGCTCCACGCCGTGAAGGCGGATTCACTAGCCTTGGCAACCCGTTGGACATTTTTTCGCCATCTACCATAAATAGATAAGTATCAAAGACTTAGGCGTGAAACAAGAATGCAACACGGAAAAACCAACAGTTGACAGACGGCGGCGTATCGGCATGTCTGCCGCTGTGCACAACGTGCGTGGGCGGCGGCCACGGCAGGAGCAACGGTGTGTGGATCTGTCAAGCCATCGGCGGGGATGATTTGCGTCGGTATCATGCCGGCCGATGCTGGAGTTCTCATGACCGTAGTCCCCGACGCCCCCGTCACCCCCGCCGCGCTGTCAGCCTTTTTGCGCGGTGTCGAACGCCGGGGTCTGGTGCTGGCGCAGTTGCAATGCGGCGATGACGCCGCCGCCGAGCGGGCCCTGGCCGCCGCGCTGCGTGCCTTCAGTGGGCAAGCCGCCGGGCGGCCGATGGCAGGCTGGCCAATGCGCTTCTGGAGCCTGCTGGCGGCCGCGCCGCCGCTGCGGCGCGAGCCGATGCCCGGCACCTGGTTGCCACCTTTCACCGCCCTGGGCCGGATGCAGTCGGTTGACCGCCTGGCGCTGCTGCTGCGCATCGTCGGCGGGCTGCAGGAAGCCGACGCTAGCGAAGTGCAGGGCATGGAGACGGCCGCGTACCAGGCTGCGCTGGCGCGTGCCTGCCCCCGCGATGCGGCCGGCAACCCGGATGCGCAGGCCTGGCGGGCATTGGCCGAGGCCGCCCAGGCGGAATTGCGTGAATTGAGCCCCGGCCAATTGAGCCGGCTGACCCAGCTGCGGGAGTCGGCCCTGGCTGGCATGCCGTTGCAGCCGTTACAGGACGGCGCCTCCAGCCCGGCGGCATCGGCTCCCGCGCGCAGCGAACGGCCCGCCGATCGGCGCCCGCGCGCCGGTGCCGCACGCCGGCAATGGACGTGGCCACGCATCAACCGCCGCCATGCCGGTATCGCGCTGGCGCTTGTGGCGCTGGTGCTGTTGGTCGGGGCGCTCGGGTGGTGGTGGACGCATCGCCGCCCCGCCTTGCCGCCGGAGCCGGTGTCGCAGGCGCCCGCGGGCGTCCTGCACGTCACCGACGCGGCCCCGGTGCTGGTGGAGGAGTTACCGGCCGCCAACCTTCCCGATGCCGTCGCTGCGCCCGGCCTGGATGCGCGCGACCAAGCAATGCTTGCCGACCCGGATCTGGAGCTGGCGCGCTCGGCCGACCTGTACGCCTGGTACGCCGCCGGGCACCCGGTGCCACCGGACGAATCCGGCGCCCACGCCACTGCGGCCGAACGTCCGTCGAGCGAACTGGAGACGGTCGATGACCAAAACTAAGTGGTGCGGCCTGTGGCTGGCTGTCATGTCCGGTGCCGCAGGGGCGCAGTCGTTGCCTGCGGCACTGGACGAAACGCCGGCCGGGCCGGTGGCTGCCCCGGCAGCGCCCGCCGCGCCGGCCCGGAGCATCCCCAGCGCTGCGCAGCAGCGTGCTAGATGGGATGCGCTGACGCCCGCCCAGCGCACCGAGCTGCGCGCCCGCTACGCGGCCTGGAAGGCACTGACCGCCACTGACAAGGTGGTCTTGCGGCAAGCGCGTGAGCGCCTGCACGCCTTGCCCGACGATCAGCAGCGCGCGCTGCGCACGCAGTTTGGCGCCATGGACCGGCTGCATCGCGATGGCTGGCGCCTGGGCTCGCAGCTGGGCAACTTCTATCCGCAACTGCAGCCGCTGATCGGTTATGTGCCGGTCGCCCAGCGCGATGCACTGCTCGGCGTCCTGCGCAGCCTGGATGCCGGCCAGCTGGAGCAACTGGCGGTGCTGGCGCAGCGCACCCCGCCGCAGGAACGGGATGCCTTGCGCGATGCCTTGCTAGCCGAGTCGGCGGCAACGCGGTCGACCTGGCTGAAGCGTCAGTTGGCGCGCTGATTAGAGCGGGCCGCTCGTGGCGGCCGTAATCGCACTCGCGCGGGGAGCGCGTGGGCGCCAGGCAGCCCGCGTGCAGGGTCATCGTGTGTCGACCGCCGCCGCCGGTACGGCTCCGCTGCCAGTGGCCTCCGAGGCGCGCGGTCCAGGCGCCTTCCCGCGATTGATCAAACGCGCGTCTCACGCACTCCGCGCACGTTGCAGCGCCGCACCGTCACCCGCAACGCCAAGCCCTGACGACAGACGTCACAGCGCCGCTCAGCGACACGCTCGCCACGCATGGCCCGCACGGCAAGTGCAGGTAAGATAGCCGCCCCCACGCGACCCGGTGCCAGCGCCGCCAGGCACGGCCGTAGTCCGCGTGGCGATCGGTTCTGCAATGTCTGTCCCTCACTCCTCCCCGTCGGCAACGCCACGCTTTGCAGCGGAAGTGCGTACCACTGGCCTGCTCGCGCTGCCGTTGGTGCTCGGCCATGTCTCCACCGGCCTGATCGGTTTTGTCGACAACGTGATCGCCGGCCACCACGGCACCGCCACGCTGGCCGCGGTCACCATCGGTACCTCGTTGTTGTGGCTGCCGATGCTGGTGCCGATCGGCACATTGATTTCGCTCACCGCCTCGGTGTCGCAATTGCTCGGTGCCGGGCGCGAACGCGAGATCGGCCCGTTGTTCCGCCAGGCGCTGTGGCTGTCGCTGGGCCTGGGCGCACTGATGTTTGGCTTTCTCACCGCGGTGCCGCCGTTGCTGCCTACGTTCGGGATCGCGCGGGACATCGTGCCCGGCGCCACCGACTTCCTGCACGCGGTGCGCTGGGGTGGGCCGGCGCTGACGTTCTACTTCTGCATGCGCTACCTCAGCGAAGGCATGCACTGGACGCTGCCGACCATGCTGCTGGGCTTTGGCGGGCTGCTGGTGCTGGCGCCGCTGGGCTACGTGCTGACCTACGGCAAGTTCGGCTTCGCCGAGCATGGTGCGCAGGGGTTGGGCATGGCCTCGGCCATCACCATGTGGGTGCAGGCGATTGCCTTTGCGCTGTATCTGTGGCGCTCGCGGCGCTTTGCGCATCTGGAGTTGTTCACCCATCTTGAAGGCCCGCGCTGGCGGGCGATTGGCGAGCTGTTGCGCACCGGCTTGCCGATCGGTATCACCGTGTTGATGGAAGGTGGGCTGTTCATCGTCACCGCTTTGTTGATCGGGCGGCTGGGCTCCACCGAAGCGGCCGCGCACCAGATCGCGATCAACGTCTCGCAGCTGTGTTTCATGATCCCCATGGGCGTGGCCGAAGCCACCACCGTGCGCGTCGGCCACGCGGTGGGCCGTGGCGATCCGCTGGGCATGCGCCGCGCGGCCTGGGCCGGCTACGCCATCGTGCTGGGCACGCAGGCGGTGTCGGCCAGCATCCTGTTGCTCGGTCACGACGCCATCGTGGGCGTGTATACCAACGACGCCGCAGTAGCTGCGCTGGCATCGGTGCTGTTGTTGTTCGCGGCCACGTTCCAGTTTCCCGACGGCATACAGGTGTTGTCGGCCGGCGCATTGCGCGGGCTCAAGGACACGCGCGTGCCGATGTTCCTGGCGATGTTTTCGTACTGGGGCTTAGGCATGCCGCTCGGTGCCGGGCTCGGCCTGGGGCTGGGCTGGGGGCCGCAAGGGATGTGGATCGGGCTGATTCTGGGCCTGACCGCCGCCGCGATCCTGATGGGCTTGCGCTTCCGCCAGACCAGCCGCCGGCTGACTGCCGACGCGGCACCCTGACTTCCTGCGCATGCCCTGTACCGCGCGCAGCCGGTATGCTGGGCGCAACGATCGATCCATCGCGTCTTTCCGACGGAGTTTTCCATGAACCACCCCGTGCGTCGCAATCCCATCGCCACGTTTTTTGTCGGCCTGTGGGATGTGATGAATTTCACCCGACGCCTGATTTTCAACCTGGTGTTCTTCGGCTTCCTGTTCCTGTTGCTGCTGCTGTTTGTGGTGGCGATCGCCCGTGGCGATGGCACCAAACCGCTGGCTGCGCGCACCACCTTGGTGATCGCACCGGAAGGCACCTTGGTGGAGCAGTTCAGTGCGGATCCGGTGAGCCGTTCGCTGGCCAAGGCGGTCGGTGACAAGAGCGCCGAAGAAGTGCAGCTGCGTGACCTGGTGCGGGTGATCGAGGCCGCCGGCAAGGACAGCAAGATCGAGCGGGTGCTGTTGAACCTGGACAAGCTGCAGCCGTCCGGTTTCGCCTCCCAGCGCGAGGTGGCCAAGGCGTTGCAGGGGCTGCGCGCGTCCGGCAAGCAGATCGTCGCCTTCAGCGAAAGCATGAGCCAGGGCCAGTACCTGCTGGCCGCGCAGGCCAACGAGGTCTATCTCGACCCGATGGGCAGCGTGTTGCTCGAAGGTCTGGGGCGCTACCGGCAGTATTTCCGCGAGGGTCTGCAGGACAAGCTGGGCGTGGACGTGCACCTGTTCCGCGTGGGCGAATACAAGTCTGCCGCCGAGCCGTACATCCTGGATGCGGCCTCCGCCGACGCCAAGGAAGCGGACCTGTTCTGGATGAACGATGTGTGGCAGCGCTACCTGGCCGACGTGGCCACCGCACGCAAGCTGTCGCCGGCGCAGCTGGCGGCCGGCATCGATACGCTGCCGGAAGGCGTCACCGCCGCCGGTGGCGATCTGGCCAAGTTCGCGCTGCAGCAGAAGCTGGTGGACGGGCTGAAGACGCGCGAGCAGGTCGACAGCTTGCTGACCGAACGCGGCGTGGCCGACAACGATGCCGATGGCGGCTTCCGCAGCATCGATTTCGGCAGCTATCTCACCCAGTTGCAGGCCCAGCATTCGCCGATGGACAGCCGCCCGCAGGTGGCCGTGGTGGTAGCAGCGGGCGAGATCAGTGGCGGCGAGCAGCCGGCAGGCCGCATCGGTGGCGAATCCACTGCCGCGTTGCTGCGCCAGGCGCGTGACGACGAGGAAATCAAGGCGGTGGTGCTGCGCGTGGATTCGCCCGGTGGCGAGGTGTTTGCCTCCGAGCAGATCCGCCGCGAAGTGGTCGCGCTGAAGCAGGCCGGCAAGCCGGTGGTGGTGTCGATGGGCGACCTGGCCGCCTCCGGTGGGTATTGGATCAGCATGAATGCCGATCGCATCTATGCAGATCCGTCCACCATCAGTGGCTCGATCGGCATCTTCGGCATGGTGCCCAACCTCACCCGCGCGCTGGACAAGATCGGCGTGCATACCGATGGCGTGGGCACCACGCGTTTTGCCGGCGCCTTCGACATCACCCGCCCGCTGGACCCGGCTGCCGGCCAGGTCATCCAGGCGGTGATCAACAAGGGCTATGCCGACTTCACCGGCAAGGTGGCGCAGGCGCGGCACCAGTCGGCGGAGGCCATCGACAAGGTTGCCCGTGGCCGCGTCTGGAGTGGTGCGCAGGCCAAGGATCACGGTCTGGTGGACGCGTTTGGCGGCATGCAGGAAGCGGTGGCCGATGCGGCATCGCGCGCCAAGCTGAGCAAGGGCAAGTTCCGCGTGCGCTACGTGGAAAAGGCCGCCACGCCGTTCTCGCAGTTCATGAGCGGCTTTGCGGGCAGCCGCCTGGGCGCGTGGATGCTGAGTGACTCGGGCATGGCGCGTGCGCTGCTGGCACGCTCGCTGCCGGAAGTGGACACCCAGCTGCGCTTCGTCGAAGACGCCGTGCACGACAGCAAGGCGGGCGGCACGCCGGTCAAGGCGCTGGCGTATTGCTTCTGCGGGTTCTGATGCCGCCTCCCGTCGAGGGAGTCACTCACGACAACGCCGGCTTCGCGCCGGCGTTGTCGTTTTCAGCGGTTACTGCGTCGCCGCGTCGATCGTTGCACGCTGCTGTGCGGCGGTCTGATCGGTGGCGGCCTGCACGCCGCGCGCCTTGTCCAGCGGCTGCTGGATGTGGTTACGCAGGGCGGTGGCCTGCGGTTCGGGTTTCTGCTCGGTCGGCGCGGGTTGCGGCCGCTGGCAGGCGGCCAACGTCAACGTGGCACAGGCCAGTACGGCCCAGTGGATCTTCATCGTCGTGACCTCGCTCGGGGTGGCGGTATCCTACGCCCCGGCCGTATGCGTGTGCCAACCGCACCGCACCGCCCGTTTCCCGCGTATTCAAAGGACACCCCCACGTGACAGCGCACCGCTGGCGGCTGGATGGACAGACCGCCCTGATCACCGGCGCCAGTGCCGGCATTGGCCTGGCCATCGCACGCGAATTGCTCGGCTTCGGCGCCGACCTGCTGATGGTGGCGCGCGATGCCGATGCGCTGGCGCAGGCCCGCGACGAGCTGGCCGAAGAGTTTCCCGAGCGCGAGCTGCACGGCCTGGCCGCGGATGTTTCCGACGACGAGGAGCGCCGCGCGATTCTGGATTGGGTCGAAGATCACGCCGATGGCTTACACCTGCTGATCAACAATGCCGGCGGCAACATCACCCGCGCGGCCATCGACTACACCGAAGACGAATGGCGTGGCATCTTCGAAACCAACGTGTTTTCCGCGTTCGAACTCTCGCGCTATGCGCATCCATTGCTGACCCGGCACGCCGCCTCGGCGATCGTCAACGTGGGCAGCGTGTCGGGGATCACGCATGTGCGCAGCGGCGCGCCGTATGGCATGACCAAGGCGGCGCTGCAGCAGATGACGCGCAACCTGGCGGTGGAATGGGCCGAAGACGGCATCCGCGTCAACGCGGTGGCGCCGTGGTACATCCGTACCCGGCGCACCTCCGGCCCGTTGTCCGATCCGGACTACTACGAACAGGTGATCGAACGCACGCCGATGCGCCGCATCGGCGAGCCGGAAGAAGTCGCCGCCGCGGTCGGTTTCCTGTGCCTGCCGGCGGCCAGCTACATCACCGGTGAATGCATCGCGGTGGATGGCGGCTTCCTGCGTCATGGGTTCTAGCGCAACGCCGCTGGCTCGCAGCTTCTGTTCGGTGCACGCCGGAGCTGGCCGTGGCTGACGCGCACATGCCGCAGCATCCGCTCGCGCACCTGCACGACATCGTGCACGACAACAGCGACTGGATCTGGGAGGTGGATGCGCAGGCGCGCTACACCTTCTGCTCGCGCGCCTGCGAGCGGTTGCTGGGCTATACGCCCGAGCAGATTTTGGGGCGCACGCCGTTCGATCTGATGGAGCCGGCCGAAGCGGCGCGCGTGGGCGTGGCGTTTGCCGAAATCGTGGCAGCGCGTCGCCCGTTCCAGGGCCTGCTCAACCGCAACGTGCGTGCCGATGGCCGCACCGTGATGCTGGAAACCAGCGGAATTCCGCTGTTCGATGCCCAGGGCGCGCTGCGCGGTTATCGCGGCATCGACCGCGACGTCACGCCGATTGCTGGCGGCCCCGATCACAGCGCCACCAATCAGCGTCTGTTCCAGCTGGAAGCGTTGTATGCCGCCGCGCCGGTGGCGTTATGTCTGATCGACCGTGCCGGGTGCTATCTGGCGGTGAACGAGGCGATGGCAGGCATCGCCGGGCGCAGCGTGCAGGAGATGATCGGCATGCGCGTGGCCGAGGTGTTTCCGCAAGCGGCGGCCGATCAGGCTGACGCATTCGCCACGCTCGCTGCCGGGCACGACGTGCCCGACCAGGTGTTCGACTGGCAGGACCGCAGCTACCACGTGCGGGTGCGCGGCGTGCGCGATCTGGAGGGCCGGCTGATTGCGCTGACCACCGCGTTGACCGACATCAGCGAGCACCTGCGCGTGCAGTGGCGGCTGACCAAAACCACCGAGGCGCTGGCCGAGGCCAACCGTCAGCTGGAGCAGGCCAATGCGCAATTGCTCGGTGCCGCGCGCAACGATCATCTGACCGGGCTGGCCAACCGGCGCGGCTTCGATCGCGCCTTCGAGCGACTGCTGCCGGCAGTGCGCGACGGCACGCGCGGCGCGTCGGTGCTGATGCTGGATGTTGATTACTTCAAGCAATACAACGACCGCTACGGCCACCCGCAGGGCGACCAGTGCCTGCGGGACATCGCCGCCGCGCTAAGCAGCGTGGTCACGCGCGGCGAGGACGTGGTGGCCCGCTATGGCGGTGAGGAATTCGCACTGCTGCTGCCCGATACCGATCTGCCCGGCGCGGCGGAGGTTGCGCGGCGGCTGCAGGAGCGACTTGCTGCCATGCCGATCAGCCATGCGGGTAGCCCGTGCGCGCGCATCACCTTGAGCATCGGAGTCACGGCGCTGCAGCCGCAGGAGTGCCAGGTGCAGGATGCTCAAGTGCGCGAGGCGGTGATGGCGCGCGCCGATCGCGCGCTGTACCAGGCCAAGAATCAGGGCCGGAATCGGGTAGCACTGGCGCCGGCCTAGACACCTGCCGGCTGGTGTCTGCGTGGCTCAGGGCGTTGCGGGCGTGCCGGCGCAGCGGCTCTCGTCCATCACCCGCCGCGCCTGATCGTAGCGTTGCTTGCGTGCGGCCGATTGGGCTTCGTCGGAGAAGCGCCACGCGGCTTCGGCTTGCTCGGCGCGTTGCCGCCACGCCGCGCACAGACTTTGGTCCGGCACCGGCGCGCAGCGGTCGGTGACCACCTCGCAAGCGCTGCCGCCGCCCTGCGCGGGGCCGCCGGCCAGGTTGGTGACCTGCATCGGCAGGCAGCGCGTGGCCGGCTCGCTGTCTTCGGTGAAGTAGCGGCCATTGTCGTGCGCGGTGCATTCGAACAGCGGCGGCGGTGGCAGTGACGAGGTGGCGGTGGTGGCCGTCGGCACAGCGGCCGGCGCTGGCGGTGCGGGCGCTGCTGCAGGTGGCGCTTGCGTGGCCGCGCGCGCAGGCGCCGAACGGGCCGACACCGGCGCCGCTGCACTGGACGGCAATGGCATGGCGGCGGGCGCGGTCATCAGTTTCTTCTGCTGCTGCACGCCCTTCGGGCAAGGCATGTTCTGCACCGTCAGCGCGCCTTGCGCATCGGTGCAGCGGTAGATCGCCACTTCCTGCGCGCTGGCGGTGGACGCCAGCACCAGCATCACCCAGCCCCAGCGGCTCATACGCCGCCGCAGTCGCGCTGCAGGCGCGCATCGATGCCGCGCTGCTCACGGGTCAGGTCCACGCGCTCGCTCTGTAGGGCGCTGTTGTAGCGACGGATCAGCTCCCACCTGCGGTCGGCCAACCGTGCACAAACTTCCTGCTCGGGCAGGGCGTGGCATTCGTCGCGGATCTGCACATTGCCGTAGGGCACGATCACCGTGCCGCCGTAGCCATTACCGTAGCCGCCGCCACCATAGCCGCCGCGCCCACCCCGGTACCCGCCATCACCGCCGGCCTGGATCGCACCGCTGGCACCGGCTGGCCGTGGCCCCGGCGTGCGGATGCCCGGCGGCCGGCGGTACGGATCACCCGACACGTAGGCCGGGCCCCAGGTCGGCACCCAGCGCGGATTGCCCTCCGGGCTGTCGCTGGTATAGCGGGTGCCTTCCTCGGTCACGCACTCGTACATCGGCTGCGGCGGCTGCACGGTGACGATGCGCACTTCACGCGGCGGCGCAACCGTTGCGGCAACCGGCGCGGCCCGTGGCGGCTGCGGTGGCGGGTCTTGCGGGCGCTGCAGATCCAGCACCTGCTGGCGGCCGCTGCTGCACGGCGCATCCTGCAGCGCCACCGTGCCGGCGCTACTGACGCAACGGTAGATCCGCACGTTCGGATCGGGCTTGGTGGCGGTGGCAGGCGCGGCCTGCGCGGTGAGCGTGGCGGCCAGCAGCAGGAAGGTCGGGATCAGGCGCATGCACGCAGTGTGCGCGCGTTATGGGCTGTGGCAAAGAGGCGGCAGGCCCCGCGCTGAACGCGTAACCGCTCGCCCACGCGGCGGTTGCGTGCAGCGACCGGTGCGGTGTTTCGACGCCAGCGTCAGTCGCGCAGGATCTGCCCGGTGCGGGCGTCGCGGATCGGGGTGGGCTGCGCCAGACCGCCGACCTCGCCGTCCAGCACGCCGTCGATGCGGGCCAGCAGTGCCGGGTCCAGCGCTGCACGACTGCGTGCGGGCGGCTCACCGGCCAGGTTGGCGCTAGTGGACACCAGCGGCGCGCTCCAGGCCTTGCACAGGGCCGCAACCACCGGATGGGCACTAATGCGCACGGCCAGGCCGTCGTGATCGCCGGTGACCCAGCGCGGCGCCTGCGCGGTCACCGGCAAGATCCAGGTATGCGGGCCGGGCCATTGCGCCAGCACCGCGGTCAGCTGTTCGCTGCCGAGTGCGGCAACATCGATCCAGTCCTGCAACACGTCCAGCCCGGACGCGACCACGATCACGCCCTTGTCCACCGGTCGGTGCTTGATCTCCAGCAGGCGCAGCACGGCGGCCTCCTGTCGCGGATCGCAGCCCAGCCCCCACACCGCTTCGGTGGGATAGGCGATGACGCCCCCGCGGGCGAGAGTGGCAACGGCAGCGTCAAGATCCGGTGCGTGCGGCATGCGCTGACTCAGCCAGCCGCCTTGCTGACGGCTTTCTTGACCACGCGCTTGGTCGCCTTCTTGGCGGCCTTCTTCGCAGGCGCCTTCTTGGCTACGGTCTTGGTGGCGACTTTCTTCACCGCCGCCGTCTTCTTGGCCGCGTCCTTGGCTTCCTTGGCGGAATCTTTCACCGCATTCTTCTTGAGCGTGGCCTTCTTGGCGCCAAAGCCCTTGCGCACCGGCTTGCCGGTGTCGGCCAGCAGCTGCTGCACTTCCTCGAAGGTCAACGAAGCAGGCTCGCGGTCCTTGGGGATCTTGCCGTTGAGCTTGCCGTCGCTGATGTACGGGCCAAAGCGCCCGTTCAACACCTGGATGTCGCTGCCGTCGAATTCCTTGATCACCCGGTTACGCGCGATCTCTTCTTTCTCTTCGATCAGGAACACCGCCCGCGCCAGGTCGATGGTGTACGGGTCGTCCTCTTTCTTCAGCGACGCATACACGCTGCCACGGCGGGCGAACGGCCCGAAGCGGCCGATACCGACGCTGACGTCCTGGTCCTTGTCCTGGCCCAGGGCGCGCGGCATCTTGAACAGTTCCAGCGCATCCTCGATGGAGATCGAATAGATGCTCTGGCCCGGCCGCAGCGAGGCAAAGGTGGGCTTGTCTTCGTCTTCGACCGTGCCGATCTGCACCATCGGCCCGAAGCGGCCGATACGCGCGCTGACTTCCTTGCCGCTGACCGGGTCGGCGCCGAGCACGCGCACGCTGCCGGCGTCGGTCTTGTCCAGCGAATCCTTCTTGTCCTCGACCAGTTCCTTGAACGGGCCCCAGAACTTCTCCATCAACGGGATCCACTCGGCTTCGCCGCGCGAGACCGCATCCAGATCGTCTTCCAGATTGGCGGTGAAGTCGTAGTCCACGTAGCGGGTGAAATGCCCGGACAGGAACTTGGACACCGCACGACCCACATCGGTCGGGCGGAAGCTGCGGCCTTCCATTTCCACGTACTTGCGGAACTGCAGGGTCTGGATGATCGAGGCGTAGGTGGACGGACGGCCGATGCCGTATTCCTCCAGCGCCTTGACCAGCGCCGCTTCGGTGAAGCGCGGCGGCGGCTGGGTGAAATGCTGATCGGTGACGATGCGGTCCAGCGGGATGTTGTCGCCGGCCTTCATCAGCGGCAGCTTGCGACCTTCGTCCTCGTCTTCGCTGCTCTTGGTGTCCTTGCCTTCTTCGTACACGGCCAGAAAGCCCGCCACCACCACGGTGGTGCCGCTGGCGCGGAACACGTGCTCGCTGCCGGCCGACAGATCCACGCTGACGGTATTGAGCGTGGCCGGAATCATCTGGCACGCCACTGCGCGGCGCCAGATCAACTCGTACAGACGGCGCTCGTCATCGGACAAAAAACGCGCCACCTGTGCCGGCGTGCGCAGTGCCGAGGTCGGGCGCACCGCTTCGTGCGCTTCCTGCGCGTTCTTGGATTTGGTGGTGTAGGCGTTGGGCTGATCCGGCAGCGAGGCGGTGCCGAAATCGCGCGCGATCACGTCGCGGATTTCCGCCAGGGCGTCCTGCGACAGGTTCACCGAGTCGGTACGCATATAGCTGATCAGACCGACCGAGCCTTCATCGCCGAGCGCCACACCTTCATAGAGTTTCTGCGCCACCTGCATGGTCTTGCGGGTGGTGAAGCCGAGCTTGCGCGAGGCTTCCTGCTGCAGGGTGGAGGTGGTGAACGGCGGGGCAGGGCGACGCTTGCGCTCCTTGCTGGCCACATCGGTGACGTGCAGCACGCCTTGCGCGGCCTGCTGGATGCGCAGGCGCGCCGCCTCGGCGGTATCGCCGTCGGTGACGGTGAATTGTTCGAACTTCTGCCCGTCCAGCTTGATCAGGCGCGCATTGAACGGCTGCGAGGGATGCCGGCAGTGCGCATCGATGGACCAGTATTCGCGCGCGATGAAGGCTTCGATTTCTTCTTCACGCTCGACGATCATGCGCAGCGCCGGCGACTGCACACGGCCGGCCGACAGCCCGCGCTGCACCTTGCGCCACAACACCGGCGAGAGGTTGAAACCGACCAGGTAATCCAGCGCACGGCGTGCCTGCTGCGCGTCTACCAGGTCGGCGGCGATCGCACGCGGTTTGAGCATGGCTTCCTTGATCGCGCGGGGCGTGATCTCGGTGAAGACCACCCGCTGCATCGTCTTGTCCTTCAGCAGCCCGCGCTCTTTCAGGATCTCGGCGATATGCCAGCTGATCGCCTCACCCTCGCGGTCCGGGTCGGTCGCCAGATAGATGTCGTCGGCGCTCTTGGCAGCCCGGGCAATCGCCTCGACGTGCTTCTCGTTCTTTTCGATCAAGTCGTAGCGCATCGCAAACCCGTTGTCCGGATCCACGGCGCCCTCCTTGGGAACCAGGTCACGCACGTGCCCATACGAGGCCAGGACGGTGAAGTCCTTGCCGAGGTATTTATTGATCGTCTTGGCCTTGGCGGGCGATTCGACGATGAGCAGGTGCTTGGGCATGGTGGCAAATTCTTGGGGCGGAGCCCGGGGGGCAGGTAGCGTGGCCTAATTGGCCGGTCGAGGGAAGCAGATCGGCTGTTTCGCACACGTCGACGCCCGGGAAGGTGCCCGGGCGTTCAGTTCTCTTATTAGAAAGATCACGGCGAGCGCCGCCGTGTCAAGCGGCCAGCGCCGCGATTGTCAACTCTGGTTGATGGCGATCACCGCAAACAGGACGCCGAACACAATGGAGATCAGCAGCATCACTGCGTAGATCGCCAGCACCACGATGGTGACTGTGTCAAGGCCCACCTGCTGGCGTTCCGGCGTGTCGGTGTAGGCCCAGCGGTCCACCACCAGGGTGTCGCAGACCTTGTCGTGGATCGCCTGTTTGCGTGCGCTCATGCCGGCCATGAAGGCCGAGACGATCGCCCCGATGCCCAGCGTCAGCACCGTGATCAGCATGTAGGCCAGGTAGCGCAGCATGTTGCGCCAGAAGCTGACCCGGCCACCGTTGCCGTTCACCAGCTTGATGCCGCAGGCGAGCTTGCCCAGGCTGGCCTGGTGTCGGCTGGACTGCATCCACGCAAAGTAAATCGTTGGGATCAGCAGGCCGATGCCATAGGCCAGGATCATGATCGCCACGGTGCCGCCCGCGCCCTCCAGGCTCGATGCCGAGCTGGAGGCGCCCAGGCCGATCGACAGCACCAGGACCACCGGGATGACGATCAGATAGACCGCAAACGTGGTGATGAAGCTGTCCAGCACGCTGGCGGCCACCCGGCGCCACAGGCCCGCGTAGACGATCGGTGCGTCCGCGACCGGCGCAACCCCGAGCGAGGTCGCCGGCATGTCCCAGGCGGCCGGCAACGGTGCCGCCTGGGCCGGTGTGGCTGGGGACGCGTTGGTGGCTGGCTGGTGCTCGGTGGGCTCGGCTGCAGTAGTCGCCGACCAGGCGCCAGGAGACGGCGCGGAGCTGGTGACGCTACCGGCGTCCACGGGAGTCAAAATGTGTGCGGCCGGCACGTGATCTGGCTGCGTGGTCTGGGGCGTGACCGGCGTGAACCCGGCCTCTGGCATCGGTTCGGCACTGGTCGCGGCGCCAGGCGAAGGGTCTGCAGTGATCGGCGCAGGCGTGAACGCGGATGCCGTCTCGGGCGTTGCGGCGGGTGTCTCCAGCCCCAGTTCGGCAGCCACCTCCGCCAGCGTCACCCATTGCGCCAGGCCTTCGCGCCAGACCAGGCTGGAACGATCAATGACGCCCTGTTCCAGGCGCGCACGGAGCGTGTCCGTGTCCACCGGTCCCTGGCGTTGCCGCTGCGCGTCGGCGTAATACCACTGCGTCATACTGTCCCCTTGGTCAAAACCGTTGCCTAGCCGCGGCAATCCTGCGGCAGAAATTTGTCGTCGATCTCGGAACTGCAGTCCCAGCTGCCGGCGTCCTGATCCAGATCCAGCCACAGCGGTTTGCCGTCGAGCTTGGCGTTGTCCGGCATGTGCAGCAAGGCCTCCACGCCGCACTGGGCCGTGTCGAAGTGGCCGATGCGCACGATGCCCAGCGTCCCCGATGCATAGTGTTCCGGCGGATGGAAGCCGGCGTCGTCATTGGTCGGGCAGCGGCCTTCGCGTTCCAGAAATTCGGCGATCTGCGGCTTTAATGGTGCCAACGCGCCAATGGCTTGGCTGACCTTGGCGCGCGCGGTGTAGTCCTGGTAGGCCGGCAGTGCGATCGCAGCGACGATGCCGAGCACAAACGCCAGTCCAACCACGCCAATCACTGACCCGACCGCAATCCCGATGGCCCAGCCGGCACCATTGCGCGAGGCAGCGACGGGTGTCGAATGAGGGGGGGGCGGAAAAGTGGGGCGTGCTGAAACCGTGCCCACAGCGGTGGGCGGCAACGGCGGTGGCAGCGGGGATGACGCCACGTCGGTGGCGATCGGTGGGCCCAATTCTGCGGCGCAGGCAGCCAACGGCGCCCAGTGAGGCATGCCTTCGCGCCAGACCAGCGAATCCAGCACAATCACGCCGTCGCGGTACAAGCCCCGCAGCGCCTCCACGTCCACCGGGCCACGCCGCTGGCGGCTGCCATCGGCGTAATACCAACTGCTCATCCCCGTCCCCTCGCTCGCGCGTCCGTCGCGGCTTCTACCTTCAGTGTACGGGTTCAGGCTCGTCGAGGAACATCTGCGTTTCCATCCAGGCGTAGGCCGCTTCGGCGCCCGGTTGGTTGAACAGCACCATCAATACGACCCATTTGAGGTCGTCCAGATCCAGTTCGTCCTGGTCCAACGCCATGGCGCGGTCCAGCACCAGCTCGCGCTGGTCGGCGTCCAGGATGCGGTGCTGCTCCAGGAACAGCAGAAAGCCACGGCAATCGACGTCGAGCTTGTCCAGCTCCGGGCCGTGGTAGATCCGCACCGGGCCGTCGACATGCGGACGCGCGACACTTGGCCGCTGCTCGGCGAGCGCGTCCAGCCAATCGAAGGCTTTGCTGATTTCGGCAGGGCTGAAGCCGGCCTGGATCAGGCCGTTCTGAAGCGAATCACGGTCGCGGACCAGGTCCGCATCTTCGCTGAAGTAATGTTCGAACAGGTACAGCAGTACATCGAGAATGCTCTCTTTCATTGCCCCTCGGCCTGCGTCGCGCGACGCTGTGGAGGTGAAGAAACTAGGGATTGCGGGTATAGCGACCGTGCTCGGTGACCACGTCTCCCTCCAGTTCCATGATCAGCAGCATGGAGGACAGCGCGGCGGCCGTCAATCCGGTGCGTTCGAGTAATGAATCCATAGGGGTTGGGTCGTGGCCCAGGGCGTGCCACAAGCGCTGGTAGTCGGGATCGCAGCGCCGCGGGGTGGGCTGCGGGACCGTCCTGGCCAGTTCAGTGGGGGCGGTCAGGCGTTGGCGCAAGGCATCGGCCAGCTCGCCGGACAGCAGGCGTAGCCCCTCGACGAGTTGCGCCGGCTCCTGCACCAACGTGGCGCCTTGCCGGATCAGGTGGTGGCAGCCGCGGGCAAGCGGGTTATGCAGCGAGCCCGGCAGGGCGAAGACCTCACGGCCAGCCTCGGCCGCCAGCCGGGCGGTGATCAGGGCGCCGGAGCGCATTGCCGCCTCCACCACCAGCGTGCCCAGCGCCAGCCCGGCAATGATGCGATTGCGTGCCGGAAAGTGCGCCGCCACCGCGCACGTGCCTGGCAGGTATTCGCTGACCACCGCGCCGCGCGCGGCAATCCGGTCGCGCAAGGAATGATGCTGCACCGGATACGCCACGTCCGGGCCGGTGCCGACCACCGCCACGGTGATGCCGTCGGCACGGGCGAGCGCGGCCTCGTGTGCGATCGCATCCACTCCGGCCGCCATGCCGCTGACGATGCCGAGCCCGGCGTTGGCCAGGCTGGCGGCGAAGTGACGCGTATGGTCGCGGCCACCGGCACTCGCTGCCCGGCTACCGACCACCGCCACGCAGGGGTGCCACAACGCGGCGGGGTCGCCGTCCACGAACAGCATCAAGGGAGGATTGGCGATATGCCGCAACAGTGCAGGGTAGTCCGCGTCCCGCCAGCCGATCAGGTGATGGCCTGGTTGCGTGCACCAGCGCAAGGCGGCGTCCAATATCGGGGTGTCAGGCGTTTGCAGCTTGGCGATCTGGAGCGCATCGCAGCCGGCAGCCCGCCAGGTTGCCGGGCCGGCAGCCAGGATCTGGGAGGGGGCGTCGAAGGCGTCCAGCAGCGCGCGGCGTGGCGGGCTGCGTCCACCAGCCAGCAGTAAGGTGAGCAGGGCGCGGCGGTCGGGTTCGGTCAGGTCCATGCCGGCAGCGTAGGCCGCAAACGACGACGGCGCCCTCGGGCGCCGTCGCGTTGGTGCGTCGGATTTTTCCCGTTACTTCGCGTCGGGATGCTTCACGAAATACCCCAGGCCGGTCGGCTTGACGCTTTCCATCACCAGCGCATAGCTGACCCGGTCGTAGGTGCGGAACACCATCGCATGCGCGGCATATTCGTCCGGCAGGCCAACCGTGGAGCTGGACGGACCGCTGAACCCATCATCTGCACGCGAGAAGCGCGAATGCTTCACGCGGTCGCTGACCGTGCGGCCCTTGCGCCAGATCGAGAACACCGTGCCGTTGTCGATGCCCTCGCGGGCGCCGCCGGAAATGGCGATCACGTCGCGGGTGCCGCCTGCGGTGAACGCATCGGCGATGGCCAGCACGCGCAGTTCGGTCTGCACCGCCTGTTCGGACGGCGGATGTGGAATGAACTGCAGGTCGTAGGGCTGTGCTTCGACCGCGATGATGCGATCGCCCGCCCGTACTTCGCGGCCACTGTCCTGCAACAACAGGGTGGCGGCCTTGGAATTGCCGGCGGCGGCGCTGCGGGTGATCGTGCCGATGTTGACCTGGGTCAACTCATAGCCGAGGAACTCGCGGCGGGTGCTGGGTGCGATGTAGCTCTTCCAGATGTTGCCCGCGCCCTGCGTGATGTTGCCAGCCGCATCCAACTCTTCGTTGTGCTTGGGCAGGCTGAACTTCACGGTGGGGCGCACCACTGCGTAGCGCTGACCGGGCTGAGCCTCGTCCAGGCCGACCACGTAGGCCAGCTGGCCCTTGGTGGCACGCGAGCGGCTGTCCTCCAGACCCACCACATACGGCAGCTCGTCGAAGTCTTCGACCACGCGCAGGTTCTTCAGGAACGGCTCGACGTCGGCCAGCGGAATGGCGTTGATCGGTGCTTCCTGGCGCGGGCCGGGCTGTACGGTGCCCTTGGCGACGCGGTCCAGGTAGGCCAGGCTGATCACGTCACCCGGGTAGATCAGATGCGGATTCTGGATTTGCGGATTGGCCTGCCAGATTTCCGGCCACAGCCACGGTTTTTCCAGAAAGCGGCCAGCGATATCCCAAAGGGTATCCCCCTTGCGGACCACATAGGTATCTGGATGTTCGCCCACCGCTTGCGCGGCAGCGTAGGTCGCGACGGTCAGCATCGCCGCAGCGACGACCGTACGAAGTCGGTTCAACATGAGTGCCTTCTTGCCTGATTCCCCAACAGGTCCGCGCACTATAGTCCAGAAACCGGGGCGCCACGCAAGCATTGCGCTAGAATGACGCCGTCTTGCCGGCGCCGCGCCGGTGTTCCCTGACGGGTAATCCCATGGCTTTGCTCCCTATTCTCGAATTTCCCGATCCGCGGCTGCGCACCAAGGCCGTGCCGGTCGATGCGGCCGAGGTCGTCAGCCCGGCGTTCCAGACCCTGCTCGATGACATGTTCCAGACCATGTACGAGGCGCCCGGCATCGGCCTGGCTGCCAGTCAGGTGGACGTGCACAAGCGTTTCATGGTGATCGACGTCAGCGAGGGGAAGGATGCCCCGCAGGTGTTCATCAACCCCGAGATCGTCACCAGGCAGGGCGAGCAGGTGTACCAGGAAGGCTGCCTGTCGGTGCCCGGCATCTTTGCCGATGTCAGCCGCGCCGATGCGATCACCGTGCGCTATCTGGACCGCCAGGGGCAGGCCCAGGAACTGAGCACCGATGGCCTGCTGGCGGTGTGCATCCAGCACGAAATGGACCATCTGGACGGCAAGCTGTTCGTGGACTATCTGTCGCCGCTCAAGCGCGAGATGGTCCGCAAGAAACTGGCCAAACTGCGCAAGCATGTGGCTTGAGGGCCGGGATTGGGGATTTGTGATCCGGGATTGGCAAAAGCGGGTTCTTGCTGGTCTTTGAGTCCGCTGTTTCAAATCTTCGGGCGCGGATCCTGGTGTGATCTGTTTCTTGGCGTGAGTCGTCGAATCGCCATTGCCCCAGTCCGCGTGTGCAGAGCCTTGAGACTCGGGATTCGGGATTGGATAAGCCGCTGCCCGTCGCGGTTATCGAATTGCTGTTCGCAATTCCCGCTTCTCACCGCGCCTATCGATGCCGGGCAATGCCGCTTTCGGCGCCAGTCGCCAAACCTGCCCGCGCAACTGTCTACCCTATCTATCAGTTCCATGCCGCCACCGTCCCGGCTAGCACATCTGCCGTTGCGAATCCCCAATCCCGACTCCCAAATCCCAGCCCTATGAGAATTGTCTTCGCCGGTACGCCGGACTTCGCTGTCGCCTCCTTGCGCGCAGCCGCGCAGCGGCATGAAGTGGTCGCGGTGTATACGCAGCCGGATCGCCCTGCAGGCCGCGGCCGTGGGCTGACGCCATCGCCGGTCAAACTGGACGCGATTGCACGCGGTATCCCGGTCTTTCAGCCGCAGACGCTGCGCTCGCCCGAGGCCCTGGCCACCTTGCGCGCACTGCAGCCGGACCTGATGGTGGTGGTGGCGTATGGCTTGATCCTGCCCAAGGCCGTGCTGGCCGCGCCCACGCATGGCTGCTGGAACGTGCATGCCTCGTTGCTGCCGCGCTGGCGTGGCGCTGCGCCGATCCAACGTGCGATCGAGGCTGGCGACACCGAAACCGGTGTCTGTCTGATGCAGATGGAAGCCGGCTTGGATACCGGCCCGGTGTTGTTGTCGCAGCGCATCGAAATTGGCGAGCAGGAAACCGGCGGGCAATTGCATGATCGCCTGGCCGCGTTGGGTGCGCAGGTGCTGTCCGATGGCCTGGGCCTGTTACGTGCCGGCATCCGCCCGGTCGCACAGCCGCAACCGGCTGAGGGCGTGACCTACGCGCACAAGCTGGACAAGGCGCAGGCGCGCCTGGACTGGGTACAGCCGGCCGAGGAATTGGCGCGGCGCGTGCGGGCGTTTAATCCGTGGCCGGTGGCTGAAGCGATCCTGGCTGGCGAGCGCGTGCGCCTGCATGGCGCGGTGGCGCTGGACCTGGCGCATCAGCAGGCGCCGGGCACGCTGCTGGCGGCCAGCAAGCAAGGCATCGACATCGCCTGCGGCCAGGGCGCGCTGCGGGTGCGGGTGCTGCAGCGCGAAGGCGGCAAGGCGATCACCGCCGCCGATTACCTCAACGCGCGGCGCGACCTGCCGGCGCTGCGCTGATGGCCGCTGAAACGGCGGCAGCCGGTGTCGCCTCGCGCCTGGCCGCTGCCCGCATCCTGGCGGCGGTGTTCGACCAGGGGCGTTCGCTGAAAGCCGAGCTGACCGCCGCGCTGCCGGGCGTCAGTGATCCGCGCGACCGTGCCCTGGTTGAAGCGATCTGTTTTGCGGTGCTGCGCCGCCGCCCGGCCTATGACGTGGCATTGCGGCAATGGCTGGAGCGTCCGCTGCCGCCGCGCGACGCCGAGCTCAAGGCGCTGCTGATGGCCGGTTTCGCGCAATTGGATGTCTTGCAGTTGCCCGCCCACGCCGCCTTGTCGGCCACTGTGGAGGCCTGCCGCGCGCTGGGCCGCCCGCGTCAGGCCGGCATGGTCAACGCGGTGCTGCGGCGCGCGCAACGCGAGGGCTTTCCCGCTGTTGCCGACGATGCCGGCTGGCCGTCGTGGCTGCGCAAGCAATTGCGCGCGGACTGGGGCGACCAGGCCGAAGCGATCTTTGTGGAAAGTGCGCGCATGGCACCGATGTGGCTGCGTGTACAGCGCGCCCGTGTGAGCCCTGCCGAGTATGTTGCGCGGCTGGCCGAGCAGGGCATCACCGCGCACACCGACCCGGTGCTCGCCGATGCCGTGCGCCTGGACACTGCAGTGCCGGTGAGCCAGCTGCCCGGTTTTGCGCAAGGCGATGTGTCGGTGCAGGACGGCTCGGCCCAGCAGGTGGCCGATGCGCTGGCCCTGGCACCCGCAGCGCGGGTGCTCGATGCCTGCGCAGCGCCCGGTGGCAAGGCGGCGCACTTGCTCGAGCGTCACCCCCAGCTGCAGCTCACTGCGCTGGATGTGGATGCGCGCCGTCTGGAACGTGTGCGGCAGACCGTGCAGCGGACCGCTCCTGATCGCATGGTGCGCCTGCACGCCGCCGATGCGGCCGACACCGCCGCCTGGTGGGATGGGCAGCCGTTCGATGCGGTGCTGCTGGATGCGCCGTGTTCGGCCACCGGCGTGGTGCGCCGCCAGCCCGACGTGCTATTGCATCGGCGGGCAGACGACATCGATGCGCTGTGCGCCCTGCAGGCCCGTCTGCTGGATGCCTGCTGGCACACCCTGCGGCCTGGCGGGCAGTTGCTTTACACCACCTGCTCGCTGCTCAAGCGCGAAAACCAGACGCAGATTGAGGCCTTCCTCCAGCGCACCGCCGATGCGCAGGCGCATCCGCTGGGCGCGCAATTCGGCCATGCCGCCGGTGCGGGACGGCAGCGCTTTCCTGGCGAACAGCAGTGCGACGGTTTTTTCTACGCGCTTTTGCTAAAAGCTTCCTGATCCGCGTTCGCAGACATCGCCATGCTCAAGACCCGCGCTTCCAAGGATGTCTGGCTGCTCGCCATCACCGCGGTGCTGGTGATCGGCGCCGGACTGGGCCTGCGTGACCCCTGGCCATCGGACGAGCCGCGCTTTGCGCTGGTCGCCAAGCAGATGGTGCTGAGCGGCGACTGGTTGTTCCCGCATCGCGGCAACGAGCTGTATTCGGACAAGCCGCCGATGCTGATGTGGCTGCAGGCCGCGTTCTACACGCTGCTGGGCAATTGGCGGGTGGCGTTCCTGCTGCCGTCGTTGCTGGCGGCGCTGGGCACGCTGGCTTGTGTGTACGACCTGGGCCGGCGGCTGTGGACGCGGCGCGTCGGCGCCTATGCGGCGTGGATGCTGTTGTTCACGCTGCACTTCACGTTTCAGGCCAAGAAGGCGCAGATCGATCCGCTGGTGGTGTTCTGGATCACCCTGGCCAATTACGGGCTACTGCGGCACCTGCTGCTGGGGCCCGCGTGGCGCTGGTGGACGCTGGGCTGGTTCGCTGCAGGACTGGGCGTCATCACCAAGGGCGTGGGCGTGATTGCGCTACTGATGCTGATTCCGGCCGGTATCGCGGCGTTGCGTGGCTGGCCCGGCGTGCAGGTCCGGGTGCGCGACAAGCGGTTCTGGCTTGGGCCGGTGTTTTTCTTCGTCGCGATCCTGCTGTGGTTCGTGCCGATGGTGGTCACCGCGTTGACGGCCGGCGAGCCCGAGTACCGCGTCTACCTCAACGACATCCTGCTGCGGCAAACCGCCAAGCGCTACGCCAACTCGTGGGATCACGCGCAACCGGTGTGGTACCACCTCAAGGGCATGGCCACGATGTGGCTGCCGGTGATCCTGTTGCTGCCCTGGGCGCTGCCGGCCTGGCGGCGTCGGCTGCGGCGACGCGATCCGCGCTACCTGTTGCCGCTGGCCTGGTGGCTGCTGGTGCTGGTGTTCTTCACCATTCCCAATGGCAAGCGCGACGTCTACATCCTGCCGGCGTTGCCGATGTTCTGTCTGGCGCTGGCGCCGTTGGCACCGGGGCTGTTGCGCCGCGTTGGCGTGCAGCGGGTGCTGTTCGGATTTGCGCTGCTGTTGACGGTGGCCTTTGGCGCGGGCGGGTTGGCGATGCTGATCGGCCACCCGGGCTTCGAGCAGAAGATCATGGACAGCCGCGGCGTGGGCAGCGAAGCCACCGACCCGCTGGGCTGGGTGCTGCTGGCAGTGTCACTGTGGGGCGCTGCCAGCCTGCTGTTGCTGCGCGTGCGACGCTCCGCGCTGGCGGTGGCGTCCTTGCTCGGCGCGTGGTGGGTGGCGTTCGGGCTCATCTGCTACCCGATCTTCAACGACTCCAGCTCGGCCGGCGCGGTGATGCGTGAGGCCGGGCGCCGGATCGGGCCGCAAGCGCAGCTCGGGCTGGTGGCATGGAAAGAGCAGAACCTGCTGATGGCCGACCGGCCGGCGCAGACCTTCGGCTTCAAGGTGCCCTGGGAGACGCAGCTGCAGCAGGGCGTGGCCTGGCAGGCGCAGCAGCCGGCCCAGCGCTGGTTGCTGGTGCAGGAGACCGCGCTGCTGGGCTGCGTCGACCGCACTGCCAGCCAGGTGGTGGGCGTGGCCAACCGGCGCAAATGGTGGCTGGTGCCGGGCAGTGCCGTGCATGGGCCGTGCGTGGCCAATGCGACCGAGAAGGTGGTCGAAGCGAAGGAGCAGGGCAACCTGGACACCGAGTGAGGGTGTCCATACCGCAATTGCGCAGTCGTGATGCGGTCAATGACGCAGTGCATTGTCGTCTAGCCTCGATTCATGCGCCGCATCGTTAGCTTGGCCTGCCTTTTTGCCGCCGCTTTGCGACTGCACCCCTCCTTCGCCACCCACACCTGATGAATTCCTTGCCCTCACCGCACCCGCCCCTGTCGCCCGCCGTTCCTGTCGCATCGCGCGCCGCGCTGGGATTGGCCGAGCTGGGTGTGTTCGTGCTGACGGCGCTGGTTGTGAACATGCCCAGCGGCTTGCTGCCGTTCGGCGTGTGCCTGCTGGGCGGCACGCTGCTGGGGTGGCGCAGCCTGCGCGCGGGCCTGGCCACGCAGGGCTGGTCGTTGCGGGTGCTGACCGGCCTGACCGCAGTGGTGATCGCGATGTCGGTGCTGTCGATCGTGTTGTTCGAGCCTTCCGTACGCGATGTGGAAAACCGTTCGCGCTTTCTGGTGCTGCCGTGGGCAGCGCTGTGGGCGTATGCACTGCAACCGCGGCAGGTCTGGCTGTGGCGCGGCGCACTGGTCGGCGTGTTCGCGGCGATGCTGGTGGCGATGTTGCAGGTGATGAACGGTGCCGAGCGCGCAGAGGGCTGGACCAACGCGATTGTCTTTGCCGACGTTGCACTGATGTTGCTGGTGGTGGCCATCTTCTGCCGCCCAAATGGCCAGGTGCGCTGGTTGCTGGGCGCGGCGGTGGCGGCGGTGGCGGTGATCGTGCTGAGCGGTAGCCGTGGCGTGTGGTTGTCGTTGCTGGTGACCCTGGGCGTGTTGGTCTGGGGCGCGCCCTGGCAGAGCGCACGCATGCGGTTGCTGGCGTTCGTCGGCGGCGCGGTGGTATGCGTTGGCCTGGTGCTCAGCGTGCCGGGGCTCACCGAACAGCTGCGCATCGGCGAGCTGCAAAGTGATTTTCAGCGCTACGAAGTCGGCGATGCCGATTCGTCTGCCGGTGCGCGTATCGAGCGCTTGCATGTGGCCTGGGACACCTTGCAGGCGCATCCGTTGACGGGTGTTGGCGTCGGGCGCTTCGATGATGCAATGCGCGAGCTGCCACTGTGCGCGGGCGACACCTGGTTGCTGCGCTGCCATCTGGGCCACGCGCATAACGATCTGGCCGAGTGGGGCGCCACCCAGGGCATTCCCGGGTTGCTGTTGCTGATTGCCGTGTACGGCGTGCCGCTATGGATGTTCGTGCGCCTGCACCGTCGCAGCGGGCAGCGCCAGTTTCGTGGGCCGGCCGCGGCAGGCGTGATGATCGTGATCAGCTACGCGCTGTGCGGGCTGACCCAATCGATGTTCGCCCATCAGGTCTCGGCCAGCTTTTATGCGGCGATGGTGGGCATCCTGGCGGGGCTTGCCGCGCGTCAGGCGCAGCAGCATGCCGCTACCGCATCGCCAGTGGCTCAGTCCGCGCGCTGATCCGGGGCGCGCGGCGGGTCCTGCACCGGCTGGCCCTGCTGCAACAGCCACAACATGATGGTCTTCTGGCGCACATAGTTGGCACGTACGTAGGCGTAAATCAGCCCGTGCCAGCCATCGCGAAAACCACCCCGTAGCAGATAGCCGCGCCAGAAGCGCCACGCCGGCGCGAGCACCAGCTTGCTCCAGGTCGCGCGTTTGCCACGGGCGTAGTCGTACTCGGCCATCATCTGCGCATAGCGCTGGGTCTTGCCGAGCTGCTGCATCAGCGAGCGGTAGGGGTGGTGGATCAGGTCACCGCGCAAGGTGGCCACGGTGCCATCCACGCTGGCGGCTTCGTGGATCTCGCGCTTGCCGCGCCAGCCGCCGCGGCGCCGATCGAACAACCGCAGCACGCGGTCCGGATACGCATTGCCGTGGCGCAGGAACCGCCCGAAATACTCGGAGAGGCGTGCAAAGCGATAGCCGGCCGCCGCGTTGAATCCGGCATCGCGCGCGGCGAGGATCGAGGCGCGCAACCCATCGCTCACGCGCTCGTCCGCGTCCAGGCACAGCACCCAGTCGTGACTGGCCTGCGCCACGCAAAATGCCTTCTGGCTACGGTAGCCGTCGAACGCGCGGTGCAGCACGCGCGCACCGTGTGCGCTGGCAATGGCGGCAGTGGCATCGGTGGAGCCGGAGTCGACCACCACGATCTCATCGCAGAACGCCAGCGAGGTCAGGCAGTCGCGTAGGCGATCGGCTTCGTTGAACGCGATAATGCAGGCGGAAATGCGAGGCCGTTCGTCTGGGGCGGTCGATGAGGACATGTGATGGCCGAATACCTGCTGTTCGCAACGGAGCGTTACGCGTTGCCTATTCTGGCGCCATTGGCGCAGGCATTACAGGCCTCCGGCCAGTCGGTGTCGGCCTGGTTCGAAGATGGCGCGCGCGGGCTGCAGGTGCCGGGCGTGCGCGAGATTGGCCTGCGGCAAGCGCTGGCGTTGCGCCCACGTGCGGTGTTCAGTGCCGCCAACTGGGTGCCGCCGTTCGTGTCCGGCGCCAAGGTGCAGCTGTTTCACGGTTTCAACGTGCAAAAACGCGAAGACAACCGCGGGCATTTCCGCGTGCGTGGGCTGTTCGATCTGTATTGCACGCAGGGCCCGGCCACCACAGCGCCGTTTCGTGCATTGGCGCAGCGCGAAGGGCATTTCGCGGTGGCCGAGACCGGCTGGCCCAAACTGGACCCGGTGTTTCGCGATGACGGCGGACGCAGCGCCGCATTGCGCGCGCCGGCTAATGGGTGCCCGGTCATCCTGTTCGGCTCCACTTTTACCGAGCGGCTGAGCGCGGCGCCGGTGTTGTACGACCAGATTGCCGCGGACATCGCACGCGGCACGCATTACTGGCTGCTCACCCTGCATCCCAAATGTGCACCGGCGCTGTTCGAGCGTTATCGCGCGCTGGCCGGGCCCAATGCGCGTTTTGTCGAGCCTGAAGAGGTCATGGCCGCGCAGCGCGCTGCCGATGTGTTGGTCTCGGACACCTCTTCGATCGTGTCCGAGTTCGTGGTGCAGCACAAACCGGTGGTGACCTTCCGCAACCGTGTGCCACAGCCGCACATGCTGGATTTCCAGCAGCCCGAGGAATTGCCGCAGTGGCTGGCGCGCGCGCTGCAGCCAGAGGACGGTCTACGTGCGGCGCTGGCCGCGTACGCCGATGCGATCCATCCGTTTCGCGATGGGCTGTCGTCCGAGCGCGTGATCGCCGCCACCGAAGACTTCATCGCCGGCGAGATGGGCCGCTTGCGCCGTAAACCGCTGGGCGCGCAATGGCGGGCTCTGCAGATCCGTCGCGCGCTTGGCTATTGGGGCCCGTCGCGGCGCTGATCACCGGCGCGTCCATCGCAAGCCGCCATTACCAGCGGAGTTTGCGACGCGCCAACGCGGCGCCGAGCTGGGTCTGCAAGGCCTGCGCGTGGGCCAGCGGCACGAAGCGCAGCCGCAAGGCCGGGCCGGTGGCACTGGCACCGGCGGTATCCAGCAACAAGGTTGCGGTGCCGGAGAGCCGGTCCAGCGGCGAGCGCTGCAGTTGCAGCGCTTGCAACTTGTCCAGTTCGGCCAGCCGCCACCAGCGCTTCCACCAGCCGCCACGCACCGCCACGTAGCGCGCATCCAGCGCGTAACCCATGCGCTGCACCTGGCGGTAGGCCTTGAAGGCGCTCCAGGGTAGCCACAGCAGCAGCCAGCTCGCCTGCGCACCGAAACGCCAGGCCAGCACGGCGGTCAGTGGCAGCACCAGCAGCACGGTGGGCAGGCTCAGCCGCCACCAGCAATGCGTGGCCACCGGCTGCCATGCCGCAGGCGGCCAGGCCACGTCGGGCAACAGCTGCTGCAGCAGGGCGTCGCAGCGCTGCGGCTCGGCGATTGGCGCCAGTTCCTTCAGCGCAGCCCCGTCGTTGTCACCGGTGGCCACGGCGGTATCCACGCGCAGCTGGCGGCGGCCGAACAGGGCATGCAGGCGGCTTTCGTACAGCGTCCAGGACTGGATGCGGCGCAGCGCCACGCTGCTACGGATGCGGGTCAGCAGACCGCGTTCCACGGTCAGGCGGCGCTCGGATTCGCTCAGGTGAAAGCCGTGGTACTGCGCCACGGCCAGCGCCACCGACAAGGCCCGCATCGCGACCAGCACCACCAGCATGCCGAGCACCACCAGCGTCGCAGTCACGGCGGTGCCGGGATGGATTTGCGCCACATAGCGATAAGCCAGTTCGCCGTTGTGTTCGACGAAGTTGGACACCGTGCGGCGCGGAATCATCTGGTACAGCACACCAAAACCGGCGGCGACCACCACCATGCCGCGGTTGGAGATCAGCCCCAGACGGATCACCTCGCTGGTGGGCAGGCGCAGCAAGGTGCCGACGTCGGGCGCCTGGTGTGCAGTGGCCGGCTCGGCGGTGTGCGCGCGGCGGCGGATCAGGTCTTCCAGCGCCAGCGCTTGATCCAGCCGCAACACGCGCATTTCCGCTTCCGGCTTGTGCCCGCCGGCCGATTCGAGACGTACCTCGGCCACGCCGGCCAGCCGGTGCAGCAGCGATTGGTGCACCACCACGTTGTGGATGCGGGCGAACGGGATGTCGCGCCGGCTGCGCTCCAGCAAGCCGCTGCGGATCGCCACGCCGTCACTGCCGATGCGGTAGCGGTAGGTGAAGTAGCGCAGCACCGAGATGGCGACGAGGACTGCGATCACGATGCCGGTAGCCAGGTGATCGGCCGAGTCGCGGCTCCCATCGCGGCTGCCGAATAAAATCAACGCCGCCAGCGGGATCAGGAACTGGCGGATCTGCTGCAGCAACACGAACAGCCACGACAACGGGTGCAGCCGCTGCTCGTCATCGGTTGACGCATCAATCGCGCTCACAGGGCGTCGTCGTCGTGGTCGAGCTGGTGGGCGAGGCGGTCGCGCAGCCGTTCGGCATCGCGCTGGTCCAGGCCGGAGAGTCCCACGGCGTTGAGCCGGCTACCCGCGGTATGCACCACCAGCGTGGTGAGGCCGGTGGCGCGCTCGATCGGGCCGCGGCGTAGGTCCAGATGCTGCACGCGGGTGATCGGGATCCGCGTTTCGCTCTGCCACAGGTGGCCGCGCTGCAAGGCCAGGCCGTGGTTGTCGAGCTTCCAGCGCGTCAGCCGGTGGCGTTTGAGGGCCAGCCACGCACCCAGCCCGGCCGCCAGGAGTACGGCCACCACCATTGCCGGCCAGTACTGCCAGGCCTGCAGCGCGACGCCGAACACGCCCAGTGCGAACAGGCAGGCCACGCTCATGCCCAGCGCACCCTTGACCCCGGCTACATAGGCGCCGCGGCGTGGCAGCGGCTGCCATTGGGCATGGTCCACCGTGTCGGGCTCGGCCGGCGCGGGCGTGGCGTGGAGGTCGTCGGGAAGCGGGGGTGGGGCGTCGTGCACACAGCGGGCCTGCGGGAAGCGGTCCGCCAGCATAGCCGGGCGCCGCGCGGGCGCGCACCCGGTAGCCGGCTTACTGGGCCGCCAGGATCAGCGCGTCGACATCCAGCGCATGGCCGGCGCGGGCCGCCTTGGTGCGCAGGTACTGCTCGTTCTCCGGCGTGATGTCGCCGGTGACCGGGATGCGGTCTTCCACCACGATGCCGGCGGCGCGCAGCCGCTCGGCCTTGGTCGGGTTGTTGGTCAGCAGGCGGATCCGGCTGATGCCCAGGCCGCGCAACATCGCCACCGCACTGCCGTAGCGGCGCTCATCCGGGCCAAAGCCCAGCTGCGCATCGGCATCGATGGTGTCCAGCCCGGCGTGCTGATAGCCGTACGCGCGCATCTTCGAGGCGATGCCCGTCCCGCGGCCCTCCTGGTCCAGATACAGCAACACGCCGCCGCCGAGCTCCTTGAGCTTGGCCAGCCCGTGCCGCAGCTGGTCGCCGCAGTCGCACTTGAGCGAGCCGAACAGGTCGCCGGTGAGGCAGGACGAATGCACGCGCACCGGCACCGCACTGCCCAGATCCGGCTGGCCCACCACAATCGCCACCTGATCGCGCTGCGCCACGCCACCGCGGAACACCACGAACTCGCTCATGCCCAGGCCGCGCAACGGCACCGGGCTGCGGGTAACCAGTTCGTAGCCAGCCGCCGCCGAGGTGGCGCAGCCGCTGTCCAGGTCGTCCAGCGCCAGTGACTGGCAGCCGGCGAAGGCGGCGCGGTCTTGCTCGCCGGGCAGCTCCACCGCCAGCATCGCCGGCAGCAGCAGCCCAAGCCGTGCGATCTCCACCGCGCCGGCGTCCAGCGCATCGCCCGGGGTCCACTGCGACGGCACCGGGGTATCGCGCAGATAGGAGAGTGCGGCGAGCTGGTCGTAATCGTGGCTGGCCAGCGCCACACGCGCACCCTGCGGGGCCACCAGGCCCAGCACCTGTGCGCGGGTGGGGGTCACGAACAGGTAATGCCGGCCCTGCGCGGCGCGCGCGAAGGCCGTGTACGACTGCGCCGTGCTGCTGTCCAGCCCGAGCACGGCGCGGGTGTGTCCCTGCGCATCGGTGATGAGTACCGGGCGGCCCGCACGCAGTTCGGAGGCGGCGCGCTCGCAACGGATCGCGGCCGGGTCACCGAAGGGTTGCGCGCTGGGGGAGGGAGAGGGACTGCTCATGCACGACTCCAAATGGGGACTGCCACGACCGCTTCAAGGCAGGCACCAGCGCAACCACACGCTGCGTGCCTGCGCCATTGTCGCGTGCCCGGCAAGCGTCGGTAGCCACGGGCGGATGGAACGCTGCGTCTGTGGCGGACCTGGACTGTGTGGCAGGCGGGGCCACCATTGGTTGCACCACTGCCGCGTTGTTCATCGCCCGGCAATGCTTTTTAATCCGTCCAACCCTTGCCTCTGCCTGGATGCCATGCACATCGTCGACTGCAGCCATGCGCGCCACGCCGGCGCGATCCTGGACATCTTCAACGATGCCATCGCCCATTCCACGGCGCTGTACGACTACCGGCCACGCCCCGCGGAGAGCATGGTGGGCTGGTTCGCCACCAAGCAGGCCGGCGGCTTTCCGGTGATTGGCGTGGAAGACGCCGATGGCACCTTGATGGGCTTTGCCAGCTACGGCACGTTTCGCGCCTGGCCGGCGTTCAAGTACAGCGTGGAGCATTCGATCTACGTGCACCGCGACCATCGCGGCAAAGGCCTGGGGCGCACCTTGCTGCAATTGCTGATCGACGCGGCGCAGGCGCGTGGCGTGCATGTGCTGGTCGGCGGCATCGACGCCAGCAATGCGGCCAGCATCGCGCTGCACGAACAGTTTGGCTTCACCCATGCCGGCACCGTGCGCGAAGCCGGCTTCAAGTTCGGTCGCTGGCTCGACCTGGCGTTCTATCAACGCATCCTCAGCACGCCGAGCGACCCGCACGACGATTGAGCTGGGAGCGATGACTTAGGCCGAGAGCACTCGGAAGCGCTGTCGCGGCGCCTGATCTGTTTTGAAATGGACGCTCGCGGCTAAGCGCTGGCTCAGCACGCGCAAGGCAGAGCGTTTCTCGCAAGCGCGCGCCGCACTTCAATGCGGATGCCGCTCGGTCGCATACGGATTGGGCTCGCCGCTGCCCGGCGGACGCAGCGTGTAGCGCTTGTAGGTCCACTGGTACTGGGCGGGGTCACGGCGGGCGATCCGTTCGATGCCGGCATTGAGCGCGGTGGCCGCACGCACCGGGTCGGGGTCGGCCACCGCCGGCTCGGCCGGCTGCACATGCAGGGCGAATTGCAGATCGTCGCCGGCGCGCTCGCACCAGCCGTACAGCACGGTGGCGCCGGTGCGCTCGGCCAGCCGGTTGACCAGGGTCATGGTCAGGGCCGGGATGCCGAAGAACGGCGCAAACACGCCATCGCCCATCTTCGGCTGCTGGTCGGGCAGGATGCCGACCGCGCCACCGTCCTTGAGCACCTTGAACAGCTGGCGCACCGCCGGGCCTTCCGCGCGCACCTGGCGCACGTTGTCGCCGCCACGGGCCAATTGCAGGAAGCCATCCACGGCATCGGAATCCGGCGGGCGGTACACGATGGCGATCGGGCCGCGTTCGGACAGCCACTGATTGAGCAATTCCCAATTGCCGAAGTGCGGCGCCGCCACGATCACCCCGCGGCCCGACGCCAGCGCCGCGTCGTACAGCTCCTGCCCATTGCGCTGCAGCCGCGCCAGGTTCTCGGCCGGCGGGCGGGTCCAGGTACGCAGCACTTCCAGGGTCTGCCGGGCGGTGGAGCGCAGGATCTGCGCATGCAGCTGCGCGCGCTGTGCCGGTGCCAGTTCCGGGTAAGCCAGTTCCAGGTTGCGCCGCGCCACGCGGCTTTCGCGGGCATCGAGCTTGCGCCAGCTCCAGGCCAGCGTGTCGGCTACGCGCTTGAGCAACGGCCAGGGCAGCCGGCCCACGGTGGCGGCGGTGACATACAACAGGCGGGCGCGGACATCAGGTTTCATCCGGGCAATTCTAAACAGCGCTGCCGGCGATGACCCGTACGTGACAGCACTGGCCGCACTCGGCATGCTCGTGCCGCCCGACTGACTGAGGTGTTGCCCATGCTTGCACTGATCCAACGCGTCACCCGGGCCTCGGTCGCGGTCGAGGCGCAGGTGGTCGGGCAGATCGGCCCCGGGTTGCTGGCCCTGATCGGTATCGAGCCCGGCGACACCCCGCCACAGCTGCGCCGCCTGGCCGAACGCCTGCTGGGCTATCGGGTGTTTTCCGACGAGGCCGGCAAGATGAATCGCTCACTCGCCGACACCGGCGGTGGGCTGCTGCTGGTGAGCCAGTTCACCCTGGCCGCCGACACCAAGGCCGGTATGCGGCCGAGCTTCAGCACCGCCGCGCCGCCAGAAGAGGCTGAACGGGCGTTCAATCAATTGGTGGCGATCTGCCGCGAAAAACATTCCGGCGGGGTGGAAACCGGCCGCTTCGGTGCCCATATGGTTGTCGACCTGGTCAATGACGGCCCGGTGACCTTCCTTCTCAGGCCCTAGCGCGCCTCACTCAACCAGCTGCCTGTCTTGATTCCGGCAGACCGGGCTTCACGCTGGTATAATGCTAGGTTCTCTTTCCAATCTCAAAGCCGGTGGCGCGAGCACTCATGGCCAACGAACGTCCTGCCCAGCAATCCGACATCAAGCTACTGATCAGCAAGGGCCTGGAACAGGGCTATCTGACCTACGCCGAAGTCAATGACCACCTGCCCGACGACCTGGTCGACCCGGAGCAGATCGAAGACATCATCAGCATGATCAACGGCATGGGCATCGATGTCCATGAAGTTGCGCCCGATGCTGAAACCCTGCTGCTCAACGATGGCAACACCGGCAACCGCGAGGTTGACGACACTGCCGCCGAAGAAGCCGCCGCCGCGCTGACCGCGCTGGACACCGAAGGTGGTCGCACCACCGACCCGGTGCGCATGTACATGCGCGAGATGGGCACGGTCGAGCTGCTGACCCGCGAAGGCGAAATCGCCATCGCCAAGCGCATCGAAGAGGGCCTGAGCCAGGTTCAGGCCGCACTGGGTACGTTCCCGCTGTCGACCGAAATGCTGCTCGCCGATTACGAAGCGCACAAGGAAGGCAAGAAGCGTCTGGCCGAGATCGTGGTCGGCTTCAACGACCTGATTGAAGAAGCCGACGCTGCCGCCGCTGCACTGGCCGCTGCCGGCCCGGTCGCCGTGGACGAAGACGCGGTCGATGAAGATGACGACGAAGACGGCGACGACGACGCTGCCGAGGAAGAGGCCGGCCCGACCGGTCCGGACCCGGTGGAAGTCGCCACGCGCATGGAGAACCTGGCCAACGAATACGCCAAGTTCAAGAAGATCTATGCCAAGAACGGCGCCGAGCACAAGCTGGTGGTCAAGGCGCGCGAAGACATGGCCGCCATCTTCACCACGCTCAAGCTGCCGCTGCCGCTGACCGACGCGCTGGTCACCCAGCTGCGTGGCGTGGTCAACGGCATCAAGGACCACGAGCGCAAGGTGCTGCACCTGGCGACCACCGTGGCACGCATGCCGCGCAAGGACTTCATCCGCTCCTGGGAAGGCAACCAGACCAACCTGGAATGGGTGGAAGACGCCCTCAAACGCAAGCAGAAGTGGTCGTCGGCGCTGCGCGACGTCAAGGACCAGATCGTCTCCGAGCAGCAGGGCTCGATCGAGATGGAAAAGGCCAACTACCTGACCCTGGGCGAGATCAAGGAGATCAGCCGTGCGATGGCTTACGGCGAAGCCAAGGCGCGCAAGGCCAAGAAGGAAATGGTCGAGGCCAACCTGCGTCTGGTCATCTCCATCGCCAAGAAGTACACCAACCGTGGCCTGCAGTTCCTCGACCTCATCCAGGAAGGCAACATCGGCCTGATGAAGGCCGTGGACAAGTTCGAATACCGCCGCGGTTACAAGTTCTCGACGTATGCAACGTGGTGGATCCGTCAGGCCATCACCCGTTCGATCGCCGATCAGGCGCGCACCATCCGTATTCCGGTGCACATGATCGAAACGATCAACAAGTTGAACCGCATTTCCCGCCAGATGCTCCAGCAGTTCGGCCGTGAGGCCACGCCGGAGGAGCTGGCCAAGGAAATGGACATGCCCGAGGACAAGATCCGCAAGGTGATGAAAATCGCCAAGGAACCGATCTCGATGGAAACCCCGATCGGCGACGACGAGGATTCGCATCTGGGCGACTTCATCGAGGACACCAACGTGGAGTCCCCGATCGACAACACCACCAACATCAATCTCTCCGAGACGGTGCGGGACGTATTGGCCGGTCTGACCCCGCGGGAAGCCAAGGTGCTGCGCATGCGCTTCGGTATCGACATGAACACCGATCACACGCTGGAAGAGGTCGGCAAGCAGTTCGATGTCACGCGTGAGCGGATTCGCCAGATAGAGGCCAAGGCGTTGCGCAAGCTGCGTCACCCGAGCCGTTCGGAACAGCTGCGGTCGTTCCTGGACATCGACTGATCGCGTAGCGGTCAGCGCACCTCGGTTCCACAACAGCCCCGCTCATGCGGGGCTGTTGCGTTATAGGTAGGCATCCACGCTCTGCAGTTCGCAGGAATCAACGCAGGCAGTACACCAAGCACGCTGCCTGGCGTGTTCACGGCACGCGCACGAAGCTACACAGGCCCGCAACATTAAGGGCGCGTTTCCCGATTACTCACGTATTTTTCTAGCGCCACGCCCTACCGTGCTAGTCGAATGGAAACGAGAGCGCCACCATGAGCAGGCAAAGCCGATTCGAAACCACCACCTACCGCGACAGCGAGATCCGCGTGCGTGTGGAACAGGCGTCTGTCGGTGCGAAGTGGACGCTATGCGTGGATGTGTACGTTGCCCGCGGCAAACGGTTGCCACGGATCAGCGAGCAGAACGTGGAGTACGACAATTACCAGGATGCCATCGCGCACGGCTTTCGTACCGGCCGCGCGCTGGTGGATGCGCAGCAAGAAGTGGCCGATGCGTGAGTGGTTGGTTGTTGTCGAGGACCACGAGTGCAGCGGAACAACCAGTACAGCAATACGCAAGTGCGGCAATGAGCGCGTTGTAGTGCTGGCCTGAAGCAGCCGGTGACGAAGGTCCGATGCGCAGCAGAGACGCCCAGCCAACCGCTGGGCTTTTTTGTGGGCGTGGCACAGCCGGGCGGCTGTGCTTTTTGCAGGTAAGCGCAGACAGCGAAGCGGCCGGGCAGGTAAACTTTGCCGACTCTGGGGGTAGCTGATGCATGCAGCACCGACGAGCCACGCGACGCAGGGCCTATAGCTCAACGGTTAGAGCAGAGGACTCATAATCCTTTGGTTCCAGGTTCGAATCCTGGTGGGCCCACCATTAAAACAGGCGCTTAGTGGCGAGCTGAGCGCTTTTTTTGTGGGCTCTGGAGAAATCCCAGGGAGTAATAGCGGTGCTTGGGAGCTTTTACGAGCGCGGGCGAATGGTCGTAGCGCTGTATGGTCGTGGACGAGACATGATCGTCTTTTTTAATCGATCGTCTTAAGCAGCGCGTCAATCGGCGCTTGTGGATTGAGCGGATCATCAGCGATCTGTCTGTCAGGCGTCAGCCACGTCGGTCGCCGAGCTCCGGACGGGCGATCCAGCACGAAGCGTGGATAGGACAGTACAAGGCCGGAGTTCGGAAGTATCAGGGTCCTGACGCCGCCGCTCTGTCGCGTCCTGACCGATTGACCGACACCGACCAAGTTCCCGAAGCGGTAGTCTTGGACGACATTAGAGAACAGCACTGCGGAGGAGTAAGTCAGTGGGCCGACCAGCACGTTGACCTCTCCCGTGAAGTGCGCCGCTTCCGAGGTTGCTGGTTGCACGATGGACTCGATCGTTCCTTCCACAAGCTGCCCGGCGACTTCGCCCGGCCCTGGTGTCAGCACGCGTTTGATGTAATGCGAACCGTGCCGGTAAGGTTGATCGGCGATATAGCGGAGAATGCCGTCGCGCCACATGTCGTCATCCCCACCGCCGTTTTCGCGAATGTCGATAACTAGGTGATGGACCTGTTCTTTGGCCATTTTCGTAAAGCATGCTTCCGTAAACGCGAAAAAGCGGGCCTTGTCTGGCCAGAAGAACGTGCTCACTGTCAGCACGGCGCCTGTACCTCTCATTTCGCAGCGGAACAGCCGCTCGAAGCTCGCGTCGCGCTGCAGGACAGCGGGGAGTACCGTGCGTGAGGCAGGCAGCTGCTCGCGACCTCGCCGGTCAGCAAATTCCAGATCAAAGGTCGCTGGTGTGCCGTAGACCTTGGCATAGAAGAGCCACCAACGTTGAGACAGAAGCGCTGCGCGGGAACTTGGCGTATCGCCGTGAGTGCGATTCAGCAGCGTACGTACGACTTCTTTGGCCGGCACGCCATTGATACGACTGATAGAACGCCCGGCATCGGCGGACGGGGCTCCACCGAGTAGCGCAATGAGGCGCAGACGTCCGGATGCCGCTACGGAGACCTCGAAAGGAAACCACGGTGCCCCGTGCTCGGTGGCTGAAGCGGCCGAAGCTCGCCAGTCGGGCAGGCCGATGAGAAGGTGGCCGTCGGCCAGCACGGGATTGAGCTGGGCCAGCACAGACCAAGCCTGTGTCTGATCCATCGGCCGGTCCAGCTCACGCGCGATCAACCTGGCGGTGCGGCGTAGTGTCGCTTTGTCCACCGAGTGTCCAAGGTCAGGATGATTCTTCTCGATGGCGTCGATCGCGGTCTGTAGGTCGGCACGCAAATCCGCTGCAGAAATGACGGAAGCAGGGGGTGCGGCAACTGCGGATATGGCAGGCGCTGTCACCAGCACCAGGGCTGCCAGGCCCAGGGTCTTCCATAAATCGATCGACACATTTGCTCCAGGCGGTTGATGAAGCGCGTCTTGCCGTACGCTGCTTGTGTTTAAATAATGCACACATATTTCAACAAGCGTCTATAGCCATGCGTACATCACCTCGGCATCTCATTTCCCGGCCCGAGCAAGTGAGACTCCTTAGCTCGTCAGTGCGGCAGGAGATTGTCGACACGCTCGCGTCTCTTGGAGGAACGGCAAGTACGGCCGAACTCGCTGAGCAGTTGGGTCGGCCTGCGGACGGCTTGTACTACCACCTGCGCGAACTGGTCGCCGGTGACTTACTCACGGAAGTGGCCGAAATTGGAGGCGAGCGTGTCTTTCGCCTGGCGGGCGAAGGCGCCGGCCCGGTTCGCCTGGTCTACGACCTAAGTCGCCACGGCAATGCAGACGAGTTAGCACGTTTCGCGCGTTCCTTGTTGCAAGTGGCGCAGCAGGACTTCGAGGCCGCGCTCAAGGCTGACGGTGTGGTCACTGAGGGCAAAAGGCGCGAACTGTGGGTCTCACGCAACAAGGGCTGGCTCAGCGACGATGACATCCAGGAGGTCAACGTGTTGCTGGAGCGACTCAGCGCGCTGACCAGCCAGCCCAAAGCCGAAGGCCGCAATCGACTCGCGAGTCTTGCGTTCGCCCTCGCGCCGACCAAGCCGCAGCCAAAGCGGCGCGGCACGCAGAGCGCCAATCCCGGTAAATGACAAGCAGCTCACGTGTTTTTGCGACGTCTGCGGGAAGCGCAATCGTCGCCCCGTCACGCCTGCGCTCTTCATAGGGCCATCTCGATGCGCTGCTGCAGGGGGCAGAAGTGCCCGCCGATCTTGGTGACATGGGAGCTACTGTTCCTTTACTAGAGCCTGCCGCCCCCCGATTTTTTCGCGGGGCGGTGCAAGGTGTCGCCGCTGCACTCCTAGTCCTGAGAAGGGACGGTATAGAACGCACCGCTAGCGCAGAGAAAGCGGAGATTCGCTTTGTCGAGGTTGCGCTACAGCCGCTGTCATTCCAGGCAACGTTTGGGGCTGATCCGCAACAGATCTACGCGCGGGCAGAAGACATGATCGAGGACGCGATCGTGCTGCTGAAAGCGCGAGGAGATTTGACCCCGTTGCATTGACTGCTTGCACATCAACACCTGCCTTCGATGTGCAGCGTTTCGCGGATGACAACGCGCCATCGCATCCTTACGGCGATCAACCCTGTCAAGCAAGGAAGAAATTGCTGCCATCTACCGCACTTAGTCGCACCTAAACAACGTTCGATTAAACGGACGACCTGTGGATGACCAATGGGCTTTCCAGCACGCTAGTTCGCAGCATTGTCGCAGGTGCGCTGCCTACGGTGACTGCAACAAAACGTGTAGTTTCGGCTTGCGTGCCACTTTCAAAAAGCTTCGACCTTCTAAGCGCAATAATCAATGGATGACGAAGAGCGTCGTGCAATATCAAGCCAGTGGCCCACTACAACAAGAAGACCAAACGTCTGAAAGAGATGTCCCGTCAAATTACCGAAGGCTTCGACGGGCAGCTTCCCGATGCCAAGGAGGACCTGCTGAAGCTTCAGGGCGTAGGGCTCAAGGCTGCCAGCCTGATCATGAACTTCATTTTCGACGAGCCATTGATCGCGGTCGACACGCATATCCATCGGTTGCTCAATCGTTCGGGCATCGTCCATACCACGTCTACCGACGTCACGACGCGAAAGATCGATGAGCTCACATCAAAGAACTACAAATGCCATGCACATGAGTGGTTAATCCAGCACGGCATGCAGATCTGCAGCGCTAGAAACCCCAGGTGCCAGGAATGCGTGATCCAGTCCCACTGTGAGTTCTACGCTGAGCGACAAGCGGTTTGAGCCGCCCACTGCTCTCGGGCAAGTAGATGACCGCGAGGGACTAGGGAAGAGCCCCGCAGAGCACCCGGCGTCAACGGTTCTGCGATCGGGTTGCAGCAAATTTTAGTGGCTAACCCATTGATCTGTTGGGTAAGTTGCCTTGCTTCATAGTCGTCGGTTCCAGGGTTCGCATCCTGGTGGGCCGTCACGCTTTCAGTCGCGTCCCGCACCGCCCATGCCGATACGTGCGGCGATGTCGCCATAAGTTCAAAGCTGATAGAGCACAGCCCTGGCCGAAGACGGATCTGCAGAGGCGCTTCGTGGTCTGCACGCCACTAGCCTGCATGCGTCTTGGGTTCCTCGGTCTTTGCTGTCAAACGAGCACGACCGCATTCGCGGTCTGCAGGGCGCTATGATCGAGACTGCTTCCCTGGTCCTCGACTATGCTCATTGCACCGTATCCGAAGAATGAGCAGGCGCGACTTCGCCTCCTGCGTCAGCTCGATATCCTGGACACAGCGGCAGAAGAGGTCTTTGACGAGATCACGCGCGAGCTGGCCGAGAAATTGCAGGTGTCCACTGCATTGATTTCTCTGGTGGACGCAGACCGGCAATGGTTCAAATCCAGAGTCGGTCTCGATGTCTGCGAAACATCGCGGGACGTGTCGTTTTGCGCGCATGCAGTGGGTGCGGGTGACTCGCTATTTGTGCATGACGCTTTGACGGACGTTCGATTCAAGGACAACCCGCTCGTCCAAGGTCCGCCCTACATTCGCTTCTATGCAGGGATACCGCTGCGCAGCGAAAACGGTCTGGTCGTAGGAACCCTCTGCGCCCTCGACGCACAGCCAAAAGAGCTGAATGAGGACGAGCTGCGGTTGATGAATCAGCTGGCGGAAAAGGCCAGCCATTATGTCTTTAGCCGTTTGAAGAGCGACCTGTCATCGAACCAGGAAGCGGATGCGAAGCAGATAGGCTTCGACTTCTCGCCAATCGCCATGGCGGTGTTCGGTGCCGATGAGGCGCTGGTCGCTGTCAACGCAGCGTGTTGCGCGTTATTGGGAACGACCAAGGCGGCGTTGCTTGCTTCTTCCGCCAATGCACTCTGGAAAGGCGATTCCGACGAACGCTTAAGCTTGAAAACGCGCGCCCACGATAGCGGTGTCCTTCCCGTCACCTTGAACGCGGGCAGCTTCTCGGGCAAGCGGGTCTGGCTGCAGGTGGTGACGAATGCGCAAACCGCACCGTCTTTTGTTGCACTTCTCTATCCAGAAAACGTGGGTGCGTCGTGGTCGAAACTCTAGGCTTTGCGCGTTTCGGGTTAGGCCGCCTCTTCGGATTCAGATTCCTTTCCTGTCGACAAGTAGATGCATGAGCGGCACACCTCATAGGGCGGGAAGCGCATGGTAGTTCCCTTCAATTGGCAACGCGTCATTCTAAGATCTGTTCCCTATTTTGCGGCGGCAATGATCCTGTTGATGGTCGGCACCAACGCCTACCAGACATGGACGGGATACCGTTCCGCATTGGACGCGGCTCGTAGCACAACTGAGAATCTTGCCCACTCTGTGGGGCAACATGCGGATGATGCAATCAAGGACGCTGACATACTCTCCATGAGCGTGGTGGAGCGAATCGAAGGTGATGGATTCGAGAACATCGACAGGAATCGGCTCCATCTTCTCTTCCAGCGTCAGGTACGCAGCCTTCCGCAATTGCACGGAATCTTCGTCTACGACGAAAAGGGTAACTGGATAGTCACCGACAAGGACAAAATTCCTGCGTCAGCCAACAATGCCGACAGAGAATATTTCCACTATCACAAGGCGCATGCGGGTGAGCGTGTGCACGTCGGCCCTGTGATTGCAAGTCGTTCGACCGGCGAGCTGATTATTCCGGTGTCCAGGCGAATCAATAACAAGGATGGAAGCTTCGGCGGGGTTTTTCTAGTGACTCTTCGCGTGCAGTACTTCAGTAGGTTCTATGCCGATTTCAGAATGGACGAGCAAGGTGTGATCGTTCTCGCAGATCAAAACGGAACCATCATGGTGCGTCATCCATTCGACACGAACATGATTGGCAGAAGTATCGCCAAGGGCGATATCTTTTTGAAGTACCTGCCGCATGCATCGCGGGGCGTGCACATGGTGGTTGCGATCACTGACAAGGTGGAGCGTATGTATGGCTACGAACGCCTCAATCGCTATCCGCTTGTCGTACTGGCCGGCAAGTCAAAGCGTGCAATTCTTGCGTCGTGGTACGAGAGTTTGTATGGCTCATTGATCATGCTCTGTCTGATCCTTCCGATTCCAGTCCTCTTTGCGACCCTTATTTCGCGCCAGATAAAGACAGCGCTGAAAGTCGAAGATGAGCTGCGACTGGCGTATGCCGCAGTGGAAGCCATTGCCATGCAGGACAGCCTGACCGGTCTGGCGAACCGCAGGCAGCTTGATGTGGTGTTGCCCGCCGAGATCAAGCGCGCAAAGCGAACATCGCAGCCGCTCGGCGTGATCATGGTCGATATCGATTATTTCAAGCGGTACAACGACTATTATGGCCACCCTGCAGGCGACCTCTGCATCAAGGCAATCGCCAATGTTCTGAAGAACCACACGCGGCGCGCTGGCAATCTCGCTGCCAGGTACGGTGGAGAAGAGCTGACTGTGTTGCTTCCCTCATGCGACCGGGCTGCGGTGATAGCAGCAGCCGAGCGCATTGTGGAGAGTATTCGTGGGCTGCAGATTGCGCACGACGACAGTCCGGAGGGCTACGTCACTGTCAGCGTCGGGGCATATAGCTATAGCGCGTTCAACAAGGAGGTCGATGCAAGCGGGCTATTGAAATGCGCCGACGATGCGCTTTACGCGGCAAAGCAGGCTGGACGCAATCGCGCCCGCTTGAGCGCGTAGCCAACGCGTGCCGCAGTGGGCTCAACCGCTCAGGATTGGGTGCTAGGAATCTGCACTCCGCACGCTATTCTTACGGCGCTGGAAAAACGAGGCTAGGTGGCTCTGCGCCAAGGTTTTCCGGCGGGAGTCAAATAAAAAGGAAAGCACTTAGCGTATTGGTCGATAAGGCAAATTGTGGGACTCGGCTTTTCGCTTTGCCCAGCGAGGTCAGTGCGTGAACTTGTGCAGTAAGCCCGAAAACAGCGCAAGTTCCTCTTCACGCCAGCCTTTCAATCTCGAATAGAACGCGGTTGCTTTCACCGCTGCGGCTGATGCGACACGAGCGGCGCCCTCAGGCGTGAGCGCGTAAAGGGTTCCCCGCCCGTCCAGTGGATCGGCCGATGACGTCACCAGGCCTCGATCGCATAACGCCTTGGTCAACCGGCTGATTGCGCTTTTGTCCATCTCCAGCCGCTGCACGAGCTGCGAAGCGCTAGCGCTACCTTGAAGCGAGATGACTACTGCGACGCGATAGGCGGCTGGTTGCATGTCCGGGTCAAATGCAGCAGAGGACGCAGCCATGACCGCACGCGACGTGGCCAGCAACACATTCAATTCTTCGCCGATCTGTCTGACCAGCTTTTCGCGCTTAGCCACGGTACTGCCTCACTAGTTGCGTTTCATCAACTACCTGTACAGTTGACATGAAGCAACTATAGCCGAGGGCTGCGATATGTCTAGTAGACCGATAATCCTCATCACCGGAGCGACGAACGGCATTGGCTTGCTGGCTGCCATCGAACTGGCCCGCAGAGGCGCCGACCTTATTCTGACAGCACGCACCGCCGTGAAGGCTGATGCGGCGAGGTCGGCGATCCTGGCCGCAGCGCCAAAGACGAAGATCGATATCTATGACGTCGACTTCGGTGACCTGGCATCGGTGGCAGCTTGCGGTGCGGTGATCGCGCAGCGTCATCCGCGCATCGATGTCATGGTCAACAATGCGGGAATTCACGCATTCAAGCCACGTGTCACCAAGGACGGTTTCATTGAAATGATCGCGGTCAACTATTTCGCGGCCTGGCTGCTCACAGACACTCTTAGGGAGACCATCGTCAGGTCAGCGCCATCCCGGATCGTTAACGTAGGGTCGGAGGCCTCCCGGCAAAGCGGGGGAGTCGACATCGATCGAGACCTGACAGACATCGCCGGGTTCTCCGCCCGCGGCTCGTCCAAGATCTATGGGCGAAGCAAGCTGCTCGACATCATGTTCTCTCTCGAACTGGCGGAGCAGCTGGCAAGCGCGCGCGTCACCGTGAACTGCCTATGTCCGGGATTCAACGTGACCGGGCTTGGGCGAGAGTTGGGCGTCTTTTCGGTCGTGTTATCGAAGGCGCTTAATCTGCTCGGGATCGGCGGTCCAGCGCGGGGGGCAGGGATGATTGTGAAGTTGGCGACGGATCCAGCCTTCGCGCTGCGCACGGGCGCCTATGTGAAAGGCGACAGGGACATCACGCCCCTTCCTCCTGCAGATAGCATGGAGGCGCGCCACCATTTGTGGGCTGAAACCAAGCGACTGCTGTCCCCGTTTTTGCCCTAGCGCCAACGCATTGGATCGAGATTGCCTTAGGGCAGATATCGCGCTTGGAGAAACTGACGCAAGCCACGCGATGCTTGACGCCTGGTCTTATGGCTCACGAAGGTTGCGAAGAACTGACCTGAAAGTTTCCTCGTGCCGGCGCTTGTTCTCGTATCAGTGGATCGCCATCGGTTGTCCCACCAACGCATAAATGATGGGCATCTTTTGTTCGCTCTCGCTTGGATCAATACGGCGCCGAAGTTACATCGCGCGGCGGTGGTGCGTGAGCCGCAACATCGAGTTGCGACTGCCCAGCCACACTGGAATAGAAGGCGCATCCCGTGACTCACGCCGCCGACGGATCAAGCTCTGCTTCAGTCAGTTTCGCCCACTTCACAAGCGCTTCGAAGGATGGGCCGAGTGCACGCCCCAGCGCGCTCATGGTGTATTCGACCTTGGGCGGTACCTGGGGATACAGCGTGCGGATCACGATGCCGTCTTCCTCCAGTGCTTTGAGTTGCTGGATGAGCATCTTCTGGGTGACACCTGGTATGCGGCGTTCCAATTCCGAGAAGCGTAGCGGCCCGCCTGCAGCGAGCAGGTGGACGATGATGGCAATCTTCCATTTGCCTTCAAGGACGCGCAGCGTGCGTGCTGCTGCATCGGCCCACGCGCGCTGCTCTTTGGGGTCCTGACAATGCTGTTCCTGTGCCATGTACTTACCTTCTGGTGGGTACCCTACCGTTCGGTAGGTTCTTGCTGATTCTACTGCATGCGATTAGCGTGGCGTCCTACATCGAACGCTAGGACTTAACGTGAAAATCGGCATCTTAGGCAGTGGCCACATCGGCAAGACATTGGTCCGCAGGCTTGCTGCGGCAGGACATGACGTGAAGGTCGCCAACTCGCGCGGGCCGGAGACGATCGACAGCGAGACGCTCGCCAACGGTGGCCGTGCGGTCACCGCAGAGGAGGCGATTGTCGATGTTGAGGTGGTCATCCTCTCGATCCCGTTCAAGCATATTCCGGCAGTTGCGCCGCTGCTGTCCTCGATCCCGTCCGAGACGGTTGTGATCGACACGTCCAACTACTATCCGGCACGCGATGGTGAGATTGCGGCGATCGATCAGGGGCAGGTGGAAAGCCTCTGGGTCGCAGAGCAACTTGGCCGCCCGATCGCCAAGGCCTGGAATGCGATTGGTTCGGGATCCTTCGCAGACAAGGACAAGACGGCGGGTGATCCGCAACGCATCGCGATCCCGATCGCGGCCGACCGCGAGCAGGACCGGCGCGTGACCGTGGAACTGGTCAACGACACCGGCCTCGATGCGGTCGATGCCGGCAGCCTGTCCGAATCCTGGCGGCAGCAGCCTGGAAGCCCGGTGTATTGCACCGATCTGACACGCGAACAGATCCCGCAGGCGCTGGCCGACGCTGACAAGGCGCGCCTGCGCAAGCGGCTGGAGCTGGTGATGGCGGTGATCGTCGAACGGTTTGGCCCCACCGGTTACCCGGATGGCGATTATCTGGTTCGTATCAATCGCGCCGTTTTCATGTAAACCCGCGTTACTGCGCGAAGACCGGTATTGCCTCGGTGATACCGATCTTCCACATGGCATGGGTCACGGAGCGTAGCCATGCCATCGCACTGTGCGCAGACGCTGCTGCTCCGCCATGCAGTGAGACGTGACTGGCCATCGCATCCATGCGCGGCTGTCTATAGGCCAGTGAGAAATGAAGTCACGCGCCGTGCGCGGCTGGCGCCTCAGCACATGCAGCTGAAAAAATATCTGACCTAACTGCGGGTCGTTGCGCATGCGCGTGGCGACGCGCACTCCTTGGTTTCAGGTCTGAATCCGGTTGCACCCGCCGCATACAGCGTGGTCGTTGCTGTGCGTGATTGCGAGCTGCCGTGGTCGCCACTGAAAAGTGGACCTCACCGCTTTTCTATACCTCTTCATTCACGTGTGGACCGTCGCTAGTGCGGCAGAGGTCCAGAACCACATTGGCAACGGTCGACCGACAGCTCGCGAACGCCGAGCCCGTCGGTGAGGCAGCCACGCCCTATGCAATAGGACTGCGCATGAGCGGCGCTTGATGACGTTGGACCGGCTTCTTGCGCGCGGAGTGCGAGCTGGCTGCGATAGTTACCGAATGTGGAAACAGTCAATTTTCGCCATCTGATCTTCTCGAACACCAAGCGCTTGCGCATAGTGCGTTCTGTCCAGCTGATCCTCTGCTCTTCGATGTGAAAGAAGGCGCATTGGTCAACGACTTAATTCATATCGCCTCATGGCGCAGCGAAAAGCAGGAGAAGAGAAATGGCACGGCATGTTCGTTTCCACACAACTGGTGGTCCTGAAGTTCTGCAAATTGATGACGTGCCCACCCCGGAGCCGAAGACTGGTGAAGTACGCATCAGCGTGCGTGCGCTTGGTTTGAACCGCGCAGAGAGCATGTACCGCAGTGGTCGCTATGTGATCGAGCCCTCATTCCCGGCCACCATGGGGTATGAGGCATCGGGTGTGATCGATGCGGTTGGGCAAGGGGTCAGCGATTTGGCGGTGGGCGACGCGGTTGCCGTCATTCCTGCCTTCATGTTTGACCAGTACGGCCTCTATGGCGATCTGGTGGTCGCCCCGGCCCGCGCCGTTGTCAAGAATCCGGCCGGTGTCAGTTGGGAGGCGGCCGCAGCGACCTGGATGCCGTTTACGACTGCATGGGGTGCGCTGATCGACCTGGCCGGTCTGGGCAAGGGCGACTTCGTGGTGTTATCGGCAGCGTCGAGCAGTGTTGGGCTGGCCGCGATGCAGATCGCCGAATCGGTGGGCGCCACGCCGATCGCCATTACCCGCAACGGCGAGAAGCTCGATGATCTGAAAAAGGCGGGCTTCGCCCACGTGCTGCAAACCGGCCTGGACGATATCACTGCGGAGATCCTGCGCATCACCGGCGGCGCTGGCGCACGCGTGGTATTCGACCCGGTTGGTGGTCCCGACTTCGAACACATCGTAAAAGCCACGAGCAAGGATGCAATCGTGTTCATCTATGGCGCACTGAGCCACGACACTACGCCGGTCCCCGTGCTGCACGTCTTGGGAAAGCACACCACGATCCGCGGCTACGAATTTATCGAGGTCACTGCCGACGACGAAAAACTTGCCCGTGCCAAGGCATTCATCACAGAGGGCTTGAGCGCTGGGAAATTCAAGCCTCAGATTGCCAAGGTCTTCCCGTTCGATGAGATCGTCGAAGCGACGCGCTTCCTTGAGTCCAACGCGCAGTTCGGCAAGATCGTGGTCAAACTGTAAGAGCCATGTTGGTGCCGGGCACCTGCGTTGGAAGCGCTGCATGCTGCGGGGCTTCTGTCAGCCGGCGACACGCGTGTGCCTATTCCTTGATTACGCGAGCCAGGTGCGGTCGATGCCAGGGAAGTGCTGCTGAAGCCAGTCCGAGAATGCCCACAGGGGTGGCGGAACATGCGACCGGCTGGGATACACCAGCGAGACCGGGAGCGGGACGGGGCGGAAATCCTTCAGAACCTCCACCAACGTGCCATCACGGAGATAGTGGTCAACCAGCATTCCGGGAACTTGAATCACACCGAAGCCAGCGCGGGCGCACTGGACATAGGCAGACGCATCGTTCACCGACAGCGAGCTTTCAGGCTGAAGCGACTTGCTCACTCCCTCGGCGCGGAAATGCCAAGGCATCGTGCGTTTGCTGATACCGGACAGGAATCTGATGCATGCGTGCTGGTCAAGCGAATCCGGGTGCGTGAGTGGTGGCGATTTCTCAAGATAGGCTGGCGCCGCGCAGGTGATCATCACGAGTGCGCCCAGGCGGCGAGCGACAAGGCTGGAACTTGGCAGTTCGCCGATGCGCAACACACAGTCAACCCCTTCTGCGATGAGATCGACCGAGCGATCGCTCACGCCTAACATGATTACCAACCGTGGATACGTCGCCCGAAACTGGCCGAGCAACGTCATGAATCCCTCCACTGCAAACGCCGACGGGATGTCGATTCGCAATCGTCCGCGAACCGCATCCGCAGGCGCCTGGAACATCGCTACCGCGTCCTCGACCCCACTCAGGATCTCCTCGACCTTCGCAAGGAAGGCTTCGCCTTCTGCCGTCAGACTGACCTTGCGTGTGGTGCGCTGAAACAGACGTACATCCAGGGATGCCTCCAGCTGGTTGATGGCCAGCGTGACCTGCGGCCGGCCAATCTGGAGAGCGTCGGCGGCCTTGGTGAAGCTTTGAAGTTGCGCCACCTTGGAGAACAGACGCATTGATTGAAAGAGCTCCATCGGCACCTCGACTGATGATTTGCGCTGCGGTGGTATCAGGCCGCCGACGCAGCAGTGAGAGTGTAGATGGGTCAATGGGCAGCATTACATGATCATCATGATCGATACGAGGCAATGGATGAAAACCGGAATTCTAGGAACCGGACACATCGGTAGATCGCTCTGCATGCGCTTGAGTGAGGCCGGGCACGAGGTCAAGGTGGCCAACTCACGTGGCCCGGAGACGATTGATGCCGAGCTGCTGTCCTTTGGCGCACGGGCTGTGGCGACTGAAGATGCACTCATCGATGTGGATGTGGTCATCCTGTCCATTCCTCTCAGCCGCATCCCCGGCATTGCGCCGTTGGTGGCCCGGCTTCCGCAAGACACGGTGGTCATCGACACCTCCAACTATTATCCGTTCCGCGATGAAAAGATCGAAGCCATCGAGCGCGGCCAGGTCGAGAGCCTTTGGGTTGCCGAACAGCTCGGCCGCCCGATCGCCAAGGCATGGAACGCGATCGGCTCGGACTCGTTGGCCAGGAAGGCAAAGCCTGCTGGAGCGCCAGATCGGATTGCCATCCCGGTGGCTGCGGATCGAACGCACGATCGTCACGTCGCCATGTCGCTGGTCAATGACACCGGTCTTGATGCCTTTGATGCGGGCGTGCTCGCAGATTCCTGGCGCCAGCAGCCAGGCGCGCCGGTGTATTGCACCGATCTTTCCTATGCGGAGGTCGGCGCGGCATTGCAAGCTGCCGAGCGCCACAGGTTGCCGGCGCGCAGAGATCTCGGCGTTGCGGTCATGCAGGAGCGTCTTGGAGACGGCACAACGAATCCGGACGCGGAGTGGGGCGTGCGCTTGGTGCGTGCGATCAACATGTAGCTGCACAGCCCTGCCAGGCCAGGCGAGAAGCCGAGCACTGGCGAGCAACACGCTTCGGTTTCAGATTTAGAGCGGCTAACCAAACGTAGCGAGCAGTCGTCAGGTGGGTGCGGACGGCGCGGAGGAACCGGAGTGTACGGGGGTACATGAGGATTCCGAGCACCGGCCGCGCCCGCCTGGCGGCTGCGCAGTAGTTTTGATAGCTGCTCTTAATATCGGTGCGTCCGCCGCGCACTGCGAGGCAATGACGATGGTTGAGGTACAGCAGGCACAGCAGGCATCGAGCATGCTTCAACCATTCATGACGCGCGCAAACAAGGGCTGATGTAGCCAACGTGGGGTGGCCCAGATCATGGCCGCGCCAAGCTTGTTACCCACCCCGGGCACAACGCTGATGCGACCCTTATGGAGTGCGCGGATGCCGGCACGGACTACCGGAGCCGGCTGCATCATCATCAGCTTCAATCCAAGGGTGATCTTTTGTTGCGCGGCCTGTGCGAAGCCTGTGTTGGACATGCCCGGGCACAGCGAGGTGACAGTGACACCGTCGCGCTTGAATTCCCGGTGCAGCGCATCGCCTAAGCGCAGGACGTACGCCTTGGATGCGCCATAAACCGCCATGTCCTGCACGCCCCAGAGCGCGAGCAAACTAGCCACCAGCAGGATCCTGCCGTGACCGCGCTTGCGCATGTCGGCGCCAAACAGGTGGGTCATGACCGTGAGGCTTGCGATGTCCAGCTGCACCATGTCCAGAGTGCTTTGCACCGACGTGTCCAGAAAGGCGCCTTGCAGCCCATGGCCGGCGTTATTGATGAGGATTTCCACGTCAATGCCCCGTTCGCGGAGGCTGGCATGCAGCGCCGTGATGGCGGCGACATCTGAGAGGTCAACGTGTTCGGTGATGACCTCCACGGCGTGTGCGCGGCGCAACTCCGCTGCCAGGGCCTGCAATCGGTCCAGCCGGCGCGCGACGAGAATCAAGGAGTGGCCCTTGGCCGCGTATTGCCTGGCGAACTCTTCGCCGAAACCGCTGGATGCGCCGGTAATCAGGACCCAGGCTGTGGTGTTGCTTGGCATGGTGGTGGCTCTGTGTGTGTGGACGAGGTGGCCTGGGCTCTGGCTTTCAGGCAAGATTGGAGACCGATGGTCTTCAATTTAGAAGACCATCGGTCTTTTATCAAGTGAAATGCAGGTGCTTCGTATGAATTCGTTCACGCCCTACGTCCGCGCGCGCTCGGTTGAGCAAAAGGAAGAACGCCGCCGCCACCTCCTGGCCACCGCCCGCGCCATGCTGGATGACAGCCCGGGCGCGCTGGACCTGGGGATCAACGAGCTGGCGCGCCAGGCGCAGATGACCAAGTCCAACGTGTATCGCTACTTCGAAAGCAGCGAGGCGGTATTGATCGACGTGCTCGTTGAGGAATATGCCGGCTGGCAGGCCGAACTTGGTGCAGCGCTGGCAGGGGGCAAGCGCAAAGCAACGGCCGAATCCATTGCCGCGGTGTTTGCGCAAACGTTGTGCGCGCGCCCTTTGCTGTGCCGGCTTACGAGCATCATGCCGTCCATTCTGGAGCGCAAGTTGTCGTTCGAACGCATGGTCGAATTCAAGCTCAACTTGCTGGCGTTACGCCACCAGGCGGCGCAGGCACTTCATGCGCGCTTGCCAGCGATGTCGGTGCAGGCGTTCGACGAGGTGATCAAACACGCGCTACCACTCATCATCGGGTTGTGGCCGCTCAGCCATCCAGTGGATGTCGCCGCGCAAGTGATTGCACTGCCGGAGCTGGAGGGGCTGCGCTACAACTTCCAGCAGGATGTTGAGCGCGCCTTGCTGATCTTGATGCGTGGTGCTGGCGTGTGAGTGGCTAGCTCACTCGCATGGCAGACAGCGCAGTGTCTCGGGCAAGCACCGCCGGCAATCGCCCGTACATTTCATGAGATCTCATGGAGAGGCCAAGTACTGGTCAGCGAAAGTCTAGGACTCGCAGACGACACATCCTTTTACAGGGCGTACTTAGCTAGGAAGAAGCCCCAGGGTGGCCGCCCGCATGCGAGCCAAGGCGTAAACGGTGCGCGTGTGAGGTATCGGCGCCCCGACCTGATCGGCCACTGACACAAGCGCTCCCAGAATGGCCTGAATTTCAACGGGTCTGTTCCCCTCGACGTCTTGCAACATCGACGTTTTGACGTTGCCGAGTTTGCGGGTGATTGCAATCCTTTGCTCAGGATCAATCGCTGGCGAAAGCCCCAGCCGTTGCCCGAGATCAAGCAGCTCGCCCATCATGTCGATGAACAACGCATGCAGAAACGGATCATCAATCAGCGCATCGGTCGCAGCACCGACCAGCAGGCTGACAGGGTTGTAGCAGGCATTCCCCAAGAGTTTCAGCCAGATCTCTTCGCGTACATTGTCGTGGGCATGGGCATCAAAACCGGCGCTACGAAAGATCTCGGCGATGGTTTCGATCCGCTCGCTGTCACCGCCCGCTGGCTCGCCAAAAACGAGTCTGCTCCCGGACGCGTGTTTGATCACGCCCGGACTCAGCGCGGTACAGGACGGGAACACGACACAGCCGATGACTGCATCAATCGGAATCGCCCTTTCTATGACACCACCCGGGTCGACAGACTGCAGACGGAAGCCCGAGAGCGCCTGTGTTGATTTCAGGAAATACCACCATGGCAGGCCGTTCAGTGCAGGGATGATCTGCGTCTGTGGGCCAATCAATGCCTTGGCAGCTGCCACAGCCATTGGCAGCGCCGGCGCCTTGACGGCAAATATCACCATGTCTTGAGCGCCAAGCTCTTCGGGCGCGGCTGTGGCCCGCACAGGGGCCGTTATAAGTTCGTCGTGCGTGTAAAGCTTCAACCCATTTGCATGAATCGCTTCAAGCGTTGCGCCACGCGCCACCACGCTGACATTGTGGCCAGCGGCGAACAATTTGCACGCCAGGAACCCTCCGATTGCTCCTGCACCTACGACTGCGACGCGCATGGTTTGCCTCATAGAAAGAAATGTCTAGCCAAACGCCGGAGATAAATCATGCTGAGTTGATGGCTGGATTCGAGATTGGGGATGAAGGAATTCGCCTAATTCTGCTGCGCTTGAACTGTCATTAGATCGATTTCCTAAATCGATACGGCAGCTTACGGCACGGTGCGTTCGTTGAACGGCCGGCCTCCGCAGATGGTTCCTCGATAACGCAGGACGGCCGTATTGGAACTCTCATCAGCTGCCCTTCGGTATAGCTACGGTGGTCGCACAGGATAGAGCGCGTGCGGCAGTTGCGATCGTCGTCCCGTCACGACGGGCAAAAGTTCAAGGTTAAAAACTGATGCCATACCTCTGCGCGTGAACTGAAAGCCGTTCTAGCGGACGCATGGGGCCCGCTCTTTACGTGCGACCGCCAACATCAGGCTGAATGGCTGCCGGATCATAGCGATCTCAAAGCGCCGCGACGCTCAAGAATTAGGGATCCCTGCCGTTAGCGACCTCTTCCAGCCCAAACGAGAGGTCGCCATGTTTTTCTCCGACAGTCACAAAGTGGAGACGCTGACCAGGGCGGTTGACGCGACCTTGAAAGGCGGTACGGCGCAGTGGCCGGTGAACGGTTCCGCGCAGTTGATCAAGACGATGGCAGAGCGGTTGTGTGCGGCCCAGGAGGAGCGTGATCTGGCGAAAGTGCAGGCAGCAGCGGCGGCGACGGCTTTGCAGCAACTGGAAGGTCGCTTTGAATTGGTTGCCAACAGCACGACCGACGGCCTGTGGGATATCGGCGTGATCAATGGTGATCCAAGCCATCCCGATAGCCCGGTGTGGTGGTCGCCGCAGATGCGCGCGTTGCTGGGGTTTTCGTCAGAGCAGGATTTCCCCAATGTGCTGGACAGCTGGGTGGCCTGCCTGCACCCCGATGACAAGCAGCCGACCCTGGACGCATTTGCAGCGCATCTGGCTGACCGCAGTGGTCGCACGCCATACGATGTTGAGAACCGCCTGCGTCTGAAGTCTGGCGAGTACCGCTGGTTTCGCGCCTTCGGCACCACGGAGCGTGATGCTCAGGGCGTGCCGCTACGTGTTGCGGGCTCGCTCACCGATGTGACCGAGCGCCGCGAGCGCGCGCAATTTCTGGATATCACGCTGACGCGCTTTGAGCTTGGCTCGCAGATGCTCAGTGATGGTCTGTGGGACATGAGTGTCATTGCTGGTGATCCGATCAATCCGAATAACGAGTTCTGGTGGTCGCAGCAGTTCCGCCACTTGCTGGGTTTTGAATCGGAGCAGGAATTCCCCAATGTGCTGGATAGCTGGGCTTCGCGCCTGCATCCTGATGACAAGGCGCGCTCATTGAACGCGTTTGCGGCGCATCTGAACGACCGCACTGGCCGAACCAATTTCGATATCGAGTACCGCCTGCAGCTCAAGAATGGCCAGTACCGCTGGTTCCGCGCGCGTGGCCTGACCAAGCGCGCGGCCGACGGTACGCCGCTGCGTGCGGTTGGCGCGTTGATGGATGTGGAAGCCGGCCGTCAGCTGGGTGAGGTGGCAAACACGCTCAGCAGTGCGGCGGGCGACATCGTGCGCAGCAACGATGAGCTGGCGCGGCGCACCGAACAGCAGGCAGCGGCGCTGGAAGAAACCGCAAGTTCGATGGAAGAAATGACCAGCACCGTGCGCAAGAACGCCGAGGGCGCACGCCAGGCCAATGCGTTGGCGAGCAGTGCCGCAGAGACGGCGTTGCATGGCGGTGAGCTGGTCAATGGGGTGGTCAGCACGATGGCGGCGATCCAGACGTCATCGCGGAAGATCGGCGAGATCATCACCGTCATCGACGGCATCGCGTTCCAGACCAACATCCTTGCCCTGAATGCGGCGGTGGAAGCCGCGCGTGCCGGCGAGCAGGGGCGTGGCTTTGCAGTGGTTGCTTCTGAGGTGCGTAGCCTTGCGCAGCGCTGCACCACCGCCGCCAAGGAGATCCGCGACCTCATTGCCGATTCCGGGGCGAAGGTGGCCCAGGGAGCGGAGCAGGTCAACGTGGCGGGCAAGGCCATGGAAGACCTGCTGTCTTCGGTGAAGCAGGTCAACGACATCATGAGCGGTATCGCCGCGGCCAGCCACGAGCAAAGCGCCGGGATCGAACAGATCAATCAGACCATCGCCCAGATGGACGCAGCCACGCAGCAGAATTCCGCGTTGGTAGACACGATGGCCTCTTCTGCGCGCGCACTTGAAGACCAGGCGAGCGAACTGGTGGCAAGCGTGGAGAGCAGTTCCCGAGGCAAGAGTGCCAAGCCCACGCTGGCAATGGTTGCCTGAGACTTGGCGGATTCACGACCGCGTTGTTGGCGGGGCCTGTAAGCATCAGCGGTGTTGCGGCATCGTCGTCTGCTGCCTCGGTCTGTGCAGCGACCGGTTACGGGCCCGGGCTGGTGGGTTTGGTCGAAGCGCTGAGCTCCTGATCAGGCCCGCCGCTCGCGCACGCCCCATGGGTGCCAGCTACCGGAAGTCACTATGCCGCCAGGCACTGCTGGATGTCGTGCGCGCGACGTATGCTCAGTCAACGCAGCTTACCGGTCGTGGCAGGTAGGCGCGGCTTTGTGGGCAACCAGCGGGTCTGAGGAAACGACATGCAGCAACGGAATGAGCGCTGGGTGCAATGGGCGGCTGTGCTACTCGCGGTTGTGGTGGCGGCACTGCAGCTTGGTTGGGAACAGGTGCATGGTGGGGTCAAGAGCCATCATCTGCTGAACCGTGCGGACCTGCCGACGATTTCGAACTGGTGGGGTTTGCTGGTGTTGCCAGCACTGGGTGCGCTGGCTGGCTACGTCGTTGTGCGTCGAGCACGTCGTGCATCGCAGGTGGTGCGGCATGCACTGATGGGAATGAGCGGTGCGCTGGTTGCGGGCGTTGCGCTCTCGGTTGCATTTGTTGCGGGTAGCGAATCTGCGGCGTCGGCGGTGTTCGTGGGCATTCTGGGCGCGAGTGTGGTGGTGCCCGCGTATCGCGCGGAATACGTGTTCGGGTTTGTGCTGGGAATGACGTTCGTGTTCGGCGCGGTACTTCCAACGCTGTTTGGTCTGTTGGTGGTGGCGGTATCTGCAATTGCGTGGCGCGTGCTGTTTCCCTTGGTGATGGGAGTGGTTCGTCTGGCACGGCGGTGACCGTCAGGGCAGCAGTTGCCCAAGCCAGACGCGACAAACAAACGCGCGGGATCGCCCCGCGCGTTTGCGCACATCAATCACATACGTTCACTCACGCCTGCGTGGTGGCTTCGCGCACGAAGTCGGCGTAGCTGCGCAGTGGGCGGCCGAGGAGGGCCTGCAGGCGGTCGACGGTGCCTGCGGCGGCGTGCATGCCGAACTGCTGGATGCCGGCCATCATCAGGCGCATGTCGTAGGCCATCCAGGCCGGGCCGTGCGCGGCGAGCTGGGCTTCGAAGGCGGCCACATCATCGCCGGCGTAGGCAATCTCGCGGCCCAGTGCGGTGCTCCAGGCCTGTGCGGCGTCCGCGCCGGTCAGGGGCTGCGGGCCGACCAGTTCCAGCGTGGCGCGCTCCAGTGCGGCCGGTGCGCGGTCGCGGCGCAGCAGTTCGGCAACGGCGATGTCGGCGATGTCGCGTGCGTCGATCATGGCGATGCCCTTCGCGCCGATCGGCATCGGGTACACGCCGTAGTCGATGATGGTCTGCTGCACCATGGCTTCGTTCTGCATGAAGTAGGCGGGCCGCAGAATGGTGGCGGGCAGGTTGTGGTGGTCGATCATGCGTTCGACCGTGTGTTTGCCGGTGAAGTGCGGCACGTTGGTGAACAGGTCCGCGTGGATCACCGACAGATAGACGATGCGCTCGATGCCGGCCTCCTTGGCCAGGTTCAAGGTGATCAGTGCCTGCGTCACTTCGTCGGGGGTGACGGCGTTCAACAGGAACAGCGTGCGCACCGATTGCAGTGCGGCGCGTAGCGATGCGACATCGGTGAGGTCGGCAACGACCTCCGTGACGCCGGCCGGGAAGCTGCGCTTGCCCGCCTGGCGAACCAGGGCATGGACGTCGGCGCCGGCAGTGGCCAGGCCTTGCACGATCAGGGAACCAACGGTGCCGGTGGCACCGGTAACGAGAATGCTCATGTGACGCTCCTGCGATGGATGGTGTGGGTGAAACGAAAGGGGGGATGGATCAGCGGGAAAAATCGGCAACCACCTTGCCGCTGTGCGCGGTGGTGCGGATGCGTTCGATGGCGAGCGGAAGGTCGGCAACGCTCACCACCTCGCCCAGGCGCGCCTGCAACGTGCCCTGTGCGACTTCCAGCGCCAGGCGCTGCAGCAGCGCCGCGTCGGGCTGACTGGTGAACCACAGGCCGCGGTGGCCAGCTGGCGTGTGTGCGGCGATGTCGGGCGCTGCGGTGCTCACGATGGCGCCGCCCGGCGCCAGCACCTGCCAGGAGGCTGCGAGCACGCTGTTGCCGACGTAGTCGAGCACCAGGTCGATGTGGGTGGCGATGTCTTCGAAACGTTGCGCGCGGTAGTCGATGACGTGGTCGGCGCCGAGGCTGCGCACGTAGTCCAGCTGCGTGGCGGATGCGGTGGCGAACACCTGGGCGCCGACGCGCTTGGCGAACTGCACGGCATAACTGCCCACACCGCCGGCAGCGCCGTGGATGAGGATGCGCTGGCCGGGCTGCACCGGCCCGGCGTGGCGCAGGCTCTGCCATGCGGTCACCGCGGCCACCGGGATCGCGGCGGCGTGCACATCGTCCAGGCCGTCTGGGGTGGGGGCGAGCCTGGCGGCGTCCAGCGCCACGTACTCGGCGTAGGCGCCCAGCCCGCCAACCGCGCCCATGACCCGGTCGCCCACCTGAAAGCGGGTGGTGCCCGGCCCGACCGCCACCACCACGCCGGCAAGCTCGGCGCCCAGCACGGCGGGCAATTGCAGCGGAAAGGCATCGCGCACGTAGCCGCTGCGCACCTTCCAGTCGATCGCGTTGACGCCGGCAGCACCCACCTGCACCAGCACCTGGCCGGGCCCTGCGGTGGGGCGATCGATGGTGGCCAGCTGCGCGGCGGTGGCATCGCCGTAGGCGTGGATCAGGACAGCGCGTTGGGTGGTCTGCATGGCGTTGATGCTCGTGCGTTGATTGGGTGACGCCACGGTAGGCTGTTGCGTGATCAATACGAAGACGCCAGGATGTGGACGCCCTGGTTCAAATCTGGAACACCGTGGACCTCAATGCCTTGATCGATTTCGCGCTGGTTGCCACCAACCAGGGCCTGGGAAAGGCCAGCCGTGCGAGCGGGCGTTCCAAGGCCACGTTGTCGCGGCGCATCGCCGAGCTGGAAGAGCAACTGGGCGTACGGCTGGTGGAGCGCAGTGCACGCGGACTAAAGCTCACCGAAGCCGGGCAGCTGTTGATGGAACGCACCGAGGCACCGCTGGGCGAAGTGGCCGAAGCACTCACCGCCGCGCGCGAAGGCCTGTCCGCACCGCGCGGGCGTCTGCGCGTGGCCGCGCCGGTGCTGTTTTCGCAACTGGCAATGGGCCACATCGGTGCCGACTTCTGTGCGGCCTACCCGGAAATCAGCCTCGACGTGGTGGCCGAAGACCGCATGGTCGATCTGGTGGACGAACAGTTCGACGTGGCGATCCGGATCAACCCGAAGCCGGACAGCGCGCTGGTCGGCCGCTGCTTTGCGCACGACCGTTTGGTGGTGGTGGCCGCGCCGAGCGTGCCGCTGCCGGCGCCGGGTGCGGTACGCGCGGTGCCGGGGATCGTGATGACAGGCTTCCAGCCGGGCACCTGGCTGCTGGACGGCGGGCGCCTGGAACTGGAGCCGATTGCGCGTCTGAGGTTTTCATCGTTCCTGATGATCCGCGATGCGGCCATTGCCGGCGGCGGCGCGGCGTTGCTGCCGCAGTCCATTGCCTGGCAGCCGCTGGCGCGCGGGGAACTGGTGCAGTGGGGAACGGTGTCCGGCGTGACGCCGGCGCTGTGGGTGTTGCACACCTCGCGGCGGCTGGCCGCGCCCAAGGTACGCGCGTTCGTGGACTTTCTGTGTGCGCGCTACCCGGAGGGGTCGCTGGTGTTGCAGGGCTGACGATTGCGGGTGGCGCGTGCAGCGGCGTGGCGGCCTGTGGCTACGCTTTCTTCGGCGACACCCACATCGCAATCACCGCACGGAAGACGGTGTCTCCGGCGGTGTCCTTGATCAGCACTTCAACCGGGTACTCCCTGGCCACATCGAAGGTGGGCGACGGGTCGAGCGGGCGGGCTTCGGCCACCACCGCGGTCGTGGCTTTCTTGAGGTACTGCACGTCCATGCCGCGCGGGATCCAGCGATGCGTGGCGGGCACGGTCACCTCGGTCATGGTGCCGCCGGCCAGTTCGGCCGCGTTGCACATGGCGATCGCATGCACGGTGCCGATGTGGTTCAGCACCTTGCGCCGCTTGCGCACGGCCACCACGCACTGGCCGGCGCGCAGCACTTCGAAGCGCGGGGAGATCGAGCCGAAGTAGGGCGCCTTCAGGCACAGCAGCCGGGAAAACAGCCATTTGCCAGCAGGCAGCGGGCTTAGCCGTGTCCAGATGTCGAGGGTCTGCGATTGCGTGGCCATGTGCTGCGTTCGCCGTGTGCGGGGTCGGGTGGTCGAAACATACCATGCAGTATGGTGGCCACTGCAAGCGCCACGCAGCGCCGCCCGATCCGGCTGTGCAGGTGTACGCCAGCCGGTGCAGCGGTGAGCGTTGCGCTGCCACCGCCTGGTGCAGCCGCACGGGCGCCCAGTGCTCAGGCATGCTCAGGACACGGTCCGCCCGGACCACACACAGGACGGACCCATGCTGTACGTGCTGATCGCGCTGCTGTTGATCGAAGCGGTGCTGATGCTGTGCTGGAACCGCTGGTACTGCCGCTGGGGCGTGCCCCTGTACGTGCGGCGCATCCCGGCCACCGCAACGGCGCTGGCGCACTTCCCGTTGGGCCGCATCGAGATGACGCTGGATGACTCCGCGTGGGCGCCGCTGGTGTTCCACCCGCTGTCGGAAACAAGCAGTGCGTTTCGTGAAAGCGTGTGGATGCGCCTCAAGCCGAACTACGCACCGGTGATGCGTGGCGTGGTGGTCGTGGACAAGCGCGATCGCGAAATCCGCATCGTGGGCCTGTGCAACTGGAGCATGCTGTGGGTGGCGCTGATGCTCGTCCAGGCGCTGCCGGTGGTGCCGCTGCCAGTGCTGGCATTTACGGTCTTGCTGGGGGTGATCTATGCCATCCAGCGGCATCGCTTCAACCACGTGAGCGATGTGGCGGCGCGCTTGCTTGCCGAGCCCGCGCCGTGGCGGCCCGAGGTGCGTGTGTAAATCTGGGCGCGTGCGCTGTTGCTGCGTGATCTGGTTGCGTAGGCAGCAGGCATGTAGACGTACAGTGCGTGCTTGAAGTTGCGTCAGCGGTGTTGACTCACGAACAAAGCGCTGGGCAATGCGTGTGTCTGACGACACAGTGCACCGAATCCACAGAGCCATCGCAGTGCGTTGCATGGCGATGACGCAAGCAACGGGCAGCACGCAGTACGCGCTGCCCGTTGGCGTCAGGCTGCTTGGGCGTGCAGCGCTTTTTCCAGCTGAAACAGCGAGACCAGTTGCGTCAATGCACCGGCCTGCTTTTCCATCGCGCGTGCCGCCGCCATGGCTTCTTCCACCAGCGCCGCATTCTGCTGGGTGGTTTCATCCATCTGGATCACGGTCTGGTTGACCTGCTCGATGCCTGCGGACTGCTCACTGCTGGCCGCGGTGATCTGCGCCATGATGCCGGTGACACGGTTCACGCTGGCCACGATGTCGGTCATGGTGCTGCCGGCCTTGTGCACCAGCGCCGAGCCTTCGGCCACCTTGCCCACCGACGCGTCAATCAATTCCTTGATCTCCTTGGCTGCGCCTGACGAGCGTTGTGCCAGCGTGCGCACTTCCGAGGCCACCACCGCGAAGCCGCGGCCCTGTTCGCCCGCGCGCGCTGCTTCCACCGCCGCATTCAAGGCCAGGATATTGGTCTGGAACGCGATGCCATCGATGACGCTGATGATCTCGGCGATCTTCTTCGATGACACTTCGATACCGGACATGGTGGTGACCACCTGGCTCACCACGTCGCCACCTTGCGAAGCCACCGACGCGGCGCTTTTCGCCAGGTCGTTGGCCAGGCGTGCATGCTCGGCATTCTGTTTCACCGTAGCGGTGAGCTCTTCCATGGAGGCGGCGGTTTCTTCCAGATTGGCCGCCTGTTGCTCGGTGCGGCGCGACAGGTCCTGATTGCCAGCGGCAATTTCGCCGGCGGCGCTGTCGATTTCCGACGACGACTGCTGGATGCGCCCAACGATGTCGGTCAGCCGATCGACCGTGCTGTTGGCATCGTTGCGTATGCGCGCGAACACACCCGCCGACGCGCCCTGCATGCGCACGGTGAGATCGCCGCTGGCAATGGCTTGCAACAGCTGCGACACCTCGCCCAGATTGCGATCGGAAGTGCCCATCAGCTGGTTGAGGTCGACGATGATCTGGCGGAAGTCGTGCTCGAAAGTCTGCTCGTCGCCGCGTGCGCTGAAATCGCCCGCGGCGGCCGCCGCTGCCAGGCGCTTGATCTCGCCATTGATGGACAGCAGGCTGCGCCGCACATCGTTGATCGACTGGCTGATCACCGCGCGTTCGCCGGGCAGCTGTTCCAGCTGCTGCGACAGATCACCGGCGGCATAGCGTTCGGTCAGTGCAACGATACGCATGGTGACCGCGATATGGCCGGCCACCAGCTCGTTGCTGGCTTTGACCATGCTGCCGAACTCGCCGGGAAACTCATGCTCGGCAATGCGGTGGCTGACCAGACCGGCTTCGTGCTGGCTGCCCATGTCCGTCTGCGCCTGGATCACGCGGCGCAGCTGACGCTGCATGCTGTCCATCGCCTGCAACAGTTCGCCCACTTCATCGTTGCGGTCGACCAGGATGGCGTTTTCCAGTTGCCCGGACGACACCGCACGCGCAATGCCGATTGCCCGCTGCAGCGGTTGGGTGATGGCACGGCCCACCATCCAGCCGAACAGCAGGCAGACGATGGCGCCACCCACACCGACCACCAGGCCGCCGATGCTGGCGGCCACCGAGCTGTCCACCGCTTCCTGCACCGTGCTGCGGAAGCGCGCATCGGCGCGTTTCTGCATGGCGGTGAGGTCATTGCGATAGGTTTCCAGCGCCGGTGCCATGCCCTCCATCTGCGTGGTATCGGGCTCGCGTTGCTCGACAAAGGCCAACGCCACCGCGTGCGCGAGCGCGTAGTACTGGTCGAATTCCTTGCCCAACCGCGCCAGTTCCTGCGCGTGGCTGGGGTCGGATTTCTGCAGCTTGGCGTAGGAACTGCGGATCTCATCGGCCACCGGCTGGGTGGCCTGCAGCATGTCGGCATCGCCAGCAGCGGCAGCGCCATTGAGGCCGTTGATGAGTTTGTCCAGCGCAGCCACGTTGCGCGTCATTGCGTCGAGAATCGGGAAATGCACATCCCGCACCGCTTCCAGGCGGTCGTTGTTGCGGTGGAAAACCACGGTACTGAAGGCGACGTAGCTGCACAGGCAGGCGATCGCCACCGCGGCCGGCATCAGGATTTTCCAGAACAACGGCAGCGACAGAATGCGTTTCATGACGGAACTCTCGCGCAAGTGGGCGATCACGGTTTCAGGACGACCTTGACGCTGGCATCGACAGCGCCGGCGCTGATGTAACCGATGGCACCGGGCGTGGCGGCCACGGCCTTTTTCACCGCGTCATCGCCGCTGACCCGCTTGGGGCGCTGCGCCTTGCCTGTGAACATCAGCTGCGACCAATACGATTTCAGCTGCGCGGAGTCGCGCGCGGCGACCTTCTTGTAGAACTCATCGCGCACCGGCACGCCTTCTTCCTGGTCGATCGGCACGGCCTGGCCGCCGCCGGGCAAGCTGTTGGACTTGGCCAGAAAGATCTGCGACACCTGCGCCTGGCTCAAGCTGTCCGGGCCACCCTTGGCCGACATCACCACCACCACATCGGCCTGGGCGCAGAAGGCGACCAGCGACAGCAGGGCAAGCGTCGACGCTGCAAAACACGTGGAAATCTTCATGGGGCTCTCTTAGAAAACGAAGTCGACGGATGCGGACAGCAAGTTGTAGCTGCCGCCCGGGCGGAAGCCCGGCTGGATGTTGTTCAACGATCCGAAGGAGCCTGCGTTGTTGTCGATATGGCTGGCCTGCAGCTTGAAGGCGACGCTCTCACGCGCGTCCCAGCGCAACGAGGCGGTGTAGCTGTGACGGCCGCTCTCGGCCTGCGCCAGTGCATTGGTCATCACGCCGATCGGGTCCTGGCCCGGTGCAATGGTCGGGCCCTTGCGGTCGACATTTGCATAGGTGAGCGAGGGCGTGAGCGTGCCGAAACGGCCGCCAACGCTGAGATAGCCGGAGGTGGTCTTGCCATTGAGCGAGGGCGAATAGTCGGCGCGGATGACTTCACTGCGCAGGAACCAGCTGCCCGGATCGTAGGCGTAGCCCACGCTGGCGAAGCTGCCGTCCACGTCATAGGTGGTGAGGCGGTCGGCCAGTGCGGGATTGATGCGCTGATACACCGAGAACAGCCGCTCCAGCGACGGGGTGTCGAAATTGCTCTTGCCCACGATATAGCCGGCACGGAACGTCGATGCCCCAGTTTCCAGGCCAATGGCCAGGCCACGCATCGCGTTGACGTCGGCCTTCTTGGAATCGATGCGGCCGTAGAAGCCCTGCACGCTCACCACGCTTTCGCCAGCATTGATGGTGTAGACGCCTTCGATGCCATCCATCGGCAACAGGTAGTTATAGACCTCGTACGGCGGGCGCACCCACGGCGTGGCATAGCCAACGCGCTGGTATTCGGACAGCATGTACAACGGCGCGGTGATGCGGCCCAGGCGCGCGGAGAACTGCGGGCCGAACTGATACTTCACATGGGCCAGGGTGACCTTGGGCGAGTACGAGGCGCGCTCGGCGTACTCGCTGGTGACCTGCAGCACACCGGTGAACTTGTCGGTGAAGTTGGCGTTGACCTGCCCGGCAATGCGCGAGTCCGGACGCGCCGAGGTGGAATGGCTGGCGCCGACGCCTTCGTTGGTCTGGATGTCGGGGGTGAAGTCGGCCTGATCTTCGGTGGAGTGCACCACGCCGAGCGTGCCGAAACCGCTGAAGGAAAACATCGATTCCTGCTGCGCGTAGGCGCAAGTCGACGACGTCAGTGCGATGGCTGCACTGAGGAGCTTGACGGTGAATTTCATTGAGGTCTCAGCTGAGAGTTGCGGTGGACGCGGCGCCAGTGGGCGCACAAAAAGTAAGCACTTGTATGCTTGCGCTCCCCAGTAGCGGCCGCTATGCGGCTGGCTTGAGCGCGCTTGCCGACTCTCAGCTGTACGAATTAAAAAACGGATTTCCAGGCAGATTTGATAGGTGGCCGCTATGGTCGGCCGGTGTCGAGCCGTAAGCGTTTCCAGTCGCGGACTGCAAGCTGACGTTTGCAGCCAACTGCAAAATCGCGGTGCTGCTAACGCGGGTCTCCGCCGTGCGTTGTCCTGTTGCGGGTTGCGCTTCGGCGGCTGGCACGCTTGCCAGGGTGAGTGCGGGTCAACCGCTCGCTACGACACTGCAGTCAGCCTGCAATGCCGACGCGCCTGCCATGACGGGATGGTCGGTGCGGTCTTCGGCCGCTGCCTCGCGTGGCGGCGTTGCCAGATAGCGTTCGAACGCGGTGACCAGATGATTGAAGGTGGCGCGGATGCGTGGCACATCGCGCAGGTCTTCGTGGGTCACGATCCAGGTGGTAAGTGCGGGCAGTGCGACCTCGGGCAGCACCTGCACCAGGCATGGGTCTGCCTGGGCGGTCGGGCATTGCGCAATGGCGATGCCCAGGCCGGCACGTGCGAGCGCAAGTTGCGCAGGGTGGCTGTCGGTGCGGGTGGCCAGGCGGTCACGCAGCAGGTGCGGATGCAGGGCGCGGGCCAGGCTCAGGTCGGCGCGGTTGCGATCGGGGCCGATGAGCTCGTGTTCGAGCAGTGCCTCCACCGTGGCCGGCACGCCGCGGCGCGCGATGTAATCGCGGTGCGCAAACAAGCCCAGGGCGATCGCACCGACCTTGCGTGCCACCAACGCACCTTGCGTGGGCGGCTGCATGCGCACGGCAATATCGACTTCCTGCTCCAGCAGGTCCGCCGGCGTGTTGCTGAGCACCAGCTCGGTGACGATATGCGGATGCACCTGGCGCAAGCGCGCCAGCATCGCCGGCAGGACTTCGACGCCAACAAACTCCGACACGCTGATCCGCACGGTGCCGGCGACCAGGCCGGGCGGTGCAGACGCCAGCCGCACGAACATCGCCGAGGCACGCGCCATGGTGCGGGCCGCCGCTTCCAGCCCGCGCGCTTCGCTGGTGGGGATCAGGCCGGTGATCGCACGGGTGAACAAGGTGGTGCCCAGCGCGGCTTCAAGCGAAGCGATGCGTGCACGCACGGTGGGCTGTGCAACGCCCAGCTGGCGCGCGGCAGCCGAGAGACTGCCGGTATCGAGAACCGCCAGGAAGGTGCGTTGATCTTCCCAGGCGATGTCATGGCTCATAAAAATTTTTCCGGCGGCTGGGCATGTTTTGTCAGTTCCATCCTAGCCGCTGCAACGGCACTCTTGCGCTGCTCTGCAGTGATGCCACGTGCGGGCGACCAGCACCTACCGCTGAGATCGTTTGATGTCGCTGTGCGCATCACGTGTGGGCGAAGACAGCGCTGGCCTGCGGCCTCTGCGGCGGTGCGCAGCGCCATCGGCCGTGCTGGGTGTCCACAACGCGGCGATGCAAAGGTTGGTCGCGCTGATGTGGTTGCGCGCATACGATGCGGTCGCGCCTGCCACGGTGGAGCGGCCGGTTGTGCGCTCGGCGGATCAGGCAAGGATTGCGGAGGATGCGGCTACCGGCCCCGCGCACGCCTGCAGCACAGTGTTCCCCAGCGCAGTGCAGTACCGCGCGTTACTTCAACAGGAGGAATTTCCTATGCAGCACGCAACGTCTCTGGATCAGTATCGCTTGCTCGGCCGCTCCGGTCTGCGCGTCTCGCCGCTGGCACTGGGCACGATGACCTTCGGCAAGGAATGGGGCTGGGGTGCCGATGAAACCGACGCCACGCGCATCTTCGATGCGTATGTCGAGCGTGGCGGCAACTTCATCGACACCGCGGTGAACTACACCAACGGTGAATCCGAACGCATGCTGGGCCGGCTGATCGCCGACAAGCGCGAGCGTGTGGTGGTGGCGACCAAGTTCACCATGGCGCGCGACCCGGGCAACATCAATTCCGGTGGCAATCACCGGCTCAACCTGATGCGCTCGGTGGAAACCAGCCTGCGCCAGCTCGCCACCGACCGCATCGACCTGTTGTACCTGCACGCCTGGGACTTCACCACCGCGCCGGATGAAGTGATGCGCGCGCTGGATGATCTGGTGCGTGCCGGCAAGGTGCTGTACCTGGGCATCTGCAACACGCCGGCCTGGCGCGTGGCGCAGCTGCAGACGCTGGCGGACCTGCGTGGCTGGTCGCCGTTGGTGGCCCTGCAGATCGAGTACAGCCTGGTCGAACGCACGGTCGAGCATGAGCTGATGCCGATGGCGCGTGAGTTGGGCTTGGGTGTCATGCCCTGGTCGCCGCAGGGCGGCGGCATTCTCACCGGCAAGTACACGCGCGCAGATCTCTCCGACGAGAACGGCGCGGAGGTGGCTGCCAGCCGCAAGGGCGTGATTGCCTCCACCGGGCATCTCAACGCGCGCTCGCTGGACATCGCCGATGTGGTGGGCGAGATCGCCGACGAACTGGGTGCCTCACGCTCGCAGGTCGCATTGGCGTGGACCTTGCGCAACCCGGCGGTGGTTGCGCCAGTGATGGGCGCGCGCACGCTGGAGCAGGCGCTGGACAACTTCGGTGCACTCGGCCTGACGTTCAGCGATGCGCAACTGCAGCGGTTGGATGACGCCAGCGCGCCGGCACCGATCTTTCCCGAGCGTTTCATCGGCCGGCCGATGGCGCAGCAACTCATCTACGGCACCGGCAGCGTGCAGCTGCGCCGTTGAGCACAGGAGTACCGCACATGAGCAGACACACCGCATTGCCTGCCGTCCTGCTGGCGGCCGTGCTGTGGCTGCCCGGCGCACAGGCGGCCAGCGTGGCCGCCCCCGCCGCAGCCGCACAGCACGACACCTCGCGCATGGCTGCGCACAACAAGCAGCTGGTCGATACCGCGTTCAAGCAGTGGGCGGCCGGCGGCAGCGGGTTGTTCGACACGCTGCTGGCCAGCGACGTCACCTGGACCATCGAAGGCTCCGGCCCGTTCGCCGGCACCGTGCATGGGCGCGACGCGCTGGTCGATAAAGCGGTGCGCCCGTTGGCCAGCCGCCTGTCCACGCCGCTGCGGCCGCTGCACTGGCAGCTGTGGGCCGATGGCGCGCATGTGATCGTGCAATGGGAAGGCGCGGCCACCGCGCGCGATGGCGTCCCGTACCGCAATCGTTATGCGTGGATCATGCGGATGCGCGACGACAAAGTGGTGGAGGTCAACGCCTTCCTGGATCTGCCGCACTACACCGATGTGTTGCAACGCATCCCGGACACGGCTGCAAGCGCGGGCAGCCCATGAACGATACCCGGATGCAGCTCGCTGTTGCGGTGGCCATCGGCGCCGGCGCTGCCGTGCTGTGCGAGCCCACCAGCGCATGGCGCGGCGATGCATCCGGCGTCAACAGCGCAGCCTCTTCTTCTCCTTCGGAGCATGTCATGCAACACCATCCGTACTTGGGCATGTGGGTCACCGGTGACGGCCGTATCCGGCAGGAACTGCTGCCCACCGGCCGCTACGACGAGGCCCGCGGCACACGCAAGAGTGCCTATCAAGGCCGCTATGAAGTGGAAGGCAATCGGATCCAGTATTGGGACGACACCGGCTTCACCGCCGATGGCACGTTCGTCACCGCCGATGAACTGCATCACGGTGGCATGGTGTTCTATCGCGAAACTGGCGAGTAACGAAGCCACACAGCGCTGCAGTGTGGAATGCCACTGCAGCGTGCGTGACCAGACACACCGCTTCAACCCGCAGCGCAACGCACCGTTGAATCTCTGCTCCGGCCTTCGCCTCCGCGCCGGTGGCAAAGCCTGCGCGCAATCCGGAGGCGTCATTGCATCGGAGACAACATGAAGACAGTGCTGATTTCAGGATCCGGATCGGGCATGGGCCTGCTCACGGCGCAAACGCTCATGCGCGCGGGCTATGTGGTGTATGCCGGCGTGCGCGACCCCGACGGGCGCAGCAAGGAACGCCGGCATGCGCTGGAAGACTACGCACGTGCGCACGCCGCGCAGGTGCGGGTGGTGGACATGGACATCGACAGCGAGGCGTCCTGCCAGCGCGCGGTGGAACAGGTGGTGGCCGAGCACGGCCATCTGGATGTGGTGATCCATAACGCGGCGCATCTGTATATCGGCATGGCAGAAGGGTTCACTGCCGAGCAGTTGGCCGACAGTTTCAACACCAACGCGGTGGGCGCCCATCGGCTCAATCGCGCCGCATTGCCGCAGCTGCGCAAGCAGGGCCACGGCACCTTGCTGTATGTGGGCAGCACCATCACCCGCATCGTTGCGCCATTCATGATGCCGTACGTTGCCGGCAAATATGCACTCGATGCAGTGGCCGAAACGACCGCCTACGAAGTGCAGCCGCTGGGCATCGAAACCGTCATCGTCATGCCCGGCACGTTCATGGACGGCACCTCGCACTTCCAGACCGCGGTGCATCCGCAAGACACCCAGGCGGTGGACGGCTACGCCGCCGTGCAGCCGGAATTCGACAACTATTCGCCCGGCCTGCGCCGGTTGTTCCGCGATGCGCAGCCGGCGCCGGTGCAGGCGGTGGCCGATGCGATTGCCCGCGTACTGGCGTTGCCGGTAGGTACCAAACCACTGCGAATCACCGTGGATTTTGCCGATTACGGTGCCGAGGCAATCAATGCCGTGGTGGAGGCGCAGACCGAGCGCGTGTTCCGCATCATGGGCATGGAGCGCTTGCGCAAGGTGGCAACGCAGCCGCCAACATCCTGAGCGCTGAGAAGATGCAGGGGCCGCCATACGCGGCCCCTGCATTTGCGATCACGCCGCCACCTGCTCCGGCAGCTTGGCAATCACCTTGATCTCGAACTGGAAGCCGTACAGCCAGGTCACGCCAACGGCGGTGACGGTCGGGTAGGGCGGCGGGCCCCAGTGCGTGGCCCACTGCTTGAACACGGCGTCGAAGATGGTGTCCGGGTCGACCATGAACCAGGTGACGTCGATGACGTCGTCCCGCGTGCAGCCCGCCGCGGCGAGCACCGCGTCGAGGTTGGAAAACGCCCGTGCGATCTGGGCGTCCAGGTCGGGTTCGGGCGAGCCATCGTCGCGGCTGCCGACCTGGCCGGAGACAAACAGCAGGCCCTCCGCACGGAGGGCGGGCGAGTAGCGGTTGCGCTCATACAGCGCCTGACGGCCTGCGGGGAAAACAGCGTCACGTGTTGCCATGGGGATTCTCCTGTGTGGGCAACGTGCCCATCGAACGTGCAACCACAGTAAGCAGCGCGCGGCAGCGGATAAATCCCTGCCAGCCCACATGACTATTTGTAGAATCCAAACAATTGAGCAGACCGCAGGATGGCGATGGATCGGTTCGATGCAATGCAGGCATTCGCACGTGTTGTCGAGTCCGGCAGCTTCACCAAGGCCGCCGACACCCTGCAGATCAGCAGGGCAACGGTGACCCAGCTGGTGCAACAGCTGGAGGCGCGCCTGCGGGTGACCTTGCTCAACCGCACCACGCGCCGCGTGGCGGTCACCGCCGATGGCGCGGCCTATTACGAGCGTGTGGTGCGCTTGCTGGCCGACATGGACGATGCGGAAACCAGTTTGTCGGTGGCATCCAGCGTGCCGCGTGGGCGCTTGCGCGTGGATGTGCCCAGCCCGCTGGCGCGCCTGATCCTGATGCCCGCGCTGCCGGACTTTCATGCGCGGTATCCGGATATCCAGTTGCACATGGGCGCCAGCGATCGCCGCGTGGATCTGATCGGCGAGCAGATCGACTGCGTGGTGCGCGGCGGCACCATCACCGATCAATCGCTGGTGGCGCGGCACGTGGGTGACCTGCAGGCGGGCGTGTATGCAGCGCCCGGCTATCTCGCACGCCTGGGCATGCCTGCGCATCCACGCGAGCTAGAAGACACCGCCCACCGCACCGTAGGCTTCATGCGCTGGGGCGATGGCGTGCCGTGGCCACTGGTGATGCAGCGCGATGGCGAACACGTGCAGGTGCACGGCCGCTACGTGGTCGCCAGCGACGACGGCAACGCCTACCTGGCCGCGGGGCTGGCCGGCATGGGCGTGTTGTGGTTGCCGCAGTACATGGCGCGTGCACCGCTGAGTCGCGGCGAGCTGCTGCCGGTGTTCGCGGACTGGCAACTGGACCCGATGCCGCTCTCGATCGCCTTCCCGCCCAACCGGCACGTGAGCGCGAAGCTCCGCGTGTTCATCGATTGGGTGATTGCGTTGATGGCCGAGCATGCGCCGGTAGTGCAGCGACCGATGGCGTAGCTGCATCACCGGCAATGTGGTGATCATGGTGATCACTGCGCATCCGTTGAAAGCGACGTGTCGGGCGACGTCACCGCCGGTGAGGTGTGCCTTCCTGCGCGCTTGCGTGGTGCCCTCTGCGCTGTATGCAGTGACACAGCCTCGCCAGGCACTGCCGCACGCCAGCGGCCGCAGTGCGGCCGTTCACTCGCGCAGCTCACGCCGTACCGGGTATTGCCAGCCGCTCAGTGCGGCGTACGGCGAGCGTGCGTAGATCCATTGCAGGCGCGCGTCGCCATCGGCGCGAAATGCGGGGTCAGCGGCGAGCTTGCGTTCGAAGTCGCTGCGCAAGGCTGCGTCGTGTTGCAACACGCGTTCGGTGAAGCGCACCAGCTCGGCGCCGTAGAGGCCGCTGTCCGTGTTGCCAGCGTGGCGGAACAGGCCGCTGGCCAGCAGCGAGTCGCTGCTTTGCGGCTCCAGCAATGCGGCGGCCAGCATGCGCATCGGCTGGTCAGAAGGAATGCGGATGCTGCCGGGCGCAAAGGTTTCTTCCACCTGCGCGCTGTGCGGGCTGTTGCGGCCAGATTGCTTGACCATGCGGGTGCGCTCCACGCGCAACTGGCGTGGCTGCTGCAGACGTTCGTACTGAATGCCGTGGGCATCCAATCGCGCGACCACATCGGCGTTGCCGGGTGGAATCCACCAGGCCTGCGGGTACGTCACTGCCTGGGTCTGGCGATAGCCGATCACCGGCATGGTCCAGGTGGCATCGCGGCCTTCCCAGCGCAGCTCCTGCCGGCCCGATGCCGGCGACAGCGCACGCGTGTAGGTCACGCCCTTGAAGGGCAGCTGCGCGATCGGCTGCTCCAGGCGCTCCCAGGCCACCATCAGTTCGGCAGGCCGCGCGGCGCGGTCGGTGCGTTTGGCGGCGGCAATGCGCGCGGAGTCGCGGGCCACCACGCGCAGCGCCGCTTCCAGTAGCACGTAGTCGCCGAGCACGCGCTGGCGATAGGGCTTCAGCCGGTGGTTCTCCACCAGCACGGTGGGGATGCCGGCAAAGTCGCCGTAGCCGGTGGAATAGCGCGGGCCTTCCGGCGAGTAGCGCAGGCCCGAGCGCGGGTCGTTTTCGTCGATCAGGCTGGGGTAGATCGTGGGGGTGTGGCCCTGCGTGCGCAACGCGGTATCGACCGCCGGGGTGAAGCGCTGCTGCAGCCAGCCGGCAGTGGCGCGCGAGCGTGCATACGTGCCCCAGCCGGCGAAGGTGTAGGTGATGTCGTATTGATGATCCAGCCCCTCGCTGACATGCAGGTCGATGTACAGCGCCGGGTCCAGCCGGTGCAGCAGCGCCACCACCGCGCGGGCTTCCGGCGTCTCGAGGTTGAGATAGTCGCGATTGAGGTTGATGCCGCGCGGGGTGCTGTTCCAGCCCGCCCCCTGCGGGCCACGAAGGGCCGCGCCCACCAGCGGGCCGCGCTGCTCGTGGCCATCCACATTGAGGATCGGCACGAACACGAAATCCACCTGGTCCAGCAGCGCGTCCTTGCCGCCCTGCGCGATGTCGCGCAACAGCATCAGGCCGGCGTCCTTGCCATCGATCTCGCCGGCGTGGATGCCGGCCTGCGCCAGCACCACCGGCTTGCCAGCGGCTCCCTTGCGGGCGCGCACCAGCAGCAGGTCGCGGCCTTCGCTGCTGGTGCCGAACACTTCCAGCGACAACAGCGGCGAGGTGGCGACCAGGCGCTTCAGCCACGCGCGGGTGTCCGCATAGCTGGGCGTGCTGACGAAGTCGCTGCGTTCGGCCGGCGTTGCCCACTCGGCGTTCGCCTTCATCACCAGCGACTCGCTGGCGCCATGCCAGGCGCGCACCGGCGGCAGCGGCGCGCGGGTATCCAGGGCTGGCTGCGCGGACGCGTGCAGGCTTGCCAGCAAGGTCAGCGCGAGCAGGCTGGCACGGGCGGGTGTGCAGCGCGGCGCGGTGGCGTCACCGGCGATGGGGTTGCGGGTGGAGGTGCGGGGCAAGCGGCCGTGCGGGGGAGAAGGCATGCAGTGATCAAGGTCTCGTTGACGAATACGGTGTGGATGTAGCGATATTTCGTAACAGAATAACATTGCACTTCCTGGTGCTTCAGTGGTGCCGGCGGGCCGGTGGGCGTCGCTCCAAAGCCAGCCGTGTCCGCTTTGCTGGTCGAGTGCATGCAGACGGCGCGCGCCGAGCTTTTAAAAGCGCTGTTCCTGGAGCAGCGCAAACAGCTGCATCACTGCGGCACCGGCGACACATCAGGCGGGCATCGCGCCGGCCCCACGAGCGCCATCCGCAATGTGATAACGTATCAATTCATTTGTAATGACCGCTTGCCATGTCAACTGCCGCGCCGCCTTTTTCCGCCATTTCCCTTGTCGACGTGCACGTGTCCTACCGCGGCCGCGCGGTATTGCAGGGGCTGCACCTGCAGGTGCAGCCGGGCAGTGTGTATGCGCTGCTGGGGGGTAACGGCGCGGGTAAGTCGTCCACGTTGTCGGCGTTGCTGGGCTTTGTGCGGCCGGTGTCCGGGCAGCTGCAGGTGGATGGTGTGGACCCGGTGGCTAACCCCGGGCGGGCGCGGGCGCGCCTTGCGTATCTGCCGGAAAACGTGGCGCTCTACGAGCACCTCAGCGCGCTGGAAAATGCCGACTACCTGCTGGCGCTGGCCGGGCAGCGGCGTAGCCCGGAGGCGATTGGCACTGCGCTGGCCGCGGCCGGGCTGCAGCGCGAGGCGTGGACACAGCGGCTAGGCGGATTTTCAAAGGGCATGCGGCAGAAGGTGGCGATCGCCGTGGCCACCTTGCGCGAGGTGCCGGTGCTGTTGCTCGACGAACCCACCTCCGGATTGGACCCGCGCGCCATCGGCGACTTCAACCAATTGGTGAGCAGCGTGCGTGCGCGCGGCGGCGCGGTGCTGATGGTCACGCACGATCTGCTCGGTGCGGTGGACGTGGCCGACCGTATCGGCTTTTTGGAAAACGGGCGCATCGTCGATGAAGTCGGCGCCGGTGACAGCGGCTTCGACGTGCGCACCCTGCATGCACGCTTTGCGCGGCCGCAGGACCGCGCCGCATGAGTGCTGTGCTGTGGGTGGCATGCGAAGAGCTGCGCTACATGGCACGCAACCGGTCCGCGGCCATCGGCCTGGTGTTGCTGATGGCGTTGACGCTGGTGGCCGCGCTGACCGCCGCGCAGCATCAGCGCGAGGTTTCCGAGTTCCGCACCCGTCAGCAACAGGCCGCGCAGCAGGCGTTCGAAGCGCAGCCAGACAGGCACCCGCACCGCGTAGTGCATTACGGGCACTTCATCTATCGCCCGTTGCCGGCACTGGCGGCCTTCGATGCCGGCGTGGATGCCTTCACCGGCAACAGCATGTTTCTGGAAGGCCACCGCCAGAACACCGCCAATTTCGGCGACGTGCGGCAAAGCTCGTTGCTGGTGCGCTTCGGGCAACTCACGCCGGCGTTCGTGCTGCAGGTGCTGGCGCCGCTGCTGCTGGTGTTCCTGGGCTACGGCGCAGTGGCGCGCGAACAGGAAACCGGCACCTTGCGGGTGGTGTTGCTGCAGGGCGCCACGCGGATGCAAGTACTGAGCGGAAAATATCTGGCCCTGACCGCAGTGGCGGCGGCCTGCCTGTTGCCGGCGCTGGTCGGTTTGGTGCCGGTGGCGGTGCTGCCGGGGCAGGGTGTGCGGGTGGCGGTACTGGTGCTGTCGTATGCGGCGTATCTGCTGGCATGGTGCGCGTTGGTGCTGACGGTGTCGGTGCTGTGCCGGCGTGGCCGCGATGCCTTGCTGGTGGCGCTGGCGCTGTGGGTCTGGCTGGCCCTGCTGGTACCGCGGGTGGCGCCGGATGTCGCCAATGCCGCGTATCGCCTGCCCACGCGGCTGGAAACGGACGTGGCGATCCAGCGCGATCTGCGCACACTCGGCGACAGCCATAACCCCGATGACCCGCACTTTGCGCAGTTCAAGCAACAGGTGCTGGCGCGGTACGGCGTGCAGCGGGTGGAAGACCTGCCGGTGAACTACAAGGGCCTGCTGGCACTGGAAGGCGAACGCCTGACCGCCAGCCTGTTCGAACGCTACGCGGCGCGCGATTCGGCGATCCAGCAGCAACAGAATCTGTTGGTGCGCGTGTTTGCGCTGCTCAGCCCCACGGTGGCCTTGCGCGAGGTCTCGATGACAGTGGCCGAGACCGATCTGCGCGCGCACGAACGTTTTCTCAGCCAGGCCGAGCGGTATCGCTATGGCCTGGTGCAGCAGCTCAATCAATTGCAGGCCGATGCGGTGAGCCTGGCCGACGATACCGCCAAGGATGCCGGTGCCGACCAGCGCAAGCGCATCGATGCAGCGCATTGGCACCGCATTCCTGTGTTTGCATTCGAGCCATCGGCCACGGCGCAGTTGCTGCACGCAGGGCGTGCCAGCCTTGCCTTGCTCGCCGGCTGGTTGCTGCTGTCGCTGTGCCTGGTCACGGTGGCCGCGCGGCGGATGGGGGTGGCACGCTGATGGCCGTCTGGCGCTACGAATGGCTGTTGCTGCTGCGTGCACGCGCGGCGGTGGCGGGGCTGGCCTTGCTGGTGCTGCTGGGCGTGTGCAGCCTGGTTTCCGGGCACCACCTCATGCAGGCGCAGCGCGACAACATCGCGCGCATCGCGGCCTTGCAGCAGGAAGACATCGCCGCGGTGCAGGCGTATGTGGCGCGCAGCAACGATGCCGGCAGCGCGGCCTATTACAGTTTCCATCCCACCTGGGATCCGCCTGCGCCACTGGCGTTTGCTGCGGTGGGCATGCGCGATGTGTCGCCGTACATCCTGCGCGTACGTGCGCTGGGCCTGGAGGCGCAGATCCATGACGGCGACAGCTACAACCCCGAACTCGCGCTGGCTGGCCGCTTCGACTACGCATTCGTGGTGGTGTTTCTGTTGCCGCTGTTTGTCATTGCGTTGTTGTTCGACCTGCGCTCGGGCGAACAGGCGGCCGGGCGCGCGCGCATGTTGGCGGCGTTACCCGGATCCGGCACGGCGCTGCTGGCGCGGCGGGTGACGGTGCGTGCGCTGGCGGTGCTGCTGTGCCTGGCGTTGCCGTTTGCGGTGGCCGCCACGCTCAATGGCGTGCCGCTGGGCCAGCAACTGGCGGTGCAGGCGTTGACTTGCGCCTACCTGTTGTTCTGGGTGGTGGTGGCGGTGCTGGTGGGGCGGCTGCCATGGCGGCCGGCCGCGCATGCCACTGCGCTGGCCACGTGCTGGGTGGTGCTGGCGCTGGTGGCACCGGCGCTGGCGCATGTGGCGATCAACCAGGCGGTGCCGGTGAATCAAGGCACCGAGATTGCGCGGCTGCAGCGCGAAGCAGTCAACCACGCCTGGGACATTCCGCGCCAGGACACCATGCAGGCGTTCTACGCGCGCCATCCGCAGTGGGCGGATTCGCCGCCGCTGACCGATGCATTCCACTACAAGTGGTATTTCGCCTTCCACGCCAACGGCGATGCGCAGGTGGCACTGCAGGTGAGCGCGTACCGGCAAGGCCTGCTCCGCCGCGAAGCGCTGGCGCAACGCGTGGCCGCAGTGTTGCCACCGGTGGCGCTGCAGGCCGCATTGACGCGTCTGGCCGGCACCGATCTGCAGGCGCAGCTGGCCTACCAGGACCGCATCCGCGACTACCACCGCGCGTTGCGCACGTACTACTACGGGTTTCTGTTCCGCGATCGCGCGTTTACCGGGGACGACTTCGCACGCGCACCGCGCTTTGAAGCGATGGCAGACCCGGCGTCCTAGCGGCGCATTCCCGCATCACCGTCGCATCGATGTTTTGTGTGCCTTCATCGCGACAGCCGCCCACCGGCGGCTGTCTTTCAGGAGTCCTGCCCCGTGTCCAGTCTTCTTCCGCAACGCCGCGCTGTCTCGACGCTGCCGCTGCTTGGCGTGCTCGCCTGCGCCGCCGCGCCGGCCACTGCGGCCGAGCCACAGGCGCGCAGCCTGGATGCGGTGCAAGTACGCAGCGATTACGCACCGTACCGCGCATTGACGGTGACCGGTGCCACCAAGACCGAAGCACCGCTGCGCGATCTGCCGATCAGTGCACGCGTGCTCGACCACAGCTTGCTGGAGGATGCCGGCGTCACCGATCTGGCCGGCGCACTGGACATGGCCAGCGGCATCACCAAGGCCAATAACCTGGGCGGGCTGTGGGACAGCTACTCGATCCGCGGATTTACCGGCGACCCCAACTTCAGTTCCGACTACATGGTCAACGGCTTCAATGCCAGCCGCGGTTACAACGGCCTGCGCGATGGCGCCAACACGCAGAGCGTGGAAGTGATCAAGGGACCGGCGTCGGCGTTGTACGGGCGCGGCGAGCCGGGTGGTGCGGTGAATATCGTCACCAAGAAACCCTTGTTCGATGCGCAGCACAGCGTGGATCTGTCCGCCGGGCGCTTCGCCAGCTACCGCGCCGCGCTGGACAGCACCGGCCCGCTCAGCGAGACCGTGGCCTACCGCGTGAATCTCATGCACAAGGACCAGCACAGCTTTCGCGACACGGTCGATAGCGACGCCACGCTGCTGGCGCCATCGCTGCTGTGGATGCCCACGCCCGACACCACGGTGTCCTACGAGCTGGAACTGCTGCGCATCCACACCCCGTTCGATCGCGGCGTGACCGCGATCGATGGCGATGCCAACCGCCTGCCGGCGTCGCGCTTTCTGGGTGAACCGGGCGATGGCGACATCGATCTGCATTCCACCGGCCACCAGGTGTTCGCGGTGCATGGCTTGAATCAGACCTGGTCGTTGCAGGGCGGTGCCACGTATCGCGACAGTGGCATGCGCGGCTTTTCCACCGAGCCGTGGACGCTGCAGGCCGACGATCGCACGCTGCGGCGCGAGCGCCGCTACCGCGACTACCAGGGCCGCGACATCGCCGCGCGCGCAGAACTGCTGGGCACGCTCGGCAGCGGCAAGGTCAGCCATCACGTGTTGTTCGGCATCGACGGCAACCGCTTCAACGACAGCCGCTACCAGCTGCGCGCGCGCTCTGCGGCCACGCCCTATAGCATCGACGTGCTGGCACCGCGCTATGGCGTGGCGCAACCCGGGCGGTTGGCGCCGATCACCGATACCGACGAGCGGCAACAGGTGTGGGGCGTCTATGCACAGGACCAGATCGATCTGGGCGCGCGCTGGAAGGCCTTGCTCGGCGTGCGCTACGACCACTATCAGCAGGACATTGCCAACCGTCTGCGCGCAACCACGCAGCAAGCCTCCGACGGTGTCATCAGCCCGCGTGCCGGGCTCACCGTGCATCTGGATGACACGCTGTCGCTGTACGCCAGTGCGGCGGCCGGGTTTCGGCCCAATAGCGGCGTGGGTGCCAACGGGCAAAGCTTTGCGCCCGAGAAGAGCCGCTCGCTGGAAACCGGCCTGAAATACGTGCAGCCCGGCGAGGGCCTGGAAGCGACGCTGGCGGTGTTTCGTATCGACAAGGAGAACGTGTTGAGCCTGGATCCGGCCGACACCAGTTTTTCGTTGCCGGTGGGGCAGATGCGGAGCGAAGGCGCAGAGCTGGATCTGCTGGGCCGGCTCACCCCGCACCTGGCCGCCTCGGTGGGCCTGGCGTATACCGATTCGCAGGTGACCCGCAGCAGCGCCGCTGCAGTGGGCACCGGGCTTGCCGAAGGGCGTCGCTTTCCGAACGTGCCACGCGTCAGCGGCAATGCCTTCGTCAACTACGCACAACCGTTGAGCGGCACGCGCAGCGCCGCGGTGGGGGTGGGCGTGTCGCGCACCGGTGAGCGTCTGGGATCGGTCGACAGCAACACCGGCTTCGTGTTGCCGGCCTACACGGTGTGGCGCCTGGTAGGCCATTACGACCTCAGCGAGCGCCTGCGGCTGTATGCAAAGGTGGAAAACCTCACCGACCGCCGCTACGCCGCGTTTTCATACAGCGAGCAATGGGTGTATCCGGGCGCGCCGCGCACCTGGACGGTGGGCGCACGGCTGAGGTTCTGAGGTGCGCGCCCGTTCGTCTGCTGCGCGGTCGCCGTGCGGCACGCTGCGCCGTTGCAGCGGGCGCTGCACGGCGCGCGAGACCGGATCGAAAGAGTGCCCCGAAGGCGATAGTGCGCGCGACGCGATGCCGACGCGCATCACGCACATCGCATTCGTGCGGCTAAGCGCGGCTAACAAAACGTAGCGAGCAGTCGTCAGATGGGTGCGGATGGCGCGGAGGCACCGGAATGTAGGTGGGGACATGCCGATTCCGAGCACCGGCCGCGCCCGCCTGGGGGCTGCGCAGTCGGTTTGAAAACTGCTCTAAGCGCGTCGCTTCGGCGCCGCGCTACGGCTGCGTTTCTTGCCCGGCAATGCCGGTGCCGGCGCTTCGGTGGCCAGTGCGCCGCCGTGCTGCAGCTGCTCCATCCACGACAAGGCATCGACGTAGGCGAGGAAGTGCTGCAGATAGCCGGGCGCCTGCGCGCGCATCAGGCTGATGCACCGATGCACCAGCACGCTGGAATTGAGCGGGCCGGCATCGGCGGGCGCGTCCTGCAGCGATTGCCGCACCTGGCTGGCGGTGCGCACCGTGGCCCAGGTGCGGCGGAAGTCGTCCAGCGCCGGCAACTCGGGGAATTGCGGAGCATGCGCGGCATTGCCGGTGCTGCTGTCGCTGAGCAGTGCGGTGTGGCCGGCCATCTGCGTGAGCAGCTCGCTCAGTGCCTGGCGTGCGGAGACCGGTGCAGGCGCAGGTGCGGCGCTGCGCTTGTTGCGCGCGCGCGATTTGGGCGCGGCCGGTGGTTGTGCCGGCGCAGGTACGGGCGCGGAGACCGGCGCCGGCTGCAGCGCCTGTGCATAGGCCGTCACCAACGCGGCAAGCTTGTCTTCCAGCACCTGACGCACGGCCGGCGGCTGCGTGGCGGCACGTGCCTGCAAGGTCTGCATCAGATGGAAGCGCACCGGGTCGCGCTGGTCGGCGCCTTGCGCGCGCCACTGTTCCAGCTGCGCCTGGGTGGATGACGCGGTGCGGCTCATCGTGGTGTAGCAGCAGCGGCAGCAGCGGTGGCCGACGGGCGCGGAATCGGCGCGATTTCCACACGGCGGTTCTTGGCGCGGCGCGTTTCGTCGGCATTGGAATCCACCGGCTGTTGCGAGCCGAAAGCGGCCGCGAACACCGAAGAGGCGGGCACGCCTTCGGCGATCAGCGCACGGGTGACGGTGAGCGCGCGTTGCGCGGACAGTTCCCAGTTGTCGGCATAGCGACGGTTGCTGTCCAGCACCGGGCGGTCGTCGGTGAAGCCGCTGATCATCAGGATCTCTTCGCGCGACACCAGGTACTCGGAGAGTGGCGCGGCCAGGCTCTTCAATACCTCGCGGCCTTCCGGCTGCAGCTGGTCGGAATTGAGCGCAAACAGCACGCTGCCGCGGATGCCGATGCGGCCGTTGACCAGGGTGACGCGGCCGGCGGCCAGCGGTGCGGCCAACGCCTGTTCCAGGGTCTTGCGGCGCTGCGCTTCGGCCTGGCGTTGCTTGACCTCGTCGTCCAGGCGGCTGGACAGCTGCAACTGCACGCCGATCACGCCGACCAGGATCAGCACGAACGCGCCCAGCAGCACCGACATCAGGTCGCCGAACGCGGCCCAGATCGGTGCGGCGGATTCGCCATCAAGGTCGATCTCATCGCTCATGCCGGCTGCGCTCCATTGGCGTCAACGCGGCGGTCATCGAGCATGCGCAGTTCTTCGATGATCTGCTTCTGCGAAAGCATGCTCAGGTCCACTACTTCGCGCGCCTGCGCCACGTAATACGCCAGCTGATCGTCGCTGCGCGCCTGCGCGGCATCCAGTGCGCCGGCGATGTGCTGCAGGCGGTCGTTGAGTTCGCCGGTGGAGGTGCTGAACAACTGCACCGCGTGCCCAAACGCATCGCCCAGGCTGGCCACTTCCACCGCGCTGCCGGTGACCTGCGCGGCCACCGCCTCGAGTTTGCTGGTCTCGGTGCCGATCTGTTCGGTGAGCTGGCTGCCCACACGCTGCAGCAGATCGGCCGAGGTGCTGACCAGTGCATCGACGGCGACGCGTTGTTCGGTGGAAGCGTGATTGACCGCGTTGAGCAAGGTGTCCAGCGTGGCGAGCAGGCGGCTGCGTTCTTCCAGCATCGCGGTGTCGCGCACCATGCTTTCGGAGAGGTTCTGGCGTAGCTCGGCCACGACGTCGGCAGCGGCTTTGGGGGCTTCGGCGGCGATCTGCATCAGGCGCGACACTTCGGCGATGGTGGCGCTGGCCTGTGCCTGTGCCTGCGTGGAGAGCTCGCTGGCGGTGGCGGCCAGGGTGTCGCAGATGGCCTGTTGTTGCTGCGCCACCTGCTGGCCGGTGTGTTCCCATTGCGCGCTCAGGCGCGTGCTCATCGCGGTGAAGCGCTCGCTCCACAGCGCCAGGCGGGTGTCGTCGCGTGCTTCCAGTGCGGCCTGCAAGTCAACATGCGCCTGCTGCAGCGTGCCGATCAACGCGGCGGCGTGCGCCTCGCTGCTGGCGGTGGCTGCGCTCAGTGCGCCCTGGTGCTGTGCGGCCAGCTCCGCGCTGGCCTGCTGCTGTTGCGCCAGCGCGGCATTCCAGGCATCGGCGGTCTGGCTGCTGGACTGTTCCAGGCGCGCGGACACCGCATCCACCAACGCTTCGGAGCGGGCTTCAAACGTGCTGGCGAAGTGCGTCAGCGTGGTGTGCAGTGCATCGGTCAGGCTTTGGTTGGCGCGTTGCTGCTCGCTCGCTGCCGCCGTCCAGGTTTGCGCGGCAGTGGCGGTGCTGGCAGCGAAGCCGGTGCTCAGCCCATCGAGCTGTTGCTGCACCGCCTGGCCCACGCCGTCCTGCAGCGTGGTGCTGTGCTCGGCAATCTGCTCCAGCGTGCGCTGCAATTGCGCGCTGAGCGCCTGGGTGGACTGCTGGTGTTCGGCCAGCACCGCGGCCCAGCCTGCCGCCGCCGCGGCGGTGCTGTGCGCAACGCCATCGTTGAGCGCAGCCAGTTGCTGCTGCACCGCCTGGCCAAGGTTGTCCTGCAGTGCGGTGGTCTGCGTGGCGAGTTTTGCGAGGGTGCTCTGCAGTTGTTGTGTGAGCGCCTGCTGGGCCTGTTCCTGCGCGGTGAGCGCGGCCTGCCAGTTGGCGGCGGCAGCGCTGGTGCTGCGTTCGAATCCGTCTGTCAGCACGCCCAGCTGCTGCTGCACGGCCTGGCCCACGCTGTCCTGCAGGGCAGTGGTCTGCTGCGCCATCTGTGCGAGCGCGTGCTGTAGCTGTTCGGTCTGCGCCTGCTGCGCACGTTCCTGCGCGGTCATCGCCGTGCTCCAGTGCGCGCTGGCGGCGCTGGCACTGTGCGCAAAGCCGGTGCTGATGCCTTCCAGTTGCTGCTGCACCGCGTCGCTGATGCGCGCATGCAGGGCGGTGGTTTCCTGTGCGATGCCGGCCATGGTGGCGGCCATCGCCGGCTGCAATGCATCGCCCACTGCGCGGGCGCTGTCGGCCATACCGGCCTGCAATGACTGCTGCAGGGACTCGGCCAGACGCAGGTAGGCAGCTTCGGTGCGCGCGTGGAAGTCGGCCTGCTGCGCGGTGAGCCGTGCATCGGCGGCGCTGCTGTGCTGTTCGATGCTGGCCATCAATGCCTGCAGGCGATCGATCAGGGCCGGCATCAGCGCGCTTTGTTGCTGCTGCAGCTTGAAGGTCTCGCCACGCTGGTGCGCGTCCGAATACGGGTGCAACGCAGTGGCGATCTTCAGGTCGAGCTGTTGCACGGCCTGCAGGCGCTCACGCCGGCACAGCGCCGACAGCAGCCCGAGCATGGCCGAGGTGGCAACGCCGGCGATGGAGGTGCCGAACGCGAATGCCAGGCCTTCCACCGGTGCCGCCAGCGAGCCGCGGATGGCCTGCAGGTCGGTGGCGCTCTGCAACGCAAAACCGGTGCCCTTGAGCGTGGCCATCATGCCAAGCAGGGTGCCGAGCATGCCCAGCAGCACCAGCAGGCCGACCAGGTACGGCGTGAGCACCGGCGCCGGCAGCGCCACGCGTTCGCCCTGGATGCGCAGGCGCACGGCGTTGCGCAGCCCGGCGGGCACGGTCTGCAGCCAGTCGGCCAACGCGGCGGGTGCGCTGCTCACACCTTCGAGCGCCTGCTCCAGCGCAATGGTGGCTTGGCGGTAGCGGTACAGCTCCAGCGCACCGGCGATGTAGCAGGCACCGATGACCGCGGCGACCAATGCGCCAAGCGGGTTGGAGCCGAGGTAACCGATGCCGACCCAGCACACCGCCAGCAGGCCGACAAGAAACACGAAAACGGACACGAGAGTTCTGAACATGACGTCCCAATTAGCGGGTGCGAAGCGCTGCAAGCAGGCCTTCGATAGGGTGAAAACGAACTTCCAGTTCGGCGAGCAACACGCTCTGCAGATCGTTGCGGAACACGTCCAGCCAGGCATCCGAGCCGGGGCGTGCTGGCGCGGTGTCGGTGTCCTGCGCGGGGTGGTGGGCCGCGCGCAGGCGTTCGAAATGGGTGCCGAGCAGGGTGGGCACGGTGGCCAGCAGGCTCTGCTCGCGCGGGCTGAGGGTGAGTTCCATCACCGCGTCCACTTCGGCCAGGCGCGCCATCTCGCCGTTGCCCGATTGCGCCAGCATGTCGCGCAGCCGGCCGCGCAAATCGCCGGTGGTGCTGCGCATGCCGCGCTGCATGGCCAGGTAGTGCTGCCGGAACGGTGCGTAGTCGGCCAGTGGTGCGGGGGCGCCTGCGGCCGCGGCGGCGCGGGCCTCGCTGCGCAGCCGGGTGAGCAGCGTGTCCAGCTCGGTCACGCAACTGGTGGCCAGGGTGGCGCGCAGGCGCGCGCAGTCGTCGGCACCGATGGCGTTCACCTCGGGCAGCGTTTCGGCGTCGGGCAGCTTGCCGTCCAGTGCCTTGGACACGGCAACGGCGCGCGTCCAGTCGATCCACTGGCTCAGCCGATCGGCCAGCGCGTGGTTGGACTGCGCGACGTGGACGTCGGTGAGGCGAGCGAGCAGGCGAATGAACGCCGGGCCCGAGAGGGGCGCCCGTGGAGGAGCTTTCGCCATTCTTCCGGTCAAAGACCGCGCATTTTACACGGGAATGACAGCCGCTCCCTTTGCCGGGGCGGGCGGGCGCTGCGGCGGGCGGTGGCGTTCATGGAGGGGGAATCGGGAATGGGGAATCGGGAATCGGGAATCGGGAATGGGGAATGGGGAATGGGGAATGGGGAATGGGGATTCATCGGGGCGCGGGGAGATCGCGGGGAGATGGGAGGGGATGGGCTTTCCTCCAGGCGGCTGCTTGGCCATGCAAGCTTTGCCGGTCGCAGCGCGGGCAATGTCTGTGGGGAGAGGCAGCCATTGCCCGCAGCCCTTGCATCCCGCCGATTCATGAAGCCTGTTCATGACCCCATGCCGGGAAATGGGCTCCGGACGGCGCCTGTGTTTGCTAAAACGGGTAGGCATTGGCGGCTGTCCGAGCCGCCGCGTGCGCCGGCTGATTCGGGCCGATCTGGCAGTGCCAGGCCCTCGCCAGCGCCCAGGCGCCCGGTGGCGCGCAGCCCGCCCGTCCCCCTCAGGAGCACCCACATGAAGTTCGATACCCCCGCAGGCGCCACGCCCGCCGACCAGCTCAAAGTGCTGGGTCAGCCGGTCGACCGCGTGGATGGGCCGCTCAAGGTGACCGGGCAGGCCCGCTACGCCTATGAATGGCACGACCAGCCCGGGCAGATGGCCTACGGCTACATCCTCGGCGCGGCGATCGGCAAGGGGCGCATCACCGCACTGGACACTGCCGCCGCACTCGCCGCGCCCGGGGTGATCGCGGTGCTTACCCACCAGAACGTGCCCGCGCTGGGCACCGGCGACTTCTATGTGCAGCGGTTTCTGGCCGCGCCGCAGGTGGACCACTACCATCAGCCGGTGGCGGTGGTGGTGGCGGAGACCTTCGAACAGGCCCGCGCCGGTGCGGCGCTGGTGCGGGTGCGCTATGCGCGTGAGCGCGGCCACTACGACCTGGCGGCCGAGCAGGCCAGCGCCCCGGTGGCGCCACAGGCGCCATTCGGCGGGCCGCCGCAGACCGCCCAGGGTGACTTTGCCGCCGCCTATGCCGCCGCGCCGTTCACCGTGGATGCCACCTTTCGCACGCCCGACCAGGCGCACGCGATGCTGGAGCCGCACGCCACCATCGCGCGCTGGGAAGGCGAGCAGCTGATCTGCCACACCGCCATCCAGCAGATGAACTGGGGCACGCGCGACCTGGGCAAGGCGCTGGGCATGCCCAAGGAGCGCATCCGGCTGCTGTCGCCGTTCATCGGCGGCGGCTTCGGCGGCAAGGGCACCGCACAGGCGGATCTGGTGCTGGCGGCGCTGGCCGCGCGCGTCACCCGACGGCCGGTCAAGCTGGCCCTGCAGCGCCCATTGATGTTCAACAGCACCATCCACCGGCCGGCGACCCTCCAGCGCCTGCGGCTGGGCGCCGGCGCCGACGGGCGGCTCACCGCGATCGGCCATGAAAGCTGGTCCGGCAATCTGCGTGGCGGCCGCAGCGAGCCCACCACCTTGTCCACGCGCGCGCTCTATGCCGGCGCCAACCGCATGACCGCGGTGCGGCTGGCGGTGCTGGACCTGGCCGAAGGCAATGCCATGCGCGCGCCCGGCGAGGCGCCTGGGATGATGGCGCTGGAAGTGGCCATGGACGAACTGGCCGAACGCGTGGGCATGGACCCGGTGCAGCTGCGCATCGTCAACGACACCCAGGTGGATCCGGAGCAGCCGCAGCGGCCGTTCTCCACGCGGCCCTTCATCGCGTGCCTGCGCAGCGGCGCGCAGCGCTTCGGCTGGTCGCGGCGCAACCCCACGCCGGCCAGCGTGCGCGACGGCCGCTGGTTGATCGGCATGGGCATGGCCGCGGCCATTCGCGGCGCGCCGATCTCCAAGGCCGCTGCGCGTGCGCGGCTGGATCGCAGCGGCACGCTGACCATCGAAACCGACATGACCGACATCGGCACCGGCAGCTACACCATCGTGGCGCAAACCGCGGCCGAGCTGCTCGGCCTGCCGCTGCACCAGGTGGTGGTGCGGCTGGGCGACTCCAGCTTTCCGGAAACGCCCGGTTCCGGCGGGCAGCAAGGTGCCGCCTCGGTGACTGCCGGCGTGTATGCCGCCTGCATGCAGCTGCGCGAGACGGTGGCGCAGCGCCTGGGCATGCCGGTGGACCAGGCCCGCTTTGCCGACGGCCAGGTGCACGCCGGCACGCGCTCCATTGCGCTGGCACAGGCGGCCGCCGGCGGCGAGCTGGTGGCCGAAGACGCGATGGAGTTCGGCACGCTCAAACAGCAGTACGCGCAGCAGACCTTCGGCGCGCATTTCGCCGAGGTTGCGGTCGATGCCGACACCGGCGAAATCCGCGTGCGCCGGTTGCTGGCGGTGTGCGCGGCCGGGCGCATTCTCAATCCCAAGACCGCACGCAGCCAGGTGATCGGCGGCATGGTGATGGGCGTGGGTGCGGCGTTGATGGAAGACATGGTGGTGGACACGCGGCTGGGCTTTTTCGTCAATCACGACCTGGCCGGTTACGAGGTGCCGGTGCATGCGGATATCCCGCATCTGGAGGCGCATTTCATCGACGAGGTGGACCCGACCATGTCGCCATTGAAAGCCAAGGGCGTGGGCGAACTGGGGCTCACCGGCGTGGCGCCGGCGCTGGCGAATGCGGTCTACAACGCCACCGGCATCCGCGTGCGCGACTACCCGATTACGCTGGACAAGTTGTTGGCGCAGTTGCCGCGACGGGCGGGATGAGTGGTGGTTACGCGTGGTGTGCTGCGGCAATGCGCAGTGAGCTGATTGCGTCGTGATCTGGGTCGGTCGCAGGCGTTGCCGAAGCTGTCTTGCGACGAGGACGCGACAAGATGCAGCCCTGGCAAAGCGGCCTGACCGGGGTTTAGATGTGCTGCATTTGTGTGGGCAAGTGTGGTGCTCGCCAACGCACTTGAAGCGGCAAATTCGTTCATTCCAAACGCAGATGTGTGGCCAGGCGGTTCGAGAGTAGAGCCGTAGCTTGGGAAGCTGCAGCGCACATGGCGAGTGCTCGCGTTACGAGCAGATGCGAGCGTGCCTGCTAGGCATGCAACTGGTTCCACAGTTGAGTGCGCCTGCAGCGTCAACAATGCATTTGGATAATGCGGATGGACATGCGCTGCTGCGGATGTGTCGTGCGTGTCAAAAAGCGCTGCAGAATCGCGGTGTTGGCGGCCGCAGACACACTGTTTCAGGCATTGAGAAGCCGGCAATTTAACCAATTCAGGTTCGCCGCCGCTGTCGCCTGGTGGACCCGGTTTTGTAAGGTGAACGGGTATAAGCTGCGGGCCGGGGACATTCCCCAACGAGGTAAACACAATGGACCGCTCTGACATGCAAGTGTCCGATCTGCTGGTCTTGGAGCTGCAAGGGTTCCACGACGCCTATGGCAGTGGACCGGACTTCTGGGACGCTTATCAACGCATCATGACCACCGCCGCACAGGCCGGTGGCGACGTCATCGCGCTGGCCAACGAAATGGCTGCGCTGGCACAAGGCCTCGGCGCGGTCGGCCGCGCGCAGCTGTTGTAATCCGCTGAGCGTGCATGGCGCTGCGGCGTAGCGCCATGCGCGCGCTGCCGCCACACGGCTCACTCCACGCTGCCGCAGTGTTCACGCCTGCCTGCGGCGTCCGCTTCTAGACTCCATGCAATCGATGGCACGCGCTGGTGGAAACACGGGCGCTGCCAGTCGGGGCGTCGTCTGGCAACCGTGCAGTGCACCGTTGCCATTGCATGCGTCCGTTTGCGCACCGCGCCGCCCCAACCCGCTGGATGCGACCAGTCCCGCCATGTTGAGGAGTACGGTCGTGAACGAAGGAGAAGGGTGCGTGCGTCTGCATCTGGTTGGCGGCCCGCAGGATGGGCAGACGCTGCAGGCCGATTCGGCGCCGGAATTGCTGATCCCCGAGGGGTATCAGATTTCACCGTGGCCCGGCGGCGAGTTCGGCATCCACTGGCGGCACGAACTCAATCTGGCCTGCCCGCATGATTCGATGCCCGAAGGCGACGTGCATGACGCCCTCGGCGTGCACTGGCGGCGGTATCTGGTGCTGCGGCGGCAGGAGGACTAAGAGCAGCTATCAAAACTACTGCGCAGCCGCAAGGCGGGCGCGGCCGGTGCTCGGAATCGGCATGTACCCCCGTACACTCCGGTTCCTCCGCGCCGTCCGCACCCACATGACGACTGCTCGCTACGTTGTGTTAGCCGCTCTAAGCGGGCAGGGCGCTGTTCGACCCGCCATTCCGCAGCGCGAGCGGGGGGATTTGCTGTAGCCGCTGTCGTTGACGTTTCGCTTGGTCATTGCGCGACTGTTTGCCTGCAATGCGCTTGATGACGTTGAGCTGCTGTGCGTGCCCTGGTCGTGCCAAGTGCAGCGGACTTCCCGCTGGCCGGCCCGTCTAGGAGAAACGGCGCAGCCTGCAGCGAGGTTCAACGCTTGATGTTGGTGACAGGCGCCGTGCGCGGCAGTGGTGCGGCGCAGGCAGCAGATGCATCGGAGGCGCAGCGACCGCTCGCCTCAACCGCAACGCGCGTACGGCACGACAGCGGCGCCTGGCCGGCTGTCGTCTTGCGGCGTGCTTATTCCGCGTCCGCGTCCGCGGCGGCCTTGGCGGGCGCAGCTGCTGCAGCCGGGGTCTCCGGCGCGCCACGCTTCTTTTCACGGCGCAGCGGCGTGTCGCCCAGGCGCTCGATCGCACCGCCGGACTTCTGGAATTCTTCCAGATCGGCGGCCAGGCGCTGTTCGGACAAACGCGGCTTGCCCGGCTGGTTGCTGACGGTCATCGACTGGCGGCGGGAATTATTCATCGCAAATCCTCATGCGTTGTAGAGCGTCAAGGGAATGCCCCGCCGGCGTTGATCGTCGTAGGTGGCACGCACGTCGCGGCAATACGGCCCGGACATGACGAAGCGACGGCAGATCGCCGGGCGCGTTTCGTAGATGGAGCAACACATGCGCGCGGCATCAATGGCCACGCACCAGCCTTCCTCGTCGCGCGCCATCACGTGCCAACCTTCCGGTGTCACGCTGGTCAGATGGTGTGGGATGCGGTCGGTTGGATCGACCAGGACGGTGAGCCGGCAACAGACGGCGTCGCAGCGTTCGCAGAGATTCTTGATGGAAAAGGCCAGAAAGATGAGGAGGCGACACCGGACTCCGGCCGCCCTTGCACCATACACCCTGGGCGTATCCGGGTGTGAACCGTACCCGGGCGGCAGCTGTATCAGACATGCTTGGCGGTATTGGCGTGGATGTAGATGGCAGTACCGCTGATCGCTTTGGGTGCCGATCGACAGATGCAGCACTCCACAGCGTCCTGCGTCTGCATGCTCCGCATGCAATGCGCTGGCCAGGGTCCCGATGTCGATCTGCATCGTGCGAGCAAGGCCAGCTGCGTCCATCGCCTCGTGCTGAGAGTGCGGCGATGCCACGCGCCACGCTCCAGCCAATCGGCAACGCGTTGTGTTTGTGCAGCACATGCGAAGGCAGTTTTCACTGCCATTGGCGATGCACGGCCGTAGCGTGTGCGAGTACGCGGGTCTGTCTACCCGCCCTGCAGGAGAACCTCATGAGCACATCCCATTCGACCCCGTCCACGCACGCCGCCAACACGCAGCACGAGCAGGCGCACGAGGAGGACAAAAAGCAGGACGAGCGCCAGGACGAAGCGGTGGAAGAAACTTTCCCGGCCAGCGATCCGGTCTCGCCGTTCGTACCGGCCAAGGCGCCGGACTAAGCGCCGCTATCCAAACGACCGCGCAGCAGCCAGGCGGGCGCGGCCGGTGCTCGGAATCGGCAGGTACCCCCGTACACGCCGGTTCCTCCGCGCCCTCGCACCCACCTGAAGACTGCGCGCTACGTTTTGTTGGTAGCTCTAAAGCAGTCCACGCGCGCTGTACGCGTCACTCAGCATCAAGTGCAGGAACGACAACGGCGCGGCCCTCAGGGACCGCGCCGTTGCGCTTTCTGCAGGATGCGTGTGCCGATCAGGGCGTCAACACCACCTTGCGGCAATCGTCCTGCTTCTTGTCGAACACCTCGTAGCCACGCGCGGCCTCGGCCAGCGGCAACCGGTGCGAAATGATGGCACTGGGCTTGAGCTCGCCATTGCCGATGCGCTCCAGCAGGTAGGGCATGTGCTTCTGCACGTGGGTCTGGCCCATCTTGAAGGTGAGCCCCTTGTCGAATGCATCGCCAAACATGAAGGCATGGATGAAGCCGGCATACACGCCGGGCACGCTCACCGTGCCGCAGCGGCGGGTGGCGGCGATGCACTGGCGCAACGCCACGCCGCTGCTGCCTTCCAGCTTCAAGGTGGTCAACGCGGTTTCCAGCGCACTGCCTTCGGCTTCGAACCCCACCGCCTCGATGCTGGCATCCACGCCGCGCCCATCGGTCTGCGAGACGATGATGTCGGCCGGGTCGTCGATTTCGTCGAAGTTGATCGGGATGACACCGTAGGTGCGCGATGCGAAGTCCAGCCGGTAGGCGTGGCGGTCGACCATGAACACCCGTTCGGCGCCCAGCATGCGGCAGCACGCCGCCGCCATCAGGCCGACCGGGCCAGCGCCGAAGATGGCCACGGTGGACCTCTGCTTGACGCCTGCGTCCACCACCGCCTGGTAGCCGGTGGGCAGGATGTCGGAGAGGAACAACACCTGCTCATCGTGCAGGGCATCGGGCACCACCAGCGGGCCGACATTGGCCTTGGGTACGCGCACGTATTCCGCCTGCCCACCAGACAAACCGCCATAAAGATGGCTGAAGCCAAACAATGCCGCAGGCGGGCGCATGTCCTTGTGGTTGAGCGCCGCACCCTTGCCGGTGTTGGTAGTTTCGCAGGCCGAAAATTCCTGCAGCAGGCAGTGGAAGCACTGGCCGCACGCCACCACGAACGGAATCACCACACGGTCGCCCGGACGCACTGCGGTGACATCCGGGCCCACCTCTTCCACGATACCCATGAATTCGTGGCCGAGAATGTCGCCAGGGCGCAGGTCGGGAATCTTGCCGTGATACAGATGCAGGTCCGAACCGCAGATCGCGGTGGCGGTCACCCGCAGGATCAGGTCGTCGCGTTCCACCAGCAACGGGTCGGGTACCGTTTCAACCCGCACATCGCGCGAGCCGTGATAGTTGAGGGCGAGCATGCAGTTCTCCGTGAGGGCCGGCGGTCAGCGGCAACGCACGCAGTGTTGATGGGGCGGCGTTAAAAACCTCAGCACGGCGCGTGCGTGTGATGTGGACGCGCACGCGCAGCGACGCGGTGTTGATGCGCAGGTCACGCGTGGCTAACCCCGCCGCTCGCAGGCTGGATCGACTCGCACGGTGGCTGTAAGCAGCTCGCGCCGCTGGCCATCTTCAACAATCCACACTCTGCAGGAGACCGCAATGGGAAGCATCTTGAAGCTCGTGACCGCCGGCGCCGTGGGCGTCATCGCCTACAAGGCCTGGCAGCGCCGCCAGGGGTTGGCGACTGATACGCAGCAGGGCGATACGCAGCAGGGCGATACGCAGCAGGACGGCAGCACGCCGCCGCATGGCGACCCGCTGCGCGGTGCCCTGCAGAATGACGCCCAGCGCGATACGCAGCACGCTGCAGGCGGTCGCGCGCAGGCGCTCGGTGCGTTGTCGGTGTTCCACGAGCAAGAGCGCACCCTGGCGCAGCTGGCCGTCACCAAGGGCGTGGTTGGCGAGGTGCTGGAATTCGCCCGCAAGATGGACCAGGCGCATAGCGCCGCACTCACCGACCTCAGCCGCTTCGGGCCGGATCGTAGCAGTGCGCAGGCCAAGTCCACGCTTGCCCAGTTCGAAACCGGGCGCAAGCGTCTGGACGGATTGCATGCACAGGAGTTCGAGCGCGAATACCTGCAGGCATCGGTGATCAGTCACGAAAAGGCGCTCGCCGTGCTGGACGCGCAGGTCAGCAGCGAGCCGGGCTCCAGCGACCTGGGCAAGGAGCTCAAGCGCGAGCGCGACATGATTGCCGAACACCTGGAGCATGCGCGCGGGCTCAAGGCCAAGCGCACGCAGACGCATTGATCCGACTACCAGCGCATCCGGCAGACACACGCCAACGGAAAACGCCATGAGCACAGCAGACGCAAACCGCAAACCCACCGACATGGAACACGTGAGCATCAGCGAGGAATGGGAGCTGCAGTATTGGGCCCGCGAACTCGGCATGTCAGAAGACGATCTGCGGGCTGCGGTCGAGGAGGTCGGCAACGTCACCACCAAGCTGCGGGATTATCGGCCGCCGCATTGAGCGGTGTGTGATGCCTGCTTGCAGGCTGCGCCTGGCCGAGCTGTAGGTGCGTGTTGCCGGGTGCCTGCTGAGTTGATCAGTAGTGGAAGTGATGGGAAACAGGGGCGGCCACGGTCGCCCTTGTTCTTTTTGCGTCGGCAGATCGCATTTGAGGGCATCGATTGCATCCGAGCCAGTTGCACATGCGTGGGTACACGAGGCGCAAGGTGCTTGTTCCCCCCTTTACATCCTCGTGTTCGTTCGACCACCAAAGTCATGAGAAATTGCTGCACACCGGCACTCGTCCTGTGCTCGGCTGCGTGACGATTTGCTGCGCTGATGTGATTCTGATGGTGGCTTAGCGTGGTGTCGTCAGATACCGAGATCGATCCCAAAGCGCAGGCAGCGCCCACTCGCCCTGTGCTCGGCTATGTGAAGATTTGCTGCGCTGTTGTGATCCTGATGGTGGCTTAGCGTGGTGTCGTCAGATACCGAGACCGATCCCAAAGCGCAGGCAGCGCCCCTAGCTGGTAGCCGCTGGCATTCAATCGCGGAAGCTCTGCCCGAGTCGATGCGGCATCGGTTCTTCATGGCCCACTTGTCGCTCAATCACTCAGTCACGCAGTCGCTTGGTGGGCCGCGAGCAGCACTCGCTGATGCTAGAGAAGCCGCTCGAAGGCGGAGATGGCGGGGCAACGTTTCGCGTTCGCATCCCTGCCTATGCCGCCGGGTCTCGAGTGATTGATCCAAACAAGTCTGCGCGTGCCCAGCACTACGCTCAACATGTAGGCTTGCGCTGCTGCCACGCTTCTCAAAGCCGAAGCTCTACTTCAGCCCCGTAAAGCTCAGCACCTCAAGCCTGCGCGCAGCCATGCCGCCCCTCACGCATCCTCCGCCACCGGCTGTTCGAAGCCCGCCGCCTGGCGTTGCCATAGGCTGTCGAACACGCCGCCGCGTCCGCGTAGTTCGGCCGGGCTGCCGTCTTCGACGATGCGCCCGTCCTGCAGCACCACGATGCGGTCGAAGCCGATCACCGTGGACAAGCGGTGGGCGACCGCCAGTACCGTGCGGCCGCGCATCAGATGGTCCAGTGCGGACTGGATCTCTGCTTCGGATTCGGTGTCCAGCGCGGAGGTGGCTTCGTCCAGGATCAGGATCGGGGCGTCCTTGAGGAACGCACGCGCAATGCCCAGGCGTTGCCGCTGGCCGCCCGACAGCATCACGCCGCGCTCGCCAACCAGCGTGTTGTAGCCCTGCGGCAGTTCGCGGATGAAGCCATCGCAGAAGGCGTGCCGTGCCGCAGTGTGGACCTCGGCATCGCTGGCTTCCGGGCGGCCGTAGCGGATGTTGTCGGCGATGCTGCGGTTGAATAGCGCGGTTTCCTGCGGCACCACGGCAATGCGGTCGCGCAGGCTGTCCTGGCTCACGCTGCGGATGTCCTGGCCGTCGATCAACACACGGCCCGATTCCACATCATCCAGCCGCTGGATCAAGGCGATCAGCGTGGACTTGCCGGCGCCGGATGGGCCAACGATACCCACCTTCTGCCCGGCGGGAATGTGCAGGTCCAGTGCCTCGATCACCGCCGGGCGGTCCGGGTAGGCAAAGCGCACGCCTTCAAAGCGCACGTCGCCTTCGGCCAGCGCCAGCGGTGCATCGGCATCGGGCAGGGCGTGTGGCTGCAGGATGATCTGCAAGGTATCGGCGATGGCGCCCAGCTGCTGCGTGGTGTCGACCAGGGTCAGCGCCAGGTCGCGTGAGCCGTGCAGGATGCGGAAGGTCAAGGCGCTGACCAGCACCACATCGCCGGCACTCACCGCGCCGCCGCGCCAGGCGCTGATCGCCCAGATCAGCATGCCGCCCGCCATGATCGACAGACAGATGTCGTGGATGACGCGGGCCTTTTCCACATACATCCAGCTGCGCCGGTGCGCGACCGCCTCGTGGCCGATTTCCTGCGCCAGGCGTGCGCTCTCGCGGTCGCGTGCAGCAAAGGCCTTGATCGTCCACACGTTGGACACCGCATCCACCAGCTCGCCGCCCACGCGTGCGGCCTGCGCGGCAAAGCGCTGATGCTTGGCACGGCCGCGGATGCCGAAGCTGGTGATGATCGCGGCCACCACCGCCACAAACCCGATCAAGGTGGCGGCCATGCGCCAGTCCACGGTGAACAACACCACGATGGCGCCGATGAAGTCGACGATGGGCGGCAGGATCTTCCACGCTAGGCCGCCATAGATCTGCCCGGCCGCGGTGCCCAAGGCGGTGATGCGGTTGCCCAGCGCACCGGCAAAATGCTCGGTGAAATAGCGCATCGGGTGGCCGGTGAGATGGCGGAATAGGTCCACCCGGATATCCACCACGCTGGCCACCACGGTACGGCAGCCCAGCCAGCCGCCCAGCCGCCAGAACAGGTTTTCCACCGCAATCAACCCGATGAACAGGCCCAGCGGCGTCCACACATCGGCCTGGGTGCGCTGATCGGTGGACATGGCATCCACCAGCAGCTTCATGCCGTACTGCACCGCGACCGCGCAGCCGGCCGCGCCAATGATCAACACCAGCAGACCACCGAAGTGCCATGGGCGTTGGCAGATGTAGTGCCACAGAAAACGTGCCGGCCTGGCCGGCAGCAACTCCGATTGCGCGGCGGCGGCGGTACTCATGTGGCGATGTCGTCCAGGGCAAACTGTGGTGCGGAGAACCCGAAGCGCACCTGTTCGTGGCGCAGCTGCGCGGCCAGTTCGGCATGCACCTCGCGCTCGCCGGCCGCATCGGCGTAGCCGAGCAGCCCGGTGAGGCAGTGACGGTTGTTCTCCCAGCCGGGGTAGTCGAGCACCGGATACAGGCACAGCCCTTCCATCGCCACACCGCGCTGCAGCGCCAGCGCCACTTCGCCGCCCACGTGATCGAGCCAGCGGGCGCGGTGGTCGCCTTCGGCGCCGGTTTCTGCCACCACGATCGGGCGTTGATAGCGCTGCCAGATCTCGCCAAGCATCTCCGAGAACGGGCGATAGTCGGGCGAATCTGCCGCGATGGTGGCCCCGCCCAGATACCACTGATTGTTGGAGTAGTAGTTCACGCCAATCATGTCCAGGTACTGCGGCGCGCCGCCCAGGCCCGGCCATTGCGTGCCGCACAGCATGTCCCAGGCTTCGAACTGCGCCTGCCGCAGGCGTTCGGCTTCGCGCCGTGGCCCGGGGCGGTCGTTGGACGCGGCCACATGGATCGCCGGGTCCACCTGCACGAAGCGCGCGCGCGGCTCCACGCTGCGCACAGCCTCGATCGCGGCGATGCTCGCGCGCACCAGTTGGTGCTTGAGCTCGAAGCCACGCCCGCGCGCCAGTGGATGCATGCGGCCCTGATCGCCACCGGCCCACGCCCAGTACGAGATCTCGTTGAGCGGTGCATACACCGGCACCGCGTCGGTTTCGTTCTTGACGCACTGCGCCACCGCAGCGCTGAAACGCGCAAAGCGCTCCACGAATTGCGGGCGCCAGATATCCACGTCATCCGGCCACCCGTAATGGCACAGGTCCCAGATCACCTGGGTGCCGGTGGCCTGCGCCGCATGCAGCATCGGCAGGAAGCTGGACCAGTCGTAGTGGCCGGGCCGCTGCTCGATCAGATGCCAGCGCAGCCCATCGCGTACGGTGCGCAAGCCATGCGCGGCCACCGCGCGGTAGTCGTTCGCCGCCCAGCGGTCGTGCCGGGTGCCAGCAATCAGGTCAAGCCGGCGGCCATCGCGGCGGCGATGGGTGGAACACTCGAAACCGGCCATGAAAAAACTGTCGAACACTGTGGGGGTATGCATCTCACATCCTGCTGCACGACGCGCGCCGGAGCCACGTCGCATCTTCAAACCAGTGGCCGGCAGCACATGGCTGCCGGTTGGTGCGGTCATGCCTCATGCGGCGAGTTCGGCGCGGCGCTTGTGCTCGGCATCTTCGATGCGCTTGTACAAGGCCAGCGCCTGTCCCACCACCTGGTCCATGTTGTAGTACTTGTAGGTGCCCAGCCGCCCAAGGAAGGTGACGTTAGGCGTTTCCGCGGCAAGCCGCTCGTAACGCCGGTACAGCTCGGCGTTTTCCGCACGCGGAATAGGGTAGTACGGGTCGCCCTCGGCAGACGGGTATTCGTGGGTGATGCTGGTCTTGGGGTGCTGCTGGCCGGTGAGATGCTTGTACTCGGTGATGCGGGTGTAGGCCACCTCCTCGGCCGGGTAGTTGACCGTGGCCACTGCCTGAAACTGCTCCTGGTCCACGGTGCTGTGTTCGAACTTCAACGAGCGATACGGCAGCTTGCCGTAGCAATAGTCGAAGTACTCGTCGATGGGCCCGCAGTACACCAACTGGTCGTAGTCGAGCTCGTCGCGGATCTCGCGGTAGTCGGTGTTGAGCATCACCTTGATGTTGGGGTGGTCGAGCATGCGTTCGAACATACGCGTGTAGCCGTGCAGCGGCATCTGCTGGAAGGTGTCGGTGAAGTAGCGGTCGTCGTCGTTGGTGCGGGTGGGCACGCGCGAGGTCACCGACTTGTCCAGCTGCGAGGGATCCAGACCCCACTGCTTGCGCGTATAGCCACGGAAGAAGGTCTCGTACAGTTCGCGGCCCACCTGGTTGATCACCACGTCTTCGCTGGTGCGGATCTCGGCCACCGGTTCGGCGCGGCTGGCCAGGAAGGCGGCGGCTTCTTCTTCGCTGCGCAGCTGCAGGCCGTAGAGCGCGTTCAAGGTGGTCATGTTGATCGGGATCGGTACCTGCTGTTCGCCCACCTGCGCCAGCACGCGGTGTTCGTACGGCCGCCACTCGGTGAAGTTGGACAGGTAGTCCACGATGCGCTGCGCATTGGTGTGGAAGATGTGCGGCCCATAGCGATGGATCAGCACGCCGGCATCGTCGTGGAAGTCGTAGGCGTTGCCACCGATATGCGGGCGGCGGTCGACCACCAGCACGCGCTTGCCCAGGCCGGCGGCCAGGCGTTCGGCCAGCACGCTGCCGGCAAAGCCGGCGCCGACAATCAGGTAATCGAAACCACGCCGGCGGCTGCCGCCGCTGCGCTCGGTGGCCAGCGGTGCGCCGCCGGAAGCCTTCAGGGTGTCCATGTGATCTTCTCCTTCATCAAATCGTAGGTGTGATCCCAAGACATATCGCCCAGCACCGCGTCGGCGCGTTCCAGCAGCTGTTCGCGGTTGGCGCTGTCCTGCAACGCGGCCTCGCAGGCGGCGATGAATTCAGATGGGGTCTCGGCGATGTACACCACATCGGTATCGCCGTAGGTGCGCACCACATCGTGGATGGGCGTGGACACCACCGGGCAGCCGCCCGCCAGATATTCGGGCGTCTTGGTCGGGCTGATGTAGCGCGTGGAGGCGTTCAAGGCGAACGGCATCAGCGCCACGTCCCACCCGGACAGATAGCCGGGGAGTTCGTCGTAGGTCTTGCCGCCCAGGTAGTGGATGTTGTTGGCACGCGGCAGCTCGGCCGGGTCGATCTTCACCACCGGGCCGATCATCACGAACTGCCACTGCGGGCGCTGCGCGGCAATCTCACCGAGCAACGCCACATCGAACCGCTCATCGATCACGCCGTAGAAGCCCAGGCGTGGGTGCGGGATGTCGGCCTGATCCGGTGGGTCGTCCTGCGCAGTGCGCGCAGCGGCGAAATGCGCCACGTCCACGCTGCTGGGGCACGGGTGTGCGTTGGCATGCAGGGCGCGCTTGGCTTCCCAAATGCTGTAGCCGCCGGTGAACACCACATCGGCGCGCTGCAACAGCTCGCGTTCGCGCTGCACCAGCTCCGGCGGCGCGCCGCGGAAGGCGGATAACTCGTCCATGCAGTCGTAGACCACCGTGCGTGCCTGCAGGTGATCGCTGAAGCGCAGGCTCATCGGCGTGTAGTACCACAGCACCAGATCGCGCACGCCCAACTCGGCCAGGTAGCCGTCCAGCAACTGACGCTGCACCTGCGTGGCGGCATCGCCGTCGCAGCCGGCCGGCAGCCGCGGCACCAGTACCTGCACGCCGCCTTCTTCGCCACGCACCTGCAGCCAGGGCTCGGGCTCGTCGCAGGCGATGGGTTCTTCCCAGAACAGCAGGTTGGCGTCTTGCGCAAAGCGCGACATCAGATGTTGCGGGCGCTGGTAGACAAAACTCCAGCGCAGGTGCGACAGGCACAGCAGGGTCGGGCGTGTGGCATCGAACTGCGGTGTGGTCGCCGATGGCACGGCACGGCGGCTCTTGCCGATGTCGTATTGAAAGTGTCCAGCCCAACTCATGCAAGGTCCTCGATCGGGGGAAGGGGAATGGCGCCTCAGGCGCCGGAATGCCCGTGTGCGGGCAGCAAGGCACGTGCAGGCTCGTGACGGCGGCGCCCATCGCTGCCGGGCAGCAGCTTGCGCAGCGGCGCCACGCGTTCGCCCATCGGCGTGGTGGCGCGCGGGCGCACCAGGCGCGACTGCGCATAGCCTTCCGGATGCAGCGACTGCCAGCGCCAGGTATCGGCGCACATGCGCTCCAGGTCGTACTGCGCCTTCCAGCCGAGCAGTCGGTTGGCCAGCGCGGTGCTGGCGTAATACACCGCCACTTCGCCATCGCGGCGCGGCGCGAACTGCAGCGGAATACGTCGCCCGCTGGCCCGCTCGAACGCGGCGGCAACTTCGAGCACGCTGTGGCCCCGGCCGGTGCCCAGGTTGACCACCAGCCCCTGGCGCTCGTGGTGCAGATACTCGATGGCATCCACATGCGCGCGCGCCAGATCCATCACGTGCAGATAGTCGCGCACGCCGGTGCCGTCAGGGGTGGGGTAGTCGTCGCCGAACACCTGCAGCGCATCGCGGCGGCCCACTGCCACCTGGGCGATGTACGGCATCAGATTGTTCGGCACGCCACGCGGATCTTCGCCGAGATATCCGCTGGGATGCGCGCCCACCGGGTTGAAGTAGCGCAGCAGCGCGGCGTTGAATTGCGGCCAGGCCGCGCTCAGGTCGCCGATCATTTCTTCCATCATCAGCTTGGTGCGCCCATACGGGTTGATCGCCTTCAACGGCGCATGTTCCTCGATCGGGCTGCTGTTCTCGTCGCCGTACACGGTGGCGGACGAACTGAACACCAGGTTGGCCACCCCGGCAGTGCGCATCGCACGCAGCAGCGCCAGCGTGCCGGTGACATTGTTGTTGAAGTAGCGCAGCGGCTCGCGCACCGATTCGCCCACCGCCTTGAGCGCGGCGAAGTGGATCACCGCCTCGATCCGCTCGCGCTGCATCAGCTCGGCGAGCTCGGGCGCACGCACGTCCAGGCAATGAAACGCCGGGCGCGCGCCGATCAGATGGGCCAGGTGATCGAGCACGCGTTCTGATGAATTACTCAGATTGTCGACGATGCAGATCTCATGCCCGCGCCGCGCCAATTCAACGCAGGTGTGGGAGCCGATGTAGCCGGTACCGCCGGTGACCAGGATTCTCATTGCTGTGGGCCTTGTGGGGGCGCGGGCGCGCGAGCTAGCCAGTGGCGCGTGCTGCGACAGATCGCACGTCCGGGTGCGCATGTGTGATGGCCCTGATTCCCAAGGCGCACTGCTTCACCGCCGCGTGGTGCCTGCGGCAGGAAGTGGCAACGCGGAAGAGGTCATGCATCACGATCCAGTGGTGTCTACGGTATGGATCGCGCCGTTAGAAGAAACGCAACAGCAAGTATGCGCAGCGCGAGTGCGGCCTTGACCGGAAAATCACGCATGGACGTGGCTGCCAGATGCAGTATCTGATGTGCGCGCACATGCCGTGATGCGCAAACAAAAACGCCACTCGAGCCAGTGGCGTTGTAGAACGCAAAAAAGGCTGTGTTGGTCAGAGCGTGACCGCACCACCGGAGATGGTGAGCAAGGTGCCGGAGGTGTAGCTGGCAGTATCGGAGGCCAGCATCACGTAGGCCGATGCAAGCTCCACTGGTTGGCCGGGGCGGCCCATCGGCGTTTGCGAGCCGAAGCTTTCCACCGATTCTTCGTCCATGCCGGCGGGAATGAACGGTGTCCAGATCGGGCCCGGCAGCACCGCATTGACGCGGATCTGCTTTTCGGCCAGCACGCCGGCCAACCCGATGGTGAGATTGGCCAGCGCACCCTTGGTTGCGCCATAGGGAAGGATGTTTGGCGTGGGCTTCTTGGATTGCACCGAAGCGGTGTTGATGATGGAACCGCCGTCCTTCATCAACGGCACCGACAAGCGCACCAGGTTGAACACTGCGTGCACATTGGTATCGAAGGTCTTGCGCCACTCGTCCAGGGTGATTTCTTCGAAGCTTTGGAAGTACTTCTGGTAGCCGGCGTTGTTGACCAGGATGTCCAACCCGCCGAATTCGCTGTTGACCTTGTCGATCAAGGACGCAGCCTGGTTGGGGTCGCTGATGTCGCAGCCCACCAGCAGTGCGCGCACGCCGGCTTTTTCGATCAACGCACCGATGCGTGATGCGTCTTCCTGCTCATCCGGCAGGAAGGCGATGGCCACATCCGCGCCTTCGCGTGCGTAAGCGATGGCCACGGCGGCGCCAATGCCGCTGTCGCCACCGGTGATCAACGCGCGTTTACCTTTCAGCTGCCCGTGGCCCACATAGCTGTCTTCGCCGTGATCCGGGCGCGGGTCCATCTTGTCGGTCTTGCCGGGGAAGCCTTGCTGCTGCGGCTTGAATGGCGGGCGCGGGTAGTTGGGCACGGGCATGGTGATCTCCTGACGGGGAAGGAAGCTGGACGGTCAGTGTGGCCACGCAGAAGTAAACATCGGGCATAGGCGATGTCGCCGCGATGTGTGTTGGCTGCGCACACCGCCGCGCGGCACTCACCCGCTGCTGATTGCGGCGGTTCACCACGCAGTATTCATGCGTTTTTGCTGTGCTTGCTCGAATACTTTCGGTATCAGAGGAGCGTACAGATGATCTTTCGTCGTCATGGTTTGTCGTTGTGTCTGCTTGGGCTGACGCTGCTGTTTATCGCCGCCCAGGTGTATGCGGGGTTGCATGCCTATAACGAGGAACTGGCACAGTTGGGCCAGGCAACCCTGACGCTGGGTCAGTACCTGCGCAGCGGGCACTTCATCTCTGCGTTGTTTGAAAACTGGGAAAGCGAATTCCTGCAGATGGGCATGTATGTGCTGCTCACTGTCAAGCTGCGCCAGGTGGGCTCGGCCGAATCGCGGCCGCTCGATCCTGATGAAGAAACGAGCGAGATTGCGCCGGGCCGCACCCCGTGGCCGGTGCGCAAGGGTGGCCTGTGGTTGCGCCTGTACGAGCACTCGCTGGCCATCGCCTTCGGTGTGCTGTTCCTGCTGAGCTTTGTGCTGCATCTGCTGGGAAGCTGGCGGCTGGAACTGGCCGAGCGCGCGCAGCAGGGCCTGCCACCGATCAGTTTGCTGCAGCACTTCACCGATGCCGCGTTCTGGTTCGAGTCGATGCAGAACTGGCAGAGCGAATTTTTGGCGGTGTTCTCGTTGGTGGTGCTGACCATCTGGTTGCGGCAGAAGGACTCGCCGCAATCCAAGCCGGTGTCCGCACCGCATTCCCAGACCGGTGGCTGATGGGTGCTGCCTTCACGCAACGCTGCTGCACCTTCACCCTTCGGCAATGCGCGCGTGCCTAGCGTTGACCACAACGACACTGTGTCCAGAGCGGAGTGCATATGGGGACCGAACCGAAAAAACCGTGGGGTCCGGAAGACGACCAGAAGAAGCCGTTCACACCGCAGGAGCGGCGCAACGAGGACGTCAAATGGAAAGAGCACGACATGCCCGATGAAGACCGTGACGTCAACAAGGCCGACCCGGAGCACGATTACGAGCGCCCGGACGGCTCCGAACGGCGCTGACCGCCGCGCATCGGTGCAACGAACAACGCCCGCATCGCGCGGGCGTTTTTCATGTGGTGGAAAACGCAACGCGCACTTCAGCATCAATGATGGTGGTAGCCCACATCCGCAGCGATCTTGCCGCGGAACACCCGGTACGACCACGCGGTATAGCCCAGCACCAGCGGCAGCAGCACGATCAAGCCCACCATCGGGAAGATCTGCGATGACGGTGGCGCCGCCGCCTGCCAGATGGTGTAACTCGGCGGCACCAGGTACGGCCACATGCCCAGCACCAGGCCGATGAAGCCCAGCACGAAGATGGCCAGGGTCAACAGGAACGGCGAGGCATGGTTGCGCGAGGTGTTGCCGGCGCGCCACAGCAGCATCGCCACCACCGCGGTGATCACCGGGATCGGCGACAGCCACCAGAAGTTGCCGTGCTCGAACCAGCGCGCCATCACGTGCGAACTCAAGAACGGCAGCCACGCGCTGACCAGCACCATGAAGGCCACCACTACGCCCACTAGCGGGCGGGTGAGCTGGCGCGCCAGTTCGTGGGTGCGGCCATCGGTCTTGAGGATCAACCAGGTGCTGCCGAGCAACGCATAACCGAACACCAGCGCCGCCCCGGTGAGGATGGTGAACGGGCTAAACCAACCGAACACGCCGCCGACGTAGCGGCCGTTGTCCAACGCCATGCCTTCCACCAATGCGCCCAGGATGATGCCTTGCGCAAAGGCGGTGAGCATCGAGCCGCCAATGAATGACAGCGTCCACAGCCGCCGCGAGCGATGCGCCTTGAAGCGGAATTCAAACGCCACCCCACGAAACACCAGCGCCATCACCATCAACAGCACCGGTAGGTACAGCCCGGAGAGGATCACTGCATACGCGGTAGGGAACGCCGCAAACAGGCCGGCCCCGCCAAGCACCAGCCAGGTCTCGTTGCCGTCCCAGATGGGCGCGGCGGTGTTCATCATCAGGTCCACTTCCTGCTCGTCGCGGGCGAACGGTGCCAGCATGCCCAGCCCCAGCACGAAACCGTCCAGCACCACGTACATCAGCACGCCGAAGCCGATCACGCCGAACCACACCACCGGCAGCCAGTAACTCAGGTCCATGGCGCGTGCTCCTGTTCCAGGGATTCATCGGCCGCCGACAACGGCCGCGCAGGCGTGTGTTCGCCGCTGGCCACGTCCGGGCCATCGCCGCGCGGTTGCGGGCCGGTGCGGATCAGCTTGGCCAGGTACCAGATACCCCAGCCGAACACGAAGGCATAGCCGGCCACGTAGACCGCCAGCGACACCGCCACCATCGCCGTCGATTGCGGGCCCATCGCATCGGCCGTGCGTAGCAGCCCGTACACCACATACGGTTGGCGGCCGATCTCGGTGACGAACCAGCCGGCCACCAGCGCAATGAAGCCGGCCGGTAACATGAGGTTCCAGGCAATGATCAGCGGGCGCGCGTGCAGCCGTCCGCGCCACCACGCGATGGCCGAGATCCAGGCCAGCAACAGCATGGCCATGCCCAGGCCCACCATGATGCGGAATGCGAAGAACACCGGCGCAACCGGCGGGCGCTCCTCGCGCGGCACCGAAGTGAGCGGGGCGATTTCGCCATCCAGCGAATGGGTCAGGATCAGGCTGCCTAGGCGTGGAATCGCCACTTCGTAATCGTTGCGCTCGGCCTCGGCATTGGGCACGCCGAACACCACCAGCGGCACGCCATTGCCGTCGCCATCGCTGTGCCAGTGCGCTTCCATCGCCGCCACTTTCATCGGTTGGTGTTCCAGCGTGTTGAGCCCGTGCTGGTCGCCCACCAACACCTGGATCGGCAGCACGATGGCGGCAAACGCCACCGCCAGCCGCAGCATCAGCGCCGCCGCGTCCACATGCTTGCGCTTGCGCAGGTAGTACGCGCCCACACCGCCCACCACGAAGCAGGTGGTGATGAACGAGCCCAGCGCCATATGGGTGAGCCGGTACGGGAACGACGGGTTGAAGATGATCTGCAGCCAGTCCACCGGATGCACCACGCCATTGACCATGCGGAAGCCGCGCGGGGTGTGCAGCCAGCTGTTGGACGAGAGGATCCAGAAGGTGGACACCAACGTGCCCAGGGCCACCATGCAGGTGGCGAAAAAGTGCAGCCGCTCGGACACGCGCCCCCAGCCAAACAGCATCACGCCGAGGAAGCTGGCCTCCAGAAAGAACGCGGTGAGCACTTCATAGCTGAGCAGCGGGCCGATCACCCCGCCAGCGATGCGGCTCAGCTCCGGCCAGTTGGCGCCGAACTGGAACGCCATCACGATGCCGCTGACCACGCCCATGCCGAACGACACCGCGAAGATCCGCAGCCAGAAGAAATACAGGCGCTTCCACACGTCGTCGTGGCTGCGCAACCAGCGCCATTCCAGAAACCCCAACAGGCTGGCCAGCCCGATCGTGAAGGCGGGGAACAGCACATGGAACGAAATCACGAACGCAAACTGGATGCGAGAGAGCAGCAACGCGTCCACAGACATCTCCCTAGAGGGCGGGCTGGGCAGGCGCGGGCAGGCCAGCCGCACCGGCCCCGCTGCGTGCGACGCCGGCACAGGCCGCACGCCGCGAGCAGGCATGCCGGCCGAGCGCAGCGGGCACCGCAGCCGGCATCACGCCCGCCTGGCGCGCAGGTACGCCGCGCTGACGCAACACTGCGCGAACAGGGTCCGCGCCCTGGCCGGGCGCGACCGTGATCGGCTGCACAGATCGGCGTTCGCGCGCTGCCGGGCGCTGTCGCGCCGCGCGTTCAACCACGACGCAGATGGCGCAGGCAGCGCGGGGCGAGCCAGTCCGCCAGAACCGCGTTCATCGAGCCCGGCGTCAGGCACAACGCGTCGCGCACGGCGGCAATCGCCTGCTGGTCGGTCAGCTGGGGATGCGCATTCCAGGCATCGCAGACCGCGCGGATGGTTGCCTCCGGGATGCCGTCGAACGGGTAATAGCCAAGCTCGCCACGGCGGTGCTCGGCACGCCAGTGGGCCAGTTCCGCCTGCACATCTGCACGCGGATGCGCAGTGCGTGGCTGCGCCGAGAGTGCATTCATGGGACACCTCATCACCTGTGTCGCCTCAGTGTTGGCAGCTTGCGCGCAGGTGCACGTGAGCGGTTTCTACACATGGTGCTGACACGCGGTGCGTAATTTGTGGGTAAGTCAGTCGCCCGGGCGGGAGCCCATGAAGGGTTCAGTCCGATGCGTCACGATGCATTGGCTGCCGCTGACTCCGCTGGCATCCTTGCCGCTTCGTTCTGAATCAACCGAGCTGATCCATGGCTCCGTGCCACCGGCCGCAGATTCTCGCGGTCGCTCAGGCCCAACCCTTTGCAGTGCTTGGCGCGTGTGCGGGATTGGCACGCCGACCGGGCCGGACCATGACGCTTGGCACTGGTAGAACCCGCTGTGGCCGGCGAACGTCCGAAGGCGGCTTGGCGAGCTCTAGCCGCGACGGGGGCAAGCGTGGGATGGTTCCGCTGTCGGCGGGTGAAGGACCAGGGGATGACAGGCCGCGATCTTCGCGCCGTCGTCACAATTTTCAACCGAACATGTACCAGTCATTGCGGACAGAAGCGCCTATGGACCGTCTTTCCTGCGCCATCATCGACGACGACGTGGAGTTCTGCGATCAGGTGGTGGAGTTGGCCACCGATAGCGGCTTCCGCGCCAAGGGGATGCATTCGCTTGGCGAAGCCAGCCATTGGCTGGACAGCAACTTCCCCGATCTGCTGGTCGTCGACGTCGGCCTGCCGGACGGCAGCGGCTTCGACCTGATCGAGCGGCTCGACCCGGACCACACTCCGCAGATCGTGGTGGTGTCCGGCGACTACGCGCGCGAGACCCAAGGCCGTGCGCATCAGTTCGGTGTCAGCGAGTTCCTCACCAAGCCATTCGCCCCCGAGCGTCTGGAGCGGGTGCTGGGCGGGCTGCGTGAGGCGCAGCAGGGCAACCTGGGCATCGTCGGCAACAGCGACAGCATCGTGGCGTTACGCAAGGACATCGTGCGCGTGGCGCCGACCGATCTGAACGTGCTGGTGACCGGCGAAACCGGCACCGGCAAGGACCTGGTGGCGCGCGCCATCCACCGCGTGTCCGGGCGCCGCGGGCGCTTTGTGCCGGTTAACTGCGGCGCGATCCCGGAAGAACTGCTGGCCAGCCAGCTGTTCGGCCACGAGCGCGGCAGCTTCACCGGTGCCGACCGCCGCCATGCGGGCTTTTTGGAACAGGCGGCCGACGGCACGCTGTTCCTGGACGAAATCGGCGAGATGCCGATGCGCCTGCAGGTGTACCTGCTACGGGCGATCGAATCGCGCACCTTCATGCGCGTGGGCGGCAGCGAGGAGATCCCGTTGAATGCACGCGTGGTGGCCGCCACCCACCAGCGCGTGCAGCGCGACCAGGCGGTGCTGCGTGAGGACCTGTTCTATCGCCTCAACGAATACCCGATCCAGGTGCCGCCCTTGCGCGAGCGCCGTGGCGATGCGCGTCTGCTCGGCCTGCGCGTGATCGACGAGCTCAACGCCACATACGGCAAGCGCAAGTTGCCCACCAAATCGCTGTTGCGCTATTTGGCCCACCACACCTGGCCGGGCAACGTGCGCGAGCTGCGCTCGTTCATCCGTTACCTGTACCTGCGCACCGATGGTGACCTGCTCGTCGCACCCGAGGTGGAGCAGACCGTGCCGCAGGCCGACGAAGACGGGCTGCTGATTCCGGCCGGCTGGACCATGCGCCAGGCCGAAGACGCCATGATCGAAGCGGCGCTGGCACGTACCCGCTACAACAAAAAGGCGGCTGCGCGCGAACTCGGCATCAGCGTGCGCACCTTGCACAATCGCCTGAGCGACAAGGACAACGCGTGAGCGATGCGGCCCACCTGCGTCGCCGCGAGCTCATGCATCAGTTGCGTAACCGGCTCAATGTGATGGGCTTCGCGCTGTATTCGCTGCGCGCCGAAACCCCTTCCAAACCGCTGGACACCCTGCGCACCGCGCACCAGTCCGCGGTGGAGCTGCTCAACCAGCTGGGCGAAGAAGAACGCGCGCTGCAACCCGCAGAAACCGCGCCGGATACGGCCGATCAGTGATGTTCGACGGGCGCCTGCTGGCGGCTGAGTAGCGTGGTGATGGTGCGCGGGTTGTAGGGCTTCATGCAGTACGACAGATGCGCATACCGTTGCGGCAGCGTGTAGCGGTCGTAGCCGGAGCAGAACGAAAACGGCACGCCACGCGCCAGCAACGCATCGGCCACCGGGAACACCGCCTGGCCGCGCACGTTGACATCCAGCAGGGCGCCATCGATGCCGATCCCCGATGCCACCAGTGACAGTGCTTCGGGCACGTTGCCCACCGGTCCCACCACCTTGACACCGGCCTCGGCCAATAGATCGTTGAGCGATTCGGCCAGCAAATAATCGTCTTCGACCACCAGGATGCGGCGGCCGCGCAAGGGGCTGTCGTGCATGGGATGACTCCGGTAAGACGCTAAGGTGTAGAGAGTCGCGCAGCGCATGATGTACGCAACGTCGGTTAACGGTATGCGTAAGCGGGCGCGTCAGACCTGCACATGCAGCGGCCGGAAGCGGGGTGTCATGGCAGGCGATGCCGGTTTGCGCGATCATCTACGTTCTATGGCGGCCAGTTGTCGCTGGCTGATGCGACTCTCATGACCGACACCTCCCTCCGCAGCGACGTCCACAGCGACGCCGCTGTGCATTCCCCCCTTTTCATTCTGGGCGTGGGCGCCACCGGGCTGGATGCCACGCGGCTGGCCGAGCTGCTGGAGACCATCGGCAACGGGGCCAACCTGGCGGTGATGCTGCTGCTGCGCGACCGTGCGCTGCTGGATGAAGCGCGGCTGCGCGACCTGCTTGGCCCCCAATCCCAGCAGTTGGTGGCGCCGTGTGACGGCGACCGCTTGCAGCCAGGCCGCTTCTATCTGCCGCCGGCCGATACCCTGGTCACGCTGGAAGAAGGCCGCCTGCGTCTGCGGCCGCTGGATGGCGAAAGCGACCATGGCCTGATCGACAGCTTTTTCGTCTCGATGGCGCACGACCAGGATGGCAACGTCATCGGCCTGATCATGGGCCGCGTGGATGGTGACGGTACGTTGGGCACGGCGGCGATCAAGGAATGCGGTGGGCTGGCGCTGGTGGTGGGCGATGCGTCCCTGCACGGGCTGGATCTGCATAGCGCCAGCAGCCCGGCCGCGGTGTCCGACGATATCCTGCCGCTGCCGCGCGTGGCCGCACGCATCTCCGCGCACATGCAACGGCATCACGGTGTTGCGCATGCCGTGCCGGAAGGCGTGCGCAGCGGCGCGGAGAGCAATCAGCTCAGTCAGGTCGCCGGTATCCTGCGCAACACCACCGGGCACGATTTCCACGGCTACAAGCGCGCCACCTTCCTGCGCCGCGTGCAGCGACGCATGCAGGTGGTGCAGGTCGATACCCTGGACCAATACCTGGATGTACTGCGCAGCCGCCAGGACGAGCCGCTGCTGCTGTTCAACGATTTGCTGATCGGGGTGACCCAGTTCTTCCGCGACCGCCGCGAGTTCGAGTTCCTGGAGCAGCAGGTGATTCCGCGGCTATTCCAGGGCAAGCAGAATGGCGACAACCTGCGCGTTTGGGTGCTGGGGTGTTCCACCGGGGAAGAGGCGTATTCGCTGGCGATGCTGCTGCGCGAACATGCCGAGACGCTGGAGTCGGTGCCGCAGATCCAGATCTTTGCCAGCGATATCGATGGCCGCGCGCTGGCCACCGCACGCGTGGGGCGCTATTCCTCCAGCATCGTGGGCGAAGTGCCGCCGGAGCGCCTCAAGCGCTGGTTCACCAAGGAAGGCGACACCTATGCGGTGAGCAAGGAGTTGCGCGAGCTGTGCGTGTTTTCCCAGCACAGCATCGTCAAGGACCCGCCGTTCTCGCGGCTGGATCTGGTGTCGTGCCGCAACCTGCTGATCTATCTGGATGCCGAACTGCAGAACCGGGTGATCCCGCTGTTCCATTTTGCGTTGAAGCCGGGCGGCTACCTGTTCCTGGGCAATGCGGAAAACGTCTCGCGCCACGCGAAATTATTCGCACCGGTGGAGCGCAGCTTCCGCGTGTTCCAGAAGATCGACGCCGAGACGCGGCTGCATTCCACCTTTCCGTCATTGTCGCCGGCGCGCCCGGGCAAGGTGCCGGCGCCGGTGCAGCGCTTGCGTTCGTCCAGCCAGGCGCTGGTGCGTGCGGGCGAGCGCATCGCCGACCGCTACGCGCCTGCGTACGCGGTGTTGGACGAGCACTTCGATGTGATGCATTTCTCCGCGCAGGCCGGGCGCTTCGTGCGCCCCGGCAGCGGCCCGCCCAGCCTCAACCTGCTCAACCTAGTGCACCGCGATCTGCGCCTGGAACTGCGCGGTGCGCTGAGCCGTGCAGAGGCCGACAACGCGCCGGTGCAGGTCAAGGGCATTCAGATGCGTGGTGACGGGGTCACCTGGGCGGTGGACATCTTCGTGGAGCCTACCTCCGATTCGGAGGTGCCGCGTGGCTATGTGGTGTTGTTCCAGGAAGTGGAGCTGCGCGAGCTTGCGGAATCAGCGTCGCAACCACCCGCCTCCGACAACGAACATGTGCAGGTGCTGGAAAACGAGCTGCGCATTACCCGCGAACGCTTGCAGGCGATGATCGAGGAGCTGGAGAGCACCAACGAGGAGCTCAAGTCCTCCAACGAGGAGTACCAGTCGCTCAACGAAGAGCTGCAAAGCGCCAACGAAGAGCTGGAGACCTCCAAGGAAGAGCTGCAGTCGGTCAACGAGGAAGTCACCACCGTCAACGGCGAGCTGGCGCATCGCGTGCAGGAGTTGGCGCATGCCAATAGCGATCTGAAGAACCTGCTGGAAAGCACCCAGATCGCCACGGTGTTTCTGGACAACGAACTGCGCGTGACCAACTTCACCCCGGCCGTCACCGACATCGTGCCGCTGGTGGAAAGCGATATCCATCGCCCGATCAGCCACATCAAGATGCGCGTGGCCTACGAGGAATTGCAGGACGATGTGCGCCGGGTGATCCGCACGCTGGCGGTGCTCGACCGCGAGGTGGAAAACCCCACCACGCGCGCACGCTACATGGTGCGCGTGCTGCCGTACCGCACGGTGGACAACTTCATCGGCGGGGCGGTGATCACCTTCATGGATGTCACCCCGCTGACCCGTGCCGAAGATGCGCTGCGCGGTAGCGAGCAGCGCCTGCGCACCTTGATGGAGGGTATTCCGCAGCTGGTGTGGCGCTCGCTCGATGGCGGCCGCTGGACCTGGTCCAGCCCGCAATGGTCGGCCTACACCGGCCAGGCCGATCAGGAAAGCCGCGAGCTGGGTTGGCTGGAAGCGGTGCACCCGGACGATCGCGAACTCACCATGGACGCGTGGCGCGACTGCCCGGCCAGCGGCGGGCTGGACGTGGAGCACCGGCTCTACAACGCGGCCGAGCGCGGCTACCGCTGGTTCCATACCCGCAGCGCGCCGGTGCGCGACGACAACGGGCACGTGCTGGAATGGCTGGGCACCTCCACCGAGTCGGACAACCTGCGCCGCCTGCAGGAAGAGCAGCGCGTGCTGGTGACCGAGCTGCAGCACCGCACCCGTAACCTCATCACCGTGGTGCAGTCGGTGGCGACGCAGACCATGCAGAGCAGCGGCACCATGGACGAGTTCGCCGGCAAGTTCGAAGACCGGCTGGCCGCGCTCTCGCGTGTGCAGGGGCTGCTCTCGCAGGCAGAGAATGCGCCGGCCACCATCGGCGCGTTGTTGCGCATGGAGCTGGATGCGCTCGGTGCCGAGCCCGATCAGCGCCGCATCATCCTGGACGGGCCGGATGTGGCCTTGCGCAAATCCACCGTGCAGACCCTGGCATTGGCGCTGCACGAGTTGGCCACCAACGCACGTAAATACGGTGCACTGGCGGTGGACACCGGCACGCTGACCATCCGGTGGCGGGTGGAGACCAGCGAGAACGCGCCGGCACGGCTGGTGTTGTCGTGGGTGGAAGAGGGCGCCAGCCTGCAACAGCGGTCCGTGCGCGCGGACGCGGGTGGCTTCGGCAGGCGCCTGATCGAAAAGGCGTTGCCGTACAGCCACGGCGCGCAGACCCGCTACGAGCTCAGCGACACGCGATTGGAATGCGAGATCCAGCTGCCGCTGACGTCGGTAGACGACTGAGGGCAGCGCCCTACGTTGCTGGGGCGAAGGGATGCGGGTTCGGTATTCGTATCCTTGCAGGGCGGCGGCGCTGCGTGTAAGTCACATCGCGCGCAAGCGCGCTCCTACGCTGTGCGTTGCATTGGCGTGGCTGGCGGCAATGCAGCAGGCGTGGCGTCGGCACGGCGCCGCGCCTTGGTTCCGCGTTGCCGGCGCTCAAAGGGGCACGCGCAGCTGTGCTGCGCGGTCGCCAATACTGCGCCCAGACGTGCCGCCGTGCGCCGCTATCGCAGTCTTGCCCTTCAAGGGCGCCTGGCCGCCGGTGGCAGCAAGAACTAGTGCGATGACACTGGCGCGGCGCAGTGCGTGTCATTGCGCTGCGCCACGTGCCCGTTGTTTCGGCACGCATGCAGCGCGTCGGTCTACTACCCAGCGTGATTGTCGGCGTGTATGGCAACAGCCAGCGCCGGTGAATGTGCGATGCATTGCCTGAGTCTGCTCGATCGTCTTGCTGCGGACTCGTCGCAGCGGCGTGGCTGCGCTGCGCATCTTCTGCACACGGATAGATGTGTTCGCAATACAGCTTCAAACGTTGGTGCAGATGCGCTCGCTGGCTATGCCACAGGCGCTTCCATACGCCTGCGCCATGGAAATTCTTGCACGCCAATGCAGTTCTTGCGGCGTGATGTGAGAAATTTTTGAAGACCAGCGTGCAAGGGCCTTGGCATGTCTACATTGCGTAAGTACTGCATCGTTCAAGACTTGGCGCGTTTTTTGCGTGGCTTGTTTGTACAGGGCGTTACGCACAGTGGAGCAGTCATGATTACCCGCATTCTTCAGTTGTCCGCCAGGGTGGCGAGCAACGCATGGGTCGAGGTCGGCGTGGGTGCCGATGCCGACATTCTGGTCGCCGACCGCGGCGGTAAGCGCGAGGAGCGTGCCACCTTCGGCCGCCGCGCGCCGGGTCAGCAACGCTCGCTGCACATGCAGGAGCCAAGCTGGCTGGGCGGTGTGGATCTGGCCATCTGGGAAACCCAGCGCTGCGCGATTCCGTTATGCGGATTCGTGTGCACCGCCTCGGTGGATGGCAACACGGCGGCCACCTGGTTGAGCCCGGACAACCGCGCGCTGTACGCGGCCGGGCTGCGCAATGTGATGGATATCGGCGGCCGCCTGCAGATGGGGTTCTCGTTGCTGGTGGCCTCGTCGTCCAGCATGCCCACGCACCGGCCGTTGTGTATCGATGGCGATGTTGCGCAGTGGTTGCAGCTCAGCGGCCACGAGGCAATGCGTCGTCTCGGCCCTTGGCGCCTGGAGCGTTGCGCTGCAGCGGCCGGCGTGCGCCCCGAATGGGCAGCGGAAGGACGCCCGGCGCCGCTGTTGCGCGCTTGATCGCCTGCGCAACAGGCGCGTAGCAGAGCACATGAAGAAGGGGCGCGCTGCGCCCCTTGGTGTTTCAGTGAAACCGATACAACGATGCCGAGTGGGCAGCGATGTCGTCCCGACATGACCGAAGTCAGATGTCGTCGCCTTCGCTATCGCTATCGCTATCTGCGCGGGCACGTTGCTGGGCCTGCTGATGGTCCTGCTTGCCATACGTGCCGCTTTGGCCAAAGTTGGGCTGGGTCTGGCCATCGCGCTCGGCATGGCCGTCCGGCTCGCCTTCGCCGAGCCCACCGCCATGGCCGTGCCCGCGCGGGTAATAGGCTTGCGGCTGGCCATCCTGCGGCGGCGCGGCATCGGCGGTGTCAGCGGCAGAAGGATCCTGCCGGCCACGGCCGTCGACGGACGCATCGCCGCCGTCGCCTCGGTACGCCGACTGGCGTTCGTCGTGGGTCTCCAGTTTGGGCTTGTCGTTCATGGCAACTCCTGTGTCGTGCGGTGAGCAAAAAACGCCCGGGCCGCGAACGGCCCGGGCAGTCATGCGCGGTTGCGCGGTGGGATCAGCGCTGGATATCGCCGGTCGTGGAACCGGCGCCCGGGCCGGCGCCAAGGTCCGCGCCAGTGACGCGGTCCAGCTCCGGGTTGGACAGCAGGCGCAGCGACATCGCATCCAGCGCCTTGGTCTGGGTGGCATCCAGCGCCACCGTGGCCAGGCCGTCGCCGCCATCCACTGCAGCCTGCTGCTCGCGGTCGGCGATGACTTCCCACTGCTCGCCAGCATTCCACGGGCCGACCATGTCGCCTTCGCCCTGCGACATGTTGTAGTACTTGTCGGTGAAGCGCGGGTCGCCCGGCAGCTTGCCCGGCGGGAAGTTGGGTTCGATCGAATACAACGCTTTTTCGAACGACTTCTGATGCGCCACTTCGCGCGTCATCAGAAAGCGCAGTGCATCCACAATGCCCGGATCGTTGGTCACATTGATCAGACGCTCGTAGACCAGCTTGGCGCGCGCCTCGGCGGCGATGTTCGAGCGCATGTCGGCGGTGGGGCAGCCGATGGAATCCACGTACGCGGCCGTCCACGGCACGCCGGCCGAATTCACCAGCGCCGGACCGCCACCGTAGAGAATCTGCTGCGTGTGGCTGGTGCTGTTCTGGGTCATGTTGCGCATCTCCATGGCTTCTTCCATGCCTTCGGAGAGCACCGCCTTTGGGCCCTTGTTGAGCATCGCAATGATCGAGCCGATGATTTCCAGGTGGCTCAATTCTTCGGTTGCGATGTCGAACAACAGATCCTTGCGGCCCGGATCGTCTTCGCCCAGCGCCTGGGTGAAGTAGCGCATGGCCGCAGCCAGCTCGCCTTGCGGTCCGCCAAACTGCTCGAGCATCAGCGTGGCCAGATCCGGATTCGGCTCGGCAACGCGGACGGTGTACATCAGACGCTTGTTATGCATGAACATGGGTTTCGCTCCATGACTGGCGCCAGGCAATAACTGCCACTGCAAGAGCGGACAGGACGCGGGGCTGGCTTGCGGAGGGAGACCTGCTGAAGATCAGCAGGAAACGCGGGGCGGGCAGGGCCGCCTCGCCCGGAACATCAGGCCGCCTTGCTGGCCTGGGATGCTTTCTGGTTGCCGCCCTGTTCGGCGAGCAGGGTGAGCTTTTCGTCGGTGGCTTTTTCTTCTTCCAGCGTTTCCAGCAGCAGCTTCAACGCATCGGCATAGCCGAGCTGCTTGGCGAGCGCGGCAATGGTGCCGTACGAGGCAATCTCGTAATGCTCCACCTTCTGCGCGCCCCCGATCAGGGCCGCATCACGCACCGGGCCGGCTTCGATCGAGTCGATAACCTCACGGCTCTCTTCGACCAGGCCTTCCATCGCTGCACACTTGATGCGCTTGAGCTTGATGCTGAGCAGTTCAACCACCTGGTCGATACGTTCGACCTGGCCCTGGGTTTCTTCCAGATGCGTTTCGAAGGCCTGCTTGAGCTTGGGCTCGGTCGCGGCGCGGGCCAGGCGTGGCAACGCCTTGGTCAACTGCTTTTCGGCGCTGTAGATATCGGACAGTTCGTGGACAAACAATTCTTCAACGGTTTTGATCGCCATGAGTGGCTCCTTTCTGGGTGGACGAAGGGGATGGGGCGGACTAACGCTTGGCGGTGACGCCTTCCAGTTGTTCGCGTTCAAGAAACGCGACGACGATGGCTTCCTGGTGTTCGATCAACCACTCGGCCATCTCGATTTCCTGCTGCAGGATGTCTTCGCAGATCTGCGCGACCTCTTGCTCTCCCGCACTGCGCGCGGCAACCACCAGCGCGCGGTAGGACGCAATTTCCAGATGCTCGAAGGCGTAGCTGATGCCTACGCCATTGGTGACCTCATCGGTCATCATCGAGTTACCCGCTGCGTGCATGCTGGCGAGCACGCTGCTCAACATTCCCTTGGCGGTTGGGATGCTGCCGTCGAGCAATTCCAGGCAACGCTGCACGCCTGCGCTCTGTTGCTGGGTTTCCTGTACATGCTGCTCGATGCGATGCTTGAGCTCCGGGTAGTGCTCGATGCGCGCGGCCATCGCGGTCATCATGGTTTCTGCTTCCTTCTCCATGGCGTAGGCGTCCTGCAGCCACTTCACCAAACGCTCCCTGGATTGCATCGTCGTCATCGTTGGATCTCTGCGGTCATGTCGTTGTGTGCTGCCTACGCTAATCAGCCGAGTGTTAGGGCGATTGGTGGATGCGGTGAACCCGGTGCGATGGCGGCCTGTTCAGTCCGCGCAACGCGATGGAGCGCATCGATGCATCACGCCGGTTCGATCGACGCAGAGCGCGCCAACGCCGCGTGGAAACCGTCTTGCAGAATCGTGCGCGCGCAGGTTTCGCGCACGTCGGTTTCGGCGGTAGCGCAATCGCGCGGCACGCTCACAGCGAACCCATGCGCAGCGGCGTCGATGGCCGTCGCCAGCACGCAGACATCCAGCGCCACGCCGGTGATGACCAGGTGCTCCACCTGCAGATCCTTCAGCAGCGGCGCCAGCGGCGTGTTCAAGAACGCCGAGTGCTTGGGCTTGAGCAACTGGTAATCTTGCGGATGCGGCGTCAGCAGGCGCGCGATCTCGCAGCCACGCGCATCCGCCTGCGAGGCCAGTGCGATCAACGCGGGAAGGTCCGCATGCCAGTCGGAGAAATTGTCATTGGCGTAGAGCACCGGCCGTTGTGCCTGCCGATAACGCTGTGCCAGTGCATCGATGCTGCGCGCGGCGCCTTGCGCGCGATGGGCGAGTTGCTCGCCCCCATCGAAATCGAAGCGGTTGAACATGTCCACGATCAACAGGGCAGAGCGCTGCGTGCTCATGGCCGTGCTCCGACGGCAAGGGCCACCATGCCCGGCCGACGTACGCGCCTGTTGCAGGGGGGCGCAGGTCGCAGGGCGAGGGATGACCATGGGTCACGGCGACCGCGGGTCAGTGCGCTGGCAGAGAAGAATGTCGGCATGCAAGCCTCCTCGTCAGTGGTCACGCACGAGGCTAAGCACGCTGCGTACAGCGGCAATGAACGCGGCGTCGACGCGGCGTCTGCACTGGCCTGCTCGCCGGTGCGTTACAACAGGGCTTCCTGCACAACGGACCACCGCAATGACGCCACTGGATAAACCTCTGCGCCGTGAATTGCGCATCGGCGAGCAGTCCTACACGCTGACCATCGACCCGGACACGCTCAAGCTGGTGGAGAAGGGCAAGCGCAAGGGCGTGGTGCTGCGCTGGGAAGACCTGGTCAGCGGCGATGCCGCCTTGGCCAGTGCCCTGCAGGCGTCGCTGCAGGGCTAAGAGCAGTATCAAAACGACTGCGCAGCCGCCAAGCGGGCGCGGCCGCTGCGCGGAATCGGCATGTACCCCGTACACTCCAGTTACTCCACGCTGTCCGCACCCACCTGACGACTGCTCGCCACGTGTTGTTAGCAGCTCTTAGGCAAACAGACGCGCTAGTTCGCGTACCGCCGCTTCCGATGCAGCGCGGTCCGGCGCGCCATCGGCGTTGTTGTAGTCGTTGGGACCTTGCGACTGCACCAGGATGCCATCGCGACGCGGCACCACGTTGAGATTGTGGCCGCGCCACACCAGCCCATAGGTGACCTCCGGCTGCGGGATCAGCCGCGCGGTCTGCCCACGAATCGGAATGACGCTTTCATCGCCCAGCAAGGCACGCGCGCCGTAGCCGGTGGCATTGATCACGCACTTCTCGCGCAGGTCGGCGAACTGGCGCGGGCTGTCGAAGCTGCGCGTGTGCAGCTCGCCGCCGGCAAGCATAAAATCGTCCATCAATAGCCGTGCGTAGGTGCTCAGGTTGAAAGTGAGCTGGCTGTAACGGCGCACGAACGGTACCGGGAACGGATGCGCGCCGGCGGCCACCGGCTTGGAGTGCGGCCCCAGGTTGCCAAGCAGGTCGCGTTCCAACGGTGGATAGTCCGGCTCGTGTGCTTCGGGCGAGGCGATGCGTTGGTCGAACGGCACGTCCGACAAGGCATAACCATCGCGCCATTCGATCGGCTCGCCCGGCAAGCCGAGCAGGGTCTGGTAGCGGCGAAACGAGATGCGCGCCATCTCCTCCCAGCGGGTCCTGAAATCCGCGTTGGCGTGTTCGCTGGTGCACACGCGCGAGTCGGGCGACCACACGCCGGTGGCATAGAACGAGCGCACATCCGGCAGCTGCTCGCGTGCGTAGATGCGCACGCGCAGGCCGGCGCGTTGCGCCACCAGCGCGGTGATCAGGCCGATCGCACCGCAGCCGATCACTGCCAGTTCGCGCACATCGGCATCGGCGCTGCGCACCAACCGCAAGGCGTGCTCGGCCGCACCCCACGACAACGACCAGCCGCTGCCACCATGGCCGTAGTTGTGCACGACGGTCTTGCGGCCGATGCGCTCGGCCTCGATCCGCGGCCCCTGCGCGCGGAACGGGCGGGTGCAGCCATTCACCGCAATGATGCGATCGACCGATGCGCGGATCGGCGCCAGCGGCGGCGTGGCAGCGAACCCGACCGGCTGCGCGGCAGGCGCTGGCGCCACGCCAGGGGCCGATGGCATTACCAAGGCGTTGCGGCTGGTACGCGTTGCCGCCCAGCCGCCGCTGGATGCGAGCGCGAGCACGGCGGCGCTGCCTTGCAGGAAATGACGACGATGCATGTGGCTCCCGGTGCAGTGGACGGCAGGCGGCGAGCATACCGCGCAGGCTGCCGCTGTCCGCGCGCGGCGCCTGCGGGTTTGCTCCGCCGAACCGGCAATTGAGGGCGCGTTTGCGCCCATTCGTCGCCTGGGCCGTTGCGCGCGCCGCGTGCCGGCTATGCTCGCCGCGTCCACCCACCGAGCCATCTGCCGTGTCCGCCAGCGTGTTCCTGATTGTCCGCATCGTGTTTGCCTGGGCCGCCGCGCTGATCGTGGCCGGCATCATGTGGGCGCAGCTGTTCGGCTCGGCAGGCTCGTTCTTCGGGTTGATCAGCATCGTGCTGATGGTGATGGCCTTGATGAGTTCGATCACGCATGTGCGGCGGGTGCGCTTGATTGCCGGGCGCCTGGACCACGATGCCTTGTCGAGCCGGCAACGCCGCCAGATCGAGATTCCGCTGGATGCGCAGGCCGCCTTTGCGGTGGTCGAAGATGCGGTGCGCGCCCTGCCGCGCGTGGAGGAGGTGGAGCCTGCACCGGGTAGCTTGCTGATCCGCGCAAAGGTGCGCCGCATCGACCCGTACGAAGGGCGCCAGCCCTCGCGCTGGAATCTGTTTGCGCGCTTTGCGATCAAGCGCAACCAGGTACTGGTGACGGTGACCCCAGGGCAGGGCACCAGCAGCGTCACGCTGTTGTGCGAGCCCGATGCCGGCGCCTGGGTGGACCTGTTCGCGGTGGATGAGGGCAGCAACTATGAAAACGCCGAGGCGATCAACCGCGCGGTGGTGCGCCGGGTCGGCGAGCAGCGCCGCGACGAGCAGGCCGCGGCCGAACAATCGGTGATCGAAAAGGAGCTGGCGGTGGCGCGCTTGAACCTGCTGCATGCGCAGGTCGAGCCGCATTTTCTCTACAACACGCTGGCCAGCGCGCAGGTGCTGGCGCGCACCGATCCGCCGCGCGCCGACATCATGATCGGCCATCTGATCCAGTACCTGCGCAGCTCGCTGCCCAGCGCCGACGGTGCCATCGCCACCCTGGGCGAAGAACTCGAACGCACCCAGGCGTACCTGGAGATCCTGCGCATCCGCATGGGCACGCGGCTGGCGCTGCAGGTGGAAGTGCCCTACGAACTGCGCACGTTGCAGCTGCCGTCGATGATGCTGCAGACCCTGGTAGAAAACGCGATCAAGCACGGGCTGGAAGCCAAGCCCGGCGGTGGCACGGTGTGGATCCTGGCGCGCCGCCAGGACGACCAGGTCACCCTCACGGTGGCAGACGACGGCCAGGGCTTCAACAACCACAGCCACGGCACCGGCATCGGCCTGAAGAACCTGCGCGAGCGGCTGCAGCTGATCTACGGCGGCAAGGCGAGCTTTGCGATCGTGTCCAACTTCCCCAGTGGCGTGGCCGCCACCATCAGCTTGCCGCTGCCGGCAGTGTCATCGCCCGCATCCGCATCTACCGCCGCGGCGCCACCGCCGCTGCCCAGCACTGCCCCCACGCAGACGCAGGTGCAGGCATGAGCGCGCTGCGTGCGGTGATCGCCGAAGACGAAGCGCTGCTGCGGCAATCCCTGCTCGCGCTGCTGGCCGAGGTCTGCCCGCAGCTGCAGGTGGTGGGCGAATGCGAAGACGGCGCCAGTGCGCTGGACACCATCGCCACCCAGCAACCGGATGTGGTGTTCCTAGATATCCGCATGCCCGGTCTGACTGGCATCGAGGTGGCACGCGCGATGCGCGAGGTCAGCCCGCGCACCCAGGTGGTGTTCGTCACCGCTTACGATCAATACGCCATCGATGCGTTCGAGCAGGGCGCGGTGGACTACCTGCTCAAACCGATCAACCGCGAGCGGCTGCAGGCCACCTGGCAGCGCGTGCAACAACGCGCCGCCGCCGGCCAGCCCGATGGCGCCATGCTGGAATCGCTGCTGCAGCGCCTGGCCGCACGCCCGGGCGCAGCCAGCGCCGCGCCGCCACTGGCCTGGCTCACCGCCAGCAGCGGCCGCGAAACGCGGCTGATCGCCCTGGATGAGGTGGCCTATTTCCAGGCCGACCAGAAATACACCACGGTGATGACCGCCGCCGGCGAGGCGATCTTGCGCACGCCGTTGCGCGAGTTGCTCGACGTGCTGGACCCGCACGTGTTCAAGCAGATCCACCGCTCCACCATCGTCAACATGAAAGCCGTGGCCTCGGTGGTGCGCGACGACAGCGGCAAGGGCCGCCTGGCGCTCCGCGGCCGCAGCGAAACGCTCACCGTGAGCCAGCCCTTCATGAGCCTGTTTCGCGGCATGTGAGCTCCGCACCCCGTCTTCCCCCGTACCGCATCGACTGAAAGGATTGCCGCCATGCGCTTGCTCGCTTCCCTGGTGTATTGCCTGCTGGCCCTGGCCGGCTGCCACGAACGTAACGGCACCACGTCCATTACCCGCGCCACCAGCGAGGGCCGCGATGTGCTCTTCAGCAAGACCCTGGCCACCGCCAGCGAATTGAGCATGCATTGCCTGGCCAGCAGCAGCGGGCAGTGCCATTACCTGGTGTACGTGGAGCAGTGCGCCGGCCCAGCTGCGGGCGCCGGCAAGGCTGCGGCCTGCGCCAGACAGACGCTGGACCGCTTCACCCTGGCACCGGGCCAGGAGCGCGCCGTACGCGGCGTGAGCAGGCAGGCACATACCTGCGTGGACATCAGCGCTCCCGGAGCGGATTGCCACGGTTGATGGTGCTGTCGATGTGCCACGCACGCGCTGCAGCGATTGCCCTGAGCAGCCCTGCCACTGCGAAACCAGCGGCAGCAATGCAGCAGCGCATCACGCACGCCTGCTGAATACGCACTGACGGCAAGCGGCCGCATCTGCGAGAATTGCCGGCTTGTTGCCGTTGCACGGCGTCTTACTGCCAGGCCTGTCATGTCCGAACACTCGTTGCGCCGCGATGTCGGCCCCTTCGCCCTCATGCTCACCGGGCTCGGCTCGATCATCGGCTCCGGCTGGTTGTTCGGCGCCTGGCGCGCTGCCGGCCTGGCCGGCCCCGGCGCGATTTGGGCCTGGATTCTGGGCGCGGCCATTATCACCACCATCGCGCTGTCGTATGCCGAACTCGGCGCCATGTTCCCCGAGTCCGGCGGCATGGTGCGCTACAGCCACTACTCGCACGGCTCGCTGGTGGGCTTCATCGCCGGCTGGGCGAACTGGATCGCCATCGTGTCGGTGATCCCGGTCGAGGCCGAGGCATCCGTGCAATACATGGCCTCCTGGCCGTGGCCTTGGGCGCAAAGCTTGTATGTGCAGGCGCCGGGTGGGGCGGGCGAGTTGTCGGTGCCGGGGTTGCTGATTTCGGCGGTGCTGGTGCTGGTGTATTTCCTGCTCAATTTCTGGAGCGTGAAGCTGTTCGCGCGCTCCAACACCTTGATCACCGTGTTCAAGCTGGTGGTGCCGGCAGCGACCGGCGTGGCGCTGATCGCCAGCGGGTTTCATAGCGAAAACTTCAGCGTGGGCATCCACGGCGATGCGCATGTAATCGACCTGGCCGCCGTGCTCACCGCCGTGGCCACCGCCGGCATCGTGTTCAGCTTCAACGGCTTCCAGAGCCCGGTGAATCTGGCCGGCGAAGCGCGCAACCCGGGGCGCAGCATTCCGTTCGCGGTGCTGGGCTCGATCGCGCTGGCCACGGTGGTGTACCTGATCCTGCAGGTGGCCTACATCGGCGCGGTGCCGCCGGAGTTGCTGGCCAAGGCCGGCTGGCACGGCATCGATTTCCGTTCGCCGTTCGCCGAGTTGGCCATCATCGTCAACCTGCACTGGCTGGCCATGCTGCTGTACATCGATGCGTTCGTGAGCCCCAGCGGCACCGGCATCACCTACACCGCCACCACCGCGCGCATGGTCTACGGCATGGAAAAGAACGGCACCTTGCCGGCCGCGCTGGGCAAGCTGCACCCGGTGTGGGGCGTGCCGCGCATGGCGATGTTCTTCAACCTGGCGGTGTCCTACCTGTTCCTGTTCTTCTTCCGCGGCTGGGGCACGCTGGCGGCGGTGATTTCGGTGGCGACGATCATTTCCTACCTCACTGGGCCGATCAGCGCGATGGCGCTGCGCCGCCACGCACCGGACATGCACCGCCCGCTGCGCATCGCCTTCCTGCCGATCCTGGCTGGCGTGGCGTTCGTGATGGCCACCGAGCTGCTGTACTGGGCGCGCTGGCCGCTGACCGGCGAGATCATCCTGCTGATGGTGGTGGCGCTGCCGGTGTACTGCTACTACCAGGCCAAGCAGGGCTGGCCGGACCTGCGCCGCAACCTCAAGGGCGCGGCGTGGATGGTGTGCTATCTGCCGATCGTGGCGCTGCTGTCCTGGGCCGGCAGCACCGATTTCGGCGGCCATGGCTACCTGAGCTACGGCACCGACCTGGCGGTGGTCGCTGCGGTCGGGCTGGTGTTCTACATCTGGGGCGTGCGCAGCGGTTGGCGCACCCCGTCAGTGGAGCAGGCGGTAGCGCGCGCCTGAGGGTCAGTGCCGCGGTGCACCCGTGCGGTGACGCGCATGCAGTTGCACGCTGAGTGATGAAACGCAAAAGGCCAGTGCACGTGCACTGGCCTTTTGTTTTGAAGCGGGTGTTGCGTGAGCGTGTGGCGCGGTGCCTTTCGTGCAACGCAGGTGGGCGGTGCACTTGCGCGGCGCGCGTCAGGCGTTGACCACCAGCCGCGGCGCGCCATCGAACCGGTCCAGGTCGCGTAATAGTTCGGTATAGCGGCGCAGGCGGCCCATTTCGCGCATGTTGACGATGTCCTCGTGGCGCAGCTCGCGCTTGGAGGTCACTTCCTGCTTGTAGCGCAGCACTTCCGGGTAGCGGCGGGCCATGTCCAGCGCATCGGCCACGCATTCCACCGTGTCGGCATCGGGGGTGACCCGCGCGCGGGAGTTGAAGGCGCGCAGCCAGCGCTCGAAACCGGCGCTGTGGTCGAACAGGTCGGCGATGTACCACATCACGAACAGGATCGACGCCCACGAGGTGAAGATGATGACGATGCGGCTGAAGGTGAGGTGGTAGTCGTTCTGCCAGAGCTGGTGGGTGATCACGCCCAGCAGGATCAGCGAGACCGTCTGCCAGCCGATGATCGAGGCGATCACCCATTGTTTCTTTGCCACGCTGAGCAGGTCGACCTCTTCGTCGAGCTGCGCGTCGGTCTTGTCACGCCAGTGCGCAACCTGCTCGTTGAACGGGAGTCGGTGGAGTGCGTTGTCCTGCAGCAGCAGGCCCAAACCTTTGAACAATGCGATCATGACGAGCTCCTGACGGATGGCTGGTACGAGCGACTTGCGACTGGCAGGTGCCAGATGCCCTAGTTCTAGCACTTTCACGCGGCTTGGCAATGGCTGAGCCCTGCACCGGCCGGGCCTTCCTGTGTCATCGCGCACAAAACGCCTGATTTACGGTGGTTTAGTGCGGCGCAGCACCGGTGGCGCCTGCAGTCGTGCTGCACTGCACACTGCGCAGGAGTGCCTGGCCGATTCCGACTCTGCCGCGCCAGAAGTACAGGATGCGTGAGCGGCAGCCATCGCGACACGGTCTTGCAGGGAGCCCGCGTATCATTGCCCGCATGTCTGCCGTCCTGCGTACGCTCACCGCCCCCGCCGCTGCACAGATCCGTCGCTGGGTGTTGGATGCCTTCCCGCGTGGCCAGAGCAGCATCGAATACGATCAGCCCCTGGGCGACGCCGGGCTGTTCGGCCCCGACAGCGTCACCTGGCGTATCCATGCGGAATTCCCCGGCATGCTCGCCGGGGGGCTATGCGCGCTGATGTTGCAACTGCTGCACCCGCGCGCGCTGGCCGGGGTCTACGACCATTCCAACTTCCGTGCGGATCTGGTCGGCCGGCTGCGCCGCACCACCAACTTCGTTTCCGGCACCACCTACGCCCCGCAGGCCGAGGCCGAGCGGTTGATCGCGCGCGTCCGCGCCATCCACAGCCACATCGTTGGCCACACCGCCGACGGTGTGGCGTACCGCGCCGACGATCCGGCGCTGCTGACCTGGGTGCACGTGACCGAGGCCTACGGGTTCCTGCAGGGCTACCGCCGCTATTGCCGCGACGTGCCGGTGGACATCGCCGACCGTTACTACGACGAAGCGCGCCGTGTGGCCGAAGGCCTGGGCGCCACCGATGTGCCCGCCAGCGAAGCGCAGGTGGCGGCGTACTTTGCCCAGGTGCGCGGCGAGCTGCGCATGGATGCTCGCTCGCGCGAGGTGCTGGAGGTGCTGACCAGCATCCAGCTGCCGGTGCCGGCCGCGCGCTTGTCACGCGGGGTCTTCCTGGGCGCCGGCAACGCCCTGCTACCGGACTGGGCCAGCGACATGCTGCAGCTGAGCAGCACACAGCGCCGCCAGGCCGGCGCCTCGGCGCGGCTATTGCGCCGGCTGTCGCCGCTGTTCCGGACCGCGCTGCGCGACGGCCTGTCTGCACGCGCCTGCCGCCGCATGCAGCTGCCGCCTGCGGTGTTGTTGCAGTGGCCTGATGACGCTGTGGCGACTGCGTAAATGTAGGCGCGGCGTGTCACGTTCGCATTGCCACGGACCTTAGCCTCCGCGCGCATCCCTACAAACGCGCATCACCCGTAGGAGCGCGCTCGCGCGCGATGGACCTTACCGATCACGCGCCGGCCCTTCACTCTTGTGCAGGCACCGGGCAAGCACTGAGCAGGCCTGCAAGGCTGTTTGTGGCGATGGCGTAAGGGCGCCTTGCTCCGTCAGCTTCCAAGCCCTGGACTTCGCCGTACGTCGCAATCGCAGCGGCATTGCTAACAACCTGCTATTGCACGGCATCACGTTACGCAGCTTTCGCAGTTGCAGCGGAGTGGCTACGCGGCTGTTCTCAACGGTTTAGGCGTCCTCGATAACGCCCAATCGCGCGCAAGCGCGCTCCTACGGGTGATGCGCGCTGGCGAAGTCTGGCGGTGAGAGCCTGCGATGGGTTGGCGCGCATGGCATCACGGTAAGCATGCCGCGCAGACGCTGTGCGGTGTTTGCGCTTGTGTCTAACGGCCCACGCGTTTTGATGCGTTCTCGCTAACGCCCCATCGCGCGCGAGCGCGCTCCTACGGTGGTGTCGGTTGGCGCTGCGTGCGTGGTTATGCGCTTACCAGATTTTGACGCGCTGTTCCGGTGCCAGATACAGCTGTTGGCCCTGGGTCACTTCGAAGGCCGGGTACCAGGCGTCGAGGTTGCGCACGGTCTGCGTGCGGAAGCGTCCGGGGGCGTGCACATCGGTGAGGACTGCGTTGCGCAACGCCTCGTCGCGGTACTTGCCGCGCCAAGCCTGTGCAAAGCCCAGGAAGAAGCGCTGGTCTGGCGTGAACCCGTCCAGAGTCTGCGGCTGCTTGCCCTGCAACGACAACTGATACGCGTCGTAGGCGGTGGCCAGGCCGGCCACGTCGGCGATGTTCTCGCCCAGGGTGAGCTTGCCGTTGACCGACAGATCCTCGAACGGTTTGTAGCTGCCGAACTGTGCGGCCAGCGCGTCGCTGGCGGTCTCGAACTTCTTCAGGTCCTGCGGCGTCCACCAGTTGTGCAGCTCGCCATGTTCGTCGAACAGCGCGCCCATGTTGTCGAAGCTGTGGCTGATTTCATGGCCGATCACCGCGCCGATCGCACCGTAATTCACCGCATCGTCGGCGGCCGGGTCGAAAAATGGCGGCTGCAGGATCGCGGCCGGAAAGATCAGGCGGTTTTCCAGCGGCACATTCAGCGCGTTGACCTCCTGCGGCAGCATGTACCACTCGCCGTGATCCACCGGCTTGCCCAGCTTGGCCAGGTTGCGGCGGTACTCGAACAGCTCGGCACGTTCGACATTGCCCACCGCATCATCACGCCGTACCTCGAGCGCGCTGTAGTCGCGCCAGTTGTCCGGGTAGCCCACGGCCACGGTGAGCCCGGCGATCTTGGCCTTGGCGTGCTGCTTGGTCTGCGGGCTCATCCACGCCAGCGCGTCGATGCGCTTGCCGAAGGCGGCGATGATGTTCTTGGCCATCGCTTCGGCGCGCGTCTTGGTCTGCGCACTGACGTATTTCTGCACGTAACGCTTGCCCACCGCTTCACCCAACGCGGCGTTGGTGGCGTCGATGCCACGCTTCCAGCGCTGGCGCTGCTGTGGGGTGCCTTCCAGGGTGGTGCCATAGAAGCCGAAGCGCGCGTCGGCAAACGGCTTGGACAGGTACGGCGCGGCGCGGTCGAGCGCGCGGAAGCTCAGGTAGTCCTTCCATGTCTGCAGCGGCTGCGATTGCACCAGCGCCGACAGTCCGGTCACCGCCTGCGGCTGCCAGACGATGAAGTCGCGCTGCGCCTTCAACCCGGCGGCTTCAAAAAATGCGCTCCAGTCCAGGCCGGGTGCCTTGCGCGCGAAGTCGGCCTGGGCCCAGGCATTGGCGCCGTCCTGCACGTTGTTGGTTTGCTCGGCACTGGCATGCACGCGTGCAATGGCGGTTTCCAGCGCCAGGATGCGCTCGGCCTTGGGCGCGGCATCGGCAATGCCGGCAAGTTCGAGCACGTTGACGATGTAGGCGCGATACGCCTCGCGCATCTGCGCCATGCGGCCGCCATCCAGATAGAAGCTGCGCTCGGGCATGCCCAGGCCGCCTTGCACCAGGTACGGCACATACCGCTGCGGATGATGCAGGTCTTGCGACACCCACAAGCCGAACAGGCGATCGGTGTAGAAATCGGTGGAATTGAGCAGGTCCACATCGGCGCGCAATTGCCCGCCGAGAGTGCGCGCCAAGGCTTGCTTGTCCTCGAGCTGCGCGATGGCATCCAAGGCCGGTTGCACCGGGCTCACGCCCTTGGCCTCGATGCCGGCCTCGTCCATGTAGGCGGCGTAGTAGTCGCCAATCTGCTTGTCTTCGCCGGTGACACGGTCGTTGGCGGCGTCGCCTTCGATGATGTCGCGGCTGTGCTGCTCGGTCTTCACGGTGATGCTGGTGAAGCTGTTGAAGCTGGAGCGGTCGTCCGGAATCTGCGTGGTCTTGACCCAGGTGCCGTTGGCGTAGCCGAAGAAGTCATCGCCCGGCGCCACGCTGCGGTCCATGCCGGCCACATCGAAACCGAAGTCGCCCAGTTGCGGAGTGCTGGGCGCCGCCTTGCTGGCATTGTTCGCCGCCGAGGTGCCGCCATCGTGGTGGCAGGCGGTAGTGACCAGCAGCGTGGCCACGGTGGCGGCGATCAGGACAGGGCGGTGCAAAGAGACCATGCGGTGCAACTCGAAACCGGAACAGACTTCGCAGTGTAGGTCTCTGGCGCAGTCGCGTCCTGGCTCTGACGGGTGGTTCGCGTGAGGACGGGTCTTGCGGACACGCCTGGTTCAGCGCCGCCGTTGATACCAGAAGCCCAGCGCATCGCGGGTCTGCAACATGCGCCGCCCGCGCCACAGGAACCGCAACAACAAGCCCACATGCTCGCGCTTGGAAAAACTGCGCAGCTTGCGATCGGAGGTGTGCACGGTCTGGCGCAGGATCACAAAGCGCCCGCAGCGCGCCAGGCTGCGGCTGAGCGCGACATCTTCGCCGGCGTAGTAGCGCGCATCGAAGCCGCCGGCGCTGACGAATGCCGCGCGGGTACAGAACAAAAAGCAGCCTGGCGCAATGCCGCTAAGCCGGAAGATCCAGCCGAACACGGCCTGGGCCATGCGCTCCACCCACACGCGCTTGCCATGCAAGTGCACGCGCGCGCCACCACCCACCGCACCGGCATCCAGTGCCGCAAGCGCGGCGGCCATCACCTGCGGATTTACCTGCGTATCGGCATCCAGAAACAGCAGGCGATCGCCATGCGCGGCCTGGGCGCCGGCATTGCGGGTGGCGGCGATGTGCCGCAACTCCACCTCGATCACGCTAGCGCCGTTGGCACGCGCGATCGCCGCGGTGTCGTCGCTGCAGGCATCGGCCACCACGATGGCTTCGTAGTCCAGTTGCATGGCCTGCGCACAGGCATGCAGGCACTGCAGCGTCTGCCCGATCAACGCGGCCTCGTCATGGGCGGGAATCACGCAGGAGAGCATTGCAGTTGCACTCGGTGGCCAAGGACCCGCGCAGTGTGCAGGGGATGCGCGGGCCATGGCGTGAGCTGACGCGTCCGCAGCGCCTGCGGACGCGTGGTGTGGCTCAGCGGTTGACCGCGCCCATCATCGCTTCGGGATAGCGGGTGCCTGCCGCTGCCTGGGGCGGAAAGATCGCATCGATGCGGGCGAGCTCGTCCGGCATCAGCGCCACGTCCAGTGCGGCGATGTTTTCTTCCAGATAGGCCAACCGCTTGGTGCCCGGGATCGGCACCAGGTCCTGGCCCTGCGCCAGCACCCAGGCCAATGCCAGTTGCCCGGGCGTGACGCCCTTGTCGGTCGCGATCGCCTTGACCTGTTGCACCAGCTGCAGATTGCGGGTGAAGTTCTCGCCCTGGAAACGCGGCGAATGGCGGCGATAGTCGTCGGCATCGAAGTCATCCGGCGAGGCGAACGCGCCGGTCAGGAAGCCACGCCCCAGCGGCGAATACGGCACGAATCCGATCCCCAGCTCGCGCACGGTGGCGAACACGCCGTTGTCTTCGGGCTCGCGCGACCACAGCGAATATTCGGTCTGCACGGCGGTGATCGGGTGCACCGCGTGCGCGCGGCGGATGGTGTCGGCCGCGGCTTCGGACAGGCCCAGGAAGCGCACCTTGCCCTGTTCGACCAAGCGCGCCATGGCACCGACGGTGTCTTCGATCGGCACGTTCGGGTCCACGCGATGCTGGTAGTACAGATCGATGTGCTCCACGCCCAGGCGGCGCAGGCTGGCCTCGCACGCGCTCTGCACGTAGTCCGGGCTGCCGTCGATGCCGCGCACGGACGGGTCGTTGGGATCGAGCTTGATGCCGAACTTGGTGGCCAGGAACACTTCATGCCGGCGCGAGGCAATGGCTTTGCCGACCAGCACTTCATTGGTGTGCGGGCCGTACATGTCGGCGGTATCGAGCAGGCTGATGCCGCGGTCGAGTGCGCGGTGGATCACCGCGATCGAGCCGGCCTCGTCGCTGCGATCGCCATAAAAGGCGCTCATGCCCATGCAGCCGAGGCCCAGGGCGGAAACGGTGGGGCCGGAACGGCCAAGCGAGCGGGTGTGCATGGTGGGGGAAACTCCGTGCAGGGGTGAGAGGGCGGCAGGATCGCGCGCGGGGTGTTAGTGCGGCGTGGCCCGTTGATCGGGCGTGCCCAACGTGGACATGCGACGCGGGTGTCAATCAGGTGCGTGTGGTGACCGCAGGTGAGAGCTGCACTGCATGCGCGCGCTGTGCCGTTGGCGATGCAGTTGTGGAGGCGTGTACTGCGCGATCAATGTGGCAGAGGTCGAACGGCAGTGTGCGGTGGCGACCTTTCGCGATCGAAGTGCATCAAGTCCGCAATGACCACGACGCACGCACAGCGCCATCGGTCTACAGCGACACCATGCATTTCTCGTTTGCGAGCCGTTGAATGCCGCGGAGCACATCACCTTGCACAACAACTGCAAACGCTCCGCCTGCAGGCCGGCTACCGCGCGACGCGCAACCACTCCGCACCTACAACGTCACAACCTGCACAGCACCGCAATCAACGCCGAAACGTATTGCGCGCAAGGCCAGGCATGCACACAGCACATGCCTGGCCCTGCACTGGATCAGCCCTTGAGCTTGGCGGCGATTTCAGCCACGCGCTTGCCGAGCAACCTGGCGGTTTCCAGATCGCCGCTGCGTGGTGCTTCCTCCGGCGATGCGTCGGAGGGCGAGATGGCCAGTGCACCACCCCAACCGGCGGTCCAGTTGATGTCCTGCGGGCCGTGCGCCTTGGTGTTGGACGGCGGCAGGCCGGTGCCGACCCAGACCTGGCCATGCTGCTGCGACAGGGTCCAGAAGTACTGGATGGTGGCGTACTTGTCGCCGTTCACCGAGGCCGAATTGGTGAAGCCGGCGGCGACCTTGTCCTTCCACGCCTGCGTGAACCACGGCTTGGAACTGACATCGGCGAACTTCTTGAACTGCCAGGCCGGCCCGCCCATGTAGGTGGGGCTGCCGTAGATGATGGCATCGGCAGCGCCGATCGCTTCCCAGGCCTCGTCGGGCAGGTTGCCGTCCTGGTCGATGCGGTACAGCGTGGCCTCGCCAACGCTGGCGGCACCGGCGTGCACAGCCTCGGCCTGCTTGACGGTATGGCCGTAGCCACTGAAATAGACGATGGCGATCTTGGTCATGTGCACTCCTGGGTTGAGGGAAGCGCCCATGGAAGCACGCGCCAGCGTGCAGATTAATGACCGCGGGCGGGACGAACTGTTGCCGAGGCCGCCAGGCCCGGGGCCGGCGCGCCGATGTGTTCCACCAGGTAATCGATGAAGCTGCGTACCTTCGGCGCCAGGTGGCTGCGGCTGGTGTACACCGCATAGATGCCGATGTCGGCCAGATGGTAGTCGGGCAGGATGCGCACCAGGCGGCCGGCAGCGATGTGCTCGTCGGCGAGGAAATCCGGCTGGATCACCACGCCCTGGCCAGCCACTGCGGCCGCGCTCAGCACGTGGCCGTTATTGGCGCGCAGGCCGCCGCGCAGGCGCACGTCGATATCGCCGTCGGGCCCGTGAAAGCGCACATCGTCGCCGGTGGGCGCGTAGTGATACAGCAGGCATTCGTGGCCGGCCAGGTCGGCCGGATGCTGCGGGGTGCCCGCGCGTGCCAGATAGGCCGGGGCCGCGCAGGGCACCAGCCGCACCGTGCCCAGCTGCCGGGCAATCAGGGTGGGCGCGGGCTGGCGGGTGATGCGCAGGGCGACATCGAAGCCTTCTTCGACCATGTCCACCAGGCGATCGGACAGCGACAGGTCCAGTTCCACCTGCGGGAAACGCGCGCGGAAGCCGGGCAGCAAGGCGGCCAACTGCACAATGCCGAAACTCACCGGTGCATTGACCCGCAGCAGCCCGGACGGCGCCAGCGCCTGCGCGCCCACCGTGGCTTCCAGGTCGTCCAGGTCGGCCAGCAGCTGCAGGCAGCGCTGGTAATAGGCGGTGCCGGCACTGGTCAGGCTGACCCGCCGGGTGGTGCGGTTGAGCAGGCGGGTGCCCAGCCGCTGTTCCAGCGCGGCCACCTGCCGGGTGATGTTGGCGGTGGAGCGGTCCAGTGCATCGGCGGCGGCGCTGAAACCGCTGCGCTCAGCCACCGCCACGAACACGCGCATTGCATCCAGGGTATCCATTGGCGGTCGATTGTTGCCGTAGTCGCAATAAATTATCCGAATTGGCGCGGTTTATCCGATTTTTGCACGGCATACCCTGTGCACCTTGGCTGCCATACCGGCGCCGCCCCGGAGTTCGCCCATGTCCGTCCTGCCCTCGCTGTACATCTCGCATGGCTCGCCCATGACCGCGCTGCGGCCGGGCGAGCTGGGGACGCAACTCGCCACGCTGGCGCAGGGCCTGCCGCGCCCACGCGCGATCGTGGTGGCCAGCGCGCACTGGTTGGCGCGGCGGCCACTGGTAGGTGCTGCCTCCAAACCCGTCACCATTCACGATTTCGGCGGTTTCCCGCCGCCGTTGTACGAGATCGAGTATCCGGCCCCGGGCGCCCCGGCGCTGGCGCAGCAGGTGACGCGCCTGTTGGAACTGGCTGGCCTGCATCCGCAGCAGGACCCGCAGCGCGGCCTCGACCACGGCATCTGGGTGCCGCTGCGCATGCTCTACCCGCAGGCCGACATCCCGGTGGTGCCGCTGTCGATCCAGCCGGAACTGGGCCCGGCTCACCAGTTTGCGGTGGGCCGCGCGCTGGCGCCGCTGCGTGCGGAAGGCGTGCTGGTGATCGGCTCGGGCAGCATCACCCACAACCTGCACGACCTGCACCAGGGCTATAGCGCCGAGCGCGAGGCACCGTATGTGCGTCCGTTCATCGACTGGACCGAGCGCAGGCTGGCCGACGACGACGTGCCCGCGTTGCTCGATTACCGGCGCCAGGCACCGCACGCCGCGCGTGCGCATCCCACCGACGAGCATCTGTTGCCGTTGTACGTGGCGATGGGCGCGGCCGGTGGCGACCGGCTCGGTGCGCAGCGGATCGACGCCGGCATCGATCAGGGCCTGATCGGCATGGATATCTACCGCTTCGATGGTGCGCCGCCGGTGGACCAACCGGTGGCTGCGTAATCGGGCGTGCGGGGTTGCTGCGCGTGAGATCGGCGCAGGGGTTGGATGGCTGCCGCATGGCCGTCGTTACCAAGTGCCGCGCCGCGATGCGTGAGCGGCGGGCTTCACGCAGGGCCGCATCACGGTGATGCCGCATGAGGTGAACAGGCGCGGCGCGCTGCATGGCGCGCCAGCCCTGAAGGGTTCACCGGCTCAGGGCGCCAGTCTCACTGAGTGAGACGCAAACCGGCATGCTGTCTGGGTGAAACTCCTCGACAAGCTCGCTGTCCTCGCCGACGCCGCCAAGTACGACGCGTCCTGCGCCTCCAGTGGCGCCAACAAGCGCAATTCGCTCGGCACCGGGGGCATCGGCAGTACCGAGGGCATGGGCATCTGCCACTCTTACACGCCCGACGGCCGCTGCGTGTCGCTGCTGAAGATCCTGCTCACCAACTTCTGCGTGTTCGATTGCGCGTACTGCGTCAACCGGGTGTCCAGCAACGTGCGCCGCGCGCGCTTCACGCCCGAAGAAGTGGTGACGCTCACGCTGGATTTCTACAAGCGCAATTACATCGAAGGCCTGTTCCTGTCCAGTGGCATCATCCGCAATTCCGACTACACCATGGAGCAGTTGGTGGAAGTGGCGCGGCAGCTGCGCGAGGAGCATCACTTCGCTGGTTACATCCACCTCAAGACCATCCCCGATGCGTCGCCGGAATTGCTGGCCGCCGCCGGCCGCTACGCCGATCGTCTGAGCATCAATATCGAATTGCCGACCGAGCAGGGGTTGACCCAGCTGGCGCCGGAAAAGAGCGTGGGCGGCATCCGCGCGGCGATGGGCGAGCTGCGCTGGCGCATCGAAGAAAACCAGCTGGAGCGCAAGGCCGAGAAAGTGCGCTGCGCCAAGCCGCCCAGGTTTGCGCCGGCCGGGCAGAGCACGCAGATGATTGTGGGTGCCGACGGTGCCAACGATCGCAGCATCCTGGACACCAGCCACAATCTTTACGGCAATTATCGGATGCGCCGGGTGTATTACTCGGCCTTCAGCCCGATTCCGGATGCCTCCTCCAAGCTGCCGCTGCAGGCACCGCCGCTGCAGCGCGAGCATCGGCTGTATCAGGCCGATTGGTTGCTGCGTTTCTACGAATTCAGCGTGGAAGAAATCGCGCCGTCGCAGTCCAGCGGCATGCTGGATCTGGACGTGGACCCGAAGCTGGCCTGGGCGCTGCGCAATCCGGAGCGGTTTCCTGTGGATCTGAATCAGGCGCCGCGCGAGATGCTGTTGCGGGTGCCGGGCCTGGGCACGCGCAATGTGGAGCGGTTGTTGTTGTCGCGGCGGCACGCGCGGTTGCGGGTGGGCGATCTGGCGCGGTTGCGGGTGCCGATGAAGAAGCTGCTGCCGTTTGTGAGTGTGCTGGATCATCATCCGCGGCAGCGGTTGGATGACCCGGCGCGGTTGCGGGCGCAGTTGGCGCCTGCGCCGCGGCAGGCAAGTTTGTTCGATTGACGCCTGTGCCTTCTCCCGTCGGGAGAAGGTGCCCGAGGGGCGGATGAGGGTACGGTTGCACGCATGACTTGGAAGTTCTTGATTGCTTCTACGAATCCCCAATTCCCACCACCGAATCCCTGCGCCAAGAGCTTCCACGCCTTGCGGCGCGGGTTACTTTTGTCTTGGCAAAAGTAACCAAAACCGCTGTCGCCTGACGCGATCCGGCGCGATACAGCCGCACCGGTGCCCTGCGCTCCTCGCCATACGCGGCACGGCGCCCAAACTCGCTGCGCTCAAACAGGGCGCCTCTTCGGCCACGTATGGCTGCGGTGCTCGGCTCGCTCCAAGGCGACTTGGTGCAGCAAAATCAACGGCGACAAGCGACAAGCGACAAGCGACAAGCGACAAGCAACCAGCAACCAGCAACCAGCAATCAGCAATCAGCAATCAGCCGTATCAGTAGCAGCAATAACCGCAACATCCCGCAGAAAAATCGCAACAACGCAACGAGAGTGCCGCCAGTAGAGCGATGGCGAGATCGGAAATCTTGAGGTCAGGTGCAAGCGATGTTCAGCGCTGAAGTTGAGCCAGGTTGGAGTCTTGATGCATGGCGTGCGTTGGCGCGGGCGGGGTGGTGTGCGCAGGTGGGGCCGGATGCGGTGGATTGGAATGGGGGCGCGCAGGGTGGGTTGTTGATGGGGCAGGGGGTGCTGGATTTGCCGGCGGTGGTGGCGGGGCCGCGGGTGTCTGCGGAGTTTCTGCAGCTGGCGTCGGCGGTGTTGTGCCATCGCGATGTGCAGCGGCATGCGGTGCTGTACCGGTTGTTGTGGCGGATTGCCTCTGGTGAGCGGGCGTTGCTGGAGCGGGCCACCGATGTGGATGTGCATCGGGTGATGCAGTGGCAGAAGGCCGTGCAGCGCGATTCGCACAAGATGAAGGCCTTTGTGCGCTTCCGGCGTTTGCCGGGTGAGGAAGAAGAATTCGTGGCCTGGTTCGAGCCCGAACACTGGATCCTGGACCGGGTGGCGCCGTTCTTTGCGCGGCGGTTTGCCGGTATGCGTTGGGCGATTCTTACGCCGTACCGCAGCGTGCGCTGGGATGGCGAAGCGTTGACGTTTGGCGAGGGCGCGGCGCGCAACCAGGTGCCCGCCGACGATGCGCAGGAAACGCTGTGGCGGACCTACTACGCGCACATCTTTAATCCGGCGCGGCTCAATCCCACCATGATGCGGCAGGAAATGCCGCAGAAATACTGGAAGAACCTGCCCGAGGCCACGCTGCTGCCGGAGCTGATCCGCGAGGCCGGCGTGCGTGTGCGCGAGATGGCTGAACGCGCGCCCGAGCCGGTGCGGCGACGGGTGCCGGCAACGCCTGCGGCGCTACCAGCCGTGGCTGCGCAGAGTCTTGCGCAGCTGCGCGTGGCCGCGCGCGATTGCCGGCGCTGCGACCTATGGCAGCCGGCAACACAGACGGTGTTCGGCGAAGGGCCGGACGACGCGGCGGTGATGGTGATCGGCGAGCAGCCGGGCGACGAAGAGGATCTGAGCGGGCGGCCGTTTGTGGGCCCGGCCGGGCGCTTGTTCAATCAGGCACTCGGTGAGCTGGGGATCGATCGGCAGCGTTTCTATGTCACCAATGCGGTGAAGCATTTCCGTTTCGAGCAACGCGGCAAGCGCCGCTTGCATCGCAATCCCGAACGCAGCCATGTGCAGGCGTGCAATGGCTGGTTACAGGCCGAGCGTGCGCAGCTGCGGCCCGCACAGATTGTGTGCCTGGGCGCGACGGCGGCGCAGGCGGTATTGGGGCCGGGCTTTCGCTTGATGCAGGAGCGCGGGCAATGGCAGCGCCTGGACGATGGCACGCCGGTGCTGGCCACGGTGCATCCATCCTGGGTCTTGCGGCAGGGCACGCCGTCGGCGCGCGACGCCGGCTACCGCGGATTTGTCGCGGATCTGCGCCAGCTGTTACAGGCACCGCCGGCGTAATTGCCGGTGTCGGCGCAAAAAAATGCGCGTGCAAACGCACGCGCACGGTGTCGCAGTTCGAACGACACCAAGGGAACGGCGTGAATACCGGCCGTTCCGTCACCGCCGCTTCGCGGTGATGTCGCAGCCCGCGAGAGCCGCATCTGTAGCGACTGGGTCGTCACAACGGTGCCGCATGTCACAGGCCTGCACTGGCGTAGGAGCGACCCAGCACGCAATCAGGCATCCCAGTGACGCGTCACGCGTGCCGGGGCGCTCCTACATAAAGCAGTGCAACGCGCTCTGAAAAAAACCGCCTGTGCGCGTGTTCGATCACCGCAGGCAAGCAGCGGTGATCAGCCGCACAGGCATGCCGATTACGGCATCAGCACCTTGTCGATCACGTGGATCACGCCATTGCTCTGCATGACGTCGGCCGTTGTGACGGTGGCGGTGTTGCCCTTGGCATCGGTCAGAGTGACCTTCTTGCCGTTGAGCTTTGCAGTGAGCGGTTCGCCCTGCACGGTGGTGAGCGTGGCACTACCGCCGCCGGCCTTGATCTTGGCGATCAGCGAGGCGGCGTCCACCTTGCCTGCCACCACGTGGTAGGTCAGCACCTTGGTCAGCGTGGGCTTGGACGCGGGTTTGAGCAGCGTGTCCACGGTGCCGGCCGGCAGTGCGGCAAACGCGGCATTGGTGGGCGCGAACACGGTGAACGGGCCTGGGCCCTTGAGCGTGTCGACCAGGCCGGCCGCCTTCACTGCGGCGACCAGGGTGGTGTGGTCCTTGGAATTGACGGCGTTGTCGACGATGTCCTTGGTGACCAGCATCGGTGCGCCACCCACCATGGGGTTGGAGGCGGCGTAGACCGGCGCAACGGCGCTGGACAGGGCAATGGCGGTGGCAATGGCAAGCGACTGGAGAGACGTCTTCATGGACAGCGATCCTTTGAGTGGACGATCGCCTGGATGGCAACCGTACGCTTCAATACGCCGGCCACTCCGGCGCGGATGCATCACGCCGCGTCGACATTTCCGCTTCCGTTCGGACTCGTGACAGAAACGTTATGCCGCTGCACGCTGAGATCGCCGGCCGGTGCGCCCACCTGTCGCCGCACCGCATGCATGTCGCGGACCGGGCGCACTTCGATACAGCCGGTGGCCGCCCAGGGGAAGGCGGCTGCGATGCGCAACGCCTCGTCCATGTCGGCGGCCTCGATCAGGTTGAAGCCGCCCAGTACTTCCTTGGTTTCTGCAAACGGCCCATCGCTTACGCGGACCGCGCCGCCGCGTACACGCACGCTGCGCGCGGTGGTCGCCGGCTCCAGTTGTTGCGCCTGCAGCAGCTGGCCTTGCTGGTGCATGACATCGGCATTGGCGAAGCAGTGCCGCATCATGCTGTCGGCTTCTCCATCCGGCAGCGTATCCAGCAAGGTGGCATCCAGATAGACCAGCAACAGAAACTGCATTGGCGCATCCTCGCAATCGTCTGCTGCCGAGTGTAGCCGGCAGGCCTTGCGCTGCGGCGGTTCCACCCCCGCGCGCAAACGCGGTATGTTCCATCATCGGTGCCGTGTTGCGGTGCCACATGCCTTGCCGCGCCGCGGCCGATTTTTTTCTGGGTTTTGCATGCATTCGATTGATGTCGTCCTCGCCATGTTGCTGGCGGTCGCGGCCAGCGGTTACCTGATCCGCATCCTGCCGTTCTCGTTGCCCTTGCCGTTGGTCCAGATCGCGCTCGGCGCGGTGGTCTCCGGTGTGTTCGATGCCGGACACGAGCTGGAACCAGAGTTGTTCTTCCTGCTGTTCCTGCCGCCGCTGCTGTTCCTGGATGGCTGGCGCATTCCCAAGCAAGGCCTGTTCCGCGACAAGGCGGCCATCCTCGAACTAGCGCTGGGGCTGGTGGTGTTCACCGTGGTGGGGGCGGGCCTGCTGATCCACTGGCTGATCCCGGCGATGCCGCTGGCGGTGGCGTTCGCGCTGGCGGCGATCATCTCGCCGACCGACCCGGTGGCGGTGTCGTCGATCGCCTCCAAGGTACAGATTCCCAAGCGGCTGATGCACATCCTGGAAGGCGAGTCGCTGCTCAATGACGCCTCCGGCCTGGTGTGTTTCCAGTTTGCAGTGGCTGCGGTGCTCACCGGCACCTTCTCGGTGGCGACCGCATCGCTGACGTTTCTGTGGGTGGCACTGGCCGGCCTGGGCCTGGGCGTGGCGACCACCTTCGGGCTGAGCCGCATCCAGGCCTGGATCTGGCGCCACTTCGGCGAAGAACCCGGTTCGGCGATCCTGGTCAACCTGCTGACGCCGTTCGCCGCCTACCTGCTGGCCGAAGCCTTCCACGCCTCCGGCATCCTGGCGGCCGTGGCCGCCGGCATCACCATGAGCTACGTGGAAATGGCCGGCAACGCGCCGGGCAACATGCGCCTGCAGCGCTCGGCGGTGTGGGACACGGTGCAGTTCACCTTCAACGGCATCATCTTCGTGCTGCTTGGCGAGCAGCTGCCGGGCATCCTGGACGGCGCGGTGCGCAGCGTGCAGGAGGCCGGGCACCTCAATCCATGGTGGCTGGCGGTCTACGTGGCCACCATCAGCGCCAGCCTGATGGCGCTGCGCTTTGTGTGGGTGTTCCTGTCGCTGCGCTGGAACCTCTTCAAGGCGCAGCGGCGTGGCGAGGCGCATGTGAGCCCGCCATGGCGGATCGTGGTGGCGGTGTCGCTGGCCGGCGTGCGCGGCGCGATCACCCTGGCCGGCGTGCTCACGTTGCCGTTGGTGCTGGAAGACGGCTCGCCGTTCCCGGCCCGGCAGCTGGCGATCTTCCTGGCCGCCTCGGTGATCCTGGTGTCGCTGCTGGTGGCCAGCGTGGCATTGCCGCGCCTGCTGCGCGGCCTGGAGTTGCCCGAGGAAGAAGACGAGCAGCTGAAGGAAGACCTGGCGGTGAAGGCCGCTTCGCAGGCGGCGCTGGAGGCGGTGGAAAAACTGCGCCAGCGGTTGGTGGAAGACAGCGCGCATGCCGAGCGCTACAACGCCGCGGCCAACCAGGTCAGCCAGCGCTATCAGCGCAAGCTGGGCGCGGTGGACATGGCCGAAACCGACCCGGAAGAGGCGGGCGCCTTCGAACAGGCACTACGCCAGTTCCGTCACGCCGCGCTGGTGGCCGAGCGCAACGAGCTGTTCAAGCTCGCCCGCCGCCGCGAGATTTCCGACGATCTGTCGCGCCGGCTGGTGCGCAATCTGGATCTGATCGAGTCGCGTAAACGCGCGTGAGCGCGCCTGCGGCGCGCGGGAATTGGGAATCGGGAGCGGGGAATCGTAAGGGCCAAAGCGGCTGTGCGGCCTCGGCGGCGTAGGAGCGCGCTCGCGCGCGATGGGGCTCTCCCGGTGATGCCGGTCGATCGGGAATCCAGAGTCGGGAACCGTAAAACCCAGCGCGGCGGTCCGGCCATGGCTGTGTAGGAGCGCGCTTGCGCGCGATGGAGCCGTCCCGGTGAAACTTCTCGCGCACAGGTGCGCGCCTGCATCTCACATCGGCCATTCGCGACACGCACTCCAACGGCTGCGTTCGCTATGCACAAGCGCGCGCTGGCAACGGTCGGGAGACACCATCCCATCTTTACGCCTCCCATCTTCATGGCGCACGGCCTACCCTGTAACGCTGATCGTTCCAGTGCAGAACCCCATGACTCCGATCGTTTCCATCCAGGGACTCAGCAAGACCTACGCCGGGGGATTCCAGGCGCTCAAACGTGTGGATCTGGACATCCAGCGCGGTGAGATCTTTGCATTGCTCGGCCCCAACGGCGCCGGCAAGACCACCTTGATCAGCATCATCTGCGGGCTGGTCAATCCGAGCACCGGCACCGTGCTGGCCGATGGCCACGACATCGTGCGCGACTACCGCGCCGCGCGTGCCAGCATCGGGCTGGTGCCGCAGGAGCTGGCCACCGATGCGTTCGAAACCGTGTGGGCCACGGTGCGCTTCAGCCGCGGCCTGTTCGGCAAGCCGGCCAATCCGCAATACCTGGAGTCGGTGCTGCGCCAGCTGTCGTTGTGGGACAAGCGCAACAGCAAGATCTCCACCCTGTCCGGCGGCATGAAGCGCCGCGTGCTGATCGCCAAGGCGCTGGCGCACGAGCCGCGCATCCTGTTCCTGGACGAGCCCACTGCCGGCGTGGACGTGGAGCTGCGCCACGACATGTGGCAGATGGTGCGGCGGCTGCGCGAACAGGGCACTACGGTGATCCTGACCACCCATTACATCGAAGAAGCCGAAGACATGGCCGACCGGGTCGGGGTGATCAACCGCGGCGAGCTGGTGCTGGTGGAAGACAAGCACACGCTGATGCGCAAGCTCGGCAAGAAGCAGCTCAGCTTGAGCCTGCAGGCGCCGCTGCATGTGATTCCCGCGCCGCTGGCCGACCTGCCGCTGGAGCTGTCCGCCGATGGCACCAGCCTGATCTACACCTTCGACACCCAGGCCGAGCAGACCGGCATCGGTGCGCTGCTGCGACGGCTCAACGAACAAGGCATCGATTTCAAGGACCTGCATTCCAGCGAAAGTTCGCTGGAAGAGATCTTCGTCAACCTGGTGCATGGCGCACGCAACGCGGAGGTGCGCGCATGAACCTGCATGCGATCGGCGCAATCTACCGCTTCGAAATGGCGCGCGCGTTCCGCACGCTCACCCAGTCGATTGCCTCGCCGGTGTTGTCGACTTCGTTGTACTTCGTGGTGTTCGGCGCGGCGATCGGCTCGCGCATGGGCGCTATCGACGGCATCAGCTACGGCGCCTTCATCATCCCCGGCCTGGTGATGCTGTCGCTGCTCAACGAAAGCATCTCCAACGCCTCGTTCGGCATCTACATGCCGCGCTGGGCCGGCACCATCTACGAGGTGCTGTCCGCACCGGTGGCGTGGTGGGAGATCGTGATCGGCTATGTGGGCGCGGCAGCGACCAAGTCGGTGATGCTGGGCTTGCTGATCCTGCTCACTGCGCGGCTGTTCGTGCCTTACGAAATCGCGCACCCGGTGTGGATGCTGGGCTTTCTGGTGCTCACCGCGCTGACCTTCAGCCTGTTCGGTTTCATCATCGGCATCTGGGCCGACGGCTTCGAAAAATTGCAGGTGATCCCGTTGATGGTGGTGACGCCGCTGACCTTCCTGGGCGGCAGCTTCTACTCGATCAACATGCTGCCGCCGATCTGGCAGAAGGTCACCTTGTTCAACCCGGTGGTCTACCTGATCAGCGGATTCCGCTGGAGCTTCTACGGCAAGGCAGACGTGCACATCGCGGTGAGTACCGGCATGACCTTCCTGTTCCTGCTGGTGTGCCTTGGCGTGGTGGCGGCGATCTTCCGCAGTGGGTATCGGCTCAAGGCGTGAGGCGTGAGTGCAGTGGTTTTGTCGGCCGCATTTTAGTGGATGCCGTCGAAAGTCCGGGTCAAACGCGCCGCAAGTCCAGATCAAACGCTGAGTGGGTCGAGGGCGCGGTGCCCTCAGCGCTCGCGGGACACGCCGTGAACCCGTCCCTGAGGGCTCGGTGGCGGCATCCATGCCGCCACACGGTCCCGCAAGCGGCGAGGACATCGCACCAGAACGTCTGCTGGTTGCTTCGTTGAAAGCCATGCACACCGACCATTGGATGCCGACGGAAGTCCGGGTCAAACGCGTCGGAAGTCCGGATCAAACGCTGAGTGGGTCGAGTGCGCGGTGCCCTCGCCACTTGCGTGACACGCCGTGAACCCGTCCCTGGGGCTCGGTGGCGGCATCCATGCCGCCACACGGTCCCGCAAGCGGCGAGGGCACCGCACCAGAACGCCTGCTGGTTGCTTCGTTGAAAGCCATGCACACCGACCATCGCGACTGGTCTTTGCCCGCTAACCGGCGCGGGACCTGACGCGGCATGGATGCCGCGTAGCGCCGACATGGACGTGCGGACAGCGTGTCCCGCGCAATGGGCGGGTTAGCCCTGCACCTAGTGCGCGGATCAGCCGGCCTGTCGTCGCCTGGCGTGACGTGGGTTTGTCAGCCGCGCTTACTCGGCAGCAGGCTTGGCGTCGCTCTTGGTGTCCAGGTAATAGGCCACCACCTCGCCCTTGACCTTCATGGTCATCGGATTACCGCGACGATCGCGCGCCTTGCCGGCCTGGACCTTGATCCAGCCTTCGCTGATCGAATACTCCTCGACGTTGTCACGCTCGATGCCGTTGAAGCGCACGCCAACACCGCGGCTCAGGGCGTCGGCATCGTGAAACGGGCTGCGTGCATCGATGGCCAGATGATCGGGAGGGGTATCGCTCATGGGAAAGGGCGTCATGACGACCGGGATGACCGTCTTCGGCCGCACAGGATACGGGCCTGCGCGGCGATGACCAGCCCCCTGCAGGTGGCCGCGGGCGGCGTAACGGTTTGCATGGCGCGCGTCAGGCGGCACACTTCACGCTGAATCTTTCTGTGAGACCCCCGCCATGCCCGACAACAGCGCCGATTACGAAGACGACGACGGCCTGCCCTCCGATCTGGAGGAGGCCGATGACGTCGACGATCATCCTGGGCGGGTCTGGAACCTGCTGGTGCTGATCAATCCCGGCGACGAAGAGACTGCGCTGGGCCAGTTCGACGCCTGGCGTGAAGCGCAGGCCGAGGCGGAAGAGGACGACGAAGACGATGCCTGGCTGTGGGCGCTGAAGGACGCCATCGACTGGCGCTCGGGGTTTTACGTCGACTGGAAGGACACCGATTCGTTCATCGCTGCCATCGACGAGCTCAGTGCGCGCTGGAACCTGCGCATCGACTGGGGCGGCGACCTGGATGACGAAGACTTCGCCAACGGCCTGGGCGTGCCCGACCTGATGGCGGTGGCCTTCGACCGCCTGCGCGAGCACGGGTATTCGCTGTGGAACTGGAACACCGGCGGCGACGCCTACGCAGGCTGGATCGCACTCAGCCGTGACGACGACGCGATGCTGGCACTGACCTCGTTGATGGACGTGGAAGTGCGGCTGGGGAATGAGGCGTTCTGAGGCCGGGATTGGGGAATCGGGAGTGGGGATTCGCAAGAGCGGTCCCCCGGGGCTGCTGCAGTGTGGGGTGCTTAGGAATACGCGCTGTGGCAGCGGGTGGAAGCGTGGCCTGGCGCTGGGTCATGCAGGCTGTGCAGCGACGCGGCGCCTTGGGTGTGGCTAGTTGGGTGATGTGGTGAGCATGCCGAGCATCCACGAAGACCGCCACCAACCGCCGCGTAGGAGCGCGCTCGCGCGCGATGAAGCTCTCCCGGTAATGCCTCATCGCGCGCAAGCGCGCTCCTACACAAGCGCAGGTCACTGCAGTCTGGATGGTTGTTGCCCCGACGCGCGTGCGTGCGTGGGAAAGCCTGGCAGTCGAAGGCATCAGGCCGGAAGACCTGCCGCGTAGGAGCGCGCTCGCGCGCGACGAAGCTCTCCCGGTAACGCCCCATCGCGCGCAAGCGCGCTCCTACACAAGCGTGACGTCACTGCGGTCTGGATGGTTCTGCTCCGACCCGCGTGCGTGCGTGCGTGGGCAAGCCTGGCAGTCGAAGGCATCAGGCCGGAAGACCTGCCACGTAGGAGCGCGCTCGCGCGCGATGAAGCTCTCCCGGTAACGCCCCATCGCGCGCAAGCGCGCTCTTACACAAGCGTGACGTCACTGTGGTCTGGATGGTTGCTGCTGCGATGCGCGTGCGTGCGTGGGCAAGCCTTGCAGTCGAAGGCATCAGGCCGGAAGACATGCCGCGTAGGAGCGCGCTTGCGCGCGATGAAGCTTTCCCGGTAACGCCCCATCGCGCGCAAGCGCGCTCCTACACAAGCGTGACGTCATTGCGGTCTGGTACGCAGCCATGCAACCAACGACACTCACCGATCAGGCGCAGTTACCAATCAGGCCGCAGTCACCGCTTTTACGATTCCCGACTCCCGACTCCCGACTCCCCAATCCCCAATCCCCAATCCCCGCCTCCTCAAGGCACCTCCCCCCGGGCCTGCGCGCGCGCATTGGCAATCAGCGCCTTGAGCAGGGCGCGGTCGGTATGGCGGGAGATGGCGATGGCGCCAAGGGCGATCGCCTCGGTGCGTAGCGGGGCGGGCACGTCGTAGTGCGCGCCGCTGAGTTTGTTCTGGAAGGCGCGGCGGGGAATGCCCAGCCGCGCCGCCATTGCATGCAGCTCGTCCAAGGTATCGCCGAGCAGGTGCGCCCAGCGCTGGTCGCGCCACAGGTGCACGGCATCGTCGACGTAGACGGCCATCAGCTGGCCTCAGGCCTTCTTGCTCTTCTTTTTCTTGGCGCCGTCGGTGGCGTCGGCGTCGTCCTGCGCGGTTTCGGCCGCGCTGTCGTCAGCGTCGGCGTCCGCATCAGCGGCGTCCGCATCGGCTGCCACTGCATCGCTGTCGCTGTCGTCTTCGCCTTCTTCGCCTTCGCCGGCGTCATCGCCATCGGCATTTTCGAACTCGGACACCAGCGTGGTCAGGTATTCCTTGGCGGTCTTGCCTTCTTCGGCGGCCAGGTCGTCGATCATCTGCTGCAGCTGGGTCGAATACTCCAGCGAGATGGTCTTGCCTTCCTTCTCCTGCAGGTTGGCCAGGTGCTTGAGCATGGCCAGCATCGGGACCGGGTTGTCGGCGCTGCCCATGGTCTGGCCGCCGATCGACAGCATCCACTCGCTGCCGCCCTGCAAACCGATCGCGGCGACGACGCGGCCGTCGGCATCCTGCAGCACGGCGTGGTTGGTGACCTGGGGCGCCTGGCCCAGACGGACGATCGGGCGCTTGGGTTGCTGCTTCTTGCGCTTGTCGCGCTTGGCCTTGGAATTGCGGGACATGGTGTTCTCGACGCTGGAAATGGCCGGCCATTCTAGGCGCTTGTGCGCGCCACGGCTCGGACTGGCCCTGCGGTACGCGCGGCGACGCTGCCGATCAGCTCGCCAGGCGGTGCGAAAAGCCCACCCGCCAGCGATGTCTGGCGCGTCAGTTCGGCTGTGCCGACTCGCTGGTGGCCACCCGTGGCGCGGCGATGGCCGCTTCGGCTGCCTTGGCGAGCGCGGCCGCCGAGGCCACCTGCGCGCTGGACGACACCCGCGGCGCCGCCGGCTTGGTGCCGGCCGCAGCAGGTGCAGGCACCGGCGCTGCGGTGCCGGCAGCGGCCGGTGCGGTTGTGCTGCTTCCGGCCGCCGCAGGTGTGCCCACCGTGGCGGTGCCGGTGGCGGCAGCGCCGCTCAGGTCCGGCACATGGGTGTCGGCATCGGGAATGGGTTTGCCCAGTGCCACGCCCTGGTCACTGCCGGCCAGGGCCGCCTGCTCGGCGTCCTGGGTCATCACCACGATGCTGATGCGGCGGTTGATCGGATTCTGCGGGTTGGTCTTGTCGAACAGCACCGACGAGGACAGCCCCACCACGCGGGTCACCTTGGCATCGGCCATGCCACCGCCCACCAGCGCGCGGCGCGCGGCGTTGGCGCGGTCGGCGCTGAGCTCCCAGTTGGTGTAACCGGCATCGCTGCTGTAGGCGGTGGTGTCGGTGTGGCCGGTGATGCTGATGTGGTTGGGCACCTGATTGATGAAGCTGGAGAGCTCGCGCAGGATGTCCACGGTGTAGGGCTTGAGCTGGTCGCGGCCGATGTCGAACATCGGGCGGTTCTGCTTGTCCACGATCTGGATACGCAGGCCATCGGGGGTGAGATCCAGCAGCAGCTGGTCCTTGAACGGCTCCAGCGCCTGGCTCTTGTCGATGGCTTCCTTCAGGTCCTGCATCAGCGCTTCCAGGCGCTTCTTGTCCTTGGCGCGGCTATCCACGTCGGTATCGGCGGCGTTGTCGCGCTTGCGGCCCATTTCGTCCTTCTGCCCCTTGGCCATGTCGGCGGTGCCGCCGAGCTTGATCATAGAGGTGCTGGCGCCGCCGGGCCCGTTCATGCCGGGCGAGGGCGCCGGCGATTTGCCGGACAGCGGGCTGGGATTGCGGAAATATTCGGAAATCGCCGCGCGCTGTTCCTTGGTGGTGGCCGCCATCAGCCACAGCACCAGGAAGAAGGCCATCATCGCGGTCACGAAGTCGGCGAACGCCACCTTCCAGGCGCCGCCATGGTGGCCGCCGCCCTGGACCTTCTTGACCCGTCGGATGATGACGGTGGATTTGCCCTCGGCCATGACCGCGGTCCTACTTGATCGTCTTCAGGTGCGTTTCGAAATCACCGAAGCTCGGGCGCACGTTGGAGGGCAGGGTCTTGCGCGCGAATTCCAGCGCAATCTTCGGGTTGTAGCCGCGCAGGCAGGCCGGCAGCGCGGTCTTGACCGCTTCGTAGATGCGTCCGTCCTGCTCGGCACGCGCTTCCATCGCCGCCGACAACGGCGACACGAAGCCATACGCCAGCAGGATGCCGAGGAAGGTGCCGACCAGTGCGGCGCCGACGTGGTGGCCGATCTCTTCGATCGGCCCGCCAATCGAGCCCATGGTGATCACGATGCCGAGTACGGCCGCCACGATGCCGAAGCCGGGCAGGCCGTCGGACACCTTGCTCAGCGCATGCGCCGGTGCCAGGGCTTCGTGGTGATGCTTTTCCAGTTCCAGCTCGAGCAGCGGCTCCAGCTCGTGCGGCTCGATGTTGCTGCCGATCATCAGGCGCAGGCAGTCGGTGATGAAGTCCAGCAGATGGTGATCGGCCAGCACCTTGGGATAGGTGCCGAAGATGGTGCTGTCCTGCGGCTTTTCGACATGGTCTTCCAGTGCCATGAAGCCGTCGCGGCGGGCCTTGTTCAACAACTCGTAGATCAGACTCAGGGTGTCCTTGTAGTCGTCGGACTTGTACTGCGGGCCCTTGAACACGCCCATGACGCCGGTCAGCGTTTCCTTGACGATCTTGCCTGGCGTGCTCACCAGGAACGCGCCCAGCGCCGCGCCACCGATGATCATCAGCTCGTACGGTTGCCACAACGCGCCCAGCTTTCCGTGCGACAGCACATAGCCGCCGAGGACACTGACGATGACGACGATGAAGCCGATGATGATGAGCATGGCGCAGCCGGGAGCAAGCTAGGGTTGCTGTTTGTTTCGGCCCGGGCGGCGGATTCTTGAAGCGCGTGACGTGAAGATGTGCGCTGCGACTGAACGCATTAGCCCCTGCATCAGCCCACGCCGCTCGCGTCCGCCTGCGTGCATTTGACGGCCTCGCCGCCCGCCAACGTTAGCGTTGCCTCGCCCGCGTGCGCCCAGAAGGCGTTGCCGTGGATGTCCGCGTAGCGGGCGCCAGTCGGGGCGTCGGCATGCGTGAGCAGCAGGGTGCGGCCGTTCACGTTCAGCTGCACGGCCTGGGTCGCCGCATCCGTATGCACGCCCACCATCTGCTCGCCGCAGCGCCACTGCGCAGTGGCCGATGGAGCGGGAGTTGGCGCGGTTGGGGAGACGCCCGCCGGGCGGGGCGGCGGGCCGCCCACGCTGGCGTCGGTGATGGCCGGCGTGCTGCCGGCCGCTGGTGAGTCGGCTGCGGCAGGCGGGCGATCGTTGCCATTGCAGCTTGTCAGGGCTAGGCCCAGGGCGAGCAGGCTGGCCAGGTGTAGCGGGGAGACCGGGTGCATGTGACGCCTCCTGTCGGATCAGGGTGCCGCAGCGCCGGTTGACGCTGCGGGACTGTCAGGACCGGTGCGCCGCCGCGCGCATCAGGCCGGTTGGGTCTCGGCGCCTGCGCGCTGCAGCGGATTGGGCAGCGGCTGGCCGTCTTCGGTGAACGCCAAGGAGACCGAATTGAGGCAGTGGCGCTCGCCGGTGGGCGGCGGACCGTCGGGAAACACGTGGCCCAGATGGCTGTCGCAGCGCGCGCAGACGATTTCAGTGCGGACCATGCCGTAGCTGGTATCGCGGATCTCGCGCACATGCGCCGGGTCGTAGGGCGCAAAGAAGCTGGGCCAACCGGTGCCGGAATCGAACTTGGCATTGGAGCGGAACAATGGCAGCCCGCACAGGCGGCAGGTGTAGATCCCGTCGAGTTTGTTGTCCAGAAACACACCGCAGAACGGGGCCTCGGTGCCGTGGTGCAACAGCACGCGCTGCTCCTCGTCGCTGAGCCCGGCAATTAGGGCATCGCGCTGGGCGGGGGAGGGCGGGGTGAGGTCGAACTGGCTCATGGGGCTCTCGCATGCGCTCGCTGGCGGGGTGCCGGCGCCTGCCCCTGTGATGTGGGCAGTGCGCGCTGGGTTCAACTGCTGGCGCGAAGCCGACCGGCGCGATGGTCGAAACGTTGAGAGTGCAACAGAGACTCAGCGCCCGCGTCGGTACCGATGCCCGGAGATCCTGCGTTAAGGAGCGCTGCGTTTTCGCATGGCGCCGACGTCGCCGAAGCGTTCAGGGCCCGGCGGGGTCCGTGCATTGCCGCCGCGTGCCGGCGGCCCCATTGATAGCCTATCTCTCATGCAACGTGGTGCCCGACATGACGATCCCTTCTTCAACGCGCGGCCTGGTGCTGTGTGGCCTGCTGGCTGCCGCCGGCACGGTACTGGCGCAGTCGGCCACCACCACGCGCTCGTCCAACACCCTGCAGCCCATCACCACGCCCACGCCGGTGCAGCCCACGGTCGCGCCGCCGCGCCCGGTACAGCCAACCCCCACGATGACGCCGGTGCCGTCGCAGCTGGGCCAGCGCCCCAACGCCCCGACCATCCCGACCCGCGGACCGGCACAGACGCCGGTGGCCCCGGCCGGCAGCCAGGTGCCGGCCAGCACGCCGATGGTCTACGACCGCAACGGGCGCTTGCTGCAAGGCATGCAGCCGGCCGGCCCCAACCGCGTGCTGGACACCAAGACCGGCCGCTACTACGACGCAGTACCAGCCGGCGATGGCATGCGCGTGGTGCGCTGAGGGCGCTGTGCGGGCCGCCGCGTGCTGAAGCACGCGGCAGCGATCTGGCTATGCACCACGCAGCTCGCAATGCTTTTAGCGGCGAACTTGCGCGAACTTGCGCGAAACTCGATGCCGGTTCGGCAGGTGGAAGGCAGTCTCGGCAGGTTCGCGGCAACCGACCAACGTCCGCCAGCTTCGACTACGCCGGTAGTTCCACTTCGCCATCAGTCGGCCAGAGGCCCTTAGTCACACCATCCCGTCAAGCATTGCGACCCCGCGGGGCATCTGCGCAATTCGGCCGCTAACCCGCTAACCCGCTAACCCGCTAACCCGCTAACCCGCTACCGGACCGGTCACCGGCCAACCGCGAATCCCGATTCCCCAATCCCGATTCCCGATTCCCCATTCCTACCCCTCAATCGGCAACGCCAGCGTCTCCTTCACTTCTTCCATCACGATGTAGCTCTTGGATTCGCGCACGTGCGGCAAGGTCAGCAAAGTGCTGCCGAGCAACTTGCGGTACGAGGCCATCTCGCTGATGCGGGCCTTGAGCAGGTAATCGAAATCCCCCGAAACCAGATGGCACTCCAGCACGTTGGGCAGCTTGAGCGCGGCGCGGCGGAATTCTTCGAAGATGTCGCCGGATTTGTAGGCCAGGCTGATCTCCACGAACACCAGCAGGCTTGCCTTGAGATAGTGCGGATCCAGTCGCGCGTAATAGCCGGTGATGGCGCCGTCGCGCTCCAGCCGGCGCACGCGTTCGGTGCAGGGCGTGGTGGACAAGCCCACCCGTTCGCCCAGCTCGGTAAAGGAAATCCGGCCCTCCTGCTGCAGGATGCGCAGGATCTTGCGGTCGATCTTGTCCAGCTCACGCGCGCGGGTGGCCATGGGGTCTGTGTCCAGGCGGATTTGACAGGAAGTTTCGCTGCGAAGCGGTGCTGATTCCAGAAATAGCACTGCCTGGCTCGCAATATACTGCGTCTAAACGTCTCCCTCGGCACCTGGTTCTGGGGGAATGCTCTCTTTGAGGAGAACGACATGCGGGTGCTCATTCTCGGTAGCGGCGTCATCGGCACCACCACTGCCTGGTATCTGGCGCAGTCCGGCTGCGAGGTCACCGTGGTGGACCGGCAACCGGCCTCCGGCCTGGAAACCAGCTACGCCAACGCCGGCCAGCTCTCCTTCGGCTACACCTCGCCGTGGGCCGCGCCGGGCGTGCCGGGCAAGGCGGTGAAGTGGCTGTTCGAACAGCACGCACCGCTGTCGATCCGCCCCACCCGCGACCTGCGCCAGCTGGCCTGGCTCAGCCAGATGCTGCGCAACTGCACCGCCGAACGCTACGCGGTGAACAAGGCGCGCATGGTGCGGTTGTCCGACTACAGCCGCGACTGCCTGAACGCGCTGCGCGCCAGCACCGGTATCGAATTCGAAGGCCGTCAACTCGGCACCATCCAGCTGTTCCGCACCCAGCAACAGCTGGACGCGGCCGCGCAGGACATCGAGGTGCTGGCGCAGTACGGCGTGCCCTACGAGCTGCTGTCCCCGGCGCAGATTGCCCAGTACGAGCCCGGCCTGGCCGGCGGTGGCGCGCAGATGGCCGGCGCGCTGCACCTGCCCGAAGACCAGACCGGCGACTGCCGGCTGTTCACCCAGCGCCTGGCCGACCTGGCCACGCAGGCCGGCGTGCAATTCCGCTATGGGCAGCAGATCGAGCGCCTGGAGCATGCGGGCGGCGAAATCACCGGCGTGCAGATCGATGGCCGCCTGGTCACCGCCGACCGCTACGTGCTGGCACTGGGCAGCTACTCGGCCGATCTGCTGCTGTCGCTGGGCCTGCATCTGCCGGTGTACCCGCTCAAGGGCTATTCGCTGACCATCCCGATCGTGGACGCGCAACGCGCGCCAACTTCCACGGTGCTGGACGAGAGTTACAAGATTGCGCTGACCCGCTTCGATGAGCGCATCCGCGTCGGGGGCATGGCCGAGGTGGCCGGCTTCGACCTGTCGTTGAATCCGCGCCGCCGCGCCACCCTGGAAATGGTGGTCAACGACCTGTTCCCCGGTGCCGGCGATCTGGCCCAGGCCGAGTTCTGGACGGGCCTGCGCCCGGCCACGCCGGACGGCACCCCGGTGGTGGGCGCCACGCCGTACGCCAACCTGTTCCTCAACACCGGCCACGGCACGCTGGGCTGGACCATGGCCTGCGGCTCCGGTCGCTACCTGGCCGACCTGATGCAGGGCCGCACGCCCGAGATCGATACCGAAGGCCTGGATGTGTTCCGTTATCTGTCCACGCGCAGCACGCGCCCGCACCGGGAGGCCGCGTAGTGCGTCCTGCGCAAGCGTTGATCGACCTGGACGCGTTGCGTCACAACTACCGCCTGGCCCGGCAACTGGGCGGCGGCAAGGCATTGGCGGTGGTCAAGGCCGACGCCTACGGCCACGGCGCGGTGCGCTGTGCGCAGGCGCTGGAACCGGAGGCCGACGGCTTCGCCGTGGCCTGCATCGAAGAAGCGCTGGAGCTGCGCCAGGCCGGCGTGCGCGCGCCGGTCCTGCTGCTGGAAGGTTTTTTCGAGCATGACGAGCTGGCGCTGATTGCCGAACACGATCTATGGACGGTGGTCGCCACGCCATGGCAGGTGCGCGCGCTGGCCGAGTTCCGCAGCCCGCGCCCCTTGCGGGTGTGGTTGAAGCTGGACAGCGGCATGCATCGGCTCGGCCTGTCCCCGGAGGATTTCCGCGCCGCATGGCTGCATTTGCGCGGCTTGCCGCAGATCGACTCGCTGGTGCTGATGACGCACCTGGCACAGGCCGACGAGCTGGAGTGCAGCCGCACCGACGAACAGGCCGTGGCGTTCGCGCTGACCTGCGGCGGCATGCGTGCGGAAACCAGCCTGCGCAATTCGCCCGGCCTGCTTGGCTGGCCAGCGCTGCGCAACGATTGGTCGCGCCCGGGGCTGATGCTGTACGGCGCCAACCCGTTCCCGCAGCCGACCGAGCTCACCGCGCAACTGCGCCCGGTGATGACGGTGCGCTCGCGCATCATCAGCGTGCGCGACCTGCCGGCCGGCGAGCCGGTTGGCTATGGTGCGCGCTTCGTTGCCGAACGGCCCACGCGCGTGGGCGTGGTGGCGATGGGCTACGCCGACGGCTACCCGCAGTTCGCGCCCAACGGCACGCCAGTGCTGGTGGATGGCAAGGTGTGCCCGCTGATCGGCCGTGTGTCGATGGACATGCTCACCGTGGATCTCACCGAGCATCCGCAGGCCGATGTGGGAACGCCCGTGCAACTGTGGGGCGACACGCCGCAGGTGAGCACGTTGGCCGCGCAGTGCAATGTCAGTGCATATCAGCTGCTGTGTGGACTCAAGCGCGTTCCGCGTCACTACAGCGCCCCTGCACACGCGTAACGCCGCTGCGCGCTAACAACACTGCTTCGCAGGCTTGAGCTGTAGGACGTGGCAGTGGATGCCCAGATCAACACGACCACACGACAACGGCGCTCTGAGGCGCCGTTGTCTGTTCCAGCATGGCGTGCGTGTCGCGCTTTGCGCGCGCTGCATCAGCGCTGCGCGGTGTCCCGGTCACGATCGCCGCGGAACTGCTTGCGCACCCAGTCGTCGATCATCGCTTTCTCGAACCGCAGCGGGTCGGTGTCGTTCATGCGCGGGCCGCTCATCAGGAACGCCGAATCCACCAGCTTGCGTTCGCCCTGGTCGATCACCGCGCCACTGGCATCGGTCAACGTGTATTCGAAGCTCATGCGCGGCGGGTAGATGTCCTTGACCACGCGCACGTCCTGCATGCGTGGGCCATGCCATGGCTCGTACTGGCCGGCGCGGCGGATATCGGTGATGGTCACGCTGAGGCGCTGGCCGTCCGGCAGCTGCCGCTCGGCGCTGCGCTGGAAATAGGTGGCCAGCTGGGTCACCCAATCGCCGCGCTGCGCTTCCCAGCGGTTGCCGCTGTAGCGGATATCGGAGAACTGCGCCGGGTCGGTCCAGCGCACCTGCACCGGGCCATCGTTGGACAGGGCGCGCGGGGCATCCGGATCGGTCACGTTGCGCACCCCGGCGGTGGCCCCGGTGCTGGCAAGCAGGCCGGCGAGCAGCAGGCTCGCGCTGGACACAAGCAAACGTTTCATGGAAAGCCTCCAGAAGAGATGGCCGGCAACGCCGGGCACAGGATCAGTGTGGGGCCGGCCTGCACGCCCCGCAACGCGCGCTGCGCCTGGGGCTGGCATGGCGTTGCCGCCCGGTTAATGCAGCTGGCTGCGGTGCTGACGGCGGGTTCACCAAGCCTGCGCTTCCGCTTCACGGCCCAGCCCGGAAGATCGCTGCCATGGATACCTACCCCCGCACAAAATCAGCCTCCTCGGCGCCGGCACACATGCCGTCGGACGTGCGACTGCAGTTCATCGATTGGGCAAAGCAGCACGGCCACAATCCGGCCACCGGCGCTGCCGCCTTCGTGGCCCTGCAGAGCGACCTCGACCTGGACATGGCCACCCGCAGCATGCCGCTGGAACCGGGCGCCGACGCCCGCGAAGCATTGCGCGAACATCTGGCCGCACTGGCGCGCCAGGTTGATGTGGCCGTGCAGTTTCCACCCGTGTACGCCTACACCTCGGCCACCGGCGCGGAGTACCGCTACTCGCTGATGCTGGTCATCGCCGAGGATTGTGTGGAGTGGACCGGGCGCGTCTGGCAGGGCCTGGACTACCAGGGAATGCTGACCGGCCGCGGCCAGGGCCCGCGCGCCAATTACACCCAGCTCGCACGCATGGCGCTGGAGCGCGAACTCGACCAGGAGCGGCCGCGTTATGTCCAGTCCTGATCTGGAACTCATCCTGCCGCAAGGGGCGCATGTCGCCGATGCGGATGACAGCTTTAGCCAGCAGTGCCGCGATGAATGCGCCCGGCTCGGTCTGTCGCGGGTGCGCCTGCTGCTGCTGGACGCCGACTACGCGCGTTCGGGCCTGTGGCGCGAAGAGGCGCAGCGCTGGGTGGACGAGCAACTGCGGCGCGAAGGTGAATGGGCATTTCGCGGCTTGGTGGCCGGCATCATGCTGCTGAGCGCAGGTATCGTGGTGGTGGCTGCTCTGCTCTGGTAGCAGGGCGGCAGGCTGGGCGATCCTGCGGCGCGCGAGCGCGGTGTGCACCCGCCGACGACATCGGACATGGTTTCATCCGCTCGTCATCCGCCCTGGCATCACCCGTGGACCCTGATTTGAGCACTTCAGCCCTCAGCCCCGAATCGATCGTCGCCGCATCGGCGCCCGTCGCAGAGCCGACGCTGGATTCGGGCATGTACCGCGAAATCTTCGACAACGTGGACGCCGGCTTCTGCATCATCGACATGGTGTTTGAAGGCGACCGGCCCACCGATTACATCTTCCGCGTCACCAACGAGGCGTTCCAGCGCTACACCGGCCTGTCCGAGGTCGCCAATGTCTCGATGCGCAGCCTGCGCGCCGATCATGAGCAGGAATGGTTCGACCGTTACGGGCATGTGGCGCTGACCGGCAATCGCATCCATTTCGAAATGCAGGCCAAGGCGCTGAACCGCTGGTACTCGGTGGACGCGTTTCGGGTGGGGCCGCCGGAGCTCAAGCGGGTGGCCGTGCTGTTCATGGACATCACCGAGCGCAAGCGCGTGGAGCGCGAGCTGGCCGAGAGCGAGGCGCGCTTCAGCGCGCTGGCGGACGGGCTGCCGATGCCGGTCTGGGTGCTCGATGCGCAAGGCGTGGTGCGTTTCGTCAATAGCGCCTATGGCGAATTTTTCGGCGTGGATATTTCCAGCGGCACCGTGTCGGCCTGGAGCGAGTTGCTGCATCCGGAAGACGTGCCGGTGTTCCAGTTTGAACTGGCGGCCTCGCTGGAAGAACAGCGCGGCCTGCACGCGCTGGTGCGCGCGCGCCGGCACGACGGGCAGTGGCGCTGGATCGAAATGACCGCCACGCCGCGTTATTCGGCCGACGGCCGTTTCATCGGCCTGGCGGGCAGCAGCCCGGACGTGACCGAACAGCGCGAAATCGCCCTGGCGCGTGAGCAACTGCTCGAATCCGAGCGCAGCGCGCGCAACGAGGCAGAGAGCATGGCGCGGCTCAAGGACGAGTTCCTGGCCACGTTGTCGCACGAGTTGCGCACGCCGCTCACCACCATCCTGGGCTGGAGCGAGCTGCTGTTGCAGCGGGTCGAAGAGGGCCACCCGAACTACAAGGGCCTGTCGGTCATCGCCAGCAGCGCCCGCGCGCAAAAACGCCTGATCTCCGACATGCTCGACCTCAGCAGCATGCTGCTGGGCAAGGTGCAGCTGGAAGTGGAATCGCTGGATCTGGCCGAGCAGGTGCGCGAAGCCCTGGGCGCGCAGGAGCCGGTGGCCGAGGGCAAGGATCAGGTCCTGCAGCTGCATGTGCCGCCCACGCCGTGTCTGGTGCTGGGCGATGCCACGCGGCTGCAGCAGGTGTTCTGGAATCTGCTGTCCAACGCGATCAAGTTCACGCCCGCGCACGGCCGCATCGATGTGACCGTGGAGCACGACGACGGCCACTTCATCGTTTCGGTGCGCGATTCCGGCGACGGCATCGCTTCGGAATTCCTGCCGCATCTGTTCGGCCGGTTCCGCCAGGCCGACGCCACCACCACCCGCCAGCACGGCGGCCTGGGCCTGGGCCTGGCCATCGTGCAGCAGCTGGTGGAAATGCACGGCGGCCAGGTCGGCGCCACCAGCGGCGGGCGCGGCAAGGGAGCCACCTTCACCGTGCGCCTGCCCGAGCATCAGCCCGACCAGGCCAAGCGGCCGCGGCGTGAACTGCGTCGGCGGCTGATGTCCGAACAGATCGTGGAAGCGCGCGCGCTCAACGGCCTGCGCTTGCTGGCGGTGGAAGACCAGCCGGACATGCTCGACTATCTGCGCCGCCTGCTGGAAGAGCAGGGCGCCGAAGTGGTGACCGCCGGCAGCGCCACCGATGCGTTGGCCCTGATCGACCACCGTGGCTATGCACGCTTCGATCTGATGCTCACCGACATCGGCATGCCGGGCATGGACGGCTACGGGCTGATCCGCACCGTGCGCGAGAACATGGGCCTGGATGCGACCGCATTGCCGGCGGTGGCGGTCACTGCGTTGGCACGCGACGACGATCGCCAGCGCGCGCTGGCCTCCGGCTTTCAGGAACATCTGGCCAAGCCGTATAGCGTGGCGCAGTTGGTGACCGCGGTACGCGCCGCGCGCGAACCGGCCGAATGATGCAGTGCGCTTGATGCGATGCGGCCGGGTTGCCGCATCGCATCGTGTCGCTTCGACAACGCAACTCCATGCGTTTGCTGCATCGTTCACGGCCGATGGCCTAGCGTGCGGGCTCCCCTTTCGGAGATCGCGCGATGCCCAAATACGCCCCCCATGTCTATACCGAACAGGCGCAGATCGCCACGCTGGAGCATTGGGTGAAGCTGCTCGACGGGCAGGAACGCGTGCGCATCGAGCTGGACGACGGCAGCATGATCGCCGGCACCGTGGCGGTGCGTCCCACCATCCAGACCTATCGCGACGAACAGGAACGCGAAGGCAGCAATGGCCAGTTGCGCATCGACCATCTGGATGCCTCGCAGGAGCCGCAATGGATCTGGATGGATCGCATCGTGGCGGTGCATCCGATGCCGCTGGGCGCCGACCCGCAAGTCATGCCCTGACAGGCGGCCTTTACAGGGTGTTTACTTCTCGCAGGCGCGTCACCGGCATCATGCCCGACTGTCGCAACTGTTCAGGATTCCGCCCGCAATGAATGCTCCCGTCTTGAAGCTCGCCCGTTGGCCGCTGCCGCTGCTGACCGTCGCCGTGCTCGCCGCCTGCGGCGATACCGCCACGCTTGAGATCGCACAGGGCACCGGGCCGAATCCGCAATTGCCCGAACCGGTGAAACGGCTGATCCCCACCGTCAAGGTAGCGCCGGTCAAGCGCTGGGCCGCCAACGCCAAGCCGATCGCCGCCGACGATCTGCAGGTCAATGCGTTCGCGCGTGATCTGGATCACCCGCGCTGGGTGTATGTGCTGCCCAACGGCGACGTGCTGGTGGCCGAAACCGCCGAACCGCCCAAGCCCGACGATGCCGGCGGCGGTGGCCTGCGCAAGAAGGTGCAGGGCGCGATGATGAAGAAAGCCGGCGCGGTGGTGCCCAGCGCCAACCGCATCACCTTGCTGCGCGATGCCGATGGCGACGGTGTGGCAGAAGTGCGCACGCAGTTCATCAGCGGCCTGTTTTCGCCGTTCGGCATGGCGCTGGTGGGCGATCGTTTCTACGTGGCCAATGCCGATGCGCTGGTGAGTTTTCCGTACGCGCCCGGCGACACCCACATCACCGCCAAGCCGACCTTCGTGGCCAATTTGCCGGGCGGCCTCAACCATCACTGGACCAAGTCGCTGCTGGCCAGCGCCGATGGCAGCAAGCTGTATGTGGGCGTGGGTTCCAACAGCAACGTGGCAGAGAACGGCATGGAGGCCGAGCTCAATCGCGCTGCCATCCTGGAGATCGACCCGGCCACCGGCAGCAGCCGCGTGTTCGCCAGCGGCCTGCGCAACCCGGTCGGCACCGCCTGGGAGCCGCAGAGCCAATCCTTATGGGTGGTGGTCAACGAGCGCGATGAAATCGGCAGCGATCTGGTGCCCGATTACCTCACCTCGGTGCGCGACGGCGGTTTCTACGGCTGGCCGTACAGCTACTACGGGCAGCACGTGGACGAACGCGTGGAGCCGCAGAATGCCGAGCTGGTGGCCAAGGCGATCAAGCCGGATTATGCGCTGGGCCCGCACACCGCCTCGCTGGGGCTGAGTTTTGCCAGCGGTAGTTTGTTGCCACAGCGTTTCCGGCAGGGCGCCTTCATCGGCCAGCATGGCTCGTGGAATCGCGACCCGCCCAGTGGCTACAAGGTCATCTTCGTGCCGTTTGCCAATGGCAAACCCGCCGGCAACCCGATTACGGTGTTGGATGGCTTCCTGGATGCCGAAGGCAATGCCCAGGGCCGGCCGGTCGGTGTGACGCCGGACAACAGCGGCGCGCTGCTGGTGGCGGATGATGTGGGCAACGTGATCTGGCGGGTGACGCCGAAAACGCGCTGAGGCTGGCGCGGCACAAAAAAACCGGGCAGTGCCCGGTTTTTTGATGCGCGTGCGGTGGGCCGCTAGCGCGGTGCTTCCGGAGAGGCATTGAAGCGGCGGGCATAGTCGCGTTCTTCGCTGATCCGAGCAACTTCCTCATCGGCCATTTCCGGCGCTCCATACACGGCATAGGCCACGCTGCCGTCGTCGCGTTCACCGACCTGATGCAGCCGGTAGCGGGGCCGCCCGGCGCCGGTGTTTTCCGGGTAATGCATCGGTGGCGGGGTGTCGTCCAGGTCCATCTCGCTGTTGTCTACAACTCCACCTACGAACAGGGCTCGCATTGCGTATCTCCGGTGTGGGCGTAGCTGCAGCCTAGGTCGGTGGATGTTGCGTGGGCATCAATGCCCCGTATAGGCGCCGCAACGAGCGCGGCAGGCAGCCGGCACCGGTCCCTTACAATGGGGGCCTGTTCCTGACCCGATGATCCGATGGCTGGCCCGCACGATGCTCCGCTTCAAGCCCTGTTCCTGCCGTTCGCGCAAGGGGTGCTGTCCTGGCCACAAGGCCCGGTGCTGTTCCTGCGCGCGCGCGACGGCTGGCCGCTGCGCGAGCATGCCGTGGCCGAGGTGCTGACCTGCGAACAAAGCTTCCGCCCGTTCGCCGAGGCGCTGGAGCGCAGCGGCTGGCAGGTGCGCGAGGAAACCGAGATCGAGGCCGACGCCACCCGCTATGCGATGGTGCTGGTGCTGCCGCCCCGCCAGCGCGAAGAGGCCCGCGCCCTGTTTGCGCGTGCGGTGGCGCTGACCGCCCCCGGCGGCTGCGTGGTGGCCTGCCAATCCAACAACGAGGGTGCGCGCTCGGGCGAGGCCGATCTGCGCCAGCTCACCGGCCTGGCCGGCAGCCTCACCAAGCATCACTGCCGCACGTACTGGAGCGGCCCGCTGCCGGGCAGCACCGATGCGGCCTTGCAGGCGCGCTGGGCGGCACTGGATGCGCCGCGCAAGATCCTGGACGGGCGCTTCGTCAGCCGCCCCGGCGTGTTCGCCTGGGACCGCATCGACCCGGCGTCGGCGTTGCTGGTCGAGCATCTGCCAACCACCCTTGCCGGCCATGGCGCCGATCTGGGCGCCGGCTTCGGCTATCTCTCCGCCGAAGTGCTGGCGCGGTGCCCCAAGGTCACCGCACTGGATGTCTACGAAGCCGAAGCGCGCGCGCTGAACCTGGCGCGGCGCAACCTGCAAGGCAGCGCGCATCCGGCGCAGCTGCAGTACCACTGGCGCGATGTCACCGCCGGGCTGGCCGCGCAGTACGACTTCATTGTCAGCAACCCGCCGTTCCACACCCCCTCGCGCGCAGACCGGCCGGACATCGGGCAACGCTTCATCGCGGTGGCCGCGCAGGCGCTGCGCCCGGGCGGGCAATTGCTGCTGGTGGCCAACCGGCATCTGCCCTATGAGCAGGTGCTCAACGACAGCTTTGGCCAGGTCCGCGTGGCGGCCGAGCGCGATGGCTTCAAGCTGATCGCCGCCGTGCGCGGGCGTGGAGCGCGCGCATGAAGCTGGTCAAGCACATTGCCAATCTCGGCTATGGCAGCCGCAAGCAGGTGACGCAGCTGTTCCGGCAGGGCGCCATCACCGATGCGGCCGGCGAGGTGTTGTACGCCGACGATCAGGTGGACCACGCCGCGATCCGCATCGATGGCGAGCCACTGGATCCGCCGCCCGGCTTCAGCGTGCTGCTGCACAAACCCAGCGGCTACACCTGCTCGACCAAGGACACCGGCCGGCTCATCTATGAGCTGCTGCCACCGCGCTTTCGCCTGCGTGCGCCGGTGCTGGCGCCGGTGGGGCGGCTGGATCGCGAGACCAGCGGCATGTTGCTGATGACCGACGACGGCGCGCTGCTGCACCGGATCATTTCGCCCAAATCCGCGCTGGACAAGGTCTACGACGTCACGTTGGCCGAGGACCTGCGCGGCGATGAGGCGGCCTTGTTCGCCAGCGGGACGCTGCTGCTGGAAGGCGAAATCAAGCCGCTGCTGCCGGCCGAGCTGGAGGTGCTGGGCGCGCGTCAGGCCCGGCTGACCCTGCATGAAGGCCGCTACCACCAGGTACGCCGCATGTTCGCCGCGGCCGGCAACCACGTGGTGGCGTTGCACCGCAGCCGCATCGGCGGGTTGTCGCTGGATGGGCTGGACGCCGGGCAATGGCGCACGGTGGGTCCGGAGGATCTGGACGTGTTGTTCGGGCGCGGTGACGCCGCATGACCGCCGCCACGCCGCTGCCGTTCTGGCCGCAGGCGGTGATCTTCGACATGGATGGCCTGATGCTCGACAGCGAGCGCGCCATCACCGCCTGCCTGTCACAGGCCGCCGACGAGCATGGGCTGCAGATCGAGCCCGCATTCTGGCTGCGCATGGTCGGCACCGGTGATGCCGCGTGCCGGCGCCTGCTTGGCGAGCGCATCGGCACCGCGGCCATGGAACACGTGCTGGCGCGCTGCCAAGGCTTGTACGACGCCGCGGTCAGCGCGGGCATTGCGCATCGGCCCGGCATCATCGCGTTGCTGGAGTTCCTCAACGCGCACGGCATGCCGCGTGCGGTGGCCACCTCCACCCAGCGCCCGCTCGCGTTGCGCAAGCTGGCTGCCTCCGATCTGTTGTGGCGTTTCGATGCGGTGTGCACCGCCAGCGATGTCGCGCACCCAAAGCCGGCGCCGGATATCTAGTTGCTGGCCGCCCGCACGCTGGGCGTGGACCCTGCGCAGTGCCTGGTGTTGGAAGATTCACCCACCGGCGTGCGTGCTGCACTCGCGGCGGGCATGACCCCGATCCAAGTGCCGGACCTGCTCGCACCCGATGCGGAGGTGCGTGCGCTCGGCCATCGCATCGTTGCCTCGTTGATGGATGCGCAAACCTTGCTGGAAGCGCGGCTGGCCTGAGATGGTGTGGTTGGTGCGGTGGTGGTAATCGCGCCACGGCTCCAACGTTCGTCATCGCTGCGCAGTTGCGCGTGCGATGTTTGCTCTAGTGCAGGTGGTGATGTGTCGCAGCGATTGGCTGATTGGCAATGCCTAGTCACCGCTACGTGCGCTGCAGCGGATACGCAACCAACCTGTGTCTAGATAAAACGCACCGCCTCAGACGGTGCCGCCTCAGACGTACTGCATCTTGCGCGACATGCCGCCGTCGACAATGAAGTCCTGCCCGGTCACAAAGCCCGATAGCTGCGGCGCCAGCAGATATACCGCCAATTGCGCGATGTCCTCCGGCGTGCCGACGCGGCCAACCGGATGCTGGGCATGATCGCGCCGCGAGAGCTTGGGTGCGCGCCGCCGCGCCGGTGCACGCCAGGCATCGGTACTGATCCAGCCGGGGCTGATGCTGTTGACGCGCACCTGCGGGCCTTCGCTCAGTGCCAGCGCATGCGTCATCGCTACCAGGCCACCTTTGGCGGCGGCATACGCTTCGCTATGGGGTTCGGATTGCCAGGCGCGCGTGGAGGCGATGTTGACGATGGCGCCGCCATCGGCCGCTTTTGCGAGCGCGGGCAGGGCATGCTTGCTGCACAGGAACGCACCATGCAGGCTCGAGAGCCGGCGCTGCCATTCCTGCCATTCCAGTTGCGCCAGCGCGGCGATATGCGGGTCCGGAACGCCGGCGTTATTGACCAGGCCGTCGAGCCGCCCGAAACGTTTGAGCGCGGTGGCGACCAGGCGCGCGGCATGTGGTTCGCGCGCGGCGTCGGCACGCACGAAGGCGCTGCGGCGCGGCAGTGCCCAGTCCTGCAGGCAGGCCTTGCCCGCATCGGCATCCAGATCGCCAATCACCACGCTGCCGCCGGCACCGAGCACGGCCTGCGCAATGCCGCGGCCAATGCCTTGCGCACCACCGGTGATGATCACCACGCGGTCCTGCAGCGGTGCGGGATTCCAGGCGGAAACAGCGGGAACCAGAGCCATGGCGTGCAATTGCGTCAGCGAACGGGAATTCCACTGTAACCGTTGCGATGTCAGCGCTACAGCAAGATGCGGTGCGCTTGTGGCCGCTTTGCGCACCCGCGCATGTCATCAGCATTTCATACGAATTTCTTTTCATGGCGCGCGCCGACATGGCCGCCAGGGAGCGGTCCGGCTCCTCCCCCATCGGAAAACCTCATGACCTTTGCTCCCGTGCATCCTGCGCGTCGTCCTCGCCATGCCGTGTTGATGCTCGCCGTCACTGCCGCGCTCACCTCCGCCACCGTGCAGGCACAACAGGCTAGCGCTACGTCCGCGCAGACCACCGAGCTGGATCGCGTGCAGGTATTGGGCAGCTATGCGTCCAGCCTGGAGCGTGCGCTCAACGACAAACGCTATGCGCCTAGCGTGATCGATTCGATCGAAGCCGAAGACATCGGCAAGTTGCCTGCGCAGAACGTGGCCGAAGCACTGCAACGCCTGCCGGGTGTGACCATCGAGCGTGATCGCGGCGAAGGCGTATACGTGCGCGTGCGCGGCCTGGGGCCGAATTTTCAGGTCACCACGCTCAATGGGCAGACCATGGCGGTGAACGAGAACGTGCGCAATTCCGGGCAGACCGGCCGCCAGTTCCGCTTCGACACCTTGCCGGCCGAGCTGGTCTCGGGCCTGGAAGTGATCAAGAGCCCGACCGCCGCGCTGGATGAAGGCGCCATCGGCGGCGTGGTCAACGTCAAGACCTTTCGCCCGCTGCAATTGGGCAATGCAGAAACACATCTGTCGGCCGAACTCAGCCACCCGCAGCTGGCCGATGAGAACGACCCGCGCGTATCCGGCCTGTACAACTGGGTCAATGCCGACAAGACCCTGGGCGTGCTGTTCGCCGCTGCCTACGCCGAGCGCAGCCTGCGCCAGGATCGTGTCAACGAAACCTACTGGGAGCACTACGCCGATGGTATCGACGGCAACGGCGATGGCATTGCCGATACCGGCGCCATCTACGCGCCCTCGGCGATCCGCCCGACACTGGAACTGGAGCAGCGCAAGCGGATCGGCGTGGCCAGCTCGATCCAGTTCGCGCCCAGCGAGGCGCTGGAATTCAACCTTGACCTGTTCTACGCGCGCCAGCAGGTGGACTACGACGAGTTCGCGATCGGCACCGGCTGGGAGCCGCGCAACATGCGCAATCTCAGCATCGCCGGCAATGCGGTCACCGCGTTCGATTACCAGAACGGCCAGGTGCAGCTCTCGCGCGAAACCTCCGGCATGACCGACGAAAACCGCAGCGTGCGTTTCAGCGGTGCCTGGCAGGGCGATGCATGGAAGCTGCAGGGCACCGGCTTTGTGTCGCGTGCGCACAGCTGGAACGATGCACCGATTCGCCGCACCCGTCTGCGCACCGGCACCACCGTCGATCAGCGCGTGGTGTTCCCCACTGCCTCCGGCAACAATCTGCCGCAGTGGTCCTTCACCGATGGTTATGACCCGACCAATCCGGCGCAGACGCCGGGCCGCCGGCTGGAGTGGCGCATCATCGACGCGGTGGACCACGAGCGCGCGCTGCAATTCGATGCCGACCGCATGCTGGAAGGCGGCGTGTTCAGTGCGCTCAAGCTGGGCGCCAAATACCGCACCCGCGAGCGCCGCTATGACCGCACCGACCTGGTCAACAACAGCATCGCCGGCCGGCGCTTTGATGCCAGCTATTTCTACCCCTCATTGCCGGTGAGCGACATGCTGGACGGTGGCAACGGGCAGCTGCCGCGGCAGTGGCTGGCACCGCGCGAAGCGCCGTTCTGGGGTGACTGGCCGACTGCGGCGGATCTGGCCAACAGCCCCACCAGCGAAGACCTGCAAAATTCCTACCGCGTGCTCGAAGACATCAGCTCGGCGTATGCGATGCTGGAATTCTCCACGCCACTGGGCGGGCGCGATGTGCGCGGCAATGTCGGTGTCCGCGGCGTGCATACGCAACAACGCACCGAAGGCCATGCCAATCTCGACGGCGCCGCACAACCGGTGGTGTTCGAGCGCAGCTACAACGATGTGCTGCCGTCCTTGAACGTGGCCTACGACCTGCGCCCGACCATGGTGCTGCGCGGCGCCGCGGCGAAGGTGATCACCCGCCCGGATCTCACCGATCTGTCTTCCAAGCTCACCTTCAACTCCAGCGGCGAAGTGCTCACCGCCAGCGGCGGCAACCCGAACCTGGAGCCGTTCGAGGCACTGCAGTACGACCTCACCTTCGAGTGGTACACCTCGCCGTCGTCGGCGCTGGTGGCCGGCGTGTTCTACAAGGACATCAGCCGGTTCGTGCAGACCCAATTCTCCAACCTGGACTACCAGGGCCGCCGCTATCTGCTCTCGTCCAAGGTCAACGGTGGCAAAGCCAAGGTGCAGGGCGTGGAGCTGGCCTGGCAGCAGGTCTTCACTGGCTTGCCGGCGCCATTCGATGGCCTGGGCATGCAGGCCAACTACACCTGGACCGACAGCGAAGCCAACTATGTGGACGGAGACACCACCTTCCAGGATGCGTTGGAAGGCGTGGCCAAGAACAGCTACAACCTGGTCGGTTTCTACGAGAAGGGGCCGCTGTCGGTGCGGCTGAGTTACAGCTGGCGCGACGACATCGTCAACTCGGTGGGCACCGCCGATATCGCCACCAACAACACCCGCGCCTACGGCACGCTGGACGGCAACATTTCCTGGCAGATCACCCCGGCGCTGGCCGTGTTCGCCAATGCCATCAACCTGACCGGTGAGGTGCAGCACATGTATGTCGGCGACCACCTGTTCTCCGGCTATACCGACTACGGGCGCACCTACTCGCTCGGCCTGCGGGCGAACTTCTGATGCGCACGCTGCAGACCCTCGCAGCGGCCGTGTGCCTGTTGCTGAGCAGCGCGGCGCCGGCGGCGCAGTTAGAGGTTGATACCGCGCCGCCGGCTGCCACCGACCAGGACGCCGCGCCACGCCAGTGGCTGGCCGGCGACCATCATGTGCATAGCGAGTGGAGCGTGACCTGGGACCGGTCCACGACGCCGCCCACGCCGATCCGCGGTGGCGATTCGCCCTACACGCGCAGCCGCAATGCGCAGCAGGCCGCCGCCAACGGGCTTGCGTGGATGGTGCATACCGATCACGGCGGCCCGGGCCATTCGCGGGTGACCCGTACCCAGGCCTGGCCAGCGCTGCAGCAGGCCAGGCGCGCGGTGCCGGCGCTGATCCAGTTCCACGGGATGGAATTCGATGTGCCGGCGGCCGAGCATGCGTCGCTGATCATCGCACCAGGTGCCGACGAGCAAGCGCAGCTGGAGCGGCTGGAGCGCGACTACAACCGCTCCGAACTACTGGACGGCAGCCTCCGCGATACCGAGCCGGCGATGCTGGCGGCGCTGCACGCCATGCAGGCGATGCAGCCGCAGCCGCTGCTGATCGTCAACCATCCTTCGCGCACAGCGACAGCGCCCGGGGTCTGGGGCAAGGTCACTCCGGCGGAGTTGCGTGCATGGCAGGACGCTGCGCCGCAGGTGGTGATCGGCATGGAAGGTGCGCCCGGGCATCAGGCCGACACCGCGCATCGTGGGCTGTATCGCAATGCCGGCGCGCCGACGTTGGGTGGCTTCGACCAGATGACCGCACAGGTGGGCGGCGTGTGGGACAGCCTGCTGGCCGAAGGCCGTCATTTCTGGATCACCGCCACCTCCGATTCGCACCGCAACTGGCGTGATGGCGGCGCGGAATTTGACCCGGGCGAATACAGCAAGACCTATGTGTGGGCGCATCGCGATGCGGCCGACATTCTGCGCGCGTTGCGGGCCGGGCAGAGCTTTGCGGTGACCGGCGATCTGATCGATGCACTGGAGTTGCGTGTGGAGTCGGTTGCGGCCGATGGCGGTGTCCGCGCGCACGCCGGGATGGGCGGCACGCTGCAGGCTGTGGCAGGTACGACGCTGCAAGTGCGCGTGCGCATGCACGAACCGCAGCAGCCCAACCGCCACGGCCAGCGCCCGCAGGTGGCGCAGCTGGAGGTCATCACCGGTGGCGCGCAGCGTGGCGGCGGTGTGCGCACGCAGGTGCATCGCATTGCGCGTGCGGCGTTGCTGTCGCAGGACGGCTGGCTGAGCGCGCAGGTGGACCTGCCGGAGTTGGCCGATGGGGGCTTCGTGCGCGTGCGCGGCAGCAACACGGACGAACCCACCCCGCAGCCGGATGGCGCCGGCGAAGATCCCTGGCAGGATCTGTGGTTCTACTCCAATCCGGTGTTCGTCACGCCGGCGCGGTGAGCTGCGGCGCGTGGCGATCTGGCCCTGCGAACGCGCAGCTGTAACCCGGCCTGATCGGCGCATGTCAGCACGCGGACGTGAGGCCCACGCCGCCCGCGTGCAGGCGACGTGGCAATGCGCGGTGCCTCAGTGCGCGGCGCCGTGCAACACCCGCTCCCAGCCATCGCGGCCGAGGCGTTCGAGCGTTTCGATATTGCGCTCCACGATCACATCCGGGTCCGGGAAGGCGGCCACCGCGCGTTCCACGCTGTCTTCGCGCAACAGGTGCAGGGTGGGGAAGGGCGAGCGGTTGGTGAAGTTGGCCACGTCATCGGCTGCGGCGCCGGCAAACTGATAGTCCGGATGAAAACTGGCTACCTGCAGCACGCCCTGCAGATCCAGCGCCTCCACTGCCGCGTCGGCGTTGTCGAGGAAGTCGTTGTAGTCCAGGAAATCGGTGAGCACGTCCGGGTGCACGATCAGCGTGGTGTCGATCTGCTCGGCCGGCGTGTCGCGCAGCAGCACCAGTTCCTCGGCCAGCTGTTCCAGCAGCGCTTCGGGCGTGCTCGCATCGCTGAGCACCAGCCGCACCTGTTCCTTGACGTAGACCGCCTTGGCGAACGGGCACAGGTTCAGGCCGATCACCGCGCGCTCGATCCACAGGCGGGTGGCGATCAGGGGATCGGTGGGGTCGGGTGTGGAGGTCATCGTGGCGGCAGCAGCGTGATGGCGCGCCAGTGTATGCGATCGGGCTTTGGGCACGCGCTGCGCGCGCGGGTAACGGTTCGCTCTGCTGCTGCCAGCGGAGAGGGGCGACGGCAAATCGCGCGCCAGCCGCCCACTCACCACCGATGCGTCAGTCAGGCACTCAACGCCGCATCAATCGCGGAAGTTGTCGAACTGCAGCGGCAGCTCGAAGTCGGCCTTCTTCAACACTGCGATCGCGTCCTGCAGGTCGTCGCGCTTCTTGCCGGTGACGCGCAGCTTGTCGCCGTTGATCTGCGCTTCGACCTTGAGCTTGGCTTCCTTCAACTTGGCCACCAGCTGCTTGGCCTGCTTCTGCTCGATGCCCTGCTTGACGGTGACCTTTTGCCGCGCACCGGCCAGGTTAGTCTCCACATCGCCAAACTCCAGGCAGCGCACATCAATGCCACGGGCCAGCAGGCGCGCGCGCAGGATGTCGGTCATCTGCTTGACCTGGAAATCGCTCGGCGCGGACTGGTTGATCACCTTGCCGTCTTCGAGCTCGAACTTGGCTTCCACGCCCTTGAAGTCGAAGCGGGTGTCCAGCTCGCGGTTGGCCTGATCCACCGCATTGGTCAGTTCGTGCTTGTCGACTTCGGAAATCACGTCGAAGGACGGCATGGCAATTCCTCTTCAAAAGATCGGCAGCCAGTTTAAGACCCACCCGCATGCGATGACAGGGGCAGCAGTGGCGCGTGCGCCGGTCGCGGCTGGCAGGGATGGGCGTGCGCGCGAATGCCAAGCACGTACATCGACGATGCGGCCCGCGCGTACCTGCACGCGATTGCGCCCACCCAGACCCTGCGCAACTCCGGGCAGCGCAGGCGCTGCATGCACCGCAGCGGTCGCGAACCACCGTCTGCCCCGGCGATAATGCCGCATGTCTTTGACCGCGCCCGCCCCCCGTTCCCCGTTGCCTGCCATCGCCTGGATGGTGGCGGCAGTGGCGTGTTTTTCGCTGATGGATGCCGGCATGAAGCTGTTGTCGGCCAGCTACCCGCCCTTGCAGGTGACCTTGTTGCGCGGCGCGGCGTCGTTGCCGTTCGTGCTGGTGTGGGTGTTCGCCACCGCCGGGCCGCGCGCCATCATCCCGGTGCGCTGGGGCCTGCATCTGCTGCGCGGGGTGCTGGGCATGGTGATGATCGGCTGCTTCGTCTACGGGCTGAAGCGCATGCCGCTGTCCACCGCCTACACGCTGTATTTCGTCGCGCCGTTGCTGGTGGCCGCGCTATCGGTGCCGCTGCTGGGCGAACACGTCGGGCCGCGGCGCTGGACGGCCATTGCCATCGGCCTGGTCGGCGTGATCGTGGTGCTGCGGCCGGGCGTGAACGGGCTGATCTCCTTGCCCGGCCTGATGGTGCTGCTGGCGGCCACCGCCTATGCCATCGCCGCGATCACCGTGAGCCTGTTGACCCGCACCGACACTCCGCAGGCGATGGTGGTGTGGTTCCTGCTGTTCATGGCGATCGGCGCCGGCCTGCTGGCCATCCGGGACTGGGTGCCGTTGCGCGCCGAGCACGCCTGGCTGATCGCCGGCATGGGCCTGGCCGGGGCGTTGGGGCAGGTGGCGCTGACCCAGGCCTTCATGCGGGGCGAGGCCTCGATGATCGCCCCGCTCGAATACACCGGGCTGGTCTGGGTGATCGGCTGGGACTGGCTGCTGTGGCAGACCCTGCCCGACGCATGGACCTGGACCGGCGCCGGCATCATCGTCGCCAGCGGCCTGTATTTGTTGCGCCGGGAGCGGATCCGGCAGGCCGACAGGCCGCCGCCGCTGGATAGGCCGTGATTGGGGATTCGGGATTTGGGATTGGCAACAGCAGGAATGCCGTTGTCCTTGCGAATCCCCAATCCCCAATCCCGACTCCCGGTTGTGAACATTGACTGGTAGGCTTCACGACCCCCCAATCGGTCCCGCGCGGTGATCCAGTTCCAGCGCCTGCACAAGTCCTACACCGTCGACGGTCGCCAGATCGTGGCGCTGCATCCGCTCGACCTGCGGATCGGCCCCGGTGAGGTGTTCGGCATCATCGGCCATTCCGGCGCCGGCAAGTCCACGCTGATCCGGCTGATCAACCGGCTGGAAGAGCCCACCGGCGGACGCCTGTTGATTGGCGACGAAGACGTCACCGCGCTGGACAGCACCGGCCTGCGCGCGCTGCGGCGCCGGGTCGGGATGATCTTCCAGCACTTCAACCTGCTGTCTTCGCGCACGGTAGCCGGCAACGTGGCGTTCCCGCTGGAGCTGGCCGGCACGCCGCGCGCAGAGATCGACGCGCGCGTGGCCGAACTGCTGGCGCGGGTCGGCCTGGAGCAGCACGCCACCAAGTACCCGGCGCAGCTGTCCGGCGGGCAGAAGCAGCGCGTGGGTATTGCGCGGGCGCTGGCTACCCGCCCGCAGATCCTGTTGTGCGACGAAGCCACCAGCGCGCTGGACCCGCAGACCACGTCCTCGGTGCTGCAGCTGCTGGCGCAGATCAACCGCGAGCTGGGCCTGACCATCGTGCTGATCACCCACGAGATGGAGGTGATCCGCCGCGTCTGCGACCGCGTTGCGGTGCTGGACGCCGGCAAGCTGGTCGAAACCGGCCCGGTGACGGAGGTGTTCCTGCATCCGCAGCACCCCACTACCCGCCGCTTCGTGTCCGAAGCCGAGCATGTGGACGAAGCCGAGCTGCACCGCGATTTCGAAGCGGTGGGCGGGCGCATCGTGCGGCTGACCTTCCTGGGCAACGGCACCTACGAGCCGGTCCTGGGCCGCATCGCCCGCGAGACCGGTGTGGACTACAACATCCTGTCCGGGCGCGTGGACCGCATCAAGGACACGCCCTATGGGCAGCTCACCGTTGCCCTGACCGGTGGTGACCAGAACGCGGCGCGTGCCGGGTTCGTGGCCGCCGGTGTGCATGTCGAGGACCTGCGCGTATGAACCTGCTGCCCATCGCCGCCGCGCCCGGCTTCTTCCGGAATCTCGATGCCGCCAAGTGGGGCGACATCGGCCAGGCCACGCTGGACACCTTGCTGATGCTGGCCGGCGCGCTGCCGTTGACCTTGCTGATCGGGCTGCCGCTGGGCGTGGCGCTGTTTCTGTGCGGGGCGCCGCAACTGCGCCGCCGGCCGGTGCTGTACGGCGCGCTGGCCGCAGTGATCAACCTGCTGCGCTCGGTGCCCTTCATCATCCTGATGATCGCGATGATCCCGCTCACGCTGATGCTGATGGGCACCTCGCTGGGCGTGCGCGGCGCGATCCTGCCGTTGGTCGTCGGTGCGGCGCCGTTCTATGCGCGCCTGGTGGAAACCGCCCTGCGCGAAGTGGACCGCGGCATCATCGAGGCCAGCCAGGCAATGGGCGCGACCACCCGCCAGCTGGTCTGGCGCGTGCTGCTGCCCGAAGCGCGGCCCGGCCTGATCGCTGGCGCCACCGTCACCACCATCGCGCTGATCGGCTTCACCGCCATGGGCGGTGCAATCGGCTCCGGCGGCCTGGGCGATGTGGCCTACCGCGAAGGCTATCTGCGCTCGCATTCGGATGTCGCGCTGATCACCGTCATCGCGCTGCTGGTGCTGGTGCAGTTGCTGCAGATGCTCGGCGACCGCCTGGTGGCGCGTTACAGCCGCCGTTGAGCACGTGGCCTGCGGGACGGCGGCCGATGCCCTCGGCGGCCATCGCTGGCCTGCACGGGGCAGCGTGCGCCACCGCCGCCAGTGGGCGCGTGCGCTGCCGCAGTCCGGCAGGCCCGCGCCTGCATCGCCCCGGCGCGGGCGGTCTGCTAGGTTTGTCGTCTGCGGCGGCGCCGCGGTCCTCCTCCTCCCACGGATCCCTACATGAGCACATTTGCGTTTCGTTCCCTTCTGGCTGCCGCCACGCTGGCGCTGGCGTCCTGCGGTGGCGGTGGCAGCAGTGGCGGTGACACCCTCACCGTGGCCGCCACGGCGGTCCCGCATGCCGAAATCCTGGAAGTGGTCGAACCGCTGCTGGCCAAGGACGGCGTGAAGCTGGACGTGCGTGTGTTCAACGACTACGTGCAGCCCAATGACCAGGTCGTGCAGAAGCAGATCGACGTCAACTACTTCCAGACCGAGCCCTACCTGGACGCCTACAACCGCGACCGCAAGAGCCAGCTGGTGACCGTGGTGGGCGTGCATATCGAACCGTTCGGCGCGTACTCGCGGCGCTTCAAGTCGCTGGCCGACCTGCCCAGCGGCGCGGACGTGGTCATTCCCAACGACCCGAGCAACAACAGCCGCGCGCTGATCCTGCTCGACAAGGCCGGCGTGATCAAACTCAAGGATCCCAGCAATGCCTTGTCGTCGCAGCGCGACATCGTGGACAACCCCAAGCAGCTGAAATTCCGCGAGCTCGATTCGGCGATGCTGCCGCGCGTGCTGGACCAGGTGGATCTGGCCCTGATCAACACCAATTACGCGCTCGACGCCGGGCTCAATCCCACCCGCGATGCTCTGGCGATCGAAAGCAAGGACTCGCCGTACGTGAACTTCCTGGTCGCCCGTGCCGACAACAAGGACGATCCGCGCGTGCAGAAGCTCGCCAAGGCACTGACCAGCCCGGAAGTGAAGGCCTTCATCGAGCAGAAGTACAAGGGCGCGGTGCTGCCGGCGTTCTGAAGTGCAGATTCTGAAGTGCAGATGATGCGCGCGCCATAACCGTACGCGCGGGCAGGGCGCGCGATGGCGATTGCCAGCGTCGCGTCCGCAGCCTTGCGCGGCAGTGCCGCAGATAACAGCCATCGCCTGCCAACCGGTTGCTGAGCGCCAAACGCAGTACGTTCGTTGCTTGACGGTGTGCGCACGACCATTGCGACTGGCTTTGCCCCACCATCGCGTCACCTTTGGCGGCATGGGTCCCGCCAAGGAGCCTGCAGCGACATACGTGCGGCGTGCGCTGCGGTGGTGGCGGGCAGGGCCCTGCAACCGCGTCACTGTCCAATGCGCTGCAAAACCACTGCCAGAACTTTCTGCAATGGATGCATCGATCGGCACGCTGATCGGCGCAGCCCGCAGCGGCTGCGGCATCTGTGACTGACCTGCCGCACGCGTATGTCGACACGCACCACACTCCGCATCGGTTTCCATTGCACCTGCCGGCTCACAAATCAGCCGACGCTCTTCCTCACACTGCGCTACCGATACTCTCCTGATGCCCCTCCTGCTTGCCATTCCATTAGCCGTGATCATCGCCCTGGCGGTGTTCGCGGTGCTGTTCCCGCTGTCGTTGCTGCAGCGCTTCCGCGTCGGCACCGCCCGCCGGCAGGCACACGGCTGGCTGTTGCTGATCAACCTGGTGTCAGCGGCGGTCTCCAGCGTGCTGTTCGTGGTGTTTACGCTGATTGCCGCGGCGTTCTGGCCGGGGACGATCAGCCATGCCGCGTTTGGCTGGGCCTGCGGGCTGGTGTTGGGAGCGGTGGCGCTGCGCCTGACCCGCTTCGAACGCACCACGCAGGGCCTGTTCTACCGGCCCAACCTGTGGCTGGTGCTCGCGCTGACCGGCTTGGTCCTGGTGCGAATCGTTGCCGGGCTAGTGCAGGGCTGGCGCAGTACCTGGCACGGCGTGCCATGGCCGGTGGAAGGCTGGCTCAGCCACGCCAGCCTGCTTGGCGCGGCCGGTGTGTTGCTGGGTTATGCGTTGGCGTATGCCACCTTGCTGTGGTGGCGCTGGCGCAGCGCCCGCCTGCGTGGCAGCGTCTATTGGCGCTGAATCGCATGGCGCGATCGCAGCATCCGTGAGCGCAAAAAAAAAACGGGCCCGAAGGCCCGTTTTTTCATACACACGCGTGTTGCTTGCGCGTGTTGCCTGGACGTTGCGCTTAGAAGCGAGCGCCGACGCCGAAGCCGACGGTCCACGGATCCAGTTCCAGCTCGCTGCCGGTACCGGCACCACCCACACGCAGTTCCGGACGCGAACGCATGTAACGGGCGTCGGCGCGTGCGAACCAGGTGGAGTTGATGTTCATGTCCACGCCCACGGTGCCGATCACGCCCTTGGCGGTATCCAGGCCCACGTGCTGACCGGTGGTGGAGGCTGCGTCGATCTTCTCGTTGCTGAAGTTCGACTCGTAGTAGCCCACGCCCACGAACGGACGGAACACGTTGTCGGCCTGGCCGAAGTGGTACTGGCCGCTGATGGCGATCGGCTGCTGCTCGACAGTGCCCACCTTGCCCACGCCATCGGCGTTGACGCGGTGGTTGAACTTGTCGGCTGCGCCCCACAGTTCAACGGCCCAGTTGTCATTGATGTAGTAGCTGGCGCTCAGGGTCGGCGCCGGGCCACCGTCGACGTCCAGGCCAGGAGCCGGGTCGTTCTTCGGCTTGATCAGCGCAACGCCGCCGACCACGGCCCAATGCTTGCCGGATGCGGTGTCGCTGCTGCTGGACATGGCGGTCGAAGAGGTGTCACCGGTGTAGGTGGCCTCCTGCGCGAACGCGGACGGTGCAATCGCAAGTGCGGATACAGCAGCCAGGCTCAGGATGGAAATGGAACGCATGAGGGTCTCCTCGTCTTATTGTTAGGCCCTTGGAGTGGGCCGCGCCAAAGCTATTCCTGAAAATCTGAATCCACGCCCACCTGCGGCTCGCTAAAATTTCGTTTGTTCAGGAACTTTCCCGAGAAGACCGTGATTGCTGGATTCAACGCTGAAAGTGCATTCACGCAGATGCGTTCGCCGTGACGATGCAAACACCGCTGTTGCGTGGATTGCCCGCAGAAATTGCCGCGGATTGCCGTGTGCTGGTACTGGGATCGATGCCCGGCAGCGCCTCATTGCATGCGCATGCCTACTATGCACATCCACGCAATCGCTTCTGGCCGGTGATGCAGCAATTGCTCGGCATCGATGCAGACGCGCCGTATGACGCACGTCTGCAGCAACTGGCCGCGCGCGGTGTCGGGCTCTGGGATGTGATCGGCGAATGCGCACGCCGAGGCAGCCTGGATGCGGCGATCGTGCCGGGCAGCATCGTGGTCAATCCGCTGCCCGAGCGGTTGACCACGCTGCCGCAGCTGCGCCTTGTGGTGTGCAACGGCAGTGCCGCCGCGCAGGCGTGGCGCCGCCACGTGCAACCGGCGTTGTCGCCGCCGCTGACGCGCCTACCGGTGCAGGCCGTGCCCTCGACCAGCCCGGCCAATGCTGCGTGGTCGCTGCCGCGGTTGTGTGCGGCGTGGCAGCCCGTGCGCGATGCGCTGCGCTAGCTGGAAGGCGTGGCATATCGCTCACGCGGACGTTCTCAGCGCGTTTGCACCGCGCATGCAGCACCATCCCGCCGCCAGAAGTCATGCCTGCCTTAGGCACACGCGCGGCGGTGGCGCGCTGCGCATCATCGGCCACAGCACATAAGGAGAGACTGCATGGCAATCACGTACCGGACCACGTTCGCCATTGCACTGGCTGCCTGCCTGGCCGCAGCTGGTGGTGTGGCCAGTGCCGATGAGCTGCACTGCGAGGTCAACACGGACTACGACCTCACGCTCAATCCGCGCAGCCTGATCCTGATCCGCGACAGCGGCACGCCGCAGCGGCTGGTCATGCGCCAGGGCGCGCTTTTCGTCGACGACCGCTGGGTGACGTTGAGCGACGACGATCGCAACCGTCTGGTCCAGTTCGAGCAGCAGACCCGCGCCGTGGTGCCGCTGGCGCAGGAGGTCGGGCGCGAGGCGGCCGATATCGCCATCACCGCGCTCGGCGAAGTGGCGGCCGGCTTCAGCCGGGATCCGTCGGCCACCCGGACGCAGCTGGCCAGCGTGCGCGACAAGGTCGACCTGCGCCTGAAGCAGAGCTTCGGCAAAAGCCAGCTGACGCCGGTGGATATCGACGATGAAATCGGCACGCTGGTGGCGGAGATGCTGCCGCAACTGATCGGCGATGTCGTGGCCAGCACCGTGCAGGCCGCGATGACCGGCAACGGTACGCAGCTGCGCTCGCTCGACGGCCTGGAGCAGCGCATCGAGCGGCTGGTCGAGCCGCAGGCGCGCGCGCTGCGGCCGCGTGCGCAGCAGTTGTGCACGCGGATGGAGGCGCTGGACGCATTGGACAATGCGCTGGCGTATCGTCTGCCGTCAGGCGCGCCATTGCAGCTGTTGCAGGTGGATCGACGCCCTGCCAAGTAAGCATGCAGCCCCTGCGCGGACGCTGCATCCCGCCACGCGTGCGATTTTTTCGGCGGCAATGGTTGGCGCTGCGGCTCCCGGCCGGCCACAATAGGGGTTTCCCCATTCTGTTGCCGGAGTTCCCGTATGGCCGAAATCAAGGAAGCACTTGTCCCCGATATCGGTGACTACAGCGATGTCCCGGTGATCGAAGTGCTGGTGTCGGTCGGCGATACGGTCAGCAAGGACCAGAGCCTGGTCACGCTGGAATCGGACAAGGCCACGATGGAAGTGCCCTCGTCGGTGGCCGGCGTGGTCAAGGAGATCAAGGTCAAGGTCGGTGACAGCCTGTCGCAGGGCGCGCTGGTCGCGCTGATCGAAGTAGCCGATGCCGGTGCCGAGACGGCTGCGGCGCCAGCGCCTGCCGCTGCGCCCGCCAAGGCTGCACCTGCTGCCGCACCTGCGCCGGCTGCCAAGGCGGAGCCGGCGGCGCCTGCTGCAGCGTCTGTCGGCGGTCAGGTCGAGGCCCGTGTGCCGGACATCGGCGACTACAGCGGCGTGCCGGTGATCGAAGTACTGGTGGCGGTGGGCGATACCGTCGCCAAGGACCAGAGCCTGGTCACGCTGGAATCGGACAAGGCCACGATGGAAGTGCCCTCGTCGGTGGCCGGCGTGATCAAGGAGCTCAAGGTCAAGGTCGGCGACAGCCTGTCGCAGGGCGATCTGGTGGCGATCATCGCTGCCAGCGATGGCGGCGCCGGTGCGGCGCAGTCCCCGGCCAAGCCCACCACCGACACCGCTGAAACCGCCGGCAAGGTCGAGCCGGTGGCCGTCCCGGCCGAGCCGGACAAGCTGGCCCAGCGCGAGATCGCGCAGGTGCAGTCGGCCCGTTCCACCGCGGCATCGCAGCCGGCCCAGGCAGCGTCCGGCACCCCGAGCAGCCCGCCGGTGACCTTCGATGCCGACAGCGTGCTGCCGTCCAAGGTGCCGTATGCCAGCCCGGTGGTGCGCGTGTTCGCGCGCGAGCTGGGCGTGGATCTGAACCAGATCAAGGGCAGCGAGAAGGGCGGCCGGATCACCCGTGAAGACGTGCAGCGCTTCGTCAAGGCCGCACTCAGCGGCGGCGCGCCTGCCGCAGCCGGTGCCGCACCGGCCGGTGGTGGCAACGGCCTGAACCTGCTGGCCTGGCCGAAGGTGGACTTCAGCAAGTTCGGCGAAACCGAAACCCAGCCGCTGTCGCGCATCAAGAAGATTTCCGGTGCGAACCTGGCGCGCAACTGGGCCATGATTCCGCACGTCACCCAGTTCGAATCGGCCGACATCACCGACCTGGAAGCCCTGCGCGTGGCGCTGAACAAGGAGAACGAGAAGGCCGGCATCAAGCTGACCATGCTCGCCTTCCTCATCAAGGCCAGCGCCGCGGCGCTGAAGAAGTTCCCCGAGTTCAACGCCTCGCTCGATGCGGCCGGCGAAAACCTCACGCTGAAGAAGTACATCAACATCGGCTTTGCCGCTGACACGCCGAACGGCCTGGTCGTGCCGGTGATCCGCGACGTCGACAAGAAGGGCGTGCTGCAGATCGCGCAGGAAAGTGGCGAGCTGGCCAAGAAGGCGCGCGACGGCAAGCTGGGCCCGGCCGACATGAGCGGCGGCTGCTTCTCGATCAGCTCGCTCGGTGGCATTGGCGGCACCGCGTTCACGCCGATCATCAATGCACCGGAAGTGGCGATCCTGGGCGTGTCCAAGTCGGCGATGCAGCCGGTCTGGAACGGCAAGGACTTCGCACCGAAGCTGATGCTGCCGTTGTCGTTGAGCTACGACCACCGCGTCATCGACGGCGCGCTGGCCGCGCGCTTCACCACCTATCTCAGCCAGGTGCTCGCCGACATGCGACGCGTCCTGCTGTGAGAGCAGCGCTGCTGACGCTCGCCTTGCTGGGTGTGCTGCCGTGGTCGTCCGCGGCCGCACGCGAATGCGCCAGCACGCTGGGCCGCGGCTGGCCGCCGGCGGTGGGCAACTACGGCACCGCGGTGACTACGCTGCTGGATGGCGGCGCCAAGCCGATGCTGTCGTTGCTGACCCTGCCAACGCGTGGTGTCGAAAGCGGCATCGCGCTGGTGCCGGGCAAGTCCGGCAGCGACTGGACGGTGCGCTTCAGCCGTGCCGACGAGCGGGTCTACAGCTGGGTCAGCCAGACCGACCGCGGCGCGGTGCAGTTCCGCACCGAACAGACCCCTGAAACCGTCGAGATCCCGATCCCGGCGGCGCTGGCGCAACGCCTGGTCGGCAGCTGGACCACGGCACTGACCCAGCTCGCACCGAGCGGCCAGACCGCACCGGTCACCGAAGGCGAAGTGCTGTCGTTCCTGGTCGATGGCGTGCGCTACAGCGGCACGCGCCCGAGCTGCGGTGTTGGCGAGCTGCTGTTGCAGCAGGCCGCGCTGCTGATCGAAGCCAGCGAAGGCAAGGAAAAGAAGCGCGACAAGCGCTGGACCCAAATCGAATCGTCGCTGGATGAACTCCAGCAGACGCTTGCCGGCACCGCCGGTTAAGCCACAGGAGAAGCAAATGGCGGTCATTGAAATCAAGGTTCCGGACATCGGCGATTACAGCGATGTCCCCGTCATCGAAGTGCTGGTCGCCGTTGGCGACAGCGTGGTCAAGGACCAGGGCCTGGTGACGCTGGAGTCGGACAAGGCCACGCTGGAAGTGCCGTCCTCGGCCGCCGGTGTGGTGAAGGAACTCAAGGTCAAGATTGGCGACAACCTGTCCGAAGGCGCAGTGGTGTTGCTGCTGGAGACCGAAGGCGAGGCCGCTGCCGCACCGGCCGCGCCGAAGGCCGAGACCAAGGCCGCTGCGCCTGCTGCACCTGCTGCGGCCCCCGCGGCGGCCGCACCCGGCAGCAAGCCGCCGGTGACCCCGTCGCACCGCGCCCCGGCCGAACCGGCCGCGCCCAAGCCGGCGCTGGCCAGCGGCAAGGCCGCCGATATCGAATGCAAGATGGTGGTGCTCGGCGCCGGCCCTGGCGGCTACACCGCCGCGTTCCGCGCCGCCGACCTCGGCCTGGACACGGTGCTGATCGAGCGCTACGCCAGCCTGGGCGGCGTCTGCCTCAACGTTGGCTGCATCCCGTCCAAGGCGCTGCTGCATGCCGCTGCGGTGATCGATGAAGTGGCCCATGCCGGCGACTTCGGCGTGGACTTCGGCCAGCCCAAGATCACCCTGGACAAGCTGCGCGAGTACAAGGAAAAAGTGGTCGGCAAGCTCACCGGCGGCCTGGCCAGCATGGCCAAGCAGCGCAAGGTGCGCACCGTCACCGGCGTGGCCAGCTTCGTCTCGCCCAACGAGCTGGAGATCGTCGGCGACGACGGCAAGACCCAGCTGCTGCGCTTTGAGCACTGCGTCATCGCCGCCGGTTCGCAGGCGGTGAAGCTGCCGAACTTCCCGTGGGACGACAAGCGCGTGATGGACTCCACCGACGCGCTGGAACTGCACGACATCCCCAAGACCCTGCTCGTGGTCGGCGGCGGCATCATCGGCCTGGAAATGGCCACGGTGTACAGCGCGCTGGGCAGCAAGGTCACCGTGGTCGAGTTCATGGACCAGCTGATGCCGGGCGCCGACAAGGACCTGGTCAAGCCGCTGGCCGATCGCCTGAAGAAGCAGGGCGTCGAGGTCCATCTCAAGACCAAGGCCACCGACGTCAGCGCCGATGCCAAGGGCATCACGGTGTCGTTCGAAGCGGCCACCGAAGGCGAAAAGCCTGGCCTGCAGGCGACCGCCTTCGATCGCGTGCTGGTCGCGGTGGGTCGCTCGCCCAACGGCAAGAAGATCGGCGCTGAAAAGGCCGGCGTTACCGTCACCGAACGCGGCTTTATCCCGGTGGACCGGCAGATGCGCACCAATGTGCCGCACATCTTCGCCATCGGCGACATCGTCGGTAACCCGATGCTGGCCCACAAGGCCACCCACGAGGGCAAGCTGGCCGCCGAAGTGGCTGCTGGCGAGAAGAAGGAATGGGTGGCGCGGGTGATTCCGTCGGTTGCCTATACCAACCCGGAAATCGCCTGGGTGGGCGTCACCGAAACCGAGGCCAAGGCCAAGGGCTTGAAGGTGGGCGTGGCCAAGTTCCCGTGGGCCGCCAGCGGCCGTGCGATCGGCATCGGCCGCACCGAAGGCTTCACCAAGCTGATCTTTGACGAAGACACCCACCGCATCATTGGTGGTGCGATCGTCGGCGTGCATGCCGGTGATCTGCTGGCCGAAATCGGCCTGGCCATCGAGATGGGCGCCGAAGCCGAAGACATCGGCCACACCATCCATGCGCACCCGACCCTGAGCGAGTCGGTTGGCATGGCGGCCGAGGTATACGACGGCACCATCACCGATCTGTATATCCCCAAGAAGAAGTAAGCCGCACAGCGTCTTGTGTGCTGACAGCGCCCCGCATTGCGGGGCGTTTGTCGTTAGGCAGGCATGCCTGCAGGTCGTCGATGCGAGGTCGACTCGACGGCGATGCCAGGGCATGCGTGATGTGCGCCGGTGTCGGCAAGGGCAGCGTTGGGCGCGTCCTGCCCATCCTGCGCGAGCAGTGGCGCGTGCTGCCACGCGCTCGCGCCACTGCGTGCGCGAACGTGGCTCCATCACCGCAGCATCGTGCGACGCCGCTGCAACCGCGACGCTGCAACCACGAACATGACCCCGCAGCGCAGCTTGCACGCCAGGCAGCGCGCTTGCACCATCGAGCCGCGGACACCGGGTTCGCGCCTGGGGAGACAACGGATGGTCAAGGTAAGGATGTCGGCGTTGTTGGTCGCCGCAGGGTGCGCGTGCACGTCGCTGAGCGCGCAGGCCCAGACCACCGTCATCACCGCCGCCCGCCTGCTGGATGTGCAGGCAGGACGCTATGTGGAGCGCCCGCAGATCGACGTCGTCGCCGGCCGTATTACGCGTGTCGGTCGCCAGGGCGACCCGGTGCCACCACAGGCGCAGCGCATCGACCTGGGCGAGCGCACGCTGTTGCCCGGGCTGATCGACATGCATGTGCATCTCACCGTGGATCCCACGTTGGGCGGCTACAAGGGCCTGGAATACACCGACAATTTCTGGACCGTGGTGGGCGTGGCCAACGCCGCCAAGACGCTCCGCGCCGGGTTCACCACGGTGCGCAATGTTGGTTCGCTCAACTATGACGATGTCGCGCTCAATCAGGCGATCGAGCGCGGCACCGTGCCGGGACCGCGCATCGTGCCGGCGACCTACGGCATCGGCGCGACCGGCGGGCACTGCGATGCCACCGAGTTCCCGCCATCGGTGCGCGTCACCGGCCCCGGTGTGGCCGATGGCCCGGATGCGATCCGCGCAGCGGTACGCACGCTGCGCAAATACGGCGCCGAAGTGATCAAGTTCTGCGGCACTGGCGGCGTGCTGTCCAAGACCGACAGCGTTGGCGGGCAGCAGTACAGCCTGGAGGAAATGCGCGCGCTGGTGGACGAGGCGCATCGCCTGGGCTTGAAGGTCGCCGTGCATGCGCATGGCACCGCCGGCATCAACGATGCGATCCGCGCCGGTGCCGACACCATTGAGCACGCCAGCCTGGCCGATGCCGAATCCTTCAAGCTGGCCAAGGCGCGCGGCACCTGGTTTTCGATGGACATCTACAACGACGACTACATCCTGGCCGAGGGCGAAAAGAACGGTTTGTTTGCCGAGTCGCTGGAGAAGGAGCGCCAGATCGGGCGCAAGCAACGCGAGACCTTTCGCGCCGCACATGCGGCGGGCGTGCGGCTGGTGTTCGGTAGCGATGCCGGCGTATATCCCAATGGCGACAACGCGCGACAGTTCGCCAAGATGGTGGAGTGGGGCATGACCCCGCTGGAGGCGATTCGCGCCGCCACCGTAGACGCCGCCGATGCATTGGGGCGCAGTGCCGACGTCGGTGCCATCGCGCCGGGGCGCTACGCCGATCTGATCGCGGTGAGCGGCGATCCGCTGCAGGACGTGAGCGTGCTGATGCAGGTGGAGAGCGTGATCAAGGGCGGCGAACGCGTCGCCGATTGAACCGTCGCAACTGACGCCGCGCTGCGGTGTTACGGGGCAGTGCAGTGCGGTGCAGTGCGGCAGTGCGGTGTAGTGCGTGAGCGCGTGATGCTCTGCCCGCGAGCATCGATCTATCGCGCAGCACACAGTGTGTGTGGCACGTGCAGTGATGCAGGTTTTCATCAGCCTGGATACCAGGTAGCCGCTGGCGGTAGCGCTGCGATCACGCATCAAGCACGCGGCAGGCAAGCAGGGGGGGGGTATGGGGTGAGGCGCGCAGACGCGCATCCCAGGTTTGCGCAGCAGTCGCGCATTGCGCATGCTGCACGCAGCGCGTGGAGTAACGCGCAGATGCAGATGCAGACGCAGACGCAGACACCAAAACGACAACGCCCCGCACAAGGCGGGGCGTTGCGTCACACGGGGGCAGCGCAGATCAGAACGCGAACGTCACGCCTGCAACCGGGCCCTTGAACTCCTGCTTCAGGCCGATCAGGCCATCGCTGCCGCGCTGGTCGACGTCGAGCTTGAACCAGTCGTAGCCGGCGAAGATGCCGAAGTTCTTGGTGAAGCGGTATTCGGCCATCGCATTGGCACGGCTCAGGTCGCCCGAATAGTCGCCAAAATCGCCCCAGCTGGTGTTGAGGTACTGGCCCTGCACGTTGAACAGCCAATGCTCGCTCGGACGTGCGGTGAAGCGGATACCCACCACCGGTGCCACGCCGTCTTCGCTCTCGTCGAGCACGTCGCCGGTGAACACATCACCCAGGTCGGCGTAGGCGTTGGCCTCGACCTTGGCGTATTCGGCACCGATCTGCAGGCCCAGGCTGAATTCCGGAGTGTCGACGACCGAGTAGTCGTACACCAGGCTGGCCACCTGGTACTTGAGCTCGCCCTTGATGAAGCTGCCGCTCGGCACGGTGAAACCACCGGCGCTGACGTCTTCGCCCAGGGTCTCGCGGCGATCTTTGTCGTACTTGAAGTAGTCAAAGATCAAACGCTGGCGGGTGCTCATGCGGAACACGCCATCGATGCGCGGCTCCCACTCCTTGCCACCGAAATCGAAATCCTGGTCCAGGGCGATTTCGTTGCCAGCCACCACGGTGTTGCCACGCAGGGTGTTGTCGTTATCGATGTTCATCGCGCCAAGACGGATCTGGAAGCGATCATCGGTATCTTCGGCGTGGGCAGGCGCGGCATAGGCAGCGGCCAAAACGCACGGGATGGCCAGTGCGAGCAGGTGTTTCATGGGGAGCTCCGTATTCTTGGAAGGCAGGCGATCGGGCCTGTGGCGCGCACTATCGGTAAAAGCGCGTCCACCAAGAGTGAAAGCGTTGTGGTACCGAAGTGAAGAACTTCCTAGCAATCGGACAAAACGGTCCGCTTTGCCTGTCCCGCGACATCCGGGTCAATACGCACCATTGTGGTGTCTGAGTGCTGTCACACCGCCGCGGAGGTCGGCGGATTGGACCGGAGGTGGGAAGGTGGGGGTGCGACAAAATGCGTCACAAAAGCAGGAGCCCCGGTCTCCCAGGGCTCCTAGACGCAGCCTGCAGTGGAACCTTTCGACGAGGATGTGCAGGCCTCGCAGGTTCTGACAGCCGGTTTGTGGCAAAGTTCCTCCCGTCGCGTGGCACCGGCATGGTGCGTCGCAACAAGTTCATGACTTCTCCCGGTTGTCTCGCAATTTGTCCAATTGCTATACTTTCGCGGCTCGACGAGGCGCATCTGCGCTTCCCACCCATCCACACGCAAGGTACCCGTAGTGCTGAACTCCGTTGACGCGGGTCGGCGGTTGATGCTGCGCGCTGCGGTATATCCGCTTGCCGCTGTAGCTATAACCAGTCTGGGGTTGCTGCTGATGGGGCCCCGTTACTCTGCCGGTCTGGCATTGACCGGGTTTGCGACGGTGTTGGGCGGCTGGGTGGCGGCGCGGACGGCGCTGGGGGGCGGCATCCAGGCGGCGGGCATTGCCATGGTCCGTCTGATTCTGGCGATGGTGCTGAAGTGGGTGTTGGTTTTCGTGGCGCTGGCGCTGGGCTTTGCCCTGTGGCGGCTGCCTCCTCTGGCCTTGTTGGCGGGTATCGCCATCGGGCTGATTTTTCAAGTTCTGGCTCTGGCCAGGCGTTGATTCGAACTTAAAGGGCTCCGGACACATGGCGGGCGAGGCAGCAACACCTACCTCCTATATCCAGCACCACCTGCAGAACCTGGTTTATCCGGTGCGGGATGGCGGCGGCACGTTCTGGACCATCCACGTCGACACCCTGGTCATGGCCGTGTTGATGGGCCTGGTGATGGTCTTCGCATTCTGGATGGCCACGCGCAATGCCACTGCCGGCGTGCCGGGCAAGTGGCAGGCGTTTGTCGAGATCTGCCTGGAATTTGTCGATCGCCAGGCCAAGGACACCTATCACGGCACCAGCAAGCTGGTGACCCCGATCGCGATCACGATCTTCTTCTGGATCCTGTTGATGAATCTCATCAAGATGATCCCGGCCGACTTCATCGCCATCCCGCTGGGCTGGGCTGGCATCCACGCCTGGAAGCCGGTCCCCACCGCCGACGTCAATGCCACCTTGGGCATGTCGATCAGCGTGTTCTTCTTGATGATCGTCTTCTCGCTGCGCTCCAAGGGCGTGGGCGGCATGACCAAGGAATTCCTCACGGCGCCGTTCGGCAAGTGGATGATGCCGTTCAACCTGCTCCTGAACATCGTCGAGTGGCTGAGCAAGCCGATTTCGCTGGCGATGCGACTGTTCGGCAACATGTTCGGCGGCGAGATCGTCTTCCTGCTGATCTGGGTGCTGGGCGGTGCGGGCATCGCCGGCATGGTTGCCGGCGGCGTATTCGGCCTCGGCTGGATGCTGTTCCACCTGTTGGTGATTCCGCTACAGGCCTTCATTTTCATGATGCTGTCGATCGTGTACCTGAGCCTTGCGGAAGACAGTCACTGAGTTTCGTTTCACCCTTCATCCGCTTTATCCCGATTTATCCATCACCCTTAGAAACTTTCGTTCGGAGATCACCATGTACCTCGCCGTCCTGACCAACCTCGCCCAAGTCCAGAGCTCCACCGTCCTCGCCGTCGGCATCATGATCGGCCTGGCCGCGCTGGGTGCCGGCCTCGGTCTGGCCATCATGGCTGGCAAGTTCCTGGAATCTGCCGCTCGCCAGCCGGAACTGATCCCGGTTCTGCAGGTCCGCATGTTCATCACCGCCGGCTTGATCGACGCCGCGTTCATCATCAGCGTCGCTGTCGGCCTGCTGTTCGCCTTCGCCAACCCGCTGGCCCAGGTGTTCATCGAGCGTCTGTCGCAGGCTGCCGGCTGATCCAGCGGTAGCAGGATGTGGACGCAGCCATGGTGGTTGCGTCCGCGGATGAAGGTCGGAAAGCGTCGCCGTGCGGTGGCGCTTTCACCCCTAAAGAGCGATTGAGCGACCCATGGACATCACCCTTACCATCTTTGCCCAGGCGCTGGCCTTCGCCGGTCTGATCTGGATCGTCGCGACCAAAATCTGGCCGCCGCTGTTGAAGGCGATCGAAGAGCGTCAGCAAAAGATTGCTGAAGGTCTGGCTGCGGCCGACCGGAGCCAGAAGGATCTGGCGCAGGCGCAGGAGAAGGTCAACGAGGCGCTGAAGGACGCACGCACCAAGGCCAACGAGATCATCGACCAGGCCCACGCGCGCGCCAATCAGGTCATCGAAGCGGCCAAGCTCGAAGCGATTGCCGAAGCCAACCGTCAGAAGGATCTGGCCCAGGCCGAAATCGACGCATCGGCCACCCGTGCCCGCGAAGAACTGCGCCGTCAGGTGTCGTCGCTGGCTGTCAGCGGTGCCGAAAAGCTGCTCAAGCGCGAAATCGATGCCACTGCCCACAAGGCACTGCTCGACGAACTGGCAGCGGAGATCTGATCGATGAGCCAGGCCCTCACACTTGCCCGTCCCTACGCCCGTGCCGCATTCGCGATTGCGCGTGAGGGCGGCAAGTTCGCGCCCTGGTCCGATGCACTTGCGTTCTCGGCGCAGGTCGCCGGCGATCCGCGCGTGGCTGCGCTGTTGCTGAATCCGGCGCTGCACCAGGATCAGGCCGTGACGCTGCTGGCGCCGCCGGCTGCCGAAGCGGACTATCAGCGTTTTCTCGGCCTGTTGGCCGATGCACAACGGCTGGCCCTGCTGCCGGAAATTGCAGGGTTGTACGAGCAGTTGCGTGCCGAAGCCGAGCACGTCGTGAAAGCGACGGTGACCTCGGCCACCGACATGAGCCCGGCCGAGCTGGCCACGATCACTGCCGCGCTGAAGAAGCGCTTCGGCCGCGAGGTGGATGTCACCACCGCGGTGGACGCTTCGCTGATCGGCGGCGCGGTGATCGACACCGGCGAGATGGTCATCGACGGCTCGCTGAAGGGCAAGCTTGCGCGCCTGCAGAACTCGCTCGCCCACTGAATTCACATAAACGCATGGCCCTCGTGGCCGGCACCTAGGACTGAACGATGGCAACCACGCTCAACCCCTCCGAAATCAGCGACCTGATCAAGACCCGCATCGAGGCTGTCAAGCTGTCCGCCGAGTCGCGCAACGAAGGCTCCGTGACCAGCGTGTCCGACGGCATCGTGCGCATCTTCGGCCTGGCCGACGTGATGCAGGGCGAAATGATCGAACTGCCGAACAACACCTTCGCCCTGGCGTTGAACCTGGAGCGCGATTCGGTCGGCGCGGTGGTGCTGGGCGATTACGAAAACCTGCGCGAAGGCGACGTGGCCAAGACCACCGGCCGTATCCTGGAAGTGCCGGTCGGTCCTGAGCTGCTTGGCCGCGTGGTCAACGCACTGGGCGAGCCGATCGACGGCAAGGGCCCGCTGGGCGCCACCCAGACCGCACCGGTGGAGCGTGTGGCCCCGGGCGTGATCTGGCGCAAGTCGGTCGATCAGCCGGTGCAGACCGGTTACAAGTCGGTCGATGCGATGATCCCGATCGGCCGTGGCCAGCGCGAGCTGGTGATCGGTGACCGTCAGACCGGCAAGACCGCGCTGGCGATCGATGCGGTGATCAACCAGAAAGGCACCGGCATCAAGTGCGTGTACGTGGCGATCGGCCAGAAGGCCTCGACCGTTGCCAACATCGTGCGCAAGCTCGAAGAGAACGGCGCGCTGGCGCACACCGTGGTGGTGGCGGCGACCGCGTCCGAATCGGCCGCGATGCAGTACATCAGCCCCTACGCTGGCTGCACCATGGGCGAATACTTCATGGACCGCGGCGAAGACGCGCTGATCGTGTACGACGATCTGTCCAAGCAGGCCGTGGCCTACCGCCAGATCTCGCTGCTGCTCAAGCGCCCGCCGGGCCGCGAAGCCTATCCGGGCGACGTGTTCTATTTGCACTCGCGTCTGCTCGAGCGCGCCGCGCGCGTGTCCGAGGAGTACGTGGAGAAGTTCACCAACGGTGCGGTGACCGGCAAGACCGGTTCGCTGACCGCACTGCCGATCATCGAGACGCAGGCCGGTGACGTGTCCGCATTCGTGCCGACCAACGTGATTTCGATCACCGACGGCCAGATTTTCCTGGAAACCGACCTGTTCAACGCCGGTATCCGTCCGGCCGTGAACGCCGGTATCTCGGTGTCGCGCGTCGGTGGTGCGGCCCAGACCAAGATCATCAAGAAGCTGTCCGGCGGCATCCGTATCTCGCTGGCGCAGTACCGTGAGCTGGCGGCGTTCGCGCAGTTCGCCTCGGATCTGGACGAAGCCACCCGCAAGCAGCTCGAGCGCGGTCAGCGCGTCACCGAGCTGATGAAGCAGAAGCAGTACGCGCCGATGTCCATCGCCAATCAGGCGCTGTCGATCTATGCCGTCAACGAGGGTTACCTCGATGAAGTGCCGGTCAACAAGCTGCTGGCGTTCGAAGAAGGCCTGCACGCGCACTTCGCCAACACCCAGGGTGAGCTGGTCTCCAAGATCAATACCACCGGCGGTTGGGACAACGACATCGAAGCCGCGTTCAAGAAGGGCATCGAAGAGTTCAAGACCACGGGCAGCTGGTAAGTCAGTAGCCGGGATTTGGGATTGGGCAGTCGGGATTCGTAAGAGCGGTTATTCGGGGGTTTAGGCCACTCGAAGCACCACTTACGAATCTCCAGATTCAGGTATTCGGGAGTCGTGGTGCGGGATGCGGGGGGGCTTGAGCCAATCCCGAATCACCAATCCCGAATCCCACGAGCGAAGCGAGCGAGTATGGCAGGCGGACGCGAAATCAAAACCAAGATCAAGAGCGTGCAGAACACCCGCAAGGTGACGCGCGCGCTCGAAATGGTCTCGGCCTCCAAGATCCGCAAGGCGCAGGAACGCATGAAGACCTCGCGTCCCTACGCGCAGGCCATGAAGCAGGTGATCGGGCATCTGGCGCAGGCCAGCACCGACTACCAGCATCCGTTCCTGGTGGAGCGTGAGCAGGTCAAGCGGGTCGGCTACATCGTGATCTCTTCCGACCGAGGCCTGGCCGGCGGTCTGAACAACAACCTGTTCCGCAAGATGCTGGGCGAAGTGCGCCCGTGGCAGGACAAGGGTGCCGAGATCGACGTGGTCACCATCGGTCAGAAGGCCTCGGCGTTCTTCCGCCGGATCAAGGTCAACATGGTCGGCAGCGTCACGCATCTTGGCGACAGCCCGCACATCGAGCAGTTGGTGGGCGTGATCAAGGTGATGCTGGATGCCTTCACCGAGGGCAAGGTGGACCGCGTGTATCTGGTCTACAACCGCTTCGTGAACACCATGACGCAGAAGGCCAGCTTCGAGCAGTTGCTGCCGCTTCCGGCCGCCGAGCACAAGGTGGCGCACCACGACTGGGACTACCTGTACGAACCCGATGCCGCCACCGTGCTGGAGCACGTGATGACGCGCTACATCGAGTCGCTGGTGTACCAGGCCGTGCTGGAAAACGTGGCCTCCGAGCACGCCGCGCGCATGGTGGCCATGAAGGCCGCCAGCGACAACGCCAACAAGATGATCGGCACCTTGCAACTGGTCTACAACAAGGCGCGCCAGGCGGCGATCACCCAGGAAATTTCGGAAATCGTCAGCGGCGCGGCAGCCGTATAGGTACGGCCGGGATTGGGGATTCGGGATTGGTAGGGGCGCAGCGGATTGCGCCCTTGCGAATCCCCAATCACGAATCCCAAATCACAAAATTCCACGAGATGGCATCTGCCACTCGGACAGAACAAAGCTAACCGGAGCAGCATAATGAGTCAGGGCAAGATCGTTCAGATCATCGGCGCGGTCGTCGACGTCGAATTCCAGCGCAATGAAGTGCCGAAGGTCTATCACGCGCTGAAGGTCGAAGGCACCGCCATCACCCTGGAAGTGCAGCAGCAGCTCGGCGACGGCGTCGTGCGCACGATTGCGCTCGGCTCCACCGACGGATTGAAGCGCAACCTGCTGGCCACCAACACCGAGCGTGCGATTTCGGTGCCGGTTGGCGCCGGGACGCTGGGCCGCATCATGGACGTGCTGGGTCGCCCGATCGACGAAGCCGGCGACGTGCAGGCCTCGGACCATTGGGAAATCCACCGCGCTGCGCCGTCGTACGAAGACCAGTCGTCCAGCACCGAATTGCTGGAAACCGGCATCAAGGTGATCGACCTGATGTGCCCATTCGCCAAGGGCGGCAAGGTCGGCCTGTTCGGCGGCGCCGGCGTCGGCAAGACCGTCAACATGATGGAACTCATCAACAACATCGCCAAGGCGCACTCGGGTCTGTCCGTGTTCGCCGGCGTGGGTGAGCGTACCCGTGAGGGCAACGACTTCTACCACGAGATGAAGGACTCCAACGTCCTGGACAAGGTCGCGATGGTGTACGGCCAGATGAACGAGCCGCCGGGTAACCGTCTGCGCGTTGCACTGACCGGCCTGACCATGGCCGAGTACTTCCGCGACGAGAAGGACGAGAACGGCAAGGGCAAGGACGTGCTGTTGTTCGTGGACAACATCTACCGCTACACGCTGGCCGGTACCGAAGTGTCCGCGCTGCTCGGCCGCATGCCGTCGGCCGTGGGTTACCAGCCGACCCTGGCCGAAGAAATGGGCGTGTTGCAGGAGCGCATCACCTCGACCAAGAGCGGTTCGATCACCTCGATCCAGGCCGTGTACGTGCCCGCGGACGACCTGACCGACCCGTCGCCGGCGACCACCTTCGCCCACTTGGACTCGACCGTCACGCTGAGCCGTAACATCGCCTCGCTGGGTATCTACCCGGCCGTGGATCCGCTGGACTCCACCAGCCGCCAGATGGACCCGCTGGTGATCGGCCACGAGCATTACGACACCGCCCAGCGCGTCCAGCAGACCTTGCAGAAGTACAAGGAACTGAAGGACATCATCGCGATCCTGGGCATGGACGAGCTGAGCGAAGAAGATAAGCAGTCGGTGTCGCGCGCACGCAAGATCGAGCGCTTCTTCAGCCAGCCGTTCCACGTGGCCGAAGTGTTCACCGGCTCGCCGGGCAAGTACGTCTCGCTGAAGGACACGATCCGCGGCTTCAAGGCGATCTGCGACGGCGAATACGACCACCTGCCGGAGCAGGCGTTCTACATGGTCGGCAGCATCGAAGAAGCGGTCGAGAAGGCCAACAAGATGAGCGCCAAGGCCTGATGCGATCCCAGCCGCTGTGCGGCTGGAATCGAGAATCGGGAATCGGGAATCGTAAAGGCGGGTCATCGGTGAATCGGAATTGAGAGGAATGGAAACGCGCGCAGCATGCCGCTCTTCCGATTCCCCACTCCCGATTCCCGATTCCCGCCTCACACAGTGAGGCACCATGAGCACTATCCGTTGCGACATCGTCAGCGCCGAGCAGGAGATCTTCCGCGGTGAGGCGACCCTGGTCGTGGCGACCGGGGAACTGGGCGAGCTGGGCATCGCGCCCAAGCACGCGCCGCTGATCACCCGTCTCAAGCCAGGCAAGGTGGTGGTGACTACCGCCAGCGGCGAGCAGCTGGACTTTGCGATCTCCGGCGGCATCCTCGAGGTGCAGCCGCAGGTGGTGACCGTGCTGGTCGACACTGCCATTCGTGCGCAGGACATCGACGAAGCGGCTGTGCGCAAGGCCAAGGAAGAAGCCGAGCGTCTGCTCGCCAACCGTGGTGACACGGTGGACGTGGAACAGGCGCAGCGCCAGCTGGCCGAAGCCACGGTGCAGTTGCAGGCATTGGAGCGGCTGCGTCGCACGCTCAAGCATTGAGTTGCGAGACAGCGCACTACACGAAAACGCCGGCCTTGTGCCGGCGTTTCGTTTTTGGCGATGTGCCTGCGGTGGTCGGCATCGTTGGACACAACCAGGCGGCACACTGCCCGCCCGGGTCGCACTGCTGCCGGCGATGCTGCGATAGCGCGATGCCCTTCAACTTCAACGAGGAAACCCCCATGACCCGTCTGACCGATGGCCTACGTGGTTGCGCGCTGAACGGCGCGCTTGCCGTGGTGTTGCTGGGCTGTGCGTTGCCGGCGCGCAGCCAGCCACCCCTCGCGCCGTTGCTGGACAAGATCGCCGAGCGCAACGCGATTGGCGACGCGGTGGCGTTGAGTAAATGGGACAGCGGCAAGCCGGTGCTGGATCAGGCACGCGAAGCGGCAGTGCTGCAGAACGTGCGCGACCAGGCGCCCGCGCATGGGCTGGACCCCGACGATGCAGCGCGGTTCTTCGGCGCGCAGATCGAGGCCAACAAATCGGTGCAGTACGCGCTGCTGAACCGATGGCATGAGCGCGGCCGTGCGCCGGACACCGCGCGGCCAGACCTGTCGACCTTGCGTGTGCGGCTGGATGCGTTGCAGGGCGAACTGCTCGATGCCCTGGCCGAAGCCGCCGCTGCACGCGCAGCACCCAACTGCCCGGCCAGTACGGCGCGGGCGGCGGCGCACTATTCCGCGCAATGGCAACTGGATGCGGTACACCGCGCCGCGCTGGTTCGCGGTCTGGGCGATTTCTGCCGCTGATCTGGCTGATCTGGCTGATCGAGCTGATCGAGCTGATCGAGCTGATGGGTGTGGGTGCGATCGCCGGTGTGATCTCACGTCACTGGCTGATGCGCTCTGCCCCGGTTTTGGCTGTGCTTTGCTTGACGTGCACTAGAGCGGCTAAACGTAACGACTAATCGTCATGTGGTTGCGCACGGCGGGGAGCAACCGACGTGTCCGGTGTACTTGAGGATTTCAAGCGCCGACCGCGCCTGCATGGCAGCTGCAAAATCGTGTTGTTGGCTGCTCTTAATCGGCCGGATCATCAAACCGCGTGCAAGCGAGACGTCACTAAGGCGCCGTTCCCTCAAGTGAGCCGCCACTACGGCGCCGTCCCCTTAAGAGGGGGACGCTCCAATCAAGCGACGTACGCTGCCAGTCACGCCGGTCGAGCTGTTTGCATGCCAGCCGTGCCGGCGCTTCTGCCCGGCGTCGCGGAATAGCACCATGATCGCGCAGTCTGGGCTTGCAGCGATCAGCGATACACCACGTGCCGGCCAACGAAGAACGACACGATCGCAAGCCCGCCTTCCACCAGCGGCTTGGCCAGCCACGCCTGGCGCAGGCCGACCAGATCCACGGTGGCCGAGAGCAGCCAGGTGCTGATCACCGTCAACGCCAGCCACATCACCGCAAAGCGCGCGAAGCGCTGCCAGCCCAGCCGTGCATCGCCCTGCTGGGCGAAGGTGAAGCGCCCGTTGAGCCAGAACCCCAGCGTTGCGCCACTGATACGCCCGAGTAGATTGGCGGGCACTGCCGGCATGCCGGCGGCCGTGCACGCAATGAAAATGCCGCAGTCCACGGCCAATTGCAGGGCGCCGATCATCGCGAACTGGCCGCCTTGGCGGAACAGGCTCATGTGCTGGGGGAGGTCGAGAGGGGCGCTCATCCTAACGGCAGCGGCGCTTAAAAATCTGTCATCGGTGCCTGTTGCAGTCGCAATGGTCATGACGCACCCGGCAGCCAGCGACTAGAATTCAAGCCATCTTTTGCGATGGAACCCCGTGATGACCCTGCCTCTGCACGTCGTGATCCTGGCCGCTGGCGAGGGCAAGCGCATGCGCTCGGCGCTGCCCAAGGTGCTGCAGCCGCTTGCCGGCCAGCCGATGCTCGCGCATGTGATCGCCACCGCGCGGGAACTGCAGCCGGCGGCCATCCATGTGGTGCATGGACATGGCGGCGCGCAGGTGCAGGCCGCATTCGCCGACCAGTCCGATCTGCAGTGGGCCGAACAGCGCCAGCAGCTGGGCACCGGGCATGCGGTGCAGCAGGCGCTGCATGCCGTGCCGGACGCAGCGACCGTGCTGGTGCTGTACGGCGATGTGCCGCTGATCCGCAGCGAAAGCCTGCGTGAGCTGCTGCACGCGCCGGGCCGCATCGCGGTGCTGGTGGCGGACCTGGCCAACCCCACCGGCTACGGGCGCATCGTGCGCAACCCGGAAGGCAAGGTTGCGGCAATCGTCGAGCAGAAGGACGCCGATGACGAGCAGCGCCGCATCCGCACCATCAACACCGGCATTCTCACCGCCGAATCCACCGCCTTGCGGCGATGGTTGGGTGGGCTGTCCAACGACAACGCGCAGGGCGAGTTCTATCTCACCGACGTGTTCGCCAGCGCCGCGGCCGATTACACGCCTGCCGACATGGTGCAGGTGTCCGACCCGCAGGACGTGGAGGGCGCAAACGACCCGTGGCAGCTTGCCCAGCTGGAGCGGGCCTGGCAGCTACGCGCCGCCCGTGCGCTGTGCCTGCAGGGCGTGCGCATGGCCGACCCGGCGCGCGTGGAGCAGCGCGGCCGTGTGCAGGTGGGACACGATGTGCAGCTTGATATCGATGTGATCCTCGAAGGCGAGGTGACCCTGGGCGATGGCGTGGTGATCGGCCCGTTCGTGCGTCTGCGCGATGTGCAGCTGGCCGCCGGCACGCAGGTGCGCGCGCACTGCGACCTGGAGGGCGTGGTGACCGAAGGCGCGGTGCAGATCGGGCCGTTTGCGCGGTTGCGCCCGGGCACCGTGCTCGCCGATGGCGTGCATATCGGCAACTTCGTCGAAACCAAGAAGGTGGTAATGGGCGCCGGCAGCAAGGCCAATCATCTGACCTACCTGGGGGATGCGGTGATCGGCAGCAAGGTCAACATCGGCGCCGGCACCATCACCTGCAACTACGACGGGGTGAACAAGTCGCAGACCACGATCGGCGACGGCGCTTTTGTCGGTTCCAACAGTGCGTTGGTGGCGCCGATCGAGATCGGCACCGGGGCCACGATTGGCGCCGGCTCGGTGATCACCCGCGATGCACCACCCCACCAGCTCAGCGTGGCGCGGCCACGTCAGACCGTAATTGAAGGCTGGGAGCGGCCCAAGAAGAAATAAGCGCCTGTGTTCCAGCGAAAGCGGGCTGTGCGTTTCCGGCACGACACATGCGCTGCAGACGCGATGCATCACGCCGAAAACTAAGGAGCTCCTGCATGCGCATGCGACCCTCCATTGCGTGGTTGATGGTGTGGCTGGCACTTGCGGGTGTCGTGCCACATGCATCAGCCGCACCGGTCTACCGGCTGTATCTCGCCCCTGACGGCGATGACACCGCAGCCGGCACCAGCGCTGCCACCGCGCTGCGCAGTCTCGCTGCCGTACAACAGCGGTTGATCGCGCAGCGGCCGGCTACGGCGGTAGATGTGATCATCGCTGCGGGAACCTATGAGCGGCAGTCGGTGCAATGGCACGTCATCACCGGCGCGCCGCTGCGCTTCATCGCCGCACCCGACAGCGCGACGTCACCGGTGTTCGATGGGCGCGGTGCGGCGACCTGGTTCACCTTGCGAGGCGGCAAGGACACGCCGACCCGTGTGACATTCGCCGGCCTGACGATTCGCAATTACTGGATGGCGCTGGATCTGGGCAGCAGCAAGCGCAGCGCCGATGGCAACAGCGACAACGTGATCCGCGACATGCGCTTCGAGCGGATTGGCGGCGTGTACGGCAGCAGTCCTGAAGCGGCCTACGCGTTTGCGGCGATCCGGCTGCAGAACTCGCGCAACAACCGGATCGAGCACAATCACTTCAGTGCGGTGGAGAACGCTGCCCAGACGGCGAGCTATGTCCATGCGCTGTATCTGGCGCGCAGTTCTTCGGGCAATCGCATCGAGGACAACAGCTTTACCGACATCAGTGGAGATGCGATTCGCACCCGCGATCGCTCGGATGCCACGCTGGTGCAGGGCAACCGCTTCATCAGGGCCGGCAAGTACGCGGCGTTCTCCGACTGGTTCAAAACCGATGGCGAATGCCCGTCGCAGGGCGGGCAGTTCATTGGCAATACCGTCGGGCAGGGATATCAAGGGCCGGTTGCCCCGACGCGCACCACTGGCGCCGATGATGCCTGCGGCCCCTTGCAGCGGCCACGGATCGAAGCACGGGCAACGCTGCGCGATGATTGAACGCGCTGCGACGTTGATTGCAGGGGATGATCCAGCGGTGCGCGAGTGCACCACGTGCAACTGCCGGCTGGTCGCGCAACACCTCAACACAGCGTGCAGTGGCCTTGGCGCTTAGAGCAGCTATCAAAACGACTGCGCAGCCGTCAGGCGGGCGCGGCCGGTGCTCGGAATCCTCATGTACGCCGGTACACTCCGGTTCCTCCGCGCCGTCCGCATCCACCTGACGACTGCTCGCTACGTTTTGTTAGCCGCTCTTAGCTGCCCGGATCCAGCGGCAACAACAACGTCACGCACAGGCCGCCGTGCTCGCGGTTGTGCAATGAAATACGGCCACCATGCGCTTCGGCAATCTCGCGCGTCAGCGCCAGGCCCAGGCCGGTGCCGTTGCGCTTGGTCGAATAGAACGGCATCAGTGCGTTGTGCAACACCGCCTCGTTCATGCCATTGCCGCGGTCCAGCACTTCGATGCGTAGCCACTGCGGCAAGCGGGTGACGCGCACCGCCACCTCGCTGTTGGGCGGCTGCGCCTCACTGCAGGCCTCGTGTGCGTTCTTCAGCAGATTGAGCAGCGCCTGTTCGATCTGTGCGGCATCGATGCGGCTGGAGACATCGACAGGCGTGCCCTCCAGCTGGAACGGAATCTGCTGCCGCAGGCGCTCCAGAAACGGTGCCCATTCGATGGTCTGCAACTGCGGCTGCGGCAGTTTGGCAAAGCGCGCATAGCCGCGAATGAAGCCCTCCAAGTGGCGCGCGCGTTCTTCGATGGTCTCGAACACCGTGCCCAGCCGATCGGTGCGCTCACGGCGCAGCAGCTCGGCACCGGAGTGCGCCAGCGAGGCGATCGGCGCGAGCGAGTTGTTCAATTCGTGGCTGATCACGCGGATCACCTTCTTCCAGGTCTGCACTTCCTGGCGCCGCAGTTCGGTGGTGAGGGTGCGGATCAGCAGCAGTTCGTGGCCGCGACCGTTCAAATGGAAGGCGCGGCGCGACAGGTGATAGATCTGCTCGTCGTCTTCATCGTCGCCGTCTTCGCGTACCGCGAACAGACAGTCGCCACCACGTGCCAGCGCGTCGCGTAGTTCGTTGGGCATGCGCTCCAGCACGTCGTCCAGATGCTGCCCCTCGAGCTTGCGGCCGCCATGCAGCAGCTTGCGTGCCGCGTTGTTGGAAAACCCGATGCGGCGCAGGCCATCGCCGCCGGGCACCACCAGCAACATGGCCACCGGCGTGTTCTGCAACATGGTGTCCAGCATCAGTTCGCGCTGCACCAGATCGCGCCGCTGCGCACGCAAGACCTCGCCCAGTTCGGCATGCGCCTGTACCAACTGCGCCAGCTCGTCATTGCCGCGCCAGTACACACCGAAGTTGTATTCGCCATCGCGGTAGCTGCTGGTGGTGCCGGCCAGGGCGCGGAACAGCGAGCGCATCGGCGCAGTGGCGCGCTGCAGACTCCACCACATCGTCAGCAGCACCACCAAGGCCGACACGGCAGCCACTTGCCAGCCACGGTCCAGCCAGTAGGCAATGGCCCACGGCAAGGCAGCAGCCAGCACCAGCACCGGAATCAGGCGCAGAAACAGCGAGAAGGTGAAGGAGCGCGACAGCATCGGCCTAGTCCTGGCTGATGCCGTAACGGTCCATGCGCCGGTACAGCGCCTGCCGGCTCAAGCCCAGATCGGCCGCAGCCTGCGCGATCACACCTTGTGCGCGCGCCAAGGCCTGTTCGATGCGTGCGCGATCCGGCTCGCCGCCGGGCAGCGGGGCTGGACGTGCAGTGGCACTGCGCGGCAGGTTGAGATCGGTGGCCTCGATGCGCACGCCCTGGGCCAGCAACATCGCGCGTTGCAGCACATTACGCAATTCGCGCACGTTGCCCGGCCAGCTGTGGCGTTGCAGTGCATCGCGCGCTTGCGGAGAGAGCAGGGTCTCGCCCGCCAGGAAATGCTCGGCCAGCGGTGCGATATCGCCTGGCCGTTCGGCCAGTGCGGGCAAGGCGATTTCGACGGTGTTGAGGCGGTAGTACAGGTCTTCGCGAAAGCTGCCATCGCGGATCATCGCCGGCAGGTCGGCGTTGGTTGCGCTGATGACGCGCACCTTGGCATGCCGCTCGCGATTGGAGCCCAGGCGCTCGTAGCGGCCGGTTTCCAGCACGCGCAGCAACTTCATCTGCCCGGCCAGCGGCAGGTTGCCGATTTCGTCCAGGAACAGCGTGCCGCCGTCGGCAGCTTCGAACTTGCCCTCGCGTGCCTTGTTGGCACCGGTGTAGGCACCGGCCTCGGCGCCGAACAGTTCGGCTTCGATCAACTCGCCCGGCAGCGCGCCGCAGTTCAGCGCGACGAATGGCCCGCGCTTCACCGCGGAATTGGCCTGGATGATCTCGGCGATCTTTTCCTTGCCGCTGCCGTTGGGCCCGGTGATCAGCACCGGCAGATCCGAGCGCGCGACCTGGCAGGCCAGCGCGATTGCCCGTTCGCTGGCGGGGTCGGCAAACACCGCGCCACGCAGATCGTAGCGCTCGGCCAGCTGTTCGCGGCCACGGCGTTCGCGGTTGCGACGGCGCTCCAGCTCGCGGCGGGTTTCGGACAGTTCCAGCAGGTTGTTGACCGTGGTCAGCAGCTTGGTGTCGTCCCAAGGCTTGGCGATGTAGTCGGCCGCACCGGCCTTGACCAGTCCGACCGCACTGCCCAGGTGCGTCCAGGCGGTGAGCAGGATCACCGGCAGGTCGGGGTGGCGCTGGCGGATCTGTGCAAACAGCGCCTCGCCCTCCTCACCGGAGGTGGTGTCGGCGGTGAAGTTCATGTCCTGGATGACCAGGTCGAATTGCTGCTCTTCCAGCAAGTCCAGCCCTGCCTGCGGCGCATGCGCATGCCGCGATTCGATGTCATGCAGCGAGAACAGGACCTCCAGCGCCATGGCGACCGCGCTGTTGTCATCGATGATCAGGATCTGCGGCATCGCGGTCTCTTGGAGGGAAGTGGTGCGCGTCAATGATCGCAGCATACGGCGCCAGCCGGCGTTGCCGCATGCCATGGCGGCATGTCGGCTGGGGCCGCAGGGCAGAGCATCCTGAGTGATGCGTGCGCCGCCAGAGAGCCGGTGGAACGTCCCGCGTGCGACCAAGGCGGCTACCGTACGGGTCGTGGTGGCGATGGGGGCGGCGGTGGCGCGGGCGGCAGCAACGGGGCATACAGTGACGCGGCCCAGTGCAGCGTCAGCGGCGCCTGCTCACGCAGCACCTCCACGGTCACCGGTGTGCCTGCTGCGGCGCGCAAGGCGCGCAGTAGATCCTCCACGCTAGCGATGCCCTGGCCATTGGCCGAACGCAGACGGTCGCCCTTGCGCAGTTGCAGCAGCAGGGTGTTGCTGGCATCGGCGACCAGCAGGCCAGCGGCGGCGCTGGTCAGGACCAGCGTCTGTGCGTTGTGTTGCCAGCGCAGGTGGTGATTGTCGACGCGCAACACCTGACGATCGTGTCGGTCGCCAGCAGTCTGCGTGACGGCCTGCATCGGCGTGCCGCTGCCGGCATGCAGCGCACCCGCCGCGGTCCCTACTGCGAGCGCGCTGACTGCGATGAGGGAACAGGCGAGAGGGCGCATAGGGATCCTATCCATCGAATTGAGTACTGCCGTCGCAGGGATCTGTGGCTGAAACGCCTGCAGCGAGGGGTTCCGGCCACACCTGCGGATCTGCTTGAGGCAACGGCCCATGCAATGCCTCAGGCGCTGCGCGTGGCGACGGCTGGGGGCACCGCGGCCGCGCGGCGTGCCGGCCAGAACACCGCGATCTGGCCAAGTGCCCACAGGGTGACTGCCCCGATCGGCAAATAGATCAACGGCAGGCGTGGCAGCTCGTAGCGGGCCATCAGCCACAGATTGATCGAGTACGCCATGAGCATGCCAAGCACGATGCCGATCGAGGCGAGCAGGAAGTTCTCGACCTGGAAATAGCGCAGGATCTGCCCGCGCGTGGCACCCAGTGCACGGCGGATGCCAATCTGCTTGGTCCGTTGCTGCACCCAGAAGCTGGCTAGACCGACGATGCCGAGCGCGGTGACGATCAGTAGCGCGATGCTCATGGTGACCAGCAGCCAGGCCATGGAGCGATCCTGGCGATAGAAATTTCGACGCATCACCTCGAACGCTTTCGGATTTTCGATGATGCGGCTTGCGCTGTTTTTCTCCAGTGCGGCTACTGCCTGACGCAGGACCTCGTCACGACGCGCCGGATCGGTGCGGAGCAAGTAGCGGCCGCCCTCCTTGTAGGTCATCTTGACCGGGGTGAGCATTGAATCGTCGTAAGCAGCGGCGCCGCCGTAATTGTTGACGCGTGCCAAATGCTCCACGATGCCGACGATCTTCATGGGCGTGTCGCCGCGATAGATCGACTTCCCCAAGGCCGATTGGCCGGGGAACAGTTTGTCGGCCACGCTTTTGGTCAGGATGACACTTGGGATGGTGGCCGTCTTATCGTCGGACCACGTAAATTCGCCTTCCGTGAAGCGGCGGCCCTGTATCAAGGTCAGGCCCATCGTATCCAGGGTCTGGCTGTCCCCGGTGTAGTCGTTGACGTTGATCGTGGAGTTTTTCTGGTCGGCGGTCAGTTTGAGGCCGCTGACCCACATGCTGTCACCGTAGGGAATCTGGCTGACGCTGGACGCATATTTGACGCCAGGGATACTGCGCAGGGCGGCCAGATCCGTTTCCGTCAATGCGCGCGCATCTTCGTCGCGTCCGATGCCGCTGATGGTGAGCGTCACCAGTTCATTCTCTGCCAGCCCGCTGGGGCGTTGTGTGCGTTGCAGGCGATCGCCGATCAGGAACAGCGCATTGGAGATGATGGCGCAGCTGAGGGCCACTTCGAGCACGATCAACGCAGCAGCCGTCTTGTGACGCTGCAGGGTGGACAGGATGGGGCGGATTTCCATGAAAGAGTCCTTGATTGGGGCTGGCGAACGCTGCGAGATAGCCGCGCTGTTCGAAAGGTCAGCTCACTGCGCTTTGAGTTGAATGGCAGGAGGGATGCTGCAAGCGCGCCATGCGGGGAGCATCCCGGCCACGACGCTCGCCAAGAGCGCAAGCGCAAATGTCGCCAGCAGCATCACCGGGTCAAGCTTTGCCAGATCCGCATATTCAGCGGGTTGTTGACGCACGCCCCACAGGCCCAGCATGGCGAGACCCAGCCCCAGGATGCCGCCGGCCAAACCGATCGTTCCGGCCTCGACCAACGACTGCGCGAAGATGCTGCGCTTGGTTGCGCCCAGTGCCCGTCGCACACCGATCTCTCCACTGCGGCGCATGAACTTGGCGAGCAGCAGGCCAACCGTATTGACCAGGCACACCAACAGAAATCCGAAGGCCAACCATGTCTGTAGACGGACATCGCTGGGAACCACCTTCTGGAAGTCCAGCCACTCCATCACACTACGCAACTGGACGTTGGTCGGCTGCTCGTAGCGCCCAGCACGATGTTGCTGATCCGAATAGTTTTCAAGGTACTGGCGGTAGGCCGTGACTTTTTGCGGGCTATTCAGCTGCACCCAGTATTCAACCCAGGAGCAAGAGGCATTGATGTCTTCCGGTGAAATGCTCTCGCCCCAGCACGAACGCTGACCACTGCTTGAAAGCTTCAGCTCCATCGCGGTGCTGAAGGGCAGCAAGAGTTGCTCGGGCTTGTCGTAGGCTCTGCCGCCCAAGTTGTAGAACGCCGGCGTCAAGCGCCAATCGCGAATAACGCCTACCACCCGCATGATGTTGCGGTTGACGTTGACCGTGCGGCCAACGCTGTTTTCGCCATTGAACAACTTTTTGTTGAGCGCCTCCGACAGCACCACGACCCGCGCACGGCTGCCATCGTCATTGGTTGTCCAAGCGCCGCCATAGAGAAACGGCACGTTGAACATCGAAAAGAAATCAACGGAGGTGTACCGTGCGTCCAGCATCATTGGGCGCAACGATTTGTTCTCCGGCTCCAAGGGAACGGTGCCGGCGCTCATCAGGGCCTGCCGGTCTCCGCGTTTCTCACGGAGTAGTGCTTCGGCATCGAAACGCGTCAATTGATTCAGTGCGTCGTCGTCTTGATAGCCCAGTGAGCGCGCATCCAATTGGGGATGGAACAGCACGCCACTTTTCTCAGGGATCGGGTCGCCGGACAGAATGTAGAACACCGTCAACGTGGTCATGCTGGCGCCGATGCCCAGCGCAATTGCGAGCACCATCAGTGCGGTGAGCACCTTGTTGCGGCGGAAGCTGCGCACCGCGAGATTGAAGTAATAGCCGAACATGCCGTGCTCCTCAGTCGGCCAGGGTGGATGCGGCGGCGGGCGCACGCATCAGGCTGGGGTTGCGTTCCAGATCCGTGGCCTGGCCGTCGACGATGTGCACGTTGCGCTGCGCGCGTGCGGCCAGTTCCGGGTCGTGGGTGACCATCACGATGGTGGTGCCCTGGCTGTTGATTTCTTCCAGCAGTTCCATCACGCCGCGTGCCATCTGCGAGTCGAGGTTGCCGGTGGGTTCGTCGGCGAGCAGCAGGCGCGGGCTGCCGGCCAGTGCGCGTGCGATCGCGGCGCGCTGTTGCTGGCCGCCGGAGAGTTCGGTGGGGTAGTGGCGCAAGCGCGAGCCCAGGCCGACCTTGGTCAGCGCTTCTTCGATGCGCTGCTTGCGCTCGGCGGCGGCCATGCCGCGATAGCGCAGCGGCACATCGACGTTGTCGAACAGGTTGAGGTCGGGAATCAGGTTGAAGCCCTGGAAGATGAAGCCGATCTTCTGGTTGCGCAGGCGCGAGCGCGCATCGTCGGAGAGATGGCTCACATCCTCGCCGTCGAGCAGGTACTGCCCGCTGGTGAAGGTTTCCAGCAGCCCGGCCAGGTTGAGGAAGGTGGTCTTGCCCGAACCCGACGGCCCGGTGACGGCGACGAATTCGCCTTCGCGCACATGCAGGTCGAGCGAGCGCAGCGCATGTGTTTCCACCTGTTCGGTGCGGAAGACCTTGGAGACCGATTGCATCTTGAGCATTGCCGAAATCCTTGTGCGAAGAGAAAGAGGAGAGTGCGAGTCAGTGCACGGTGACGCGCGGGGCGTCGCCGAAGTTGTCGGCGCCGGAAACCACCACGCGGTCGCCTGCCTGCAGGCCGGAGAGCACCTGCACTTCGCCCAGGCTGCTGACGCCCAGCTTCACCGGGCGGCGCGCGGCAGTGCTGCCTTCCATCACATAGGCGTAGCTGCCACCGGATTGCTCGACGAAGGGACCGCGCTCGACCTTGAGCACATTGCGGCGCGTGTCGATCACCACCCGCGCGCTCATGCGCTGGCTCTGACGCAGGCCGGGCGGTTGCTTGTCGGTGAAGCGGATGCGCGCGGTGACCTCACCATTGACCACTTCCGGCGAGACCGCCGAAATGGCGCCGGCGAAGGGTTCGCCGCTGCCGCTGGTGAGCTGCGCCGGCATGCCGATCGCCAACTCACGCGCAAAGCTTTCCGGCACCTTGATCTCGACTTCGAACTTGGACAGATCCACCACGCCGAGGATGGGTGCATTGGCGGCCACCTGGGTGTGCTGCACCGCCTGCACCTGGCCAACCTGGCCATCGAACGGCGACAGCAGGGTGAGCGCATCGACCTGGCGTTGTACTTCGGCCACCACCGCGCGCTGGCGGTCGGCCAGCAGCCGCTTATTGCGGGAATCCAGGTCCGCGCCCTGGCCCTTCAGGGCGGCATCGCGCTGCGCGTGTTGCAGGTCGATGTCGGTCTTCTTCAAGGTGTCCTGTGCCTTGGCCAGCTCCACCTGCGGCACCGCGCCGCCATCGTAGCCACGCTGGTAACGCTCCAGGTCGCGCACGGCGGCCTGCTTGTCAATCTTGGCCTGGTCGGTGAGCTTGCTGGCGCTGGCACGGGCGAGCGTGGCATCCAGGGCGGCGCGGCTGGATTCGGCTTCCAGGCCGGCCAGGGTGGCCTGTTCCTGCGCCAGCTTGCTGCGCAGCTCCGGGCTGTCGATGCGCGCGAGTTCCTGGCCCTGCTTGACCACATCGCCGGCCACCACGCTCAGCGTCACCGTGCCGGCCGAGATGGCGTACAGCACCGGGCTGTTGGCGGCGATCACGCGGCCGTCGGCGGCAATGTCGCGCACCAGGTCGCCCTGGCTCACGGTGGCGATGCGCACGCGGGCGGCGTCGAACGAGCGGCTGCCGGCGCTCCAGGCGTTCACCGCCCAGCCGATGCCGGCGAGGACCGCCAGCGCGGCAATGCCCGGCCACAGCCAACGGCGCCATGGCGCGGTCTGGGAGGAGGTGCGGAGTACCTGGTCCTGTGCGGAGGTGTCGCGGATCATGATCGGCTTGCTCGGTGGCGTGTGTGTGCTGAAGCAGAACATGTGCCAACCTATAACTTATTGATATTTATCTATTTTTTCGGAAGCGCCGCAGTGTCCGCAGTGTCCGCGGACACTGGCGCGGACAGCCTGTCCGGTCGAGGTCATGCTGCGGACATCGGCGGACACGCTAAAATGCGCGGCTTTCCTGAAGAGAACTGACCTATGTGCGGCATTGTTGGAGCGATTGCCGGGCGCGACGTGGTTCCGGTCCTCATCGAAGGGCTCAAGCGTCTGGAGTACCGGGGCTATGATTCCTCCGGCATCGCGGTGCTGGACGGCGCGCACGTACGCCGCGTGCGCCGCACTGGCCGGGTGGCGGAAATGGCCCAGGCGGCGCAGGCCGAACAGTTTGGCGCGACCCTGGGCATCGGCCATACCCGCTGGGCCACCCATGGCGGCGTCACCGAAGCCAATGCGCATCCGCACATCAGTGCCGGCGTGGCGCTGGTGCACAACGGCATCATCGAAAACCACGAGGAGCAGCGCGAAAAGCTGCGCGCGCTCGGCTACACCTTCGAGTCGCAGACCGATACCGAAGTCATCGCGCATCTGATCCATCACCATCTTGCCGATGCGGGCGATCTGCTCAGCGCGCTGCAGCGCACGGTGAAGGAACTCACTGGCGCCTACGCGCTGGCGGTGATGAGCCAGGCCGAGCCGGAGCGCTTCGTCTGCGCACGCATGGGTTGCCCATTGCTGATCGGCGTGGGCGAGGGCGAAAACTTCGTCGCCTCCGATGTCTCGGCGATCGTGCAGGCCACCCGGCAAGTGATCTTTCTGGAAGAGGGCGACACCGCCGAATTGCGCCGCGATGGCGTGCGCGTGTTCGATGCGACCGACACGGCAGTGGAGCGCCCGCTGCATTTATCCGATGTCTCCTTGGCCTCGCTGGAGCTGGGCCCGTTCCGCCACTTCATGCAGAAGGAAATTCACGAGCAGCCGCGTGCGCTGGCCGACACCATCGAAGCGGCGATCGATGCCAAGGGCTTCCCCGCATCGTTGTTCGGGCCCACTGCCGATGTGGTGCTGCGCGACATCGAAGGCGTGCAGATCCTGGCCTGCGGCACCAGTTATTACGCCGGCCTGACGGCGCGCTACTGGATCGAAGCGATCGCCGGCTTGCCATGCAGCGTGGAGATTGCCAGCGAATACCGCTACCGCGCCGCCTATGCCAACCCGAAGCATCTGATCGTTACCATCTCGCAGTCCGGCGAAACGTTGGACACGATGGAAGCGCTCAAATACGCCAAGTCGCTCGGGCATCTGCACACCTTGTCGATCTGCAACGTGCCGGAGAGCGCCATCCCGCGCGCCAGCGAGCTGGTCTGCTACACGCGCGCCGGTGCCGAGATCGGCGTCGCTTCGACCAAGGCATTCACCACCCAGCTGGCGGTGTTGTTCCAGCTGACCATGGTGCTGGGCAAGCTGCAGGGGCGTATCAGCGATAGCGAAGAAGCCGATTACCTGGAGCAGCTGCGTTTTCTGCCCGGTAGCGTGCAGCACGCCTTGAACCTGGAGCCGCAGATCATGGTCTGGGCCGAGCGTTTTTCGCCAAAGGAAAATGCGCTGTTCCTCGGCCGCGGCCTGCATTACCCGATCGCGCTGGAAGGCGCGCTCAAGCTCAAGGAAATCTCCTATATCCACGCCGAAGCCTACCCGGCTGGCGAGTTGAAACACGGCCCGCTGGCGTTGGTGGACGTCACCATGCCAGTGGTGGTGATCGCGCCGAATGACCGCCTGCTGGAAAAGGTCAAATCCAACATGCAGGAAGTGCGCGCGCGGGGGGGCGAACTGTTCGTGTTCGCCGATCAGGACAGCCATTTCAGCGAGTCCGACGGTGTGCACGTGATCCGCACACCGCGCCACGCCGGCGTGTTGTCGCCGGTGATCCACACCATCCCGGTGCAGTTGCTGGCCTACCACACCGCCCTGGCACGCGGCACCGATGTGGACAAGCCACGGAATCTGGCTAAATCGGTGACGGTGGAGTAAGCGCGCTTGGCCGAATCGCAGTGCTGGCTGCGAGAAGTTGCAGCCAGCGCTGGGAATCCAGCCGGCGACTGTTGGCCGGAGGGTGTTAACCCCATCGGCGATGTCAGCGCAACGCGCGTCTTACGATAGCTGTAGCTGTGCAGTGAAGCCGAGACGCTGCGACCCGTGAGTACAGCGTCTCGGTCACGGCGTTGGCTACGGCACGATCAGATTGCCGTTTTCTGGGCGAGGTTCATTCATGATCACCGGCGCCGCTTGCCCGCTTGCGGTGCGATTTCCGCGGACCAACGCATCCTTCACGTTTCCGTTCTGGATGCGGACTTCCGGCGTGGTGTTGTTCTCGATCAGCGAGTTCTTCACCCGATCCCACAAGCCCACGCTTCCGGTCGCACCGGCAGCGAAGCGATTATTGCGAATGATGCCGGTGCTGATGACTGCATCGGTGTACCAGGCATTTTCCCGATTGCCTTCGCTGATCATGAGGTTGGTTCCCTGCAGGTTGAATGTCGCTGTCTGGCCAACGAGCGAGGACGGATTGGCAACCGCATCTGCAGTGACTTCATTATTGAGCATCTGCGAGTGCCAGCCTGTCAGCAGTGAGCTGGTATCGGTGTAGAACCCACTGGGTTGCACGATGCCGGCGCCAAAGCGGTGCAGTCGGTTGTGCGCGTGGATGACATCGGCGGACGGGAAGAAGTTGGTGATCGGGCCGGCGCCACCATGGTCGTTATTGACGAACAACATCCGCCCGTTCGTGGTCACGATGGTGACGATGGAGCTCTGATCGGGCGGGATATCCCATGCGCGGTCCAGGTTCACGCGGTTGCCCAGCGGCGATGCATTGCCCATCAGGTAACGCATCTGACCAGCCCCCTTGCCTGAGACGATCATCACCGAGTTGCCATCGGGGTCGCATAGATACGGAACGTCTTTTGGGTTGCTGGCCAACGTCAGTGTTGTCCCCGAACTGGCAGCGACCTTGCCAAGATAGTTGCCAATGCCTTCGTCCATCGTCAGCTGCCAGCTTTGCTGTGCATCCTGCGGATACTGGCTGGCATTGTCTGCGTAGTACACGTCACGACCGGGCGCAGCGAAGCCGAGCTCCGACGGCGTCTTGTGGTACGGCGCACCGGCGGAGATGTGCTGGTTGTGCGTGATGAGTGCGTTCTGCACGTCGTGATTGAAGGTCAGTGCCAGCTCGTGCCATCGCAGGGTGTTGTTCTGCACGGTGGCGCCGTACACGTGCTTATCCATGGTGATCGGCTTGCTGGCCGTGATGTCGTTTCCGCTGATCTGCAGGTTGGAGACATTACTTGCCTGGATGCCGGTCGTCAGTGGCCCGTTGGCCGTGCGATCGGCTTGCTTGCCGAGTGTGAGCCGGATATCGCGGACGAATGGCACCGAGCGTAGATCCGTCAGCGGCATGTGCTCGAACACGATGCCGTAACCTTCGGTCATCGCCGGTGCTTCGATGGCCAGGTCGCGTATGCCAAACAGGTTCGCGGCCCAGTTGATCTGCTGACCACATTTGGGTTGGCGTGGCGGCGTGTAAAAGATGCCGTTGCCCCTGAACAACGTGGTGTTATTGGCCGTTGGGAAGGACAGCACGGTGGCGTCCTTGCCTGCACCAGCGATGACCACGTGGTTTGGAATCTTTTGATTGAATCCCTTCTCATATTGCTGTGACAAGGTGTATCTGCCGGCGGGAATGGACACCACACCTCCGTTGGCCGCACAGGCGAATGCGGCGGCAAAACTGGCATCATCCGACGCTCCATTGCCGGCCGGCGGCGCCACCCTGCATTGCGTGTTCGGCCAGTTGGTCGGATAGGCAATGCTGACCGTTGTGATGGTGCGCCGTGGGGCGGTGCGATCTGCGCCAACGCCGAAATTTTCATAGCGGCTCCATGCACTTGGGCCACCGGAGCCGTTGTGCAAATACAGCTCATAGTCGCCTTCAGGCATGTCGGCTGGGATGGCAAAACTTTGCGCGTACATGCCCTCTTTTGGATTCGACGCGTCGGCGGTCAATATCCGCTGTACGGCGCCGTTTCTGACCAGCGCAAGCCTGACCGGCTGGCTCGATTCCGACATCCTGCCCAACGCGGTACCGAACACAGTGAGCCTGCCGCGCGGCGATGCACCGCCGCCAACGTTGCCTTGCACAAACCAGATGTCCGGTGCATTCACCAGCGTCGTCGCTCCTGCGCCATTGCCGGTAACAATCTGATACGCGTAGACACCGCGTGCGCGATCGGGCAGCTGAAACTTGAGCGATTGTTCGGTGGCTTGCGTCGGTGTCACGCTGCTCCAGCCGTTATTGGCGCTGTCTGCCTTCTCCAATGGACTGCCTGCCGCACCATCCTCGAGCCGGGTGAGGCGCACCGTGGCGGCAGGGCGAATGTTGCCGCCGCTGACCACCACCGTCTCATTGCGATCGACCGGTTGCGATGCCCAGAACGTCACCGCAGTGCCGGCAGGCACTTCTGCTGGACCGGGATACGCCGCAGACGCAGGAGTGATTGCGGCAGCTTTGATTTGAGCTGTCGGTGTGCTGCCAGACTGCGCAGCAGCGTGACCATCGCTGCCGGGCACGCACAGCGCCGAGGCCAGAACGACCGAAAATACAGATATTTTTACACCCATGTTGGAGGACTCCTGATAGGGAAGCGCAGCGGTTCCAGGAAGTGCGGGAGCGCGTCAGATCCGTGCGCAGTGATCCCGCTTCGGCAGTTCGGCGGCCGACGATGGATGACGGCAAGCGCAGAGCGTCATGCACGCGCATGTCGCTTCTGCAAGCGCAGAACCATGATGTCCAGTGGCGTGGGGCTCGCCGGGCAGCGGCCATCCTAGCGATGCGCACGCGTTTGAATGCGAACAGGTATCACACAGTCGGGCTCGCTTGGCGGCAACGTCTCGCTGCGGGAACCAGGTCACTCTTTGTCGGCGCGTGTGCATTGGTGTGTGCTTCGGTGCGGACAGCGGGCATCCCACTGCAGGGCGCAGCCGCATGCAGTGGTGCGATGCGGTCACCGTGATGCGGTTGATGCACTTCGATGCGGTCGACCTGGAACGTATGGTGATCGCGCGCATGTACTGCAAGCCAACACATGCACGCGCATGTGCATGCCTGGGATACAGCGGCGCTCTCGCCTGTCAACCACGCTGCCGGTGCGCGGGGATATTGCTGCGTCTGCACCTGGAGCAGCAAGGCGCGCAGCGACTCTCTGTTCACTGCTTAGCGCTCGACCACAGGCATTGCCAGCGCAGTGGCCCAGGTTATGCATAAGCTCCTTGCGAGGGTGACACCACGCAGGAGGACACATGCACGAGTCTTTCAAGCAGGGCGCGCCGGCCGAACTGTGGCAGGCGCTGGTACGTGAGGCAGGGCAGCGCATCGCACAGCCGCTGGACGAATGGCGCGAGCACTATCTGGTGTTTGTCTTGCTGCGCTTCCAGCGTGATGCGCACCTGGTGTCGCGCACTCAGGCGCTGGCTTGGCTGCATGCGCAGTCGCAATCGGGCAGCGTGCGTGCGGACGCATTACGCGATGTCGGCGACGGCTGTCTGCTGATTGCCGGCCTGTTCCCCGGCGTGGCGCAGCGGCGGCGCTTGAACGTGGACTACTTCATCGAGCTGGGGCGTGGCGCCTATGCGGAGGTGGCCGACACGCGCTGCAGCGATGCCAGTCTGTTCGCGCAACTGGCCGACAGCTATCGCGAGCTGGTACGCACACTTGCCGCGTTGCGGTCGCCACGTGCCTGGCAGGAAGGTGCACACGGCATTCTGCACGCCTGATCCATCACGCCCGCCAGGGGACGTCCCGACAGCGGCGTGGGGACGGCCCTGACTGCCAAACGCCCCGCGCCGGCCCACACTATCCCTGCAGACTTGATCCGCCGGGCGACGTCACGTTGTCTTCAACGGATCAATCCTGTGCCATCGACCGCCGCACAGATGTGCGGTGCTGTCTTGCCGCACTGCGTGGGGGCGCGCAGTGCGGCCCTCATTCCCGGGGAAAGGACTCTCATGAACGTGTTGATTGCCGCACTGCTGTGTGCACTCGCTGGTACCGCTGTGGCGCAGGACATTCCGCCAGGCTATGCCGGTCAGGGTGGGATGACGCTGCAGGAGATCGACCCGGCCATCTACGCGTATCACTACGACCATGGATTCACCGGCGAAGATGCCATGGGCTGGGATCCGGCGTTGCAGTTCGCCTGGTCGCGCCTGGCCGCCGCCAAGGTGTGTGCGCAGCAACCGGTCACCGATGCGGTGATCGCCAAGCTGGTCGAGCAGTATGGGCAGTCGGCCGACGTGCATCAGATCAACGGCATCACCTTCCATGAAGCGCAGATGCGCGCCGCCGGCACGTTCTGTACGCCTGCGCGCAATGCAGATGCCACCGCAGTGGTGCCCGCGTTTGCGGCGGGTGATTTTTCGCAGGCAACCGCCCACGCCGCGGCAGCCACTGCCGGCACGCTGGTGGTAGCTGCGGCAGAAGGCCAGACGGCTGGCGCCGCGCTGCCCGATAACGAGATGGCCTTGGCGCCCTCGGCAGACTGGGCCCTGCAACTGCCGTTGCATGCGCAGCTGAGCGTAGGTTCCAACGGCCAACCCAACGGCGACGAGATGTTGCGCGTGGTGCGGCGTGGGCATACCGGCGCACTGGTGGGCGTGCAAATTGCCACCAATCTGTTGACCCTGAAATATGGCGGAGCCGGTGCGTCCATATTCAATAAAAGCCAGCTCAAGGGCGAAAAGATCAAGGACATCGGCAACCCGGGCTATGTTCTGCAGCGCGATGCCGTCAACACGCATCTGAAGAGTTATTTCACCGGGCATCCGGCGGCCATTCCGGTCGAACCGTTCCCGCTGCAGGTCGTGATGTCCGACTGGCTGCTGGTCTATCAGAGCCTGGGCGACGAAAAGTCGCCTTATGAACTGCGTTATGCCGTGAACATCGGTGGCGAACGCAGCGGCTTGCTCAAGCGCAAGGCCAGCCCGGTGAACCTGAGCTGCCAACCGACCCCACGCACCGCCTCATTGGAGGAGTGGGAGGCCGACAACTACGCCTTGGTCAAACAGACCGCGCAAGCCTACGCCGACGAGTGCGCAGCCAAGTTTGCCGAACGCCTGCCGCAATGGTTTCCGGACACCGCGACGGTTGCGGCGTCGAACTAGCCAACGTAGTAATCGGAATCGTGCGTATCCACCGCAGAACGCGCCATAGGCAGGCTACAGGGCGTGGCTGGCTCGGCGAGCGGTCGCGCGGTTCATCTAGGCGCTTCCACACCACCGACTAAGAGCAGCTATCAAAACTACTGCGCAGCCGCCAGGCGGGCACGGCCGGTGCTCGGAATCCTCATGTACCCCCGTACACTCCGGTTCCTCCGCGCCG
>NZ_JARVTF010000013.1:0-272852 GCF_030208825.1 Xanthomonas sp. LMC-A-07
GCGTCCCCATCGTCTAGAGGCCTAGGACACCACCCTTTCACGGTGGACACCGGGGTTCGAATCCCCGTGGGGACGCCAATCATCAAAAAGCCTCGGCATTGCCGGGGCTTTTTTCTTGCGTGCAATTTTTGCCAGATGTGCCAGAGCAGTTTGGTGATGCCTCACTGGCGACACGCGTTGTGCGATTGCGTGTTGAAGCGTCTTCGAAGCTGGCCGGAGTTGCAAGATCGGTCGAAGTGCGTGATTCCGATTGCGTGTGCATGACCTGGCGCTGCGACCACGACGCGCCGAGCCGAGCCGCGCCGCGCCGGAGTAAGACTTCACCACCTGCGCATTTGCGTGCGCCCTCGCCTTTCAAGCAGAGCAGACGATATGCACGCTGCTGCACACGTCACCTCGCTTGTCACCGCTGCAGCGACGCAGCGACGAGAACAGCACTTGGACGCAGCGCACGAAATTGCCTTTCCCCGCTTTGCACTAGCGTTCGGGCATGATGTGCACCCTTGTGACTGCAACCTGCAACGCACTCACTAGTTCGCCACTAACGACTGCAGTTCCGCGAAACGAAAAACTAGACAGGAAAAGTTTCGAGATCAGCTGCGCATCGCAGCATGCCTGGCTAACCCGATGAGCAAAGCAGTACACACCTGACGCGCGTCGCTTGCTGACGAGATCAGCGACAAAGGGAAGCGCCGCACCAGTGCCCGACACGACACAGCGCGTAGGCCGATCAGAACGCTGGCGCGTTAGCGCATGAAAAAAAATGTATCCGCGCCTCTTCCCAATCCGGTTTCAGACCGCTATCATTACCGGCTCGCAGCATCGTGGGGCCATAGCTCAGCTGGGAGAGCGCCTGCATGGCATGCAGGAGGTCGGCGGTTCGATCCCGCCTGGCTCCACCAACTTTCGGACAATAGGCCGTCCGCAAGCTGACAACCGGGTTGTTCGTTTATGCGTCCCCATCGTCTAGAGGCCTAGGACACCACCCTTTCACGGTGGACACCGGGGTTCGAATCCCCGTGGGGACGCCAACGACAAGAAGCTCCGCACTGCGGGGCTTTTTTGTTGGGCGACGTTGAGCATTGCGGATGCGCTGACCGCGCCGGGCGGCGCGTGGCGCGCACCCGAACTGTGCTCCAGGTTTCCGGGCTCGCGACTGCACGCACCCCGATTTAAACGTTGGCTGCGCGCCTGCGCCCTGGGCTGCTTAAAACCAGTAGCCCCGCTTCTGCGGCCAACGAATCGACTGTCGCAACCAGGCGCCAGGAGTGGCGCCGCGTGCCACGCCAGCCGCTCGTCGTCATCGCGTCAGACCTGCCCGTCGTCAAGCGCCTTGCGCCCCTCGTGCGTCAGATCGATATCTGCGTCTTCCGCATGAGTCGCATAGCCAGCGCGTACCGCCCAATCGGCCTCTTCTTCGCTCACCGGCGTGGTGGCGTGGATGTCGCGAAGAATGCGCAGCTTCTGTTCTGAGTCGATCGCCATGATGGGCACCTGATCTTGAGGGAGGCCTCAAAGGTACGGACTAGGCGTGATGGCTGCGTGCCTGTGCGAACACTCTTGCTCGCCAAACAACTCAGACAGCCAACGTGCGACGGCAACTCCGATGTGCGGGCACTGAGCATCCATGGCAATGCATCCCCACATATCGCAGCAGCCCGCCTGCACCCGGCCGCAAAGCGGACCCGGCGCACAGCGGAAACGTAAAAGCCCGCCTGGATGACTCCAGGCGGGCTTTTAGATGTACCGCAAGAACTTGGTGCCGAAGGTGGGACTCGAACCCACACGCTTTTAAGGGCGGCGGATTTTGAGTCCGCTGCGTCTACCGATTCCGCCACTTCGGCGTGGCCGCGCAGTATAGCGAGTTGTCAACGAAACGAACAGTGTCAGGAATTGCCTGACGAATTCATCTGCAAGCAGCGTCAGCAACGCGGCGCTCAGCCTGGGCCGATATACTCACCGGCTACCGTGAAGGAGTAAGCAATGTCGGCGTTGCGTGGAGTTCGGGTACTCGTGGTCGAAAACGATGACATGAATGCCATGCTGCTCGAAATGCAGCTGATCCAGGCGGGTGCGGCAGTGGTCGGGCCCGTGGGTGAGGTCGACGACGCGCTGCAGCTGATCGAGGCCGATGCGCCGGATACCGCCGTGCTGGACTATCGCCTGGGCAACGGCCAGACCAGCGAACCGGTTGCGCGGCGGCTCACCGAACGCGGCATTCCCTTTGTGCTGGCCACCGGCGTGGCCAGTGCCAGCATCCCGCACGGGTTTGAACGCGGGGTCATTCTCACCAAGCCGTACATGTCCGACGAGCTCGTCGATGCCCTGGCCAAGGCGCGCCAGCGCAGCGGTGCCAGCAGCTGACGCGTTGTCAGCGGCGACGTTGTCACTAGAATCACTGCATCCAGGGCTGACAGGTGGGATGCACCATGACCATCGCCGCGCCGGCCGTTGTTGAGTTGCTGCCAGAGCATCGCGAAACCGTGGCGCTATTGCCGCATGCGGACGAAAGCGTCCTCGCCCTGCTGAGCGAAAGTCCTGCGCTGTCGACCGCGCTTTCGCTTTGCCTGCATGCGCGGGTGCCGATGGTGCTGGTGTGTGGCGAGGCCTCGCACTGCCTGTACAACGATGCCTGCATCCCGCTCCTCGGTGCGCTGCATCCGCACGTGTTCGGCCAGCCGCTCGCTGCAGTTGCCGCCCAACGCCTGGGGCTGGCGGGAGCGACAGACAGACAGCAGCCTCCTGAGCCATCGGCATGGTCGTGCAGCCCGGTGCTCGAAAGCGGCAGGCCGTTGGGCCAGCTGTATATCGCTGCCCATCCGCACGGACAGCCGTCGCAGTGGCACGGCAATACGCTTGCGGCAACAACCCTGGCTCTGCCGTCGCCCACAGACGAACGCAGCCACGACAGCTTTCTATTGCGACTGGAAGATGCCCTGCAGCATGTCTCCGACCCGCGCGCGATTGTGGACACCAGCGTGCGCCTGCTCGGCGAGCATCTGCGGGTCAACCGCTGCGCATTCGGCCTGGCGGCGGAGGACCACAGTGTGATGCACGTGATCAGCGACTACGTGCAGGACATGCCCAGTCTCAAGGGAGATTTTCCGTTGGAAGCCGCGCACGGGCTGCGCGATGCGCTGCTGGAAAACCGCCCCTGGTTCACCACCGACGCGATGGCCCCCGGCGCGCCGGACTACGTGGTCGAGCAATACCGGCATTCCGGCCTGCGCGCGTCGCTGGCGATTCCGTTGCACAAGCATGGCCAACTGGTCGCGGCAATCGGCGTGCATCAACGTGCACCGCGGCAGTGGGCCTCCACCGACATCGAACTGGTGCGGCTGGTGGTGGCACGGTGCTGGGAATCGATGCAGCGGGCCAAGGCGCAGCGCCAGTTGGCGGCCAGCGAGGCGCGGCTGCGGCGGCTGGCCGACACGGTGCCGCAGATCATCTTCATCGCCGATCCGGCAGGCCAGCCGGACTATTTCAATCAACGCTGGTACGAATACACCGGCCTGAATCCAGACACGGAGGCCAGCGCCGCGTGGCAGCAGGCACATTCGGCCGCAGGCTTGCGCATGTCCGGCCAGGCGTGGGCGCTGGCGCTCAATGGCGAGCGCGCCTACGAGATCGAATGTGAGCTGCGCCGCCACGATGGGCAGACCCGCTGGCACCTGGCGCGTGCCCTGCCCGTCCGCGACGAACATGGACGCATCAGCGAGTGGATCGGCACCTACACCGATATCCACGACCGCCGCGGGTTCGAGCACAAGCTGCGCGAAAGCGAGGCGCGCTTCCGCGCATTGTGCGAGACGGTGCCGGCGATGATCTGGATGGCGGACGTGGACGGCAACTGCGTCTACTGGAACCCGCAATGGTATGAGTTCACCGGCCAGGGCGAGGAACAGGCCCTGGACCAGGGCTGGTGGAATGCGATGCATCCCGATGATGCGGCGCGTGTACGGCATGCCTTCGAGCAGGCGCTCGATGCACGCGGCGCGTTCATCGCCGAATACCGCATCCGCCGCCACGATGGGCAGTACCGCTGGTGTATCGACACCGCGTCGCCGCACTTCGGCAGCGACGGGCGCTTCCTGGGCCACATCGGTTCGCTGACCGATATTTCCGACCGCAAGCGGATCGAAGATGCCACCGCATCGGACCGCGCGATCCTGAGCCTGATCACGACCGGTGCGCCATTGACGGTGGTGCTCGATGCCATCGCGCTGAGCGTGGAAGCGCGCGGCGAAACACCGCTGTATTGCGCAGTGATGGTGCTGGATGAGGAGCATCAGACCCTGCAGTTCGCGGCGGCCCCGCATCTGCCGCGCGATTACAGCGGTGACTTCGAGAATGCGCCGATCGGGCCCACTGGCCCGCCGTGCGCGCGCTCGGCCCATAGCGGCCTGCAGGTGATCTGCGAGGACATCGCCAACGATCCGCGCTTTGAAGACCACCGCGCACTCTCGGCGGCGATGGGGATTGCCGCCTGCTGCGTCACGCCGATTCTGGGCAGCAATGGCGCCGTGTTGGGCACGCTCAACATCTATTACGCGCAACCGCATCTGGCCTCGCTGCGCGAACAGGCCATGGCACGCTCGGCCTCGCACCTGGCCGGCATCGTGATCGAGCGCACGCGCGTGGATGCCAAACTCAAGGCCTCGCTGCAGGCTGAAACCGCTGCACGCAATCAGGCCGAACACGCCAGCCGGGTCAAGGATGAATTCCTGGCCACGCTCAGCCACGAACTGCGCACGCCGCTCAATGCGATCCTGGGATGGTCGCGCTTGATGCAGGCCGATGCCTTCGAGCCGGCCAAGCTGGGCAAGGGGCTGGTAGTGATCGAGCGCAGTGCGCGCGCGCAAACGCAGATCATCGACGACCTGCTGGATATGAGTGCGATCCTGTCCGGCAAGATCCGCCTGCAGCCCGAACACTTCGACATCGCCGGGCTGGCGCGCAGCACCGTGGAATTGATGCAGCCCACCGCACAGGCGCGTCAGATCCGGCTGGAACTGGATGCGCCGCTGCAAGGCAGCCTGTGGTTCTTCGGCGATGCCGGGCGCCTCCAGCAGGTGCTGACCAACCTGATCAGCAACGCGCTCAAGTTCACCGCACCCGATGGCGATGTGCGCGTGAGCCTGGAGGTGGAAGAGCAGCGCCTGCGCCTGTGCGTACGCGACACCGGGATCGGCATCGCCGCCGACTTCCTGCCGCATGTGTTCGACCGCTTCCGTCAGGCCGATGCCGGCACCACCCGCCGCGTGGGCGGATTGGGGCTGGGACTGTCGATTTCGCGCCAGCTGATCGATCTGCACGGCGGCAGCCTGGGCGCCTCCAGCGCCGGCGAAGGTCATGGCGCGACGTTTACCGTGGTGCTGCCGTTCCACCACGGCGTCAGCGACCAGCGTCCCGCACCAGAGCCCGCCCACACCGGCCCGCTGCCCACCGCCGCACATGGCCGGCTCGATGGCGTGCGCCTGCTGCTGGTGGACGACGACCAGGACTCACGCGAGGCGGTGATGCATTTCCTGATGCTGGCCGGCGCGCAGGTGCAGGCCGCCGGCTCGGTGGATGCAGCGGAAGCGCACCTGGCCGCGGCGCATTACGACGTGCTGGTGAGCGATATCGCCATGCCGCTGCGCGATGGCTACGACCTGATCCGCAGCGTGCGCTCGGGCCGGCCGGAACTGCCGCGGCACATCCGCGCGATTGCCCTCACCGCCTACGTGCGCGAAGAGGACCGCGACCGCGCCATCGTGGCTGGCTTCGACGCGCACATGGGCAAGCCGGTGGAGCCACCGGGCTTGATCGACCTGATCGAACGCCTGGTGCAGCCAGCCGGGACCGTACGCACCGACCCATCCGCCTGAACAACGCACCCTGGCGCGGGCCAGAGTGCGCTGTGATCAGCTGCGTTTGGCGCGCGCGAAGGCGTCGGCCAGTGCGTTGTTGGCGGGCGGCGCGCTGGTCCGCGGCTTGGCAGTGCCGGCTGCCGGGCCACGCCCGCCGCCACCGCCTCCATCGCGCCTGCCCTGCCCCGCGCCACGTGTGTCGCGTGACTGCGCGGCCGCGTCGGCCGGTGGCGGCGTATCCGACAACCGCCGGGTCAGCGCAATGCGTTTACGCGCCACGTCCACTTCCAGCACCTTGACCTTGACGATGTCGCCGGCCTTGACCACGTCGCGCGGGTCCTTGACGAAGGTGTCCGACAGCGCCGAGATGTGGACCAGGCCGTCCTGGTGCACGCCGATGTCGACGAACGCGCCAAAGGCCGCGACGTTGCTGACCACACCTTCCAGGATCATGCCGGGCTTGAGGTGCTTGATGTCCTCGATGCCCTCGGCGAACTGCGCCGCCTTGAATTCCGGGCGCGGGTCGCGGCCGGGCTTTTCCATTTCCTTGAGGATGTCGCGCACGGTGGGCACACCGAATTGTTCGTCGGTGAACTGCTCCGGCTTGAGCGCGCGCAGGAAGCTGCCGTCGCCCAGCAAGGCCTTGATGGGCTTGCCGGTGCTGCTGACGATGCGCTCCACCACCGGGTAGGCCTCCGGGTGCACCGCCGACACATCCAGCGGCTCATCGCCGTCGGCAATGCGCAGGAAGCCGGCGCATTGTTCGAAGGTCTTGTCGCCCAGGCGCGGGACCTTGAGCAGGTCCTTGCGGCGCTTGAACGGGCCGTTGTCGTCGCGATGCCGCACGATGTTTTCCGCCACCGTGCTGGACAGGCCCGACACGCGCGACAGCAAAGCCGCCGAGGCGGTATTGACGTACACGCCCACCGCGTTGACGCAGTCTTCCACGCGTGCGTCCAGCGCCTTGGCCAGGCGATATTGGTCCACGTCATGCTGGTACTGGCCCACGCCGATTGCCTTCGGCTCGATCTTGACCAACTCGGCCAACGGGTCCTGCAGGCGCCGCGCGATCGACACCGCACCGCGCAGCGAGACGTCCAGGTTCGGGAATTCCTTGGCCGCGAATTCGGACGCCGAATACACCGATGCGCCGGCTTCGCTGACCACGATCTTCTGCAGCTTGGCGCCGTCGCACAAGGCGATTGCCTCGCCGGCAAGCTTGTCGGTCTCGCGGCTGGCAGTACCGTTGCCGATCGCGATCAGCTCCACGTTGTGCTGCAAGCACAGCTTCTTGAGCGTCTGCAAAGACTGGTCCCACTGCCGCTTGGGTTCGTGCGGGTAGATCGTCTCGGTGGCTACCAGCTTGCCGGTGGCATCGACCACGGCGATCTTGCAGCCCGTGCGGATGCCCGGGTCCAGGCCCAGCACCACGCGCGGGCCGGCGGGCGCCGCCAGCATCAGGTCCTTGAGGTTGTCGCCGAACACCGCAATCGCCTCGGCCTCGGCCTTTTCGCGCGCCTGGTTGAACAGGTCCAGCAGCAGGTGCATGTGCAGCTTGGCGCGCCAGGTGAGCCGGCAGGCATCGAGCAACCAGCGGTCGGCCGGGCGGCCCTGATCGGCAATGCCGGCGTTGCGCGCCACGCGGCCTTCGGCGTACTGATGACCGGCGTCGGCATCGGTGCCCGGGTCCAGATCCAGGTACAGAAATTCTTCGCGGCGTGCCCGGAACAAGGCCAGCAGGCGATGCGAGGGAATCCTGGCCAGCGATTCGGCGTGGTCGAAGTAGTCGCGGTACTTGGCACCGGCCTCTTCCTTGCCCTCAGCCACACGCGCACGGATCACGCCGTTGTCGTTCAACCAGCCGCGCAGTTCGCCGACCAGTGCGGCGTCTTCGCCCCAGCGCTCCATCAGGATCGCGCGGGCGCCTTCCAGTGCGGCCTTGACGTCGGCCACGCCCTTGTCGGCATCCACGTAGGCCGCTGCGGTGGTGTCCGGCGCCTGGGTGGGGTCGGCCAGCAAGGTGTCGGCCAGCGGCTCCAGCCCGGCCTCGCGCGCAATCTGCGCACGCGTGCGGCGCTTGGGCTTGTACGGCAGATACAGGTCTTCCAGGCGCGACTTGGTGTCGGCAGCGACGATTTCGCTACGCAGTTCGTCGCTGAGTTTGCCCTGCTCGCCGATGCTGGACAGGATCGCGGCGCGGCGGTCTTCCAGTTCGCGCAGATAAGTTAGGCGCGTTTCGAGGTTGCGCAGCTGGGTATCGTCCAGACCGCCGGTGACTTCCTTGCGGTAGCGCGCGATGAACGGAACGCTGGCGCCTTCATCGAGAAGGGCAATGGCGGCGCGCGCCTGGGCGGGTTGGGCACCGATCTCATCGGCGATGGTGCGGGCGATCTGCTGGGCAAGCTGGGTGTCGTGCATGGCGGCGCGGTTGGAACCGCTTCACTGTCAAAAATGCATTTTCGCAGTGCCGGGGCGCCGCGGAAACCCGTTGACAGGGCCACCGTAAACCTATGCCGACGCGCTCAGCTGACGCGGCGTGCGTAATGGGTGGCGGCGCGCTCGACCAGAATGCTTTCGTGCAGCGATTCCAGCGCCATGACGCGGATCTTGCCCACGTCCTTGAGCGGCACCATGCGCTCCACATATACCTCCGGACCGGCCTCGGTCATGGTGCGCGACTTGCTGAAGCCGTACGGCACCACACCTTTATCGCCATCCTTGCTGCCACCGACGTACAGGACAATCGACATACCCTCACCTTCTTCTGCTGCTGTTGCTGCGTTGACGGCGCGAGCATAGCGAGCACGCCGTGAGGAGCTTTTCCACGCACGTTAACGCCGGCTGTTTGCGATTTGGTGACCGCGCGATGGCGGCTGCATGCGTCACGGCCGCTTCACCCCGCTTGATCGTCCAATCCAGTTCCGCCCGCTCACCGACACCGCATGAACCTCAAAAGTGGTTATCCGTTCTGGTCGATCCGCAACGGATTGATGCGTCCCTATCCGCGCCTGGAGCAGGACACCCAGTGCGAGGTGGCAATCATTGGCGGCGGTGTGACCGGGGCATTGATCGCGCACGAGCTGCTGCGTCACGGCCATGAGGTGGTGGTGATCGAACAACGTGAGATCGGCTGGGGCAGCACCTCGGCCAGCACTGCGTTGCTGCAATACGAGATCGACACGCCGATGGTGGATCTGGCGGCGCAATACGGTATGCCCGCCGCCACGCTGGCCTATGGTGCGTGCGCAAAAGCGATCCTGGATCTGCAGGAGCTTTGCGATGGCTTGGGCGGCTGCGACTTCACGCGCCAGGACAGCCTGTACTACGCCAGCCGTGCGCGGGATCTCAAGGATCTGAAGCGCGAACTGGACGCACGCAAGACACATGCGCTGCCGGTGGAGTGGATCGCCGGTGACGCGCTGTGGCACGACTACGGCGTGCGTTCGGAAGGCGCCATTCTCAGCCGGCTCGCCGCCAGCGTGGACCCCTACCGCCTGTGTTACCGGTTGTTCGCAGAATGCGAGCAGTACGGCGGCCGCATCTACGACCGCAGCCCCATCGCCACCCTCCAGGCGCATGACCAGCATGTCGATCTGCGCACCCAGGACGGGGTCAGCGTGCGCGCGCGGCACGTGATCATGGCGGCCGGCTATGGCAACCAGCAGTGGCTGTCGCAGCGGGTGGCACGCAACCGCAGTAGTTACGCTTTCGTCACCGACCCGCTGCACGACACCGACGTAGGCGCGCTCAAGCACACCATGATGTGGGAGACCGCGCGCCCCTACCTGTACGTGCGCACCACCGCCGATGGCCGCGTGGTGGCCGGCGGCGAAGACGACAACATTGATATTCCCGCGCGTCGCGATGCACGCGTGCTCAGCAAGATGGACACGCTGCTGAAGAAGATCGCCAAGGTGATGCCGGACGTGCGGCTGCGGCCGGTGTTCGCCTGGGGCGGCACGTTTGCCGAAACCGCCGATGGGCTGCCGTTCTTCGGCACGCATTCCGAGCACGGCCCACGTGTGGCCTTTGCCATGGCGTATGGCGGCAACGGCATCACCTACAGCGCGATCGGCGCCGGCCTGCTACGTGCGCAACTGGAAGCCCGCGCTCACCCGTTGTCGGACTTGTTCGGCTTTTCGCGACTGGGCTGAGACCACCACGGCCACCAACCGTGGCCGTGCATTGCGTAGGCATCTGCGGCGCGCTCCAGCGGGTTGCGCACGTGGATGCCGCCGCACAACAGATACACCGGAAGAAACAGCGGGCCGAGCAGCATGTATTGATACACGTGCGCACGCTCGTGATCGCCGAGCCGCACTGCTGGGTGCACGCAGCGACCGGCGGCATGCGCATAGGTGGCGCATTGCAACTCCAACGATGCGCCCTTTAACAAGATGACGTTGCCCAGCGTCATCGCCCCGCCCGGCCCCCATGGCCAGGCATGGAAGATCACTGCGCGCTCAGTGGCTGACCAGCTCGGCCGCGCGCCAAAACAGGTGCCGAACGCACCGATCGCCAGCCCGATGAGCGTGTTCGGCAACGTCCACAGCACGCCCAGCACCTGCAGCGCGCCCAGCCAGCGCGGGACGCGGCTCAGTCGGCCTGATTCGGGATCAGCAGCCACAGGATCAGGTAAACCAGGATGCCGGGAAATGCAGCCGAGGCGATCGACACGATCACGAACAGGATGCGCAGCAGGGTCGAGCTCCAGCCGAAGCGGCGCGCAATGCCGCCTACGACGCCGGCGATCATGCGGTCATTGAGGGAACGGGACAGTGCAGTGGTGGTAGACATGAGCAGCCTCCTGGAACGTGTCTCACAGTGTAGGCAGGCCAGCTACAGCGGATCGTGAGGGCACGCGTGCGTGGCGCAGCCTACCCCGTTGCATTCACTGCGTCAGCCGTTGCCGCCACGTGCCTGCAGCCAGCGATGGATCGCCACCGGCACCTCGCGCTGCGCACGGCCGGAGACGTAGATGCCGATGTGCCCACCGCGAAAGCTCAGCTCGGTGTAATCCTCGCTGCCCACCAACCCACGCAGGGCGCGCGAGGCATCGGGCGGCACCAAGTGATCGTGCTCGGCATAGATGTTGAGCACCGGCATGTCGACAGCGTGCAGATCCACCGCCTGCCCGCCAATACGCACATCGCCGGTGACCAGGCCGTTGCGCTGGTAGAACTGGGTAACGAATTCGCGGAACGCTTCGCCGGCCAGGTCGGGCGAATCGAAGATCCATTTTTCCATGCGCAGGAAGTCCTCCAGCGCCTGCTTGTCGTCGAGGATGTCGAGCAGCCCCACGTACTTTTGCAGGTTGAGCCGGAACGGCTTGAGCATCAGGTAACTGGCATTCATCAGATCCGCAGGCACATTGCCCATGGTGTCGACGAACAGATCCACATCGACCATGCGCGCCCAGTTGGAGAGCATGTTGTCGGGGGTGTGGAAATCCACCGGCGTGACCATGGTGATGAGATTGCGGATCTTGGCGCGCTCCAGCGCGGCGTAACACAACGCAAACGTGCCGCCCTGGCAGATGCCGAGCACGTCCACCGCCTCCAGACCCGACGCCGCACGCAGATGGTCCACCGCGCCATCGATGTAGCGCAGTAGATAGTCTTCCAGCGTGAGATAGCGTTCTGAGCGGTCCGGATACCCCCAATCCAGTACATAGACGTCCTGGCCGTGACCGAGCAGGCCCTTGACCAGCGAGCGATCGGCCTGCAGGTCCACCATGTACGGGCGGTTGACCAGCGCATAGACGATCAGCAACGGCGTACGTGCCACCGGCGCGGCATCGCCGACGAACCGGTACAGCACCACCTTGCCGTCGCGCCAGACTTCCTGCCGTTCGGTGACGCCGTAATCCACGTCTTCCACGCCGGGCAGCAGCTTGAGCCCTTCGCGCAGCTTGCGCTGCATCGACAAGGTCTCCTGCATCAGGTCCTCGGCACTGAATCCCAACGGGCCCTTCATGACTTGCCTCCGCGCGGCCCGGGCGCCGGTGCCTTGGTGGTCTTGGTGGCCTTCTTTGCAGCCGGCGGCGTGGTGGATGCCTTCGGTCTGGATGTCTCTGGCGCAGCTGCTGCCTTGCGCGTGGCGCGCTTGGCTGGCGCGGCCTCAGGCGGGGTTGTTGGCTTGGCCGCCGCACGTGGCGGTGCGCTGGTAGCAGCCGCGGGCGCCGGGCCCGCATCAGGCTGGGGCGCGGACGCCGCAGCCGGCTTGGCTTGCGCAGTGGGCGCGCCACGCAGCATGCGACGCACTGCCCGCTCCAGCTCGGCAATACGCCGGTGCGCGGCATCCATCTCGGAACGGGTTGGCATGCCGAAGCGCTCGCTCACCTGTTCCACTTCCTGTTGCAGGGCCGCGCGCAGCCGCATGTGTGCGTTGGCAAAGCCGCCGTAGACCTCGCGGAACTGATCCGACAGCGCCACGTCCGCATACGATTCTTCAGCCGCTTCGATCCACAGATCGAACAAGGCGCGCGCGCTGGTCAGCTGGCTGCCACTGGTTTCGTGTTCGCTCAACTTGCGTTCGAAGCGCGCAAACGCCTGGTCGATCGCAGCCTTGAGCTGCTCGGCATAGGCCTGCGACTGCGCCTGGTAATCCTGCTGCGCGCGGGCCAAGGTCTGCCAGCGCGATTGATGATTGCGATTGAGGCCGAAGGCCGGCATCTCCAGCCAGGCGGCATTGTCTTCGCGCCAGCGCTGCAACGCCTGCGCGGCTTCCTGCAACCACGGATCGAAGCCGCCCTTGCTGCCGCCACGCAGCGAGCCCAACGTCCATTGCATCAGTTGCTCGCCCTGCCCTTGCACGGCGTGCCGCCAGGCGTCGGAGACCGCGCTGGCAGAGGTATCGCGCCCGGCGAACTGCGCGGCCACCTGCTGCATGGTGCCGTACCAATCGCCGGCCTGGGTGCGGAAGCGGTTGATCGCATCCTGCGCCTGCGGCGCGGCCTGCGTGGGCAACACCTGCGACCACCAGTCGACCGCCTTGCGCCAGTCCTGCGGCGTCTCGCCAGCCGGGCCCGGCGGCGGTTGCGCGGCGGAAGCGGACTGGCCGTGGCGCATGGCATCTCCCCAGGCGCTCCAGTATTGGCGCGCCTTGTCTTCGAAGTTGCCGTTGTCCGAACCGCTGGTTGTCATCGTCCACTCCCGTGGCTGGTCTACCCAGCCATCCTACCGCGTGTGTTCCGCCGCACCGGTCAGGGCTTGGGGATGCGCAGCGTCTTGCTGATCATCAGCGAGCCGGACACCGCGAACAGCAGCACCAGCGGGTGGAATTGCCACGGGCCGAGCTGCCATTGCCCCCACCACAACGTCTGGCCGATATGCCCGGTGCTGGCCGACACCGCCAGCAGGATCACCAGCACCAGGCTGGTGGGGATTGGTGTGCCTTCGAAGTACGGCACCTTGTCGGCCTCGCCGGCGATCTCTTCGGCGGTCACGTTGTAGCGCGCCAGCCGGCTCACGCCGCAGCAGACGAAATAGCTGAGCACCAGCCAGTCCCAGCCGCCGCGCATGCCGCAGGCATAGCCGAGCGCGGCTGGCGCCACGCCGAACGAAATCACGTCGGCCAACGAATCCAGCTCGCGGCCCAGCGTCGAGGACGCCTTGCGCCAGCGCGCCACGTGGCCGTCCAGCGCATCGAAGACGAAGGCCAGCGGAATCAGCGCCATGCCCAGTAACAGGTCGCCGCGGTGGCCTTCCTGCAGAAACCGCATGGCCGCAAACACCGTCCCGGTGCCGCAAAAGGCATTTGCCAGCGTGAACCAGTCTGCGAGTTGAAAGTCGCGCAGCATCGAAAAATGGCGTTTCATGCGGAACCTGAGGGCATCGAGGCGCAAAGGGTAACGCGCGCGCGACGCGCAGGCGACCGTTTCAACGTGCTCGGCTACCCTGGCGGCCACTGGCACCGTTTCAGTGCCGCATTCCACGAGGACACCCGATGCGCAGCATCCTGATCACCGGTGCCGGCAGCGGCATCGGCGCCGGCCTGGCCACCGTTCTAGCCGCCGACGGCCACCACCTGCTGGTGAGCGACGCCGACTTGGCCGCGGCCGAGCAGACCACCCAGCAGGTGCGCGCGGCAGGCGGATCGGCCGAGGCCCTGGCACTGGACGTCACCGACGAGCACAGCATTGCCCAGGCACTGGCGGCCGCCTCGCGCGCGCCCGAGGTGTTGGTCAACAACGCCGGCCTGCAGCACGTTGCGCCGCTGGAGGAGTTCCCGATGCAGCGCTGGGCGCTGCTGGTGGACGTGATGCTGACCGGTGCCGCACGTCTCAGCCGCGCGGTGCTACCGGGCATGCGTGCGGGCGGCTACGGGCGCATCGTCAACATCGGCAGCATCCATTCGCTGGTGGCCAGCCCTTACAAGAGCGCCTACGTGGCCGCCAAGCACGGGCTGATCGGGCTCTCCAAGGTGCTCGCGCTGGAAACCGCCGACTGCGACATCACCGCCAACACGCTGTGCCCCAGCTACGTGCGCACGCCACTGGTGGAGCGGCAGATCGCCGACCAGGCACGCACGCGTGGCATTGCCGAAGACGCGGTGATTCGCGAGGTGATGCTCAAGCCGATGCCCAAAGGCGCCTTCATCGAATACGACGAACTGGCCGGCACCGTGGCCTTCCTGATGTCGCGCGCGGCGCGCAATCTCACCGGCCAGGCCATCGCCATCGACGGTGGCTGGACCGCGCAATGAAGCGGTGGCGAAATTTTCACCAGGGCTCTTGACAGCCAGATGGGGCAAGGCCTGAACACGGTTGTCCACAGACTTGCGCAGTTTTCATCCACAGGGGATGTGGAAAAGTTGGCAAAGCCGGTGCGGTAGGCTTCACAGTTCGGCCGTCAGTGACGGCTAAGCCCAGCCACCGACATTGCCTGCTTGCGCCGCAGACCGGGCGCCGCCCTCACACGCGCGAATACGACCACGACTGCATGCGCCCGTCCCGATACGGCATCACGCCATGGAAAGGACGCGGGTCGCCATCGAATACCAGCGGCAGGAAGTTGCGGTCGCCCTCCCACATCGGCACCTGGTCCATCTGCGCAATGGGGACCCATTCCAGGGTGCCTTCGGGGTTGGAGGTCTGCGGCATGCCGTCGAAGCTGTGGATCAGGAACACGAATCCCAGCCAATCCTCGCCTTGCTTGCCGAAGCCCGGCCAGCTGATGGTGCCGCGCAGCTGCATCTGGCCGCATTCCACACCGGCTTCCTCGCGGATTTCGCGGCGCATGCAGGCCAACACATCTTCATCGGCTTCCAGTTTGCCGCCGAGCCCGTTGTACTTGCCCAGGTGATGATCCCCGGGACGGGCGTTGCGATGGATCATCAGTACCTGGGTGCCATCCGGCGACAGCAGGTAGCCGAGCGTGGCGACAATCGGGGTATGCGGCATGGCGAACGATCAGACACGAAGCACATCAGTATGACCGAAGCTGCGCGCCGCGCAGCGATCAGCTGATGGCGGGCTGCGCGTTGGCGCGCGGCGGCGCGACGTAGTCAGTGTCCAGGCGCAGCGTGGCCACGCCATGGCCGCGCTCGGCCAGATAATCCAGCCACTTGCCCAGGAACGTATTCATGCGCATGCGGTGGCTGATGAGCTCGGCAGGCGGCGGGAACATGCCCATGGTGTCCTGCCAGCGGCGGCCGACGTAGCAATGCGTGGTTTCGGCCTGGCGCGCGTCCCGATACAAGCGCACGTAGGCGGACGGGTCCGGCTCGCCGGTGACCGGGTCACACAGGTCGTAGGTCAACCGCAATTCCACCGTGTAGCGGTGGCATTCAATCACGTCCAGCCGCAGGTCCAGGCCGTCGCCGATCGAGGACACATACGAACCCGGAGCGAGGTCGGCCGGCGCGAACAGCCGGGTGAGGTGCTGGAAGTTTTCCGCATACAGCCCCATCAGCCAGCCGAACCGGCTCAACTTGGGGATGCGTTCGAGTTTACTCAGTGCTTGCGCCATGCATCGATCCTACACGCTGGGCTGCCGCACGGGCAGCATTGACGGCGGCAAAAGGCCGGGCCACTCTTGGCGGAGCACTGCCCCGCCCGCTTCAATACGTCACCGGATGCCGACCGGCCATACCAAGTCGCACTGCTGCACAAGGCAGACAGTGGCGGCCTGCCCGCTTCACCAATCGCGAATCCCGCCGCACCAATCCCCGCTCCTAGAACATCTCGCGCTGCAGGCCGAGCGTGGACAGCACCTTGCTGGAGATTTCCTCGATCGAGGTGTTGGTAGTGCTGAGGGTTGGAATCCGTTCCATCTGGAACATGCGCTCGGCTGTGGCCACCTCGCGGCGGCACGTCTCCGCTGCGCTGTAGCGCGAATTGGCACGCCGCTCCTGGCGAATCTGTTGCAAACGCTCCGGGTCGATGGTCAGCCCGAACAACTTGCTGCGGTAGTTGCGTAGCCGCGGCGGCAAGCGTTCGCTTTCGAGGTCTTCTTCGGTCAACGGATAGTTGGCGGCGCGGATGCCGTAATGCAAGGCCAGGTAGATGCAGGTGGGCGTCTTGCCCGCGCGCGACACCGCCACCAGGATCACATCGGCTTCGTCGTAATTGAGCGCGATGCCATCGTCATGACTGAGTGCGAAGTTCATCGCATTGATGCGGCGGTGATAGGTCTCGAAGTCGACCATGCCATGCGCGCGACCCACACGCGAATGACGCGGCGCGTTGAGCTCGCGCTCCAGCGGTTCAATGAAGGGGGCGAACACATCCAGCATCAACGCGCCGCTCTCGGCCAGGATCATGCTCAACTGTGGATCCACGCACGAATTCACCACCACCGGCCGCACCTGGTAACGCTCGCCTGCCGCGCGCACACGCAGTGCTGCATCGCGCGCTTTGTCTGCATCATCGATGAACGACATACGGTCGGTGACAAAGTTGAACCCGCTGAACTGCGTGAGCAGGCTATGCCCAATCGTTTCAGCGGTGATACCGGTTCCATCGGACACGTAAAACACCGGCCGGATTGTTGACATCGACTCCACCTCTTTGAACTAGCGTCCAAAACTTACGGGTTCATGCTTGTGCAGGCTCCGCTGTGCACTGCATCATAGCGGCTTCTTCCTACGGTCGCGGCCATTCAGCCCGCTCGGGCGATGGCCATACGGAGCATCGCGCTTGAACGAGAATATCCTGTGGTTGCATGAGCTACGCCTGGTCGATCTGGCCCGCGTAGGCGGTAAAAATTCCTCGCTCGGCGAGATGATCGGCAACCTGGCCGGGTTGGGTGTTTCGGTTCCCGGTGGATATGCGACCACTGCCGAAGCATTCAAGGACTTCATCGCGCACAACGATCTGTCCAAGCGCATTTTCGACAAGCTGGAGACGCTCGACGTTGAAGACGTCACCGCGCTCACGGTCGCCGGCAAGGAAATCCGCGGCTGGGTGATCGACGCCCCGCTGCAGCCGGAGCTGGACCGCGACATCCGCAGCGCCTACGAAAAACTCTGCGCCGAGAACGGCGGCGGCGAAGTGGCCGTGGCAGTGCGCTCGTCGGCAACCGCCGAAGACCTGCCCGATGCCTCGTTCGCCGGCCAGCAGGAAACCTTCCTCAATGTGACCGGCGCCGACGACGTGGTGCACAAGGTCAAGGAAGTGTTCGCCAGCCTCTACAACGACCGCGCGATTGCCTACCGCGTGCACCACGGCTTCAAGCACGAAGATGTGTTCCTGTCGGCCGGTGTGCAGTTGATGGTGCGCTCCGGCGTGGGTTCGTCCGGTGTGTTGTTCACCCTGGACACCGAGTCCGGCTTCCGCGACGTGGTGTTCGTCACCTCCAGCTTCGGCCTGGGCGAAATGGTCGTGCAAGGCGCGGTCAACCCGGACGAGTTCTACGTCTACAAGCCCACCCTCACTGCGGGCAAGCCGGCAATCCTGCGCCGCTCGCTCGGCAGCAAGGCGATCCGCATGGTGTATTCGGATGTGCCCGGTGAACGCGTGCGCATCGAAGACACGCCGGTGGAGTTGCGCAACACTTTCTCGATCAGCGACGAAGATGTGCAGGAGCTCTCCAAGCAGGCGCTGGTGATCGAAAAGCATTACGGCCGCCCAATGGATATCGAGTGGGCCAAGGACGGCGTGAGCGGCAAGCTGTTCATCGTGCAGGCGCGCCCGGAAACGGTGAAGTCGCGCAGCCATGCCACCCAGATCGAGCGTTTCTCGCTGGAAGCCAAGGATGCCAAGATCCTGGTCGAGGGCCGTGCGGTGGGCGCCAAGATCGGCAGCGGCGTGGCACGCGTGGTGCGCTCGCTGGAAGACATGAACCGCGTGCAGGCCGGCGACGTGCTGATTGCCGACATGACCGACCCCGATTGGGAGCCGGTGATGAAGCGTGCGTCGGCCATCGTCACCAACCGCGGCGGCCGCACCTGCCACGCGGCGATCATCGCGCGTGAACTGGGCGTGCCGGCGGTGGTGGGTTCGGGCAATGCGACCGACATGATCAGCGACGGCCAGGAAGTCACTGTGAGCTGCGCCGAGGGCGACACCGGCTTCATCTATGAAGGCCTGCTGCCGTTCGAGCGCACCACCACCGACCTGGGCAACATGCCGCCTGCCCCGCTCAAGATCATGATGAACGTGGCCAACCCGGAGCGCGCATTCGACTTCGGCCAGCTGCCCAACGCCGGTATCGGCCTGGCGCGTCTGGAGATGATCATCGCCGCGCACATCGGCATCCATCCCAACGCACTGCTGGAATACGACAAGCAGGACGCCGACGTCCGCAAGAAGATCGACGCCAAGATTGCCGGCTACGGCGACCCGGTGAGCTTCTACATCAACCGTCTGGCCGAGGGCATCGCGACGCTGACCGCGTCGGTGGCGCCGAACACGGTGATCGTGCGGTTGTCGGACTTCAAGTCCAACGAGTACGCCAACCTGATCGGTGGCTCGCGTTATGAGCCGCATGAAGAGAACCCGATGATCGGCTTCCGCGGCGCCAGCCGTTATGTCGATCCGTCCTTCACCAAGGCGTTCTCGCTGGAGTGCAAGGCGGTATTGAAGGTGCGCAACGAGATGGGCCTGGACAACCTCTGGGTCATGATTCCGTTCGTGCGCACGCTGGAGGAAGGCCGCAAGGTGATCGAGGTGCTGGAGCAGAACGGGCTCAAGCAAGGCGAGAACGGGCTGAAGATCATCATGATGTGCGAGCTGCCGTCCAATGCGCTGCTGGCCGATGAATTCCTGGAGATCTTCGACGGCTTCTCGATCGGCTCCAACGACCTGACCCAGCTCACCCTGGGTCTGGACCGCGATTCCTCGATCGTGGCGCACCTGTTCGACGAGCGGAACCCGGCGGTGAAGAAGCTGCTGTCAATGGCAATCAAGTCGGCGCGGGCCAAGGGCAAGTACGTGGGCATCTGCGGCCAGGGGCCGTCGGATCACCCGGAACTGGCCGAGTGGTTGATGCAGGAAGGCATCGAGTCGGTGTCGCTGAATCCTGACACCGTGGTCGATACCTGGCTGCGCCTGGCCAAGCTCAAGAGCGAGGGTTGATGGGAATGGTGGGTGGAGTGTTGGCGGCGGCTGCGGGAGCGGCCGCCGCAAAACCGGCGGCAGCGAAGTCGCCGGCCTTTGACTGGAGCAACCTCAATTGGGCGGAGTACGCGCTCAATTGCGGGTTGGCACTGCTCATCCTCGTGGTGGGCATGTGGCTGGCCAAGCAACTCAGCCAGTGGCTGCACCGTGCACTGACGCGGGCACGGGTCGAAATCACGTTGGCCAACTTCCTGCGCAACGTGTCCTATGCGTTGTTGCTGGTACTGGTGTTCGTGAGCGCACTGAGCAAGATCGGCGTGCCGCCGACCTCGCTGATTGCGGTGCTCGGCGCGGCCGGTCTGGCAGTGGGTCTGGCATTGAAGGACTCGCTGTCCAACATCGCTGCGGGCGTCATGCTGATCGTGCTGCGGCCGATGCGCGATGGCGACCACGTGGTGATTGCCGGCCAGGAAGGCATCGTCGATGAGATCCGGATTTTCCAGACCCGGATCAAGGCGTTCGACGAGCGCATGATCACGCTGCCCAACAGCACCATCACCACCGCACCCATCATCAATTACAGCACCCTGCCCAGCCGCCGCCTGGAAGTCACCGTGGGCGTCGGCTACAGCGACGATTTGAAGAAGGCGCAACAACTGCTGCTGCAGATTGCCAAGGACAACCCGAACATCCTGGACACACCGGCGCCGTTCGTTCAGGTCACCAACCTGGGCGAAAGCACGGTGGATCTGATGCTGTTTGCTTACGCCAGCAACGGCAATTTCGGCGCGGCCAAGAGCACCACGCTGGAGCAGATCCGCGACCAGTTGCTGGAAAACGGACTAAGCATCCCCTACCCGCAGCGCGACCTGCACGTGTATCACCACGATGCCGATGGCAAGCCGATTGCCGACTTGCTGCGCAAGGGCGTCACCGACGATGGCGATCTGACCAAGGGGCCGCCGCTGGCCCGTTGAGCCTGCATGGGCACGCGGTGCAGTGAGTCAAACGCAAAGGGCCGCATCGATGATGCGGCCCTTTCTGTTAGTTCGCTTCTGCGATTGCAGGTACGCGGTACAACTATTCGCTAGCCGCACGCATGCGGGAACCTCGCAGCCGTGTTCCCGGTTGGGAACCTCAGTTCTGCACACCGCCGCCGTTATCGCCACCCAGCGTGCCCATGAATTGCCGGTAGTGCCGCAGCTCGTCGATGGAGTCGCGTACGTCGCTGAGCGCCGTATGCGCCGAACTCTTGGCAAACCCGGAGGCCACTGCCGGTGCCCAGCGCCGCGCCAGTTCCTTGATGGTGGACACGTCCAGGTTGCGGTAGTGGAAATAGCGCTCCAGGCGCGACATCTGGCGGTGCAGGAAACGGCGGTCCTGACAGATCGAATTGCCGCACATCGGCGAGGCGCCGGCGCGGATCCATTCGCCCAGGAAGGCCACGGTCTGCGCCTCGGCTTGCGCGTGGGTGACCTGGCTGTCAAGCACGCGTTGCCACAGGCCGGAGCGGCGGTGCTGGTTGCGGTTCCATTCGTCCATCGCTTCCAGGGTTTCCAGCGAATGGGCAATGGCCAGTTCCGGCCCCTCGGCGAGCACGTTCAACTGCGCATCGGTCACGATGGTGGCGATCTCGATGATCGAATCGCGATCGGTATCCAGGCCGGTCATTTCCAGATCGATCCAGATCAGTCGGTCGTTGCCCGCAACGTTGTCTGCCATATCACCGTCCTGTGGAGGGCCGTTGCCGGCCGGGTGCTGAAAGGGCGCGCATCATACCGCGGCCATGCCGATCAGGGCACGAGCGGCGGCTTGCCACGCTTGGCGCGAAAGTAATTGGTCAGGCGCAGCCCGGCCTCGGCGGCCAGCACCCCGCCGCTGACCTGCACGCGATGGTTGTGGCGTGGGTCGGCGAGCAGGTCGAACACGCTGCCACACGCGCCGGTCTTGGGGTCGCTGGCGGCGAACACCACCCGCGCAATCCGCGCATGGATCATCGCCATGGCGCACATTGCACACGGCTCCAGCGTCACGTACAGCGTGCAGCCGATCAGGCGGTGGTTGACCAGCCGCCGGCCGCCTTCGCGCATGGCCATGATCTCGGCATGCGCGCTGGGGTCGTGGCTGGCGATGTTGAAGTTCCAGCCCTCGCCGAGCAGCGCGCCGGTTGGACCCACCAGCACCGCGCCGACCGGAATCTCGTCATAGTCGCGCTCGGCACGTTCGGCCAGCCGCAAGGCGTGAGTCATCCATTGCTGGTCGATTTGCAGGTGTGCCTCTTGCGCGTGGTGATCGGGCGACACGCTCACGGAGTGCTGTTGCCCTGCCGCTCCAGAAACGCGGCAAAAGCGGCGACGGTGGCTTCGCTGACGTGGTGTTCGATGCCTTCGGCGTCACGCCGCGCGGTGGCCTCGTCGATGCCCAGCGCAAGCAGGAAGCGCTCGACAATCTGGTGCCGCTGCCGGCTGGAGGCCGCCAGCGCTTCGCCGGCCGGGGTCAAAAACACGCCGCGATACGGCCGCTGCACCACCCAGCCATCGCGCACCAGGCGCTTGAGCATCTTGGCCACGGTGGGCTGCGCCACGCCTAGGCGCGCAGCGATATCGACCTGGCGCGCCTCGCCACCGTCGACCAGCAGATCGGAGATCAGCTCGACATAGTCTTCGACCAATTCGGCACGGCGCGCCTCGCGCACCTGGCGGAAGCTCTCCATGTGCACCTGCGCATCGATCAATACCGGTGCGGACGCGTCCAGCTTTTCGCTCTTGCCCACCCTTGTCCTCGTCATCGCCTCCGGCGCAACTGCCGGGATGCGTAGTGTGAAGCACGGCGCCGATCAATACGATTGAGATTGCCAATGCTCAACAGCATAGCACTTGCTATATCATCGGCCGCGTCCCGTCTTTTCGCCCGCCCATGTCCAGCGAAGCCGTCCCGAACGCAGAACCCATTCGCCCAGCCGATGGTGGGCTGGGTGCCGCGCACGCCAGCGTTGCGGTGCCCAAAGGTGGCCACTGGTGGTTCCGGTTGCTGGCGTTTCTGGGCCCTGGCTACATGGTCTCGGTCGGCTATATGGACCCGGGCAACTGGGCCACTGACCTGGCGGGCGGCTCGCAGTTCGGTTACCTGCTGCTGTCGGTGATCCTGCTCTCCAACCTGATGGCCATCGTGCTGCAGGGGTTGTCGGCGCGGTTGGGCATCGCCACCGGCCTGGACCTGGCGCAGGCCTGCCGCGCACGTTACCCGCGCAGCATCAACCTGGCGCTGTGGGGGCTGTGCGAGCTGGCGATCATCGCCTGCGATCTAGCCGAAGTGATCGGTACGGCGATCGCACTCAAGTTGCTGTTCGGCATTCCGCTGACACTGGGCGCCATCATCACCGCGCTGGACGTGGTGTTGGTGCTGCTACTGATGAACCGCGGCTTCCGTGCGTTGGAAGCGTTCGTCATGGCATTGCTGCTGGTGATCTTCGTATGCTTCGGCATCCAGATCGCGCTGGCATCGCCACCGATCGCCGCGGTAATGGCCGGCTTCATTCCGCGTGCCGAAGTGGTGACCAACCCGCATGCGCTGTATCTGGCGATCGGCATCATCGGTGCCACCGTGATGCCGCACAACCTGTATCTGCACTCGTCGATCGTGCAAACGCGCGCGTATCCGCGCACCGATGCAGGTCGCCGTTCGGCACTGCGCTGGGCAGTCACCGACAGCACCGTGGCCTTGATGTTCGCGTTGTTCATCAACGCCGCCATCCTGATCCTGGCCGCGGCGGTGTTCCATGCACAGGGCCGCACCGATGTGCAGGAGATCGAACAGGCGCACGCGCTGCTGGCACCGATGCTCGGCGTCGGCCTGGCCTCGACCCTGTTTGCAGTGGCGTTGCTCGCCTCGGGCGTCAATTCGACAGTGACCGCGACCTTGGCCGGGCAGATCGTGATGGAAGGTTTCCTGCGCCTGCGCTTGCCGCCGTGGATGCGCCGCCTGCTCACCCGCGGCATCGCCATCGTGCCGGTGGTGGTAGTGACCTGGCTGTATGGCGAAGCCGGTACCGCCCGCTTGCTGGTCTTGAGCCAGGTGGTGCTGTCGATGCAGTTGCCGTTCGCGGTGATCCCGTTGGTGCGCTTTGTCGCTGACCGCGGCTTGATGGGCGCATTGGTGGCACCGGCATGGCTGGTGCGCATTGCCTGGGTGATTGCCCTGGTGATCGTTGGCTTGAACCTCAAGCTGCTTTGGGAATTCGCGTTGGGGTGAGAGGCAAGCGGGCGGCGGCACTGTAGACGCTTGTGCTTGCACGTGCCGGTCGTGCAGATGGTGCTGAAGGTGCACTGCGGTGCGTTGCACCGCCCTGCTCTGGCGATGCGGTGCACGCGATGAGGTGCGGCCTGTAGCGAGATGCAGCCACGCCAGTGCGCACGCCGATGCAATCTCGCGCGCCGCGCGCACGCTTTACTGGCGGCAGCATCGGCGCCGGCGGCCTACCGCCCACCCGCAATCGCCTTCCTGATCACAGTGGCGACCTCGGCCGTTGGCGCAACCGGTGCGCTTCCCCACCAAGGAGTTTCCATGCATCCGTTCGAGCCGTCTCCGGCCGATTCCGGGCGACGCAATTTTCTCGTTGCCGGCACGGTCGCGGTGGCAGCGTTGTCGCTGCCCACCTTCGCCAGTGCGGCAACTCCCGCGCGTGCGTCATCCACTTCCCCGACCCATCCCACCTCTCACGGAGCTACACCGATGTCGAACTTTGTCACCCGCCCCGATGGCGCCAAGATCTTCTACAAGGACTGGGGCAAGGGCCAGCCCGTCGTGTTCTCGCATGGCTGGCCGCTCAGCGCCGATGCCTGGGATGCGCAGATGCTATTCATGGGTCAGAACGGCTTCCGCGTCATTGCACATGACCGCCGCAGCCACGGCCGTTCCAGCCAGACCTGGGACGGTAACGACATGGACACCTACGCCGATGATCTGGCCGCCGTGATCGAGGCGCTGGATCTGAAGGACGCCATCCTGGTGGGCCATTCCACCGGCGGTGGCGAAGTGGCGCATTACGTGGGCCGCCATGGCAGCAAGCGCGTGGCCAAGGTGGTGCTGGTGGGCGCGGTGCCGCCGCAGATGGTCAAGAGCCCGACCAACCCGGGCGGCCTGCCGATCAGCGTGTTCGACGGCATCCGCGAAGGTGTTGCCAAGGACCGTTCGCAGTTCTACCAGGACCTGAGCACCCCCTTCTTCGGTGCCAACCGCGACGGCAATAAAGTCACCCAGGGCATGCGCGATTCGTTCTGGCTGCAGGGCATGCTGGGCGGGCACAAGGGCCAGTACGACTGCATCAAGGAATTCTCGGAAGTGGATTACACCGCTGACCTGAAGAAGATCGATGTGCCGGCGCTGGTGGTACATGGCGACGACGATCAGATCGTGCCGATCGATGCCTCTGGCAAGCTGTCGGCCAAGATCATCAAGAACGCGGAGCTGAAGATCTATGCCGGTGCGCCGCACGGACTGCCGGTGACCCACGCCGACCAGTTCAACAAGGATCTGCTGGCCTTCGCCAAGGCGTGATCCAGTTGGTTGCGTAAAAAGCCGGCTCGCGAGGGCCGGCTTTTTTTATGGGCTCTCTTGGGGCACTTGGTCTGGATCACTGCCATCGCGGCAACAGAGCATGCGCCTTGGAGTAAAGGTGCGCGCGCCAATCAGCGCCGCTTGGTTGCAGGGCAATCTGGGTCCTGTTGCCGAAGAAATGCAGGCGCTCGGAAATCGCGGTTGCTTCAGCCTGTGCCCTGCCCTAGCCGCAAGCGGCATGGTGCACACGCATACCTGTACCAGCGGCATGATCGAGCATCAGCGCACACGCTGGATCGCGCGCTCACTTGCAACTCAGCAATCCGAGATGACCCCAATCAGCCCCCCATCCAGATGCCGATAGCCGATCCGCGAGGTGACCCCGCCCTCACCGGACGGACAGTGAGCCCGCCTGCGATTTGCCCACAAGGCGCAGGCCACACGCAGCAGAACGCAACGTTTTACGGCGCCATATCGCGCTGCAAGGCACCCTTTTCTCGCGTGCACGTCATTGATCTAAGATCGCCTGCGCATGACCATGCTCGGTATCAGCACACATCGGACAAAACACAACGGGCGCCCATACCAGGCGCCCGTTGCACGTTTTGCGATCTGCATTCGCCGCGCGGCTCACAAGCCCGACAAATAGACTCCAGCCGCCTGCGGATCAAATATCCGAATGCGTATGCGGCGGCACCGCCGCACCACCACCGCCCACAAAGTGGCGCACGAGCGGCGCGCGCTCGCCCTGATGCAGGGCACGAATCTGCTCCTGCAGCTGGCGGTCGTCCCCGGTTACGCGCTCGTGCTGACGCAGGTGTTCCAGCCACGAGGCCACGATGAAGTATTCCAGCTGCACGCCGGGCGTGGCGGCGTCCTCGGCCACGCCCCACACCACCGCGCCGTCGCGGCGGCGTGCGCTGCCCAGCTGTGTTACCAGGCGCACGAACTCTGCACGTGCGTCATCGGCGATGCGGTATTCCACGGTCACCAACACCGGGCCACGGTCGTGTTCGACACCATCGGCCTGCGCCGGTGCGGGCCAATGGCCCGCCGGTGCGAGATCGAGCTGCTCGGTGCCGGCAATGCGTGCGCGTTTGACCAGCAGCGCGGCAATCACTGCACCGGCCGCGGCAATCTGCAATGCGATCGCGATCGATGTGCGTTGCGCCAATGCACCCCACAACAACGAACCGCTGGCCATGCCGAGCGAGAACACCACGATATACAGCGACAGCGCACGGGCGCGCACCCAGGCCGGCACCGAGGTTTGCGCAGCGATCTGCAGCGACGACAACACCGTGATCCAGGCCAGGCCGTTGACCACCATCACCACACACAACACGCCAATCTGGCGCGAGAGCGCCAACCCCAGCAGCGAGGCTGCGCAGATCAACGTGGCAACAAACACCAGCAGGTCGCGGTCATAGCGTGCACGCAAGCGCGGCAACACCAGCGCACCACTGATCGCGCCAATGCCGATGCAGCCCAGCAACAGACCGTAACTGCCCGCACCCAGCTGCATGTCGCGGCGGACCACCAGCGGCAACAAGGCAGTCAGCGCGCTGGCGAACAGGAAGAAGCCGGCCGCCTTGATCAACACTGCCTGCAGACGCCCGGCGCGCGCCGCATAGCGCAGACCGGCACGCAGGCCCGCACCAAAGCTCTCCGGCGGCAATGCGGATGCCTGCGTCTCGCGACGCCAGCGCCACAGCACCCACATCATCAAGCCGAAGGTGAGCCCATTGAGCAGGAAGGCCCATGGCGGGCCGAACTGCGCCACGATCAAGCCGCCGATTGCCGGCCCGATCGACCGCGCGATATTCATGCCGATCGAGTTGAGCGCCACTGCCGAGGCCAGCAACGGGCGCGGCACCAGCTCCGAGACGATCGCCGCTTGCGCCGGCATTGCCATCGCCGCGCCCATGCCCATGGCGAAGGTCAGCGCGACCAGCACCCACGGGGTGAGCAACTGCAGGTGCGACAGCAGCGCCAGCGAGGCGGCCACCAGCAGCATCCAGCCCTGGGTGAGCATGAGGTAGCGGCGCCGGTCGACGATGTCGGCCAAGGTGCCGGCGGCGAGTGCGAACAACACCACCGGCAAGGTGGTGGCCGACTGCACCGCCGCCACCATCAGCGGCGAACCGGTCTGTTCGGCCATCACCCAGGAGGCGGCCACATCGTTGATCCAGGTGCCGATATTGCTGCCCAGGATGGCGAGCCACAGGGCACGGAAGATCGGTTGGCGCAGCGGTGCCCACGCACCGGCGTCAGCCGGTGGGATCGAAGCGGTTGTCATTGCCACACTCCAGAACGGAAAAACGCGCGGTCCGGCCAGGCGCCCGCGACGGACACTGCACACGCCTTCTTAAATTTGCAGACCTGCGCTGCAACGCTGCGCTGACCTCTCGCCGCAGCCAGGCGCTGCTGCGGCCTTAAAACGCGAAACATGCGCATCCCAATGCCCCCCAGAAGCCGCGCAGATCCTCGCTGGGTGCGACATGGTGGGCGGCATGCCCATGTGCGCCGTGGGTGCGGCAGCCAGGGCCATGCGCATGCGCCACGCTTGCCAGCCCGCTCACCGCACCGCCCACGTGATAGCCACCAAAACGGTTGACCGGCGACCATTCCGGCATTGCCGGCGGCAGGCTGGGTGCGAGTGCAGCGAAGTCGCCGTCACCATGCACCACGGTCCCGCCCAACACGGTCAGCACGCTGGTGATATCGGCAATCGCAGCATCGTCGACGCGGAAATAGTCATCCGACAAGACGATGAAATCGGCCAACTGACCAGGCGCCAAGGTGCCCTTCTCGTCTTCATCACCGGAGAACCAGGCACTGCCCTGCGTCCACAAGCGCAAGGCCTGTTCGCGTTCGAGCAGGTTCTCGTCGCCATACAGTGCCAGCCCGCCGACAGTGCGGCCGGTGACCAGCCACGACAGCGCCACCCACGGGTTGTAGCTGGCCACGCGCGTAGCATCGGTGCCTGCACCCACCGGCACACCGGCCGCCAACATGCGCCGCACCGGCGGCGTATGGCGCGCGGCCTGCACGCCGTAGCGCTGCACGAAGGCTTCGCCCTGATAGGCCATGCGGTGTTGCACCGCGATGCCGCCGTTCAACGCGCGGATGCGATCGATGTTGCGCGGCGTGATGGTTTCGGCGTGATCGATGAACCAGTGCAGGCCATCGAACGGCATGTCCGCGTTAACGCGTTCGTAGACATCGAGAATGCGCGCGATGCTTTCGTCATAGGTGGCGTGGATACGGAACGGCCAGCGTTTTTCCACCAGCAGGCGCACCACCTGCTCCAGTTCCGGTTCCATCTCCAGCGCAAGCTCCGGGCGCGGCTCACTGAACTGCTCGAAATCGGCCGCCGAGAACACCAGCATTTCGCCGGCACCGTTGTGACGCAGCAGATCGTCGCCCTTGCGGACCGGCAGCACCTCGGTCCAGCCGCGGAAATCGGCAACTTCCTTGCCCTTGTTCTGGGTAAACAGGTTGTAGGCGATGCGCACGCTCAACTGCCCGGCCGCATGCAACTGCTCGATGACCTGATAGTCCTCCGGATAGTTCTGGAAGCCGCCACCGGCGTCGATGACCGAGGTGATGCCCAAGCGGTTGAGCTCGCGCATGAAATGGCGCGTGGAGTTGGCCTGGTATTCGATCGGCAGCCGCGGCCCTTTCGCCAGGCTCGCGTACAGGATCAACGCATTCGGCTTGGCCAGCAGCAGGCCGGTGGGATTGCCGAGCTTGTCGCGCTCGATGCGGCCACCGGGCGGATCCGGCGTGGTCTTGTCGTAACCACACGCACGCAACGCCGCGCGATTGAGCAAGGCGCGGTCGTACAGATGCAGCAGGAACACCGGTGTATCCGGCGCGATCGCGTTGATCTCGTCCAGCGTCGGCAGGCGCTTTTCAACGAACTGATGCGCGGTGAAGCCGCCTACCACGCGCACCCACTGCGGCGCGGGCGTGCGGTCGACCTGCGCCTTGAGCAATGCCATGGCATCGGCCAGCGAGCGCACGCCGTCCCAGCGCAACTCCAGGTTGTAGTTCAACCCGCCGCGAATGAGATGCGTGTGGCTGTCGTTGAGCCCGGGCACCACGCGTCGCTGCTGTGCATCGATGATACGCGCCTGCTTGGCCATGGCCATGATCTGCGCATCGTCGCCCACTGCCACGATGCGGCCATCGGCCACCGCCAGCGCAGTGGCGCTGGGTTGGCGCGGATCAAGCGTGGTGATACGTGCATTACGAAGGATGAGATCGACCATCGGAGGCGTCCTGTTGGCAGTCAACGCAGCAGGCGCGATGCCCAGTGCAAGGCCAGCGGCGGCACCCTGCAACAGCTGGCGCCGGCCGGCATCGTGGGAATCAGTGGGCGTACTCATGACGCGTGCCGCCGGCGCAGGCCGTCCAGCGACCACGCGCCACCGCCGGCGCACACCAGCGCCAGCAAGACCAGCGCCCACATCAGCGGGTATTCCATGCCGCCATGCATCCAGAACCAGCCCTTGGGAATGGCAATCATCACGGTGGTGGCAATGAACGCCGCGGCCAGTGCCGCGCTGGCGCGCGTCCACAGCCCGATCAGCACCGCCACTCCAGACAGGCTCTGCACCAGTGCCAACAGCAGCGGCAGTGGCGCTGTCGCCGGCAGCCCGAACTGCTGCAATTCCGCAGCAAAACCGGCAAGGCCGGGGCCATGGAACCACCCCAGCAACTTGCCCAAGCCATGCGGCAGCAGAAACCCGCCGCCAGCCAGCCGCAGCATCAACAGCGCCGCGTCCAGGCCCGGCGAGCGTGCCGGTGCGTGGCTGTTCAATGTCCGCCTTCCTGCGCGCCGAACATGGTCTTGGCGTATTGAATACCGATGCCATAGCCGCCTGCATGCGCACGTGCGATGCCGGTGGTGAGGTCGTAGGTGTCGCTGCGCGCCCAATCGCGCTGCAGTTCCAGCAGGTACTGCACGCTGGTGATCGGTGCGGCGCCGGCCTGCACCATGCGGGCAATGGCACGCTCGTGGGCCTCATCGCTGACATCGCCGCAGGCATCGGTGATCACGTACACCTCAAAGCCCTGTTCGATCGCCGACAACGTCGGCCCGACGATGCACACGCTGGTCCACAAACCGGCGATTACCAGGCGACGCTTGCCGATCGCGTTGATGCGGTCGATCACGCCCTGGTCTTCCCAGGCATTCATGCTGGTGCGGTCAAACACCGGCTCGCCGGCGAAGATCTCCGGCAGCTCCGGAAACAACGGGCCGGAGAACGACTTCTCCGCCACCGTGGTGAGCACCACCGGCACCTGGAAGCCTTTGGCCGCCTTGCCGATCAGCGCCACGTTGTTGCGCAGGGCCGAGATGTCGATGGTGTGGGTGGCAAACGCCATCTGCGACTGGTGGTCGATCAGGATCAGGGCGTGGTCGTTCGGCGACAGCAGGGACTTGCCGGGAACGGCGGTGGCGGTGGTCATCGGTGGTGCTCCAGGAGTGGTGAGAAGGAAGACGTGGCAGCCCGCGGCGTACAGGCCGGCGTGCTGTGTGCGGTAGTGCATGCGGTCTGCGCGGCAAAGCGCGCCGGCGTGCAGCCGGTGGCATGGCGGAAACTGCGGACGAAATGGCTTTGATCGAAGAAGCACAGCTCGCTGGCGATCTGGCTGATCTTGTGGCGGCCTTCGCGCAGCAAGGCCTGTGCGCGCTCGATGCGACGGCGGCGCAGGTATTCCATCGGGCTGGCGCCGACCACGTCGCGAAACACACGCGCAAAATGGAAGCGGCTCATGCACGCGGCCGTGGCCAGATGGGTCACCGTGATTGGTTCGCACAGATGCGTGTCGATGTACTGCATGGCTCTTGCCACCGCACGGATGCGCGGTGCTTCAAGTGCGCTGCATGCGTGGGGCGCAGTGCGGCAGTCGACGGCAATGCCACGTGCCATGCGGCGTCTCCGTTGGGGGTGCGGCCATGGTGCGGTGAGCAGGTGCGCGCTCCCACCCCAGATGGTGAGGCCAATCGCCCCCTCTTTCGGGGGGGGGGCCGCCGCAGTGGCCTGGATGCAAGATCGACGCGCGTTGACGCGGTTCGCGCGCAGCATGGAGCGCCGATGCAGCCGCGTGCAGGCCACGCCGCACGGCGCGGCACACCGCCCAGACTCATCGGTCACGCACCACGCCAAACAAGCGGACGCGGCCGAACATACCCATGCGCTGCGCGATACTCCAACCATGCCGCGTGCGCTCATGCCCGCGGGAGTTGCAAGCTGTCACCGCCCTACTCCACTGCGCAGTGCGCGTCCTCCCCCGAAAGAGGTGGTGGTGCTTCCCCCGATCTCGTCCGACAATGCTGCGATGCCGCATGAGCCCGTCAGCTACCCCGCTTCGTCGTTACGCCTGCGCGTTACGCAATGGGTCACGCTGGCGTGCTGTTGGCTGCTGCTGTGCGCACCGGCATGGGCGAGCGGGATCGCCGCCACACGCGACGGCGTGCTGCAGTTTCACCACACCGCCTGGAGCACCGAGCGCGGCGCACCGGCCGACATCTGGGATATCGCGCAGGCCGATAACGGCCCGTTGTGGCTGGCGACCGGTTTTGGCCTGTTCCAGTTCGATGGTGACCGCTTCGCACGTGTGCCGCCGCCCAATGGCGAGGCGTACGCATCGCACAACATGACCGCGCTGACGCTCGCACCTGACGACACCGCGTGGATCGGGTATTTCGGTGCCGGGATCGACCGTCTCGCCGACGGTCACCTCACCCACTTCGCACCAGGCAAGGACCTGCCCAGCGGCATGGTGTTCAAGCTGGAGCGCGATGGCAGCGGGCGCCTCTGGGCCGCAATCGACGGCGGCTTGTGCTGGTTCGATGGCACGCGCTGGCACCGTGCCGGTGCCGACTGGGGCTACCCGGCCGCACGCGCACAGTGGTTGCTGCGCGACCGCCGTGGCGTGCTGTGGGTCAGCGACGGCACCCAGCTGCTGCGCCTGCCCGCAGGCGGCAAGCGCTTCGAACCCAGCGGGCAGCCGGTTGGACCGTTCACCACTATGGCCGAGAGCCCGGATGGCAGCGTCTGGGTCGCCGACCCGTATCGCGGAATCTTTGCATTGACCGACACGCGCGGGCAGCTGCTTCCCGCCGCAACACGCGCGCAGCCGCGCTTTGCCGGGCTGTTTGCGCGCCGTATCCGCTTCATGCGCGACGGCGCGCTATGGGGCACGGACTACGCGGCCGGTGGTGTGTTCCGGATCGCCACACCGCTGGCGCCGGCGCCGGTGCTGGAGCACGTCGGCACGCTGCAAGGCCTGACCTCGGCAACCGCCGGCCCATTGCTGGAAGATCGCGAAGGCAACCTCTGGGTTGGCACCAACCTGGGCTTGAATCGCTTCCGCCACCGCGCGCTGTTGCCATTGGCCGCTTTGCTGCCCGGCCCGGCCACCGCGGTGGAGATGTTCACCAGCCGCAGCGGCGCAGCGCCCGGGCCGGTGGTTGCCGCATTGCGCGACGACCGCCTGCTCGCATTGACGCGCCTGCGCATCGATCGGATGCAGCACGGCGGCGCGGCCAGCACGCTCGCTGTGCCGAACACGTTACGCAGTTGGGTGTTGGCCGAACACGCGCTGCTGCGTCTGCAGGGCGGCCTTGTGCAACCGGTGCCATTGCCGCTCGGCGTTGCGCCCGGCGAAATACGCGCGTTGCTGGTCGATGCGACGGACCAGCCGCTGGTGTGCCCGGATGCGCGTGGGCCGTATCGCTACGACGGCACCGGCTGGCAACCGCTGGCCGGCGTGCAGGAAACCCCATGCTCGGTGCTGGCGCGTGCGCACGATGGCGCGCTGTGGATCGGTGACGTCAAAGGGGAGCTGCGCCTGCTGCGCGGCAATCGCGTGCGCCGCTATAGCGCAACGGACGGCTTGTCGGTCGGCCCGATCACCGCCCTGTGGAGCAGCACCGCGCTGACCCTGGTGGCTGGCGAAGCGGCGGTGGCCGTGCTCGGCCCCGATGGCCGATTCCGCACCCTGCCCGACCAGGCCAGCCCGCTGCTGCAGGGGGTCACCGGTATCGTGCAGGACGCCGCCGGCGGGGTCTGGTTGAACGGCAATCGCGGCGTGGTGCATCTGAGCCGGCACGCGTTGACGCAGAGCGTGCAGACCGGCCTGCCGGCGCCATCGCTGCGCCTGTACGACACCATGGATGGCCTGCCCGGCATCGCCCAGCAGGCCACGCCGGTTCCCAGTGCACTGGCCGCAGCCGATGGCCTGCTGTGGTTTGCCACCAACCAGGGCCTGGCCTGGCTCGACCCCAGCCAGACCTATCGCAATCCAACCGCGCCCACGGTCGCCATCACCGAGGTGGTCGCCAACGATCGTCCGTATCCGCTGCAGGCCGCGCTGCGCCTGCCCAAGTGGAGCGACCGCCTGCGCATCGGCTACGAAGCGGTCAGCCTCACCCGCCCCGAGCGCGTGCGCTTCCGCTACCGGCTGGATGGCGTGGACGCTGCCTGGCAGGACGCCGGCAATCGCACCGAGGCGTTCTATACCAACCTGGCGCCTGGCCGTTACCGCTTCGAGGTGGCCGCCGCCAACAACGATGGTGTGTGGAATGCACGTGGCGACGCCCTCGACGTGGTCATCGAACCGGCGTTCGTGCAGACCTGGCAATTCAAACTGTGCTGCGTGCTGGCGGCGGTCGCGGCCCTGGCGGTGGCGTGGCGCTTGCGCACCCGGCATGTGGCCGGACGCCTGCGAGCGCGGTTGGAAGAGCGTTACCGCGAGCGCGAGCGCATCGCCCGTGAGTTGCACGACACCCTGCTGCAGGGCACACAGGGGCTGATCCTGCGCCTGCATACCGCCAGCCGCTCGCTGGCCTGGGATGACCCCCGCCGGCAGGAACTGGAAAAGACCGTCGAGCTGGCCGAGCGCGCCCTCATCGAAGGGCGCGACCGCGTCAACGGCTTACGCGACACCCACTCGCTGCGCACCGATCTGGCCGGCGCGTTGCAGCAGGCGCGCGAAACCACCATGCCGATCCCCACCGCAACCCTGGACGTGCTGGTCAATGGCCGCCCACTCGTCTTGCGCGCGATGGTGGCCGACGAACTGTTCCAGCTCGGGCGCGAAGCGCTGAGCAATGCCGACCGGCACGCGCGCGCAAACAAGATCGTCCTGGAACTGCGTTACGGTTCACGTGACTTCGTGCTGCGCATCCGCGACGATGGCTGCGGCCTGGCGCCGGATGTGCTGCACGGCCACGCCCGCACCGGGCACTGGGGATTGACCGGCATGCAGGAACGCGCGCGGCGCATCGGGGCACAAATGCAACTGTGGTCGCGGCCTGGCAGCGGAACCGAAGTGCAGATCGTCGTCCCCGCGCGCGCTGCGTACGTTCGACCACCCAAACGCTGGTGCTGGCCCTTTCAAAACGCACGACCCACGGAGACTCCCCATGGCTGATACGACACGACCGACCGCGGTGCTGGTGGTGGACGATCACCCACTGTTGCGTGACGGATTGAGCGCCATGCTTGGCGCCGAACGCGACATGCAGGTGGTGGGCGAAGCCGAGGATGGCGAACAGGCCGTGGACTACTACACCCGCCTGCGCCCGGACGTGGTGCTGATGGATCTGCAGATGCCACGCGTGGACGGCGTGCAGGCGATCCAGCGCATCCGCCAGCTCGACCCCATGGCCAAGGTCATCGTCCTGACCACCTACACCGGCGATGTGCGTGCAGTGCGCGCCTTGCAAGCCGGCGCCTGCGGGTATCTGCTCAAGAGCGCGTTGCGGCGCGAACTGGTCGACACCATCCGCGACGTCCGCCGCGGTCAACGCCGTCACGTGCCCGCCTCGGTGGCCGAGAGCATCGCCGCGCACGTGCTCGACGACGCCTTGTCCGCACGCGAGACCGAGGTGCTGAACCTGGTCGCCACCGGCTGCTCCAACAAGCAGATCGGCAACGCGTTGGGCATTTCCGAAGAAACCGTCAAGGCGCACATGAAGAACATCCTGTGCAAGCTCGGCGTGCGCGACCGCACCCACGCGGTCACCGTTGCGCTGCGTCGCGGGATCCTGTCGCTGGAGACCTGAGGGCGCCACAACCACTGGCGGACGGGCGCCGCCCGCCTGCCCCGCTCACCGCGCCGGCGCACGCGGCAGCAAACAGTGCAGCGGCGCCCAGCTACCGTCGTCCGCGCCAGACGCCCCGCCACCAAGCCGCACCTCGCAACCGCACGGCCGACGAATGCGACGCGCTCGACCATTCTTGAACGCGAGGCGAAGCTGCCGCCGATGCGGCGCTGCCAAACCGATCGGCTTCGGCTATCGTATGCACCGCCAGCGGCTCGGGGAGCCGCTTCAGCATCTTGTCCGGCAGCCGATAACGGCTACGTCCGACCGCCGCACCGCGCTGCGGCGGTGCTCGATTCAATCATTTAAACGCGTTCAGGGGAATTGCGATGCTTCGTCACTCTTTGCGGGTGCGCCTGCTGTTGCCGGTGCTGGCCTTGGTGCTGGTCGTGGTGGTGGCACTGACGGTCATTCTGGCCATTACCGAGGCCAACCGGGTCAAATCGGAAACCGCAGACGCCATCGAGCGCCAGTCGGTCTCCCTGCAGACGCTGTTCTCGGTCACCCGCGCGATGATGCTCGATCGCGTCAACTCCTCCATGCGCCAGCTGCGCAAGGAAGCCAACGCCCAGGGCGCGCCCAGCGTGGGCAATGAAGTGCGCGTAGCCGACCGCAACGCCAACGACCTGTTGCTGGGCCAGAAATCGCAGGCCAACGTATTCGACATGCTCGACGATGTCACCGCGATCCACGAAGGCACCGCGACGCTGTTCTCGCGCACCGGTGACGACTTCGTGCGCATCTCCACCAACGTCAAGAAGGACGACGGCAGCCGCGCCATCGGCACTGTGCTCGACCCCACCGGCCAGGCCGCTGCCAAGCTGCGCAATGGCGAAAGCTTCTACGGCGTGGTCGACATCCTCGGCAACCCGTATGTCACCGGTTACGAGCCGATCTTTGCCGGCAACGACAAGCGCGTCATCGGTGCCTGGTACGTCGGTTACAAGGCCGACACCCAGGCCCTGGAAAACGTGGTCAGCAGCCGTCGCGTGCTCGACTCGGGCTTCATCGCCATCTTCGACAGCAAGAACACGCTGCGCTTCCAGTCCACCACCGGCGCCACCACCGACACCGCCACCATCGAGCGGATCGTCAAGGAAAGCCCCGATGATTGGGTCGTGACCAAGCAGGAAGTGCCGGACTGGGGCTTCACGCTCGTCTCGGCTTACCCCAAGAGCGACGTCAACGGCGTCATCGTGCGCCAGTCGTTGTGGATCGCCGGCATTGGCCTGCTGGTCTGCGCACTGTTGCTCGGCCTGCAGTGGGCGCTGATCTGGAACCGCGTGTTGCGGCCCATCCAGCACTTGACCACCGTTGCCGAAGAACTGAGCCTGGGCAAGTGGAACCACACCATTGCCGAGGTCAACCTCAAGGATGAAATCGGTACCCTGGCGCGCGCCATTTCCCGCCTGTCCAACAGCGTTCGGTTGGCCATGGAACGCCTCAGCAAGCGCTGAGCCGTGCTGTATAACTCCGCACCAGATGATGCAAGGAAGACGCCATGTCCACTGAATTCCGTCCGCTGATCGAGGTCCTGCGCGAGCTCAAGGCGCTGGCGCTGAAGAAGGCGTCCGGCTTTCTGTTCGTCGTCACCGAGGAGAACCACTCCTGCATCATCCGCATCAATGCGGGTCAGATCGAAGAAGTGGTGTTCCGCATGCTGCGCAATGATGAGGCCGTGCAACGCCTCACCATGGTCGGCGCCGCCAAGGCCCGCTTCCAGGTCGACCCCGGCGCCGGCATGGGCAAGCCCTCGCTGCTCAGCGAGGACTCGCGGCAGTGGCTGATGGGCGGCTTCGAACAGGACCTGGGCGGTGCGCCCGCCCCGGTACGTGCACCGGTTGCCGCCGCTCCGGTGCCGGCACCTGCCGCAGCCAGCGCAGCACCCACAGCGTCCGCACCGGCGTCTGTCGGCAGCGGCGCAGCGCCGGACGAAGCGGTTCGCCAAGCGCTGGAGAAAGTCGCATTGAATTACCTCGGCCCGATCGCCGGCATGTTGTGCGACGAAGCCTGGGATGCCTCCAGCGACATCGAGCAGGTGCTCAGCCAGCTCGCTGCCAATCTGGCCACGCCGCAGGAAGCGCAAAAGTTCATGACCGACGCTCGCGTGGCACTGGCCAAGGTGCGTTGACGCCCGCGTTCAACGTAACCCTGCAACAAGCCGCGCAGTGCGCGGCTTTTTTTTGCGGCAGCATCGTGCGGCCTGATTGCCAGCGATGAAACTGCAAGACATAAAAAAGGCGCCTTGCGGCGCCCTTTCGTTCGATCTCGCGAGCAGAACCAACTCACTCCCACTCGATCGTCGCCGGCGGTTTGCCGGAGATGTCGTAGACCACGCGGGAGACGCCACGCAGTTCGTTGATGATGCGGTTGCTCACCGTGCCGAGGAAGTCGTACGGCAGGTGCGCCCAGTGCGCGGTCATGAAGTCGATGGTCTCTACCGCGCGCAGTGCGATCACCCATTCGTAGGCGCGCGCATCGCCCACCACACCCACCGACTTCACCGGTAGGAACACCGCGAATGCCTGGCTGGTCTTGTCGTACAGGTCCGCCTTGCGCAGCTCGTCGATGAAGATCGCATCGGCCTTGGCCAGCAGCTCGGCGTATTCGCGCTTCACCTCGCCCAGAATGCGCACGCCCAGGCCCGGGCCTGGGAACGGATGGCGATACACCATCGTGCGCGGCAGGCCGAGCTCGACGCCGAGACGACGCACTTCGTCCTTGAACAACTCGCGCAGCGGCTCGACCAGACCCAACTTCATGTGCTCAGGCAGGCCACCCACGTTGTGGTGGCTCTTGATCACGTGCGCCTTGCCGGTCTTGCTGCCGGCCGACTCGATCACGTCCGGATAAATCGTGCCCTGCGCCAGCCACTTGGCGTTGGCCAGCTTGTTGGATTCTTCATCGAAGATATCCACGAACAGGTTGCCGATGATCTTGCGCTTGGCTTCCGGGTCGCTCACGCCTTCAAGCTTGGCGAAGTAGCGGTCGGCCGCATTGACGCGGATCACCTTGACGCCCATGTGCTCGGCAAACATCGCCATCACCTGGTCGCCTTCCTGCCAACGCAGCAGGCCGGTGTCGACGAACACGCAGGTCAGCTTGTCACCGATCGCCTTGTGCAGCAGCGCCGCGACCACCGACGAATCCACACCGCCGGACAACCCCAGAATCACTTCATCGTCGCCCACCTGCTCGCGCACGCGCGCAATCTGGTCATCGATGATGTTGGCCGCGGTCCACAGCGTCTGGCAGCCACACACGTCCACCACGAAGCGCCGCAGCAAGGTCTGGCCCTGCAGCGTATGCGTCACTTCCGGGTGGAACTGCACGCCGTACCAGCGTTTGTCTTCGTTGGACATCGCCGCCACCGGGATACGGTCGGTCACGGCAGTAATGGTGAAGCCCGGCGGCACCTGCGACACGTGGTCGCCGTGGCTCATCCACACATTCAGGCGCGCCGCGCCAGCGTGATCGGTCAAGCCGGCGAACAGTGCATCGGCGGCCACCACATCGACTTCGGCGTGGCCGAATTCACGCTGATCGGCCGCCTCGGTGGCACCGCCCAACTGCGCAGCCAGCGTCTGCATGCCGTAGCAGATGCCGAACACCGGCAAGCCGCTGTCGAACACTTCTTGTGGCGCCACCGGCGCACCCGGCAAAGTGGTCGATTCCGGCCCACCAGACAGAATGATGCCCTTGGCACCGAAGCCGGCAATCTCGGACGGATCGTGATCCCAGGCCCAGATCTCGCAGTACACGCCAATTTCGCGAATCCGCCGCGCGATCAGCTGGGTGTACTGCGCGCCGAAATCGAGGATGAGGATCTTGTCGTTATGCAGGCTGGACATCGTTACTCGCAGGGCGAAGGTGGCGCGCTCGGCGCCACTCCAGGAAAAGGATAAGCAGCGGAGCGCAGAGCACTCCCGGCCACAACAAAAACGTTCCAATCAGCAGGTAGAGCATGCCGTAGAGCGCACTGGCCAGCAGTGTTGCCGACGCAACGCGCAACACAACGCGCTGCAGGTGTGCGGTGGCGCCAGATGCCAACAGCGCCGGGGCCGATGCCACCAACAGATACATCAACGCGAAGAATGTCCAGCGATACAACACGGAAGACACCGCCAGCAATCCCAGCACCACCACGGTCATTGCCGAGATGACCGCAAGATAGGCGAGCGAGGCCTTCCACATTCGAATTAGCCCGCGCGATAGTTCGGCGGCTCTTTCGTGATCTGCACGTCGTGCACATGGCTTTCGCGTTGACCGGCGCCGGTGATCTTGACGAACTTCGGCTTGGTGCGCATTTCCTCGACCGTGGCGCAACCAACGTAGCCCATGGTTGCGCGCAGGCCACCGATCAGCTGATGGATGATGCCGCCCACCGGGCCGCGATACGGCACCCGGCCCTCGATGCCTTCGGGCACCAGCTTGTCGGCGTCGGAAGCATCCTGGAAATAGCGGTCCTTGGACCCCTTCTCCATCGCGCCCAGGCTGCCCATGCCGCGGTAGCTCTTGTAGCTGCGACCCTGGAACAACTCGACTTCGCCAGGCGCTTCCTCGGTACCAGCCAGCAAGCCGCCGACCATCACCGTGGACGCGCCGGCCACCAGCGCCTTGCCGATGTCGCCGGAGTAACGGATACCGCCATCGGCAATCAGCGGGATGCGGTCCTGCAGTGCTTCGGCCACCATGTCCACCGCGGTGATCTGCGGCACGCCCACGCCCGCAACCACACGCGTGGTGCAGATCGACCCCGGGCCCACGCCGACCTTGACCGCGTCGGCGCCGGCATCCATGAGCGCCAGCGCTGCATCGCCAGTGACGATATTGCCGCCGATCACCTGCAGGTGCGGATAGGTCTTCTTGACCCAGGCCACGCGGTCGATCACGCCTTGCGAATGGCCATGCGCGGTATCGACGATGACCACGTCCACGCCGGCAGCGGCGAGCAGTTCGATGCGTTGTTCGGTATCGCCACCCACACCCACCGCCGCACCGACCAGCAAGCGCTTGGCGTCGTCCTTGGCGGCGTTGGGGTTGTCGGTCTTCTTCTGGATGTCCTTGACCGTAATCAGCCCGCGCAGCTCGAAGCTGTCGTTGACCACCAGGATCTTTTCGATGCGGTTGCGATGCAGCAGCTCGAGCACTTCCTCATCGCTGGCGCCTTCGCGCACAGTGATCAGGCGATCCTTCTTGGTCATGATGTGGCGGACCGGATCGTCGAGCTTCTTCTCGAAGCGCATGTCGCGGCTGGTCACGATGCCGACCAGTTCGCTGCCATCCACCACTGGCACGCCGGAGATGTTGCGCGCGCGCGTCAGTGCGATCACTTCACCGATGGTGGTGTCCGGACTCACCGTAAACGGCTCGGTGATCACGCCGGACTCGAACTTCTTGACCTTGGCCACCTCGCCCGCCTGCTGCGCAGGGGTCAGGTTCTTGTGGATGATGCCGATGCCGCCCAGCTGGGCCATCGCCACCGCCAGGCGGTGTTCGGTCACCGTATCCATGGCCGCGGACAAGATCGGCAGTTTGAGGCGCAGGTCGCGTGTCAGCCGTGTTTCAAGGCTGACGTCCTTTGGCAGGACAATGGAATGCGCGGGGACGAGCGAGACGTCGTCGTAGGTAAGAGCTTCAGCCTGGATGCGGAGCATCGGCGGACCCGAGTTTGGGGAAGCGCGACATTTTACCCTGAAAGCGGCCGCGAAGACACTGCGGCAGCTGAGTGCCGCCGCAATGCTGCGTTACACGAACGGCTCAACCAGCCGCATCGGCCGCCTCGAGCGTGTTCTGCATCAGCGTGGCCACCGTCATCGGCCCTACCCCGCCCGGCACCGGGGTGATCCAGCCAGCGCGCTGCGCCGCGGCCTCGAACCCCACATCGCCGACCAGGCGTCCATCGTCCAGGCGGTTGATGCCCACGTCGATGACCACCGCGCCAGGCTTGACCCATTCGCCCGGAATCAGCCCCGGCCGGCCCACCGCCACCACCAGGATGTCGGCGTTGCGCACGCTGGCTTCCAGCACATCCGGCGGGGTGAACTTGTGGCAGCTGGTCACCGTGCATCCGGCAATCAGCAGCTCCAGGCCCATCGGCCGGCCCACATGGTTACTCACCCCGACGATGGTGGCGTTGCGCCCGCGCACCGGCTGGTCGGTATGCGCCAGCAAGGTCACGATGCCGCGCGGGGTACACGGCCGCAAACCGAATTCGCGCAGCGCCAGATGCCCGACGTTCTGCGGATGAAAGCCGTCCACATCCTTGCGCGGGTCGATGCGCTGGATCAGCCGGTTGGCATCGGGAATGCCCGGCAGTGGCAACTGGATCAGGATGCCGTGGATCTTGGGATCGGTGTTGAGCTGGTCGATCAACGCGGCCAGCTCGGCTTCGGTGGTGCCTTGCGGCAGATCGTAGTCGAAGGCCTCGATGCCCACTTTTTCGGCCGCGCGGCGCTTGTTGCGCACATACACCGACGAGGCCGGATCGCCGCCCACCAGCACCACCGCCAGCCCGGGCCGGGTCTTGCCCGCCGCCAAGCGCGCATCCACGCGCAGCTTCAGACCGTCGAGCAATTCCTCGGCAATGTGGCGACCATCGAGGAGGCGGGCCGGAGCGAGGGCAGCTGGCGCGGGAGCGGTCATGGGGCGTCAGGTGTAGAGTCGAAGGCCGTCTATTGTCCCCGATTCCGCCATGACCGACACCACTTCGATCGAAGCCGCCGCGTTCCGCCGCCTGCTGCAGCATCTCAACCAGGACCGCACCGACGTGCAGAACATCGACCTGATGATTCTTGCCGGCTTCTGCCGCAACTGCCTGGGCGACTGGTACCGCGAAGCTGCCGAAGCGCAAGGTCAACCCATGAGCAAGGAGCAGGCCCGCGAAGCGGTGTACGGCATGCCATTTGCGCAGTGGAAACAGCAGCACCAACAGGAAGCGACACCGGAACAGCTGGAAGCCTTCGCAGCGGCGCAGCGCAAGCACGGCTGAGCCTGCGATGACGGCCGGCACGTTGATGCTGGCCGTTCTAATCACCTTAGAGCGGCCGACGAAACGTCGCGAGCAATCGTCAAGGCGGGTGCGAAGAAACCTAAGTGCCTCGGGCAAATGCAGATCCCGGGGCAACTGCAGATCCCGAGCACCGGCCGCGCCCGCCTGCCAGTTACGCGGTGATTTGACCGCTGCGTTTAGTCCCGCTCAGCCGTTTCTTCGCGCAACTCCTGCGGCAGCGCATCGCGATTGAGCGTGCGGCTCTCGCGCTTGGGCGGGGTAAAGGGCGTGGGCTTGGGCACGGTCGGCATGATGTTGCCGTACATCAGCCCTGCCCCGGCGCGCACATTGCCCGCGGCAATTTCCAGCTCCAGGCGCTCGGCATCGCGGCGCCGGATCTCGCGCGCAATCGTGCGGGCCTCATCCTCGTCCACGCCCAGTTCGACCAGGGCCACTTCGCCGAACGCGACCGCCGACTCGAAGGTTTCACGGATCTGGTAGTCCACGCCAGCAGCAATCAACTCCAAAGCGTGTTCGCGATCAAAGGAACGCACCAGCAGTTTCGCGTGCGGGAACTCACGCGTTGCCAATTCGACGATGCGATTGGCCGCCTCGCGGTTGTCAACGCACACCGCAATCGCACGCGCGGTATTTGCACCGGAGGCATGCAGCACATCCAACCGGGTGCCGTCGCCGTAGTAGATCTTGAACCCGAATTCCTCCGCGCTCTGAATCATCTCAATGTCGTTGTCGATGATGGTCACGTCCACATCGCGCGCCAGCAGCGACTGGCTGGCCACCTGACCGAAGCGCCCGAACCCGATCACCAACACGCTGCCGGTCTGGCCGCTGGCTTCCTCCACGCCATCCAGCGACACCGCCGCTGCCGGCGTCAGGCGCCGCTGCAACAGCACGAACAACGGCGTCAGTGCCATCGACAACACCACGATCGCGGTAAGGCTGGCATTGACCTGGGCATCGATGACACCGGATGCGGACGCCGCCGCGAACAATACGAACGCAAACTCGCCGCCCTGCGCCATCAGCACGCCGCGATCCAGCGCCTGCCGATGATCGCTGCGCATCAGGCGCGCCACCGCGTAGATGCACACCGCCTTGCCCACCATCAACGCCAGCACGCCGACCAGGATCAAGCGCCAGTCCGCCGCGACCACGCGCAGATCCAGGCTCATGCCGACCCCCAGAAAGAACAGACCCAGCAGGATGCCGCGGAACGGTTCGATGTCGGCTTCGATCTGATGGCGGAAGGTGGATTCAGACAACAGCACACCGGCCAGGAACGCGCCCATCGCCATCGACAACCCGCCAACCTGCATCAAGAGCGCGGCGCCCAGCACCACCAGCAGCGCGGCAGCGGTCATCACCTCGCGTGCCTTGCTGGCGGCCAGGATGCGGAACAAGGGATTGAGCAACCAGCGCCCGGCCACCAGCAATCCAACGATGCAGGCCAGACCAATGCCAATGCCCTGCCAACGCTGCGAAGCGGCTTGCGGGTCGCCACTGGCGCCCATCCAGGCCACGATCGCCAGCAGCGGCACGATCAGCAGGTCCTCGAACAGCAGGATCGCCACGATCTTCTGCCCCGATGGCAGCGCCACGTCGCCGCGCTCGGCAAGCAACTGCATCACCACTGCGGTGGAGGTCAGTACGAAACCGGACGCGGCCACGAAGGCAACCGGCGGCGTAAAGCCGAGCAGGATGCCGATGCCGGTCAAGACCAGCGCGCACACGCAGATCTGCACCGTGCCCAAGCCAAAGATTTCAGAGCGCAAGCTCCACAGATGCGAGGGCCGCATCTCCAGCCCGATCACGAACAGGAACATCACCACACCCAGTTCGGCCACATGCAGGATCGCCTGCGGGTCATCGAACAGGCCAAGCCCGAACGGCCCGATCGCCAAGCCGGCGGCCAGATAGCCGAGCACCGAGCCAAGGCCCAGCCGTCGGAACAGCGGGATGGCGACCACTGCAGCGCCCAGCAGGGTCACCACATTGATCAGTTCACTGGATTCCGCAGGCTGGCTCATGCCAAGGATTCTAGCGGCACGTGGCGGCCGCTGGCCTGCACGTGCTTGCGCATGTGACGGCGGTATGGATGGCAGCGATCTCAAGCATGGCACCACTCTTCGCTAACGCGCGGACCCAAAACGACGAACGGCGCCCAATGGCGCCGTTCGTTGCAACACTGCTAGCCGAACACTCAGCCGCGTGCGTCAGCCGCAGCCAAGGCGCTGCGAATGATTTCCTTGGCCGGTGCGCCATGCTTGTCGTGCTCGAGTGCAAAGTGCACCGTGGCCTCGATCAAACCGATGTGCGCGCCGCAATCGAAGCGACGGCCCTCGAAACGGAACGCGTCGACCTGTTCCTGCTTGAGCAGCTCGGCGATCGCATCGGTGAGCTGGATCTCGCCACCTGCACCGGCGCCCGTGGACTCCAGGTACTCGAAGATCTTCGGGCTGAGCACGTAACGACCGACGACTGCCAGATTGCTCGGCGCCACTTCCGGCTTGGGCTTTTCGACGATGGCATTGATGCGGCCCTTGCGGCCGTCGAACGCATCGGTGGACACGATGCCATAACTGGCCGTCTTGTCGTGCGGCACATCTTCCACGGCGATCACGCTGCCGCCGGAGGCTTCTGCCACATCGGCCATCTGGGTCAGCGCAGCATCGCCGCGGTTCCACATCAGGTCGTCGGGCAGCAGCACTGCGAACGGTTCGTCTCCGACCACGGCCTTGGCACACAGCACCGCGTGGCCCAGGCCGAGCGCTTCGGCCTGCGTCACAAAAATGGCGCGGACGCCTTCGGGGAGTGCATGGCGCACCAGCTCCAACTGCTCGAGCTTGCCTGCACGCTCGAGCTTCTGCTCCAGCTCATAGGCCTTGTCGAAGTAGTCGGCGATCGAGTGCTTGTAGCGATTGGTGACGAAGATCAGCGTATCGCAACCGGCCTGGATGGCTTCGTCCACGGCGTACTGGATAAGCGGTTTATCGATGATCGGCAGCATTTCCTTCGGCACCGTCTTGGTTGCCGGAAGAAAGCGGGTCCCAAGACCTGCGACGGGGAATACGGCCTTGCGAATACGCTTGCTCATTAAAGTCTTCTGACCTCACGTGCGGGGAATGGAACGACCGTATCAGATCGCGCGTCGACTTTCCGTCGAGCAGCCGCAAAATCCGGCATCAGACTGCCCAGCACAGTCTCCATTGCGTTGATGTCATAGCGGTTAACCGCCTCGCGCAGGCGCGTCACCAGTTGCAACACCTGCTCGTGCGAGAACTCGCGTACACCGGCTTCCAGGATCTTGGGATGCGCGGTGGGGCGGTAGTCCTCGTCAGAGTAGAACAAGGTCTCGTGCAATTTTTCGCCCGGGCGCAGACCGGTGTAGAGAATGGCGATGTCCTTGCCCGGCTGCTTGCCTGCCAGGCGAATCATCTGCTCGGCCAGGAGCCGGATCGGCACTGGCTCGCCCATGTCCAGCGTGTAGATTGCACCGTGCGACGCAGATGCTGCGGCCTGGACCACCAGCTGGCAGGCTTCGGGAATGGTCATGAAGTAACGCGTCACATCCGGATGCGTCACCGTGACCGGGCCGCCCTGCCGGATCTGTTCACGGAACAACGGCACTACGCTGCCGGCCGAATCCAGCACGTTGCCGAAGCGCACGGTGATGAAGCGCGTCGGCGCATCACGCGCGTCAAGACTCTGGCAGATCATCTCCGCATAGCGCTTGCTCGCGCCGAGCACGTTGACCGGCTCGACCGCCTTGTCTGTGGAGATGAACACAAACGTTTCGATCCGCGCCCGCTGGCAGGCACGCGCCACGTTCTCGGTTGCCAGCACGTTGTTGCGCACCGCTTCGCGCAGCTGCTCTTCGAGCAGCGGCACCTGCTTGTAGGCGGCCGCATGGAATACGGCATCGGGCGTAGCCGTGCGTAAGGCATGCGCCACCACTGCCGGGTCGCCGCAGTCGCCAAGCACACGCACCACTTCGATATCGGTGAACAACCGGCGTAGGTCCGAATCGATGGTCAGCAGCGCCAGCTCATCGATTTCCAGCAGCACGATGCGGCGCGCGCCATGACGCGCGCACTGCCGGCAGACTTCTGAGCCGATCGAACCGCCGGCGCCGGTCACCATCACGGTCTTATTGGTGAGCCAGTCGCGGATCAGGCGCCAGTCCGGCGTGACCGGCTTGCGGTTGAGCAGGTCCTCGATCGCCACTTCCTTCAACTCGCCTGGCAGCGACCGGCCCTCCAGCACGTTGATCAGCTTGGGCACCATCCGGAACGGCAGACCGGTGCTTTCGCAGATGGCCACCACCCGCTGCATGCCGGATGCATCCAACGATGGAATCGCGATGACGAGGAGCTTGGCCGCGGTTTCCTTGGCGATCGCCGCGGCCTGATCCAGATTACCCAGCACATTCAGGCCCTGGATCTTGGCGCCGTGCAAGTTCGTTGCATCGTCCAGAAACCCGACCGGGACGAACGTGCCGCTACGGCGCAGGTCACGCACCAGGCCCTCGGCCGCACGCCCTGCCCCAAGGATCAGCACCCGCTGCGCGGCATCGCCGGAGTGGGCAATTTGGTAATCCTTCCAGGCGCGGTAGAGCAACCGCGGCGTGCCGAGCAACGCCGACAGTGCAAACGGATAGACCACCAATACCGAGAGCGGCACGCCATCGAGGCGGTCGTACGACAATGCCAGCACGATCGCGACCAGGCCGAGAAAACTGGACTTGAAGATGTTCCACAGATCCGGCACCGAGGCAAAGCGCCAGAGGCCGCGATACAGACCCATCCGCCAGAACACCAACCCCTGCGCGACCAAGACCACCGCCGTACGCCAATCCCACAGTGGCAGGTCTGGCGCGTCGCGCAGCATGGAGTAGCGACCCGCGTGCAGCAGTTGCCAACAGACCCAGACCATCAGCAGGTCATGGACGACCACAGCGATCTGTGGAAGCGACTTGGTCAAACGATCACGCCAGGAAATCATAAAAGTCCATTACTCAAGAATTGCGCAATCCATGGCGCAGAAGTTGCCAGATCGCCGTTGCGCCGATGCCCCATGCCACCGCATCAGCCATGAGCCACCCGCGCGAATCGGTACGAATTATGACAAACAAGCAAACAGCGATGAGACTGAAAGCGAAGTAAACCGTGGTCACCGGCACATGATTGGTCAGCAATCGTGCCAGGCGTTGATAGACGTGCGAGGCGTGAGGCTCCCACCAGCGCTGTCCGGAAAGCATGCGAGACAGCAGCGTGAAGCCCGCGTCGACAAGAAATGCAGTCAACGGAAACCACACGATCCACCAACTCACCTGCCCCGCTCCCACTGACAAGGCGAGGAGCCCGGCCAGCACATGACCGAGTGCCCCGCTGCCGCCATCGCCCAGGAAGATGCGCGCGCGCGGAAAGTTGAATGGGAGAAATCCAAGACATGCCGCTGTCAGTGCCCATCCAGCCCACGAAAGGTTGCCTGGGACGACAAGCGCGAACGCGGCACCCGCGAGTGCGGCCTGGCTGGAAGCCAGCCCGTTGATGCCATCCATGAAATTCCAGACATTGATCAGCACCACCGACGCCAACGCCGTGAGGATCCCATCCAGCGGTTGCCCCGTATGGCGTACCACCAGCAGGCCAAGCGACACCGATGCGAGGGCATGGATCGCAAAGCGCAGTGTGGCCGAGAGCGGCCGGTGGTCGTCCCACCAGCCCACGCCCGCAACCAGGAGTAAGCCTGCAGCGAACCAGGCAATCGACAGGCGCGCGATGGGCCAGATAAATGAGGCGACCAGGCAGCCCATCAGGAGCGCAGCGACAATGGCCATGCCACCACCGCGCGGGGTAGCCACGGTATGGCTGCGCCGCTCACCGGGATGGTCGAGCAAGCGCCGGTGCAACGCATAGCGCCGCAGCCCCCAGGTTCCCAGCGCTGCGATCAGCAGATGCAGCGCGCACCACAGCCAGAGCGGCGGCACTAGACCACCGCGTAGTTCAGCAGCGGCTTGACGGTTCCCCATTCCTTGCAGCTGGGGCATTGCCAGTGATGGGTCTTGGCGCCGAACCCGCAGCGGGTGCAGCGATAGCTAGGATTGCGCACCAGCAATTGGTCGGTGATGTGCTTGAGATCCTGCAACGTGCCGACCGGGTCGCTGCCTTCGGCGAGCGTCAGATCGATCAAGGCAGACTCGCCGCGTACCGAGGGGCGATCCTTGAGCTGACGGCCCAGATACGCCAGGGCCGGCGCTACGCCGTCCTGCGCCTCCATCAACTGGGTCAGGGCCAGCACCGGCGCGATGCCGCGATAGTGCTCGGTCATCTCCGACAGGAAATTGCGCGCGCCGGCGATGTCGCCCACCCGGCGGTAGGCCGCCATCAGTGCGGGAATGATTTCCGGCAAGTATTCCGGATCGTGCCGCGCGGCACGCTCGAACGCGCGGACAGCCGCCTCGTCATGACCGCGCTCGGCTTCGATCCGGCCTTCCAGAATGCCGGCGCGCACCGAGGTGCCGTCGGCCTGATAGGCGCGTGCGATGGCCTGCAGCGCGTCGTCCGGTTTGCTCAGGCCGCGGTAGCGATCGGCCAGCTCACATTCGAACTGCGAGATCAGCTTGCCCATCGGCTCGCCGGTGACTTCTTCGTAGCGAGTCGCGTTGTCGATCGCCTTTTCCCAGTCACGCTCGGCCTGGTAGATGCCGATCAGGTGCCGCAACGCCTGCGGCGCGCGCTGGTCCAGCTGCGCCAGCTCGGTGAACACGGTTTCGGCGCGATCCAGCAGGCCGGATTTCATGTAGTCCTCGCCCAGTGCCAGCAACGCCTGGACACGCTGCTGGTCGGTCAGATCGGCGCGCTGCACCAGGCCTTGGTGAAGGCGGATCGCGCGGTCGACTTCACCGCGGCGGCGGAACAGATGCCCCAACGCGACCTGAGTTTCGAAGGTTTCCTTGTCCAGTTCGGCGATATGCAGAAACAGTTCGATGGCCTTGTCCGGCTGCTCGTTGAGCAGATAGTTCAGGCCACGGAAGTAGGTGCTGGACAGACGGCTGACCTGGGTGTCGCCGTGGCGCTGGCCACCGCGCCGGCCAACGATCCAGCCGCCAAGCGCGGCGATCGGCAGAAACAGGAAGAACCAGAACCATTCGGTCAGGAAGTCCATACGTACTTACAGTCCATCAAGCGGGCGCGGCTCGACGGCGACAGGAGCAACTGGCCTGGCGTCGGCACGACTGACCGCGGCAGCCTTGTTGGCCTGGCGCAGCTTGGAATAGAGGGGAATGACCACACTGACCAGCACCATGCCGGCGCCGATCAACACACCGACCAGCAGCGCGACGATGATCGCGATCCCGGAGGTCGTGTGCACACTGGAGAACAGGAAGTCGAGCGTGACGTCCTGGGAATTGACCGCGCCAATGATCAGACCAACCAGCAGGAAGGCCAACATCACCAGCAAGCGAAACACCTTCATGGCGGAACTCCGTCGGGAAGGCGCCTAGCTTAACCGAGCGGACATCAACGCAGCAGCACGGACTCAGTCCGCTGCATCCACCATGTCGACCGGCACCACCGAGCTCACGCGCTCGCGCAGCTCCTTGCCGGGTTTGAAATGCGGAACATGCTTGCCAGGCAGCGCGACCGATTCACCGGTCTTCGGGTTGCGGCCCAGGCGTGGCGGGCGGTAATGCAGCGAGAAGCTGCCAAACCCGCGGATTTCGATCCGATCACCATCGGACAAGGCCTGCCCCATCATTTCCAGCAGCGACTTAACCGCCAGATCCACATCGTCCGACTTCAGATGCGCTTGGCGTCGCGCCAGGATTTCGATCAATTCGGACTTGGTCATGGGAAGACTTGCTTTTTTCGACTGACACATCGGAATCGGCCCGGGCAAGCCCGGGCCGATCCATCACGCTCTCAGATAGAGCGCTACGCGCTTACTCGGACTTGTTGCTGTTCAACTGCGCGCGCAGCAGCGCACCCAGCTGAGTCGTGCCGCCCGACGCGGACTGGTATTCCTCCAGCACTTCGCGCATTTCGGCATCGTCCTTGGCCTTGATCGACAGCTGCAGGGTGCGGCCCTTGCGGTCCATGCCCACGAACTTGGCTTCGATCTTGTCGCCGACCTTCAGGTGCTGGGTCGCATCGTCCACACGCTCGTTGGCGATGTCGCGTGCAGCGACGTAGCCTTCGATGCCATCGGCCAAGTCGATCGTGGCGCCCTTGGCATCCACTTCACGCACCACGCCTTCGACCTTCGAACCCTTCGGGTTGGACGCCATGTACTGGCCGAACGGATCCTGCTCCAGCTGCTTGACGCCCAGACTGATGCGCTCACGTTCCGGATCGACTGCCAGCACAACGGCTTCCAGCGTGTCGCCCTTCTTGTAGTTGCGCACGACATCTTCGCCAGTGGTGTTCCAGCTGATGTCGGACAGGTGGACCAGGCCGTCGATGCCGCCGTCCAGACCGATGAAGATGCCGAAGTCGGTGATCGACTTGATCTGACCGGACACCTTGTCGTTCTTCTTGTGGGTGGCAGCGAAGGTTTCCCACGGATTGGCGGCAACCTGCTTCATGCCCAGCGAGATGCGGCGACGCTCCTCGTCGACATCCAGCACCATCACTTCGACTTCGTCACCGACCTGCACAACCTTGGACGGGTTGACGTTCTTGTTGGTCCAATCCATCTCGGAGACGTGCACCAGACCTTCGACGCCCGGCTCGATCTCGACGAATGCGCCGTAATCGGTGACGTTGGAGACCTTGCCGAACACGCGGCTGTTGGCCGGGTAACGACGTGCGATGTTGTCCCACGGATCTTCGCCCAGCTGCTTCAGGCCGAGGCTGACGCGGTTACGCTCGCGATCGAACTTCAGCACGCGCACGTCCAGCTCGTCGCCGACGTTGACGACTTCGGACGGATGGCGCACGCGCTTCCAGGCCATGTCGGTGATGTGCAGCAGGCCGTCGATACCGCCCAGGTCCACGAACGCGCCGTAATCGGTCAGGTTCTTGACGACACCCTTCAGGATCGCGCCTTCCTGCAGCTTGTCCATCAGCTGCTCGCGCTCTTCCGAGTGCTCGCTCTCGACCACTGCACGGCGGGACACGACCACGTTGTTGCGCTTGCGGTCCAGCTTGATCAGCTTGAACTCGAGTTCCTTGCCTTCCAGGTAGGCCGGGTCGCGCACCGGGCGCACATCCACCAGCGAACCAGGCAGGAATGCGCGGACATCCTTGATGTCCACGGTGAAACCACCCTTGACCTTGCCGCTGATGCGGCCGGTGATGGTTTCGTTCTTTTCCAACGCTTCTTCCAGCTCGTCCCACACCATCGCGCGCTTGGCCTTCTCGCGCGACAACACGGTTTCGCCGAAGCCGTTTTCGATGGAGTCGAGGGCAACCTTGACCTGGTCGCCAACGCCGACATCGATTTCGCCAGCGTCGTTACGGAACTGCTCGATCGGCACGATGCCTTCGGACTTCAGGCCAGCGTTGATCACCACCACGTCGCCGCGGACTTCCACGACGGTACCGGTGACAATGGAGCCCGGCTTCAGCTTCGCCAGATTGGCTTGGCTGGCTTCGAACAGTTCGGCAAAAGATTCTGTCATTTGGAGTTTACTCAGTTGAACACACGGGCGTTGATCGTCGCCTAGCGACCGATACGTACCGCCCAGCCTGTTTGACCCCGGCACCGCGGGTCGGTTGTGAAGTAATAGAACCGCCACGCGGGATGCGCGACGGAGCCTTTGGAACGCCTTACGGTCGGCGGGACGTGCCCGCTGGCTGCAACACTTACAGCGTGCGGGAGTCCAACAGCCCCACCACACGCTGGACGACATCTTCGATCCCGATCCCGCTGGTATCGATCAGCACGGCGTCTTCGGCCGGCCGCAGTGGCGCCACCACCCGCTGCGCATCACGGGCATCACGGGCCATGATCTCGCGCAGCAGGTCGTCAAAGATAACCGAAACACCCTTTTCCATCAACTGTTTATGGCGACGGCCCGCACGTTCTTCGGCACTGGCGGTCAGGAAGACCTTGAATGCGGCATCCGGGAAGATGACCGTGCCCATGTCGCGGCCATCGGCGACCAGGCCCGGCGGCTGGCGGAACGCGCGCTGGCGCTCCTTCAGGGCCGAGCGCACCTCCGGGATGGCGGCGATCGCCGAAGCCAGCGCGCCGGTGGTTTCCAGGCGCAACTCGCCGGTGGCGTCCACGCCGTTGACCAGCACCCGCAGGCCGGCCTCGCCCGCTTCATCGAACTCGACCTTGGTGTCGAAGGTGCAACGCACCAGCGCGGCCGGGTCGGACACATCCAGGTCGGCCCAGCTCGCCGCCACGCCCACCGCACGGTAAAGTGCGCCCGAATCGAGGTAATGCCAGCCCAGCCGGGCGGCGACGATCCGGCTCACGGTTCCCTTGCCGGCGCCGGAGGGTCCATCGATGGTGAGCACGGGTGACAGGTCGGTCATTCAGGTTTCCGGAAGGTCATCAGGCGGTAGTGTAGCGCCGCTCGCGGCCATTCGGATGCAACCACTTGAAACCACGACGAAAAGCCGGTTAGAATTGCCGGCTTAATTCTGGGTGCACCCTCGATCGCGGGCACTCTTCCATCGAATCCAACCGTTTACGCCGAGGTGTGCCATGAAAGTCCTGTCCTCCCTGAAGTCTGCGAAGACCCGTCACCGCGACTGCAAGGTGGTCCGCCGCCGCGGCAAGGTCTTCGTGATCTGCAAGTCGAACCCGCGCTTCAAGGCCCGTCAGCGCTAAGCCGACGCCTTGCGCAGCAAGACCCGAGAAAGCCGCCTCCGGGCGGTTTTTTCTTGGCTGATGTCCGCACGATGCTGCGCCCACGCGCATCGGCCTGCATGACAGGCCCGGCCGGCAACGCTCACCGGGGCGTGCACCAGTTTTTGCGATGCTTTTTTGCTGTAATCACCGTTCGAATCTTGTCCACTGGGGAGTAGATGACATGCGCAACCGTCTGTTTGTAGGGTCACTGATGGCATTGATGGGGATCAGTGCCAGTGCTTATGCCGAAACGCTGCTGGTTGATCGCGCGCAGCAGAAACCTGCCGCCGCCCTGCCCTTGCGTGGCGACAGCATGAGCCAGGTGGAAGGCCGCTACGGTGCGCCGCAGGAAAAGCTGGACCCGCGCGGCGGCCAGAAGCGTCAATGGCCGACCATCCATCGCTGGGTGTATCCCGCCTTCACGGTGTATTTCGAAAAGAGCAAGGTGATCGACGTGGTGGCCAACCAGGCCGACGCCGACGAGATCGGCCCGAAACCGCCGATCCGCTGAGTAACACGTCCGCAACATCAGGTGCGGTGCGCATGCGTGCCGCCCGCTGCTTGACACAGCCGGGGCGTACAACGCTCCGGTGCAGCCACCGAGCACTGCCGCCTAAGCGGCATGAACGGACTGCAAGCCTTCGCACCTGGGTGCGGAGATGGCCCACCGCCGGGGCATTGCCCCAGGCATCAGATGAGTAAGTGACCGGCATGACCGACAGCGTTCGTTTTCCTGCGGAATGGGAATCCCAATCCGCCATCCTGATTGCCTGGCCGCATGCCGGCACCGACTGGGCCGAGCGCCTGGCCGAGGTGGAAGACACCTATATTGCCCTGGTCACCGCAATCACCCGCTTCCAGCCGGTGATCATCTGCGTGGCCGACGATGACCTGCAGATCTATGCCGAAGCCCGGCTGCGTTCGGCGCGGGTGGAGATGGCGCAGGTACGCTTCGTGGTTGCCGCCTACAACGACACCTGGCTGCGCGATTCGGGCCCGATCACCTTGCGCCATGGCGACAGTTTCCGGCTGATGGATTTCCGCTTTACCGGCTGGGGTGGCAAGTTCGAGGCAAGCTTGGACGATCAACTGGTTAGCAGCCTTGATGCAGCCAGCGTCTTCGTGCCCGCCGAGGTGCAGACGGTCGACTTTGCGCTGGAAGGTGGCGCGATCGAAACCGATGGCGCCGGCACCTTGCTGACCACCTGGAAGTGCCTGCACGAACGGCACCCGCAGCGCTCGCGCGACTCCCTGAGCAGCGACCTGGCGACCTGGCTGACGCAGGACCGCGTGCTGTGGCTGGAACACGGCTATCTGGAAGGCGATGACACCGACGCGCATATCGATACGCTGGCGCGCTTTGCCGGCCCGGATGCGATCGTCTACCAGGGCTGCGATGTGCCGAGCGATTCCCATTACGCCGAGCTGCAGGCAATGGGCGAAGAACTGGCTGCGCTGCGCAAGGCTGATGGGCAGCCGTATCGCCTGTTCGTGCTGCCGTGGGCAGAGCCGATCCTGGACCAGGGCCGGCGCCTTGCCGCGTCGTACGCCAACTTCCTGATCGTCAACGGTGCGGTGCTGATGCCGGCCTATGGCGACGCCGCCGATGCTGCGGCGCAGGCAGTGCTGGCCGATGCGTTTCCGCAGCACCAGATCGTGCCGGTGCCATGCCGCCCGCTGATCTGGCAGAACGGCAGCCTGCATTGTCTGACCATGCAGTTGCCTGCCGGCCTGCTGGCCGCCTGACCCGTATTGTTCCGGCCGGCAGGCCGGCGTTCCACCATGGCGCGCTACCCTGTGCGCCACCTAGCAGGACGAGTAGCCATGACCCGACATCTCCTTCCCGTCGCGCTGATCCAGGAGCGCAACCACGGCGACGCCGAGGCCAATCTGGCCGTCATCGAGTCGCGCGTGGCCGAAGCCGCCGCACAGGGCGCCAAGCTGGTGCTGCTGCAGGAACTGCACAACGGCGCGTATTTCTGCCAGCACGAATCGGTAGATGTGTTCGATCTGGCCGAGCCGATTCCCGGCCCCAGCACCGAGCGCCTGGGCGCGCTGGCCAAGCAGCATGGCGTGGTGATCGTGGCCTCGTTGTTCGAGCGCCGCGCCGCCGGCCTGTACCACAACACTGCCGTGGTGCTGGAGGCCGACGGCCGCCTGCTTGGCAAGTACCGCAAGATGCACATCCCCGACGACCCGGGCTTCTACGAGAAGTTCTACTTCACCCCGGGCGATCTGGGCTTTACGCCGGTGGATACCTCGGTCGGCCGGCTCGGCGTGTTGGTGTGCTGGGACCAGTGGTATCCGGAAGCGGCGCGCCTGATGGCGCTGGCTGGCGCTGAACTACTGCTCTACCCCACCGCAATCGGCTGGGATCCGGACGATGCGCAGGCCGAACAGGAACGCCAGCGCGATGCGTGGGTGCTGAGCCATCGCGGCCATGCGGTGGCCAACGGCGTGCCGGTGCTGTCGTGCAACCGTGTCGGTCACGAGCCGTCGCCGATCGGCGCCTCAGGCATCCAGTTCTGGGGCAATAGCCACGTGCTGGGGCCGCAGGGCGAATTCATTGCCGAAGCCGGGCAGGATCCGACCATCCTGGTGTGCGATGTGGACCTGCAGCGCAGCGAGCATGTGCGGCGCATCTGGCCGTTCCTGCGCGATCGCCGCATCGACGCGTATGGCGACCTGCTCAAGCGTTACATCGACTGACCGCGCATGCCCGTCGAGCTGCGTGAGGTCCGCGACGCGGACATCCCGGCGATCACCGCGATCTACGCGGAGCAGATCGCCGGGTGCAACACCTACGAATACGTCGCGCCGTCGGCCGAGCAGATGCGCGGCCGCGTGCGCGCCATCGTGGACGCCGGTTATCCGTATCTGGTGGCCGAACGCGATGGCGCGGTGGTCGGGTACGCCTATGCAAGCAGCTACCGCGCACGCGCCGGCTACCGCTGGACGGTGGAAAATTCGATTTATCTGGCCGCTGCCGCGCAAGGATGCGGCATCGGCTCGCAGCTGCTTGGCGCCTTGATTGCTTCCTGCGAGCAGCGCGGCTACCGGCAGATGATTGCCGTGATCGGCGATGCCACCAACCAGGCATCACTGCGCCTGCATGAACGTTTTGAGTTTCGTACGGTCGGAGTCTTCAACGGACTGGGCCGCAAGCATGGCCGCTGGTTGGACGCAGTGCAGATGCAGCGCCCGCTCGGCTCCGGTCACACCGCCCCTCCTTCCGATGAATGACCCCATGACCGAAATCACCCCCGTGCTGCAGGACGATGCGCTGTCCGGCCAGCCGCACCGCATCGTCGAACGCGACGGTGTGCGCTACACCCTGCTCGGCACCGCGCACGTCTCGCTGGCAAGCGTGGCAGCGGTGCAGCGGGCGATCGGCAGCGGCCGGTACGACGCGGTGGCCGTGGAGCTGGACGCGCAGCGCCTGCAGGCGCTCAGCGACCCCGATGCCCTCGCTCGCCTGGATCTGGTGCAGGTGATCCGCAAGGGTCGCGTGGCGCTGTTCGCCGCCAACCTGGCATTGGCCGCCTATCAACGGCGCCTGGCCAAGCAGTTGGGCATCGAGCCGGGTGCGGAGCTGAAGGAAGCGGTGAACCTGGCACGTGCGCAGGGCCTGCCGGTGCATCTGATCGACCGCGAAGTGGGCCTGACCTTCAAACGCGCCTCCGGGCGGCTGGGCTTCTTCGGCAAGATGAAGTTGGCCGGCGGGCTGCTGGCGGGGCTGTTCGCCGCTGACGAAGTGGGCGAAGAAGAGATCGAAAAACTCAAGCAAGGCGACATGCTGGAGGCCAGCTTCGGTGACTTCGCCAGCGAAAGCCCGGAGCTCTATGAGACGGTGATTGCCGAGCGCGATCGCTACATGGCCACGCGGCTGCGCGAAGAAGCCAGCCCCACCCAGCGCGAGGTACTGGCCGTGGTCGGCGCCGGCCATCTTGCCGGGCTCGCCCGCCACCTTGCGCAGGATACCGATGCGCCCGGCCCGCTACGCGAGTCGCTGGAATACGTGCAGCAGCGCAAGCGTATTCCCTGGATCACGCTGGGCATGCTGACGGTGATCATTGCCGGGATCGGGATCGGGTTCTGGCGCGGCGGCATGTCGATGGGTGCGGACCTGCTGCTGCAATGGGCGATGTACACCGGCGGCCTGGCAGCGCTGGGCTGCCTGTTGGCCGGCAGTCATCCGCTGAGCATTCTCACCGCCGCGGTGGTGGCACCGTTCAAGCCGTTCCGGCTGAGCGTGCCGACCGGCGCGTTCGCCGCCTTGGTCGAAGTGCATATGCGCAAGCCGGCCTATGGCGACTTCCTCACCCTGCGCGACGATGCACAGACCTTGCGCGGCTGGTACCGCAATCGTGTGTCACGGGTGGTGCTGACGTTCCTGCTGACCAACCTGGGCAGCGGCGCGGGCGTGTGGCTGGCCGGCGTGCAGATTTTTCAGCGGCTGCATGGGTGAGTTGGGAGAGCGCGGTCGCCGCATCAGCAGTTGATGCGGTCCTGCCGTTGTAGGAGCCCACCTGGGCGCGATGGTGACTTGCGCGATTGACGGCTGGAATGGGCGGCCCGATCGCGCCCAGGTGCACTCCTACGACGAGGGCTGCTACGGGGCGGCAGCCGTCTCTGGCGCGAACTGCAGGCGTACCCAGACCCCGTAATGGTCCGAGGCCCAGCGGCCTTCGGCATACGGGGTGTCGAACAGGATGCGTGCCTCGCGTGCGAGCAGGCGGTTCTGCTGGAAGAACACGTGATCGATGCGCGCGGGTTTGTCGAACACATGCAGGTTCAAGGTGCTGACAGTTGCATCGCTGTTGCGGTGCACGCTGCCATAGCTGTCGCCATAGCCCTTGCGTAGCGCTTCCAGATCCAGGGTATCGGCCGCAGTGTTGAAATCACCGGCGATCACCACCGGCGCCTGGTTGCTGTTGGACGCGATGAAGTCCAGCAAGTCGGCCACCTGGCGGGTGCGGGTCGCCGCACCGCGCGCATCGGACCGCTCGTTGAGATGCGTCACGTAGACGTTGACCGGCTGGCCATCCATATCAACCTGCAGATGCGCGGCCACGCGGTAATCGTCCAGCGGTTGCAGCAGGCGCTGATGCTGGGCCAGCACGCGGCGCTTGCTCAGCAGCGCGTTGCCATAGCGCTTGGGCGCGCCGGGCGGGTCGACCGATGCGAACGTGTACGCGTAGCCAAGCCGACTGGCCAGCCAGGCGGCCTGATTCTCCACACTGCCGCGGCGTTCGATCACTTCCTGCAAGGCGATCACATCCGGCGCCAGCTGTTTGAGTTCCTTGGCGATATAGGCACGGCGTGCCGGCCAGTCTTCGCGGTCGTGATGCAGGTTGAGGGTGACCAGGGTCATCTCGCGCGGGGCCGCGCTGGCGGTTTGCTGCGACTGCGCTGGTTGCCCCGCGTTCTGGACATTGGCTTGCTCCGCTTGCGCAGCGTGCGCACCCGTGCAGGACAGGGCCAGCACCATCAACACACCGAGCCGGCCGCGATAGCGCCGCGACGTTGTTGCCCGCAACGACCGGCGCCACGTGTTCATTGCGTGGCCCGTTCGGCCCGCCGCACCGCGCTTGGCACCTCGATCTGCACGGAGGCCGGCAACTGCTGGATGCGCAACTCGCCATTTTCCCACTGCGCCGCCTCGCCGTTGATGCTGGCCTTGCCCGGTTCGCCCTGATACGGCCAGGCAAACACCACGCCGCCGGGCGGCAGGATCAGGCCGGGCTGCAGCTGCAACACCAGCTGCTTGTCGGTGCGCTGCAAGGTGTAGTTGAGGCGCCCATAGGGCGTGCGCAGCTCGGCAATGCCAATGCCCTTGCCGTCGAACCAGCGCGTTGGCGTGCCGGCGGCGATCACCAGGCTGGCGTCGGCCTCGCGCCCGTAGGCAAACATGTCCAGCACCGAGCGCACGAAGTCCGAGGCCACCCACGCATGCGGCAGGTCGCCGACGAAGAACGGCGTGCGCGGCGTACGCGAGACCACTTCGGCCCACTGATTCCAGGGCTGCGGCGCGCGGTCCTTGAAGAAGAACGCGGTGGCATCCCAGGCGCGGTCGCGCCAGCCCAGGCGCACGAATGCAGCCACGTTGCGCCATTCGTACGGCGTGTAGTCCTTCCATTCGCGCTTGCTGTCGCGGCGGTCGGTGAACTCCTTCCAGTACCGCTCGAAGGTATTGTTCAACAGCTCCGGCGGCAGACGCTGCTGCTCGCCACCGGGCGCCAGCGCGATGGTGGTGGAGGTTGCATCGAAGTCGCCCAGTTCCGCCGAACCGGGCAGGAAATCCAGCTGATGCTGGCGTACTGCCGCCGCCAGCGAGGCCGTGAGATCGCCGCTGAATTCGTCGCGGGCGGTGCTGAAGCGCGCAACCTCGTCGGGCTTGTCCAGCGCACCGGCCAGCATCACCGCGTCCTTGTAGCCGCGCAGCGCCCAGAAGTTGTCCCAATACGAATGCACCGGCTTGGCCGAATAGCCTTCGTGGCTGATCGACACCGGCATCATTCCGTAGAAAGCCGGGTTACGCATGAAGTTGTCTTCGGTGCGCTCGCTGGCGCGCAGCTTTTCCATGTAGTCGTAGGCGCCGAGCACGTGCGGCCACATCTTTTCCAGGAACGGCTTGTCGCCGGTGTAGCGGTAGTACTCGGCGACGTTGAAGATCAGCTCGCCATGGCTGTCGTTTTCCGGCACTGGGTCGCTGCCACGGTCGTCCACGCAGCACGGCACCATGCCGTCGGCAAATTGATACGGCGCAAACCAGTCGACGTAGTCACGCACCACGTCTTCACGCCCGAGCCGCAGCAGGCCTTCGGAAATCATGGCGCCGTCGCGGATCCAGCTGCGCGAATATGAGCGCGTGCCCGGCTGCAGACGCGGGCCGATGCGCGAGATCAGCATGTGCGCTAACGCGGTACGCAGCGTATCGACAACCGGCTTGCCTTCGGCCGGCACGCTGATGCGCACGCGATCGAGCTTGCCGCGCCACTGCTGGGCCACTTGCTGCTGCGCCTTGTCGGCATCGAAGCCGGCCGGCAGCTGCGCGCTGCCGGTCTGCGGAATGACCAGCGCAACCTCGCGGCTCTGGCCCGGCTCCAGCTTCCAGCGATACACCAGCACGCCCGAGGCCAGCCCGGTTTCGTCCTTGACCTGCGTGGTTGTGGGCAGCGTCGCGGCGGTGAGATGGGTGACATCCATGCCGCTGTCAAAGGCGCTGGCGAAGGCGGCATCCGGCCGCTGCGCGGCGAACACGCGCGGCTTGCCGTTGACGTTGACCTGCGCCCCGTCCACCGACAGCTGCTCGATGCGGCTGATGCCGCCCAGGGTATTGAGGAACTGCGCCGGCGGGTTGACCTGGAACGGCCGTACCGCCAACGCAAGGGTGAACTCGCGCGCGTCCTTGCCGGTATTGCGCAGCTGATAGCGCGCGACCAGCTGTGCCTGATCAGGGGTGCCCTGCACGAAGCCGGTGATGCGCAGATTCATCAGGTCGTGGTGCCAGTCGACGCTGGGGATTGGCAGATAGTCGTCCTGCAGACTTTGTTCGCTGCTGACATCCGCCCAGCGCAACAGCTTGCCGCCGACACTGACGAACGGCTCCACGCTGAAACCGCCCTTGCCCACTTCCACCGCGCCGTCTTCGCCGATCAGGCCTTGCTCGGTGCCGCCGTCCAGGCCGAGGATGGTCCAGTACGGTTGCTCGCCGGAAAACCCGCGCGGAAAGTTGCCACGCGGCGATTGCGTCGCCAGCGATTTGATGAAGTCATTCGGCGTCGCTGCGAAGGCCAGCGGCTGCAACTGCACTTCCTTGATGCCATAGCGCCAGTTGGGGCCATCCTTGAGATCGAAACGCAGGTAGCGCGCCTCGGTATCGGGCAAGGCCAGCCAATCGGTGCCGCCGGCGCCAGCAGTGACTGTGCGCAGGTCGCGCCAGCTACGCCCGTCGCTGGACGACCGCACCACGTACTGCGATGCCTGCAGGCCCGGCACCCACTGCACGATGGCACCGCCGAACTCGCGCACCTTGCCAAGGTCCAGGGTCACCGTCTGCTGTTTGACTGCGCCGCTGAGCCAGAAGGTGTCCGGCTTGCCATCGGCCAAGCGCTGCTCCAGCGCCGGTGCGGTATCAGTGATGGCCTCGGCCTTCAACGGCGAGGTGTCTTCCGGCGGCAACGGGGTCAGGGTCAGGCGGTCGAAGCACACCGAGCCCTTGCCACCGACCTTGTTGTAGATGGTGAACTCGACATCGGCACTGCTGCGCAGCTGCTTGTCCGCGCCTGGGCCCCAGGCCTTTTCGATGTTGCGCTTGCGGTAGTTGAAGGTGGTCCAGGTCTTGGGGAAATTGAAGCCCGGCCGGTTGATCCACCACACGTTGTCGCCGCTGGCATCGATCAACTTGACCTGCAGATCGTTGGACGGCGACTCGCCGCGCAGCGCAAAGCCAATGCGGTAGTTGTCCGGATACTCGATCGGCAGGCTGCGGCGGATGCCGACATAGCCGGACACGCCGTTGAAGTTGTAGTCCAGGCACAAGGCGTGGCCGCCGGAGGTGGTTGCTACCGGGCGCAGCGAGCCGCTGACCTGGTTGGAGACCACCAACCGCCACGCGGCGATGTCGTTGAATCCGTCGAGCACGCGCTCCTGCGCCTGTGCCGCACCCGCGGTGGCAACAGCGGCCATGGCAAACAGTCGCAGGAAAATTGGCTTCACCCCTTCACACTCCCCAGCAGAAGACCTTGGATGTAGTAACGCTGCAGCGCCAGGAACAATAGCAGCACCGGAATCACCGTCACCACCGCACCGGCCATCATCAATTCCACGTCCATGATGTGCTCGCGCGACAATGCGGCCAGCGCCACCGGCAAGGTGTATTGCTCCTGGTCAGTCAGCACGATCAGCGGCCACATGAAGTCGTTCCAGGAGCCCATGAAGGTGAAGATGGTCAAGGTGACCAGCACCGGCTTGAGCATCGGCAGCACGATCTGGAAGAAGATCCGCATCTCGCTGGCGCCGTCGATGCGCGCCGCTTCGATCAGCTCATCGGGAATGCTGCGCGCGTACTGGCGCACCAGAAAAATACCGAACACGGTGGCCAGTGCCGGCACCACCACCCCGCCGATGTTGTTGACCAAGTGCAGCTGCTTCATCAGCAGGAACAGCGGCAGCATCGCCACCTGCGCCGGGATCACCAACGCGGCCATCAGGATCTTGAAGATGCGCTCGCGGCCGACGAACTGCAGCTTGGCAAACGCATAGCCGGCCATGGTGTTGATCAGCAACGAGCCCAGCGTGATCAGGCCAGACACCATCAGGCTGTTGGCGAAGTTGCGCGCCATGCCGGTGCGGGCGAACAGCTCGTGGTAGTTGGCCAGGGTGAACGCGGAGGGCAGCATCGGCGGCGGAAACCGGCTGGCCTCGCCGGTGGGCATGAACGACACCGACAGCATCCACAACAGCGGCGCCAGGCTGACCAGCGCCAGCAGCAACAACCCGCCATTGATCAGCAGGCCATTCCAGCGCGATTCGCCGACATCACGACTCATATCAGGTCCTTCTTGCGCCCGAAGCGCAGCATCACGGTGGTCACGGTCAGGATGATCAGGAACAGCAGGAACGCCACCGCCGACGCGCGGCCGAGGTTCCACCACTTGAAGCCTTCCTCGAACATGAAATACAGCACGCTCACGGTGCTTTGCAGTGGGTCGCCGCGGGTCATCACGTAGGGTTCGGCGAACAGCTGGAAATAACCGGAGATGGTGATCACACCGACCACCATCAGCACCGGGCCGAGCATCGGCAAGGTGATGTGCAGGAACTGCTTCCAGCGCGAGGCACCGTCGATGCGCGCCGCCTCGTAGAGGTCTTGCGGGATCGCCTGCAGGCCGGCCAGGAAGATCACCATGTTGTAGCCGAAGTTCTTCCACACCGCGAACAGCATGATGGTCGGCATTGCCCAGCGCGGATCACCCAGCCAGTCGATCGGGGCGATGCCCAGGTGGCTCAGGCCGAAATTCACCAGGCCGTACTTGATGTGGAACAGGTAGCGCCAGATCACCGCGACTGCCACCAGCGTGGTGACCACCGGCGCGAACAACGCGGTGCGGAACAAGGCCTTGAACCGCGAGGCCTTGGCATTGAGCAGCAGCGCCGCGCCCAGCGACACCGCGATGGACATCGGTACGCCCAGCAGCACGAAGTAGGTGGTATTCCATAGCGACTTCCAGAACAGCGGCGTCTGCAGCAGCTCGATGTAGTTGCCCAGGCCAACGAAGCGCAGATGGCTGCTGTCGGCGAGTGCGTACAGGTCGAAGTCGGTGACGCTGAGCACCAACGCGGCGAACACCGGCACGCCAAAGAACATGCCCAGCACCAGGATCGACGGCGCGGCGAAGACCCAGCCGGCCACGGAATTGCGCTTCATCATCGGGCAGCTCCTTCAGCCGCTGCGTTCGCCGGCGCGGGCGCCGGCGTGGCCGGTGCGGCCACCGGGCCGACATGCCCGCCTTCCTGTTCGTAGATCCAGCGGCGCTTGGCCAGAATCTCATCCACGCGTTTGTCCAGTTCCTGCACGGCGTCCTCGTGCGATTGACCGCCGCGCACGACGCGCTCGGTCACCAGGCGCATCTCCTGCACGATGCGCTCCCACTCCAGCACCTTCGGAGTGGCCTTGACCCGCTCGAGCTGGTCGCCGAAGGCATGCGCCAGCTCGTCATTGGCCAGCGATGGCAACTTCCAGGTGCTGCGGCGCGGCGGCAGGTCGCCGATGATGGCGTGGAAACGCGCCTGCACGGTCGGCTGGGACAGATATTCGATCAGCTTCCAGGCGGCGTCCTTGTGCTGTGACGACTTGAAGATCACCAGGCTGGAGCCACCCGCAATGCCGGCGCCCAGACCGTTGGGGCCCGGCAACGGCGCGGTGCCCCACTTGCCTTCCATGCCCGGCGGCTGGCGCAGCTTGAACTCGCGCACGTTCCAGGGTCCGGACAGGTAAAACGCGTAGTAGCCGTTGAAGAATTCGTACCAGACGTTGGAGACCTGGGTCTCGGAGACCTTGGGTGCCCAGCCCTTCTGGTACATGGTGTCGTAGAAGCCCAGCGCCTTGCGGAAGCCTTCGCCCCGGAAGTTGCCGTAGTTATCGTGGTCGCGCAGCAGGCGGTCGTCCTGCTGCAGCGCAAACGACAGCTGCTGCTCGAACTCGTTGAGCGGCATCAGGATGGCGTAGCGGTCCGGGCCGACATGGCGCTTGATCGCCGCCATCACCTGCTCCATCTCCGCCCAGGTCTTGGGCATCTCGGTATAGCCGGCTTCGCGCAGCAAATCCTTGCGATAGAACAGCAGGCGCGTGTCCACATACCACGGCACCCCGTACAAGGTGCCGTCGACCAGATTGGTGTCCCATACGCCGGGGAAGTAGTCCTTGGGATCGACAATGCTCGAGCGCGCCACATACGGCTGCATCGGCTCCAGCGTGTCCAACAGCGCGAATTCCGGCAGCCAGGTGTTGCCGAGCTGGCACACATCCGGCAGCCCATCGGCGGCGAAGGCGGTGAGCAGTTTTTCGTGCGCGGCCGTCATCGGGATGTTCTGCACATCCACCTTGATGCCGGGATTCTGCTGCTCGAACTCATCCACCAGCTCGGCCACCACCTCCGCTTCCTTGCCCATCGCCCAGAAGCGCACGGTGGTCTGGCCCTGCTCGGAACGTTCACATCCCGCCGCACCCAGACACAGTGCGGCGGCCATCATCATCAGTTTCAAAAGGCGCACGGATTACTCGGGTTTGAGGCGTTGCGAGGAGTGTTGCCGCTGCGACGGGTCCTGCTGCGCCTGGGCAGCGGCGGCACGCGATTCGGCCATGCCCAGCGCGCGCGCCGCGGCGGCCTGCTCGTCCTTCTTGGGCAGCGGCTGCGGCTCGCCGTCGGGCGTGAGCCAGCCACCGGTGAAGCCGGCGCGTTCCAGGCCGGTGCGGATGTAGGCGTTCTTCTTCATCACGTTCCAGACGAATTCGTTCTGGTAATTGGCGATCATCGCCAGGATCGGGCCCTGGTCGATGGCGATGTAGTCGCTGGCCACCCAGCCACGGTCCGGCACCATGCGCCCGGTCTTGAGCGGAATGTCGTAGTTGAAGCTAGGGTTGAACGAATCCAGGAACCCATAGCTCGAATACAGGAAGTCGCCGTAGCGCTTATGCATTTCTTCGGTGGCCGGAATCACCACCTCGGGTGCGAACACGATCGAGGAGATCGCCGCGGTCGGCGCGATGGTGCCGTCGTCGAAGTTCTCGCGCAGGCCGGCGCCGCGTGAAGAGTAGTGGCGGAACTGGCGCTGCTCGCCGCGGTATTCCTGGCTGGTGTTCTGCGGGCCGTCGCCGGCGGTGAGGCCCCAGACGTTTTCGCCGTAGTCCTTCCACTTCATCGGGTTGTCGATGGCGTAGTCGCGCTGGGCCAGCGTGGCGCGGCGGCTGTTGAGGAAGTAGTCGATGCCGCGCTCGCGCATGTACTGGTCCTGGATATCGCGGAAGTCGATCCAGACATGGCTGTACTGGTGGCCAAACATCGGGCCGAAGGACAGGTATTCCTGGCCCTGGTAGACGCCCCAGTCGTTGTTGTAGGTGCGGGTCCAGACCGTCCACGCATCCGGCTCCACGCCGTGCGTGGGCGAGCCGAGCGCCAGGATGTACAGCATCATGGCTTCGTTGTAGCCCATCCAGTCGTGGTCGATGAAGCCGCTCTCGGGGAACCAGCCCATCGAGATCAGCGGCGCCCGCTGCTGCAGCCAGCGCCAGTCCACACGCTTGTACAGCGTGTCAGCGATCTGGCGGATTTCCTTTTCGCGCGGGTCGTCACCGTCGTAGTACGACTGGGTGAACAGCACGCCCATCATCAGCAGCGCGGTGTCCACGCTCGACAGTTCGACCCAGCTGTCATAGCGGTTGCCCTGCTGCATATCCAGAAAGTGATAGTAAAAGCCCTTGTAGCCGGCCTTACCGGTCCGCTGCGGCCCCATCGGCGCATCGCGGAAGAATTTGAGGGTGGTCAAGGTGCGGTCGATCGCCTGATTGCGGCTGACCCAGCCGTTCTCGATACCGATCGGATACGCGGTGAGCGCAAAGCCCACCGAGGCGATGCTGGCGAACGGACGCGAGGGAAACCGGTCCGGCGACAGCCCATTGAGTTCGTTGGTGGTGTCCCAGAAAAATTGAAAGGTGCGGCGTTCGATATCGGAAAACAGCGGCGGCAGCGGCGGTTTGACCGGCTTGGGCGGAATCTGTGCTTCCACCAGGATCACTTTCACGGGTGCCTTCTTTTCGGCCACCTTGGGCTCCTCAGCCTGTTTGCAGGACGCCAGCAACAGCGCCCCCACCATCAGTGGAACTGCCAGCCAACGCGATGTCTTACCCCTGTTCATCCGCCCCCCACTCGTGTAATCGATTACATCTCGCACGCAAACCTACCCTATCCGGGCGCCGACTTCGACCGTCCTGGCACCTGCCAGGACGGTCGCGTGCTCCTTACCAGTTCAGGCCGAAGGCCAGACGGAAGGTGCGCATCGGCGATGCCAGCACGCCGGTTGGCGTGCCGTATGCCGTGTTCAAGTCACCGAGTGTCCCGGTCTCGCCGTTAAAGTTGGCGTAGTTCACCCAATTGAACACGTTGAGGATATCCGCACGGACGTTGAATTTGACACCGCCACCGGTATCCCATTCTTTATTGGCTGCAATGCTGAACTCCTTGTAGCCCAGCGTGCCGTCCGGCTTGAACTGCACGATGTAGCACTGGTCGTTGCCGGCCAGGCAGTTCTGCCCGTAGCGCGCGGTCTGGCTGGCCAGCGAAAGCTTGCCGGACAGCTTGATCTCATACGGCAGCTCGTAGATGCCGGTCACGACCAGACGGTTCTTGGCAATACCGCCGGCCTCGCGCCAGCCGTAGTCTTCGACGCGCTCGCGGTCCAGTGCGTAGTGCTCGCCGAACTGGCGGTTCTCCTTGGCATCGGAGAAGGTGTAGGCCACGGTCAGACCCCAGCCGGATTCTTCGTCGTAGGGCTTCTCGATCTGCAACGCGAGCTGGTTGTTGCGGGTTTCCACACCATTGGTGCCGAGCACGATGGCGCTGTAGCCGTCCGGGCCGTCGGTCGGCGAGCCGGAGGTGGTGCCCGGCAGGAAGAACGAGCCATCGGGCAGCCGGTTGCCGCGCACGAAGGCGAAGCCGTCATGACTTTCGATCCGGCTCAGGGTCACGTCGGTGAACCAGTCCTGGCCCCACAGCGGCACCATGTTGCGCATGCCGATGCTGAATTGGTCGGAGTACGGGGTCTTGATGTTGTTGTCGATCAGGTAGACCTCACGACCGCCGCCGCCGGCGCTGTTGGCGGTGAGGGTGTTCAGGCCTTCCTGCGTGCTGTAGGCCGGGTTCCATGCGGTGCAGGGGTCGCCCAGGCAGGCCGGGTTGTTGGCACTGGTGAAGTAGTAGCTATACGAATTGAACGAGTTGTTGAGCTGCTCGAGCGCCAGGTAGTCGAAGATGTTGCGGTCGTAGGCACGGCCAGCACCGCCGTAGATCACATGCGCCTGGTCGCCGAACAGGTCGTACGAGGCACCCAGGCGCGGCTGCCAGGCGTTCTTGAACGCCTTGCGGTTGTTGCCGGTGCTGATGAAGTTGTTGATGTTGTAGTTGGCGTTCTGCAGGTTGGGCCAGTTCTGCAACGCACCGGCCACATCCGACGGGGTCACGAAGTCCAGGAACGCCGGGCTTTCTTCATAGTCGTAGCGCACACCCAGGTTCAAGGTCCAGTGCTCGTTGACCTCCCAGTCGTCCTGCAGGTAGATGCCGTACTGCTTGTTCTTGGACACCACCGAGCCGCCGCCTTCGGTCAACGGCGCACCAAAGCGCACGCGGTACGGCGTTTCAACATCGGAGAGGATGTTGTAGTAGTACTGCGGGTTGGCCGGGTTGAACTGGGTGGAATCCAGATCGATGCTCTTGAACTTCACGCCCATCTTGACGGTGTGCGCGCCATGCCATTCCAGGCTGTTCAAGGTCAGGTCGTCCTGGAAGGTCCAGCCCTTCTGGCCCTTGCGCTGGAAGCTGCTGCCGGCGCCGGCGGCGAGCACGTCGGTCTCGTTGCCACGGTTGGGCGTGTAGCTGAGCACGTAGCCGGTGCCGTCGTTGAGCGGCGCCTGGTTCCAGAACGCGCTTTCATAGCTGAGGTTGGCTTCGTTGAGGAAGTTGGCACCGCTGTACTGCCAACGCAGGTTGGCGCGCTTTTCTTCCTGGCCGTTGACGCTGCCGTGCTCGAAGGTCGAGGTCTGGCCGACGTCGTTGAGCTCGTCTTCCTTGCGGTACTTGCCGGTCAGCTCGAACAGGTTGTTGTCGCCAATGGTCCAGTCGATCTTGCCGAAGTACAGGTCTTCCTTGAACGGGGTGCTGTAGGTAGCCACCAGCGGCTGCAGCTGCGCCGGCAACTGGTCGATGCGGTCCGAGTAGATCGAGCCGGGAATCACCACGTTGGGGGTGGTGTATTCCTTGGCTTCATAGGCAATGAAGAAATGCGCCTTGTCCTTGAGGATCGGGCCGCTGAAGGTGGCGCCGTACTGGGTTTCCTCAAAGTCGTCGCGCACGCCGGCCTTCTTCTCCAGCGGGCTCTCTTCGCGCCAGCCATCGTTGCTGGTATCCCAGAAGAAGCTGCCGTGGAAATCGTTGGTGCCGGACTTGGACGAGGCCACGATGGCGGCGCCGCTGACCTGGTCGAACTCGGCCTTGTAGTTGGAGGTGATGACCTTGTATTCGCCAATCGCCGACTGCGGGAACGGGTTGCCACGGCTGGAATCCTGGCCGCTGACGCCGCCGGTCAACACGTAGTTCTTCTGGCTGACGCCATCGATGTAGACGTTGGTGCCTTCGGCCGAGGTGGCGCCCGAGCGCACCTTGGTGGTGCCGTTGGCATCACGGGTGAACTGCACGTTCGGCACGGTGTCGGCCAGCTCCAGGAAGTTGCGCGTGGCACGCGGCAGGTTCTGGATCTGCACGTTGGAAATATAGGTGGCGTTCTCGGAGGTGCGCGTCTCCACCAGCACCGGCGGCGCCTTGACCTGCACCGCGTCCAGCGTGGTGGCGTTACCACCTTCGGCCGTGACCGGCTCGCCGCCGACGCCCAGGTTCAAGGTGGCGGTCTGGCCGACCTGCACGGTGACGTTCTGCGAGGTGGTCTGCCCATTGGCAGTGACATCCAGGCGGTACGAACCCGGCGGCAGGCCGCCAACCGAATAGCCGCCATTGGTGACCTGCACGGTACGGGTCAGGCCGGTGGCCAGATTGGTGGCGGTGACCTGTGCCTGGGCAGCAGGTGCGGAGTCGACCGTGACCTGGCCGCGGATGGTCGCAGCGGTGCTCTGCGCGAACGCGGGCGCGGCGCCCAGCAACAGGCAGCTGGCCAGGGCGCAGCTGAGCAGCTTACGCGCCGGGCTGGCGGAATGGGGGTGATGGTGGCTCATTGGTCCCTCCAGGGATCGATATCTTGTTGTTGTGGGCACTAAGGTCTTGCAGGAACAACCGCTGCGGGGGAGGCAGCGGGAGCGGACAGGACGTCCGCGAAAAGGGTCAGGCGCCGGGCTCGCCGGCACCGCAGGACGCACGCACCACCAGCTCCGGGGTGAGCAATTGGCGGATGCCGTCGTCGTGGCCGGGCTGGTCCACCAGCCGCATCAGCCGTGTCATCGCCTGCTCGCCAAGGCGCGCAATGCTGACCCGCATCGTGGTCAGCGCCGGGTGCACGAAGCGCGCCAGCGGGATGTCGTCGAACCCGGCCAGCGCCACGTCGTCGGGCACCGACACATCCGCCTGGGCAAAGGCGTACAGGCAGCCGAGCGCGGTCATGTCATTGGCAGCGAAGACCGCATCGGGCAGATCCCCGGCGGCCAGCATGGCAAGGCCGGCACGATGGCCGGAGGCTTCGTCGAAGTCGCCAGCGAATTCGAGCCCCTCCGCTCCGCCCGCATGGCCGGCGATCGCGTCACGGAAGCCGCGCAAGCGCTCGCGAGCATCGAAGTTCAGCGCCGGCCCGCCGATGAAGGCGATGCGGCGGTGCCCGGCCGCGAGCAGGTGCTCGGTCATCGCCATCGCACCGGCATGGTCGTCGATGCTCAGCACCGGGTAGTCCGCGCCCGGTAGATGCGCGTTGATCAGGACCGTGGGCAGTGCCTGCGGCAGGTTGTCGGTGAGAAAACCCGGCTGCTCCGCATACGGGGACAACACCAGCAGGCCATCCACGCGGCCGCGCATGGAACGCAGCGCCCTGCCCTGGGCTTCGGGATCGCCGTGGTAGCTGGAAACCAGCAAATGCTGCCCGGCCGCACGCGCCGCCCCATCGATGCCGCGAATCAGTTCGGAAAAGAACTCGCCGTACAGATCGGGCAGCACCACACCCAGGGTCTGGGTGCGCCTGCTGCTCAGGCTGCGTGCCGCCGCATGCGGGCTGTAGCGCAGCCGTTCGGCCACGTCCAGGACCACCTGGCGCACCGGCCCGGCGACGTTGTCATGCCCGTTGAGCGCCCGCGATACCGTGGCAACGGAGACGCGTGCTTCTCGAGCGACATCTTTGATGGTGACCGCACCTTTGGCCATTCGGGTCGCCCTCCGCGACCGACTTCCCAAAATCTGGCGCGGACTGTAAGCGTTTTCATACGGGGGCGTAAACCCCTGTGAATGGGCTTGTGAAAACGCTTACAGATCAAGCATCTAGAAGTGATGGATACGTGAATAAGTATGCTGCGTCGCAACAACCCCGCAGCGATTGCTCCACAGACGAAGCGCGACGCCGGTCTCGTTGGCGCCACGGGATGACGCCGCGACTGACGCATGGACAGCAGCGGACAGGTCAGTGTTTGCAGGCATCGCGCGGGGCCAGCAGCGCCTTGATTCGCTTGGGCAAAGCCGCAAGTCGTGCGCGCTTGGCGAGCGTCAGCCTGACCACCCGCTTGGTGATCAGGCAGCTGCAGCCCCGCTCTTGGAGATCACAAGAAAGCTGCAACCAGCATGCTCCTGCACCGCAATCGCTTCCGGCCAACCCGGCAGAACCGGATTGACCGGACGGTCGCCCTACCCGGACTCACCAGGCGCCAGCGCCTCGATCGAGAGTGCATGGATATCGGTCTGCATCATCTCGCCCACCGCGGCGTACACCGCACGGTGCCGCGCCAGTGGCGCCTTGCCGGCGAACACACTGCTGACCACGCGCACATTGAAGTGCCCACGCCCATCTTGCGCGCCGGCATGCCCGGCATGGCGATGACTGTCGTCGACCACCTCCAGTTCGACGGGTGCCAGCGCGGCCTGCAGCGCGGCGCGGATGCGGTCGACCCGGCTCATGGCAGCACCCGCCGGAACGGGCGGACGTCGACTCGCGTATACACCCCGGCCGCCACATACGGGTCAGCATCGGCCCACGCGCGCGCTGCCTCCAGTGAAGCGAACTCGGCAATCACCACGCTGCCGCTGAAGCCGGCCGGGCCCGGGTCCTCGGCGTCGATTGCCGGGCACGGGCCAGCGACCAATAGCCGCCCTTCTGCCGTCAGTGCCTGCAGGCGCTGCAGATGCGCCGGTCGCGCCTGCTGCCGTGCCGCCAGGGCATCGGCCCGGTCATAGCCTTCGATTACGTACCACACACGCCACCTCGCCCACATCGGAAGATCACCCCGCCAATTCTAGCCGCGCCAGCGCTGGACACCGCCCCCACACACGCATTACCCTTGACACCACTGCACACGCAACCGGACGCAGCGGCCCGTCGGCCCAGGCTCAACGCTTCTCTCGACGGCCGATTCGCTGCCCACCGCCGGCCCGCGTAGACGACCTCCTCGCTGTTCCGTCGCCGCCTGCCACGCGGCGCCTGATTGCACGCGGACCGGCGTATGTGGATTTGTGGGATCGTGCCGAAGCAGGCACGACATTGATCGCAATAACTCAAGGCAAAGCCCTGCAGGCACGGCTCCGTACCGTGGCCGGCGACCGCAAGACCCGATGTCGACCTGATGAATTCCGAACTCGCGCACGACGCGAATCCGCCAGCCACGAGCGCGCCACCGCAGCAGCAGGAAATGCCGCTGGCGGTCGTGCATGGGCAACCGGTGCTGCAGATCCCGCAGGATTTGTATATCCCGCCGGACGCGCTGGAAGTCATCCTGGACGCCTTCGAAGGTCCGCTGGACCTGTTGCTGTACCTGATCCGCCGTCAGAACCTGGACATCCTGGATATTCCCGTCGCCGAAATCACCCGGCAGTACGTGGACTACATCAACGTGATGCAGGAGCTGCGTTTCGAACTGGCGGCCGAATACCTGGTGATGGCCGCGATCCTGGCCGAGATCAAGTCGCGCATGCTGCTGCCGCGCCCGCCCAGCCAGGAAGGCGAAGAAGACGACCCGCGCGCGGAACTGGTGCGCCGGCTGCAGGAATACGAACGGTTCAAGCAGGCCGCCGAGGATCTGGACACCCTGCCCCGCATGGGGCGCGACTCGGCGCCGGTGCAGGCGCATCTGCCCGAACGTGCCGCGGTCAAGCTGCCGCCGCCGGTGGATTTGAAAGAAATGCTGATGGCGCTGTACGACGTGCTCAAGCGCGCCGAACTGTTTACCGGGCATGCAATCAAGCGCGAGGCGCTGAGCGTGCGCCAGCGCATGGGCGATGTGCTCAGCCGTCTGGACGATGGCAAGTTCTACCGATTCGAATCGCTGTTCACTGCCGAGGAAGGCAAGCTCGGCGTGCTGGTCACCTTTTTGGCGTTGCTGGAATTGGCCAAGGAGCAGTTGCTGGACATCGTGCAGGAAGCGCCGCTGGCGCCGATCTACGTGAAGTCGCTGGCGTTGGGCAATACCAATGCGCCGTTGCAATTCTCCAGCGAATTCGACGACAGCGACGCTGCCAACGAACCCACCTGAAGCCGATCACCGAATGGATCAAGCGCTGATCACCCGCATTATCGAAGCCGCCCTGTTGGCCAGCAGCCAGCCGTTGACGCTGGCGCAGCTGCAAGGGCTGTTTCCCGAGGAAGAGCCGGCACCGCCCGGCAGCGTGGAGCGCGCGCTGGAACTGCTGCGCGAGGGGTGCACCGAGCGCGGTGTGGAACTGGTGGAAGTGGCGTCCGGCTTCCGCTTTCAGGTCAAGGCCGACGTGCACGGCTGGGTGGCGCGGCTGTGGACCGAGCGCCGCACCAAGTACACCCGTGCCACGCTGGAGACCCTGGCGCTGATCGCCTACCGCCAGCCGATCACCCGCGGCGAAATCGAGCAGGTGCGCGGCGTGGCGGTGAGCAGCAACATCATCCAGGCCCTGGAAGAACGCGAGTGGATCCGCGTGGTGGGCCACCGCGACGTGCCCGGCAAGCCCGCCCTGTTCGGCACCACCAAGGGCTTTCTGGACTACTTCGGGCTCAAGCGGCTGGACGAGCTGCCGCCATTGTCTGAGTTGAAGGACATCGCCGAGCTGGAACCGCAGCTGCCGCTGGATCGCGACGGCCAGCTGGACGGCCCGGTGCCCGCCGCGGCCGCGATGGCGCAAGACGAGACCGCGCCGGCTGATACAGAGCAGGCTGATGGCGAACAGAGCGATGACGCCGCCGACGCCAGCGCTGATGATGTCGCCGGAGCAGACAACGACGGCGATGCAATGAATGCCGATGCTGATAGCGACGACGACGGCGCAGCAGTGCCCACCGATGCAGCGCCAGATGCAGACGTGGAGCCGCAAGCCGACGGAGACGCCACCCAGGTCGAAACGACCGGCGCCGGCACCGATGGCCCCGAGGCCCAGGGCAGCGACAGCGCAGACAGCGCTGCCGATGCGCACGACCCGAACGATGCAACACCGCAGCACCCCGCGGCCGCCGCGGCGCAGGACCCGAACACGCACGACCCACAGACCGCCCGCGAGGGCGAACCCGACACCGCGCCGGGCACGCGCGCGGATGCAGTGAACGAAGACGAAGACAACGCCGTCGCGACGACGACCGTGGCTGTTGACGAAGCCGATTCCGACCCAGAGGCCGACCCAGAACGCGTCGGCCGGAGCCAGACACATGAGTGACACCCCCCGCAAGCTGTCGTTGAACAAGCTTTCCCTCAAGCGCGACAGCGCGCCCGAAGCGCCGAAACTGGAAGAGCGCCTGCACAAGGTGCTGGCCCAGGCCGGCCTGGGCTCGCGCCGCGCGCTGGAGCAGCGCATTGCCGATGGCCTGATCAAGGTCAATGGCGCCGTCGCGCAGACCGGCATGTCGGTGCGCAGCGGCGACAAGATCGAACTGGACGGCCGCAGCTTCGTCGCCAGCGCGCTGACCGAATCCTCGCGCGTGCTGGTCTACAACAAGCCCGAAGGCGAAGTGACCACCCGCGAAGATCCCGAAGGCCGCCCGACCGTATTCGAGTCGCTGCCGGCGCTGAAGGGCTCGCGCTGGATCGCTATCGGCCGCCTGGACATCAACACCACCGGCCTGCTGCTGCTCACCACCGATGGCGAGCTGGCCAACGCGATGATGCACCCCTCCTACGAGGTTGAACGCGAGTACGTGGTGCGCGTGCGCGCCCCGGAAGGCGAAGAGAAGGTGCCCGACAGCATGATCGAGCGGCTTTCGCGCGGCGTGTTGCTGGAAGACGGAGGCGCCAAGTTCGACGAGATCGAACGCATCGGTGGCACCGATTCGCACGACTGGTTCCGCGTGGTGGTCAAGGAAGGCCGTAACCGCGAAGTGCGCCGCCTGTGGGAGTCGCAAGGCTGCCAGGTCAGCCGCCTCAAGCGCACCCGCTACGGCAAGGTGTCGCTACCGCGCGAGCTGTTGCGCGGGCAATCGGTGGAACTGGCGCAGGAAAAGGTCGACGCCCTGCGCGCCGAACTCAAGCTGGAAGAAGGCGCGCCGTCGGCACTGACGCTGCAGCCGGTGATCGGCCAGCGCCGCGCCGCCAAGTCGACCGTGCACGTGTCGCGCGACGGCCGCAGCAATGCCTACGTCAACGGCCAGACCTCCGGCGCCGATGAAGGCCGTGAGCTGCGCCGCTTTGACAACCTGCGCGAGGATCGCGGCGGGCGTGGTGGCCGCGGCAAGCCCGGTGGTTTCAAGGGCGGCCTGACGGTCAGCGGCGAAGCCGCTGCCAAGCAATCGCAGCAGCGCCCGTTCAAGCAGCGTGGCCCGGCCAAGGGCGACCGCTCGCTACCGGACGGCAACCCGGCCGCGTTCCGCAGCTGGTATGTGCCCGATGGCGTGAGCACCGGCCCGAGCGGCCACCGCAACGCAGGCCCCGGCGGCGCCGGCACCGGCCAGCCGCGTCCTTACGCCAAGAAGGGTCCGGGCGGCGCACGCCCGGGCGCAGGCGGCCAGGGCCGCGGCGCGGCAGGCGGGCAAGGTCAGTCGCAGGGTCAAGGTCAGGGCCAGCGCAAGCACCCCTACGGCCACCCGGGCAACGCGCCGAGCTTCCCGTCCGATCACGCCAACCCGGGTTTCAGCCCGTATGGCGCCGCGCGGCCGGCCACCGGTCGTCCGACCGGTGCGCGTGCAGGCGGCCCCGGCGGCAACCGTGGACCAGGCGGTAATCGTGGTCCCGGTGGTCCGGGCGGCGCACCGCGTGGCCCAGGTGGTCCGGGTGGTCGTCCCCCGGGTGGCGGCAACCGTCGGCCACCAGGTGGCGGCAATCGCGGTCGCTAAGCTACAAGACGTGCAAAAAAAAACGGCCCTGCGAAGGGCCGTTTTTCGTTATCGCTTGGATCATGTCTGCTTGAATCACGCGATACATCGAAGTAAGCGAGACGTTAACAGTGGCTCGCAGCGAAAACTTTGGCTCGCAGCGAACCGGCACGCGAGGCAGCTTTAGAGCGGCCAACGGAACACGGCTATGCGGGCGCGGCCGGCTTTGTGGTTCCCATCAGCACACAACCACGTTGCCAGGTGCGATGTCCTCACCGCTTGCGGGACCGTGTGGAGGCATGGATGCCGCCACCGAGCCTACATGGACGTACTTGCGGCGTGTCCCGCAAGCGGTGAGGGCAACGCGCCCTCGACTAACCAAGCTTTTTGACTACATCTAAATGCGGCTAAGACTCGACATTTCGATTGTCTTCTCTTGTCTTGGAGTGGTTGGACAGTGCGGATAGATCACTTGCAGAGCGGCTGATCTGCGGCTTGGCTGCAGGGCCCTAGCCCGCCCACCGGCGCGGGACACGCTGCAAGTACGTCCATGTAAGCTCTTCTACGGCATCCATGCCGCATAAGGTCCCGCGCCGGTGGGCGGGCAAGGACCAGTCCAGAGTGTCGGTGCGCATGTGCGAGCAGTGCATGCCGTGCGGCCGTCGGACTAGTTGCCGGTCTGATCAAGTTCACTCGATCCGCGCAATGTCGCTACCATCCCGACATCATTTCACTCGTCAATCAAAGTCAGTGCGGCCAACGCACTGCCGCCATCGCTACAGACCTCTAGAGGCTTTGTTACCTATCTCTAGGTAACAAAGCCTCTCGCGTACAGATGCGCTTGTTGTGTGCAGTGCCGTCTTCAGCGCCCTCTGCTGCGTCTTACTTGCGACGCTCGATCACGAAGTTGCCTACATTGACACCCAGGTCCACACCTTCACCCGTCCCGGCCAGGGCTAGCGAGATGTCGCCTTTGGTGACGACCTGTGCGGTACTGGACTTGACCACGCCGGCATGCGCCTCGGCGGCCGCATAGGTGCCCAGCAGATCATTGAGGCTGTATGCACCGGAGAAGGTGCCGCGGCCGCCGGTGATCTTTGACTTGCCGACTGTCAGGCCACCGCCCTTGCTGGAGATCTTCACCGGAATCACCGCACCGTTGTCGCAGGTGATGGTGCCGGTGCCGCTGGCGGTCTTGTAGAACACCGACCAGCCTTCGAGATTGAACGACAGTTTGCAGTCGATGTTGCCTGCTGCCTGGGCCTGCGGCGCGAGCGTGGCGACGCCCAGCAGCGCGAGCAGAGAGAACGACTTGATCATGTGCAGCTTCCGGTGATGGACGTGGCGCGAGCCTAGCAGCGCCGGTGTGGCGGTCGCGACAAGGTCCCCGCGCCGTGCAAGCGCCGGTTCAGCGAATCGTTGGGGCGCGTGCAAGGCGCAGGCGGCGCAGTTCACCGCGTGGCCTCCCGTGCCGATGGGCGCCACCGTCGGAGCGAAGCGCTGGCGGCGCGAAGGCGCAAGGCCGAGCCGCCGCTGGGGGCCGTTGCGTGCCGACTTCCATATCGGAATCGATGGCGTCACTGACCTCACGTCCTGCATTTTCAATGCATAGGTGCGCTTGATGCAGCCTTGCGCAGCCGGGTCGAGAGACGGTTAGTCGCCGCGCACCGGGACAAATGGGATCACTGGCTCTGCATGCCGCATCCCAACGTGCAGGTGTCCTTGCATCCGGCGTTGATCGAGCAGATCGCGGTGCGGTTGGCTTCGGTCTTGGCCGGCATGGGATGATCACCTCATGCCACGTCTCGTCCCTGCCCTGCTACTCATCCTCGCACTCCTGCCGGCCATGGCAATCGCCCGCGACTCGGTCCCGACGCAGGGCTATCGCGTGGTCAAGCGCTATCCGCACGACACCGCTGCCTTTACCGAAGGCCTGTTCTATCTACGCGGCCATCTATACGAAAGCACTGGCGAGACCGGGCGCTCGAGCGTGCGCAAGGTGGACCTGGAAACAGGGCGCATCCTGCAACGCGCCGAGGTGCCGCCACCGTATTTCGGCGAAGGCATCGTGGCCTGGCGCGACCGCCTGATCCAGCTGACCTGGCGTAACCACGAAGGCTTCGTTTATGACCTGGCGACGCTGACGCCGCGCGCGCGTTTCCGTTATCCGGGCGAAGGCTGGGCGCTGACCAGCGATGACACCCACCTGTATATGAGCGACGGCACCGCCGTGATCCGCAAACTGGATCCGGACACATTGCAGCAGGTCGGCAGCATCAAGGTCACCGCTGGCGGACGGCCGCTGGACAATCTCAATGAACTGGAATGGGTCAACGGCGAGCTGCTCGCCAATGTCTGGCTGACCTCGCGCATTGCGCGCATCGATCCAGCCAGCGGCAAGGTAGTGGCCTGGATCGACCTGCAAGCGCTGGTGCCGGACGCCGACGCACTGACCGACTCCACCAACGATGTGCTCAACGGCATCGCATTCGACGCCGAGCACGACCGCTTGTTCGTCACCGGCAAACGCTGGCCGACGCTCTATGAAATCCGGCTCACACCACTGCCGCACGCCGCGGCCGGCAAGCACGCGCAGTAGCTGCGAAGCGCGGAGCGAACAGGGAGAGTCGCCCACCACTTCCGAGTGATTAGCGGCTGGCAGCCCAGGCAAGCGCAATGCAATGTCAGGCGCTAGCCGTCGCGCGCCGAAGCGGCCTACGCCTTAACGGAAACGCAGGTGTTCCACGACGAGCCGCTTTCAGCTGCTACCAGGCGGAAGCAGCCCGCAGATAAATCAGGCGTCAGAACTCCCGCCCTTGCAACTCCCTAATCCCGACTCCCAAATCCCCGCCCACACCTACTCGCCCAGCACAAAACTGTCCGCATCCAGCATCGCCGGGAAGCGCGCGCGGTGCTCAGCGAGCGCGGCTGCGCTGATCGTGGTGGTCACCACCTGTTCCTGTTCGCGGATTTCCACTTGCGGCTGGCCGAGGAAATCGATCACTGCGCTGTCGCCGGCGTAGTGCAACTGGTTGCCGTCCACCCCGACGCGATTGACCGCCGCCACGAAGCACAGGTTCTCGATCGCCCGCGCACGCAGCAGTGTCTTCCAGGCGTAGGCACGTGCCGACGGCCAATTGGCGACGAACAGCTGCAGATCGAAATCCAGTTGGCCCGGGCGCTCCACATCGAAGCGGTTGCGGCAAAACACCGGAAAGCGCAGGTCGTAGCAGACCTGTGGATTGATCCGCCACCCCTTCCACTCGACGCAAAGGCGCTCGCGCCCGGCCGCATAACGCAGATGCTCGTTGCCGAAGCGGAACAGGTGGCGCTTGTCGTAATACTGCAGCACCCCATCCGGCGTGGCCCACAGCAGCCGGTTGAACACACCGTGCTCGGTGCGCAGCTGCACGCTGCCGGTGATCGCCGCACCCAACCGCGCGGCCTGCGTGCGGATCCACGCCACGGTGGGCCCGTCCATGTCTTCGGCCTTGTCGATGGCCTCGTTGGAAAACCCGCTGGTGAAGGTTTCCGGCAGGATCACCAGATCGCTCTGCCCGGCCAACGGCTCCAGCAACGCGCCGTAATAATCGCGATTGCCGGCTGGATCGTGCCAGCGGGTGCTGCCCTGGACCAGAGAAATTTTTAGATCTTGCGGGGTAAGCGTCATCGCCAACGTGCTCCAATGCAAAGTGTGCCAAACAGACACAACAACCCTAGTGTGGGAGTTACCCAGCGCAGGTGGCGAACCAGACGGTTGGCGGTGGTGCGCCTTTCCTGGGCGGTGAGCAGGGCGAGATAACGTTCCACGTATCTCTCTCTCCGGGATGGCAGCACGGCGAAATCAAGATCCGCCCCCTGGCCACGGTCAGCTAGTCCGGTCAACACATGGCCATAAAAGAGTGCGCCATTGACCATTCCGCTAGCCAAGGTCAAGCCGAATGTGATGCCAAAATACATTCCCGTAATCGACATCGCCGTGATCCTTCACCTGGACTAAATGCAGTTTTCGCTCAGCCACGTTTTCGGCAGATGGCCTCAAAGCTGCTGTAACCGCGCTATCGCTGCATCCAAAGTGGCATCGTTCTTGGCGAAGCACAGCCGCGCCAGGCGTTGGCCGGACGGTGCGGTTTCGTAGAACGGCGACAGCGGAATCGCCGCCACGCCCTTCTCCACCGTCAGCCACTTCACGAACTCGGTGTCGGGCAGGTCGCTGATGGCCGAATAGTCCACCAGCTGGAAATAACCACCCGGCACCGGCAGCGGGACCAGGCGTGTGGTCAACAGCTGCGCGCGGAAGCGGTCGCGCTTGGCCTGATAGAACGCGCCCAGTTGCTCGTCGTGCTCCGGTTCGTCACGGAGCATCGCCGCGAACGCGTGCTGCGCGGGGCCGAAGCTGGTGAAGGTGTTGTACTGATGCACCTTGCGGAATTCAGCACTCAGCGCGGGCGGCGCAATGGCATACCCGATCTTCCAGCCGGTGCAATGGTAGGTCTTGCCGAAGCTGGAAATGACGAATGCGCGCGCGCGCAATTCCGGCCAGCGCAGCACCGACTCGTGCCGGCGGCCGTCGAACACGATGTGCTCGTAGACCTCGTCAGACAGCAGGAAGATATCGGTGCCATGCAGCAGCTCGGTGAGGGTCTGCATGTCGGCGGCTGAGAGCATCGCGCCGGAGGGATTGTGCGGCGAGTTGATCATCAGCAAGCGCGTCTTCGGAGTGATCGCCGCGCGCAGCGCGTCCCAATCCACCGCAAAGGTCTGCGGGTCCAGCGCCACGTGCACGGCGCGTGCGCCGGCCAGATCGATCGCCGGCTCGTAGCAGTCGTAGGCCGGGTCCAGCACGATCACTTCTTCGCCCGCGCGCACCACCGCGTGGATTGCGTTGAAGATGGCCTCGGTGGCGCCGCTGGTGACGGTGATTTCGGTATCGGCATCCACCTGCGCGCCATAGCAGCGCTGCGCCTTACCTGCGATGGCCTGGCGCAACGCGGCCAAACCGGTCATCGGCGGGTACTGGTTGTGCCCGGCGGCCATGGCTTGGCCGAGCGCGTCCACCAGCCGCTGCGGCACCGCGAAATCCGGGAAGCCCTGGCCCAGGTTGACCGCGCCGTGCTCGGCCGCCAGCTGCGACATGACGGTGAAGATGGTGGTGCCCACCTTGGGCAGCTTGGTCGTGACGGGCATCGCGCGTTTCCGGTCGACAAACAGGGGACCGCGAGTGTACGCAAACCCGCCCAGCCAGTGCGCCGGGCGATGCGCAAAACAGCGTTCCCGGACACATCACACCGCATGCGCGGCCCCGGGCCGTGCGCATCGTCGCTACAATGCGCGCCCTGTCTTGCCCTTCCCATGCCGTCCTGCGACGGGAGCCCGCTGCGCCGATGATCGATCCGCTCCACACTGCGCCGCCGTTGCTGGCTGCGCGCGCGCTGGCCTTCAGCCGCAACGAGGAGCCGGTGTTCGGCCCGCTGGACTTCCATGTCGATGCCGGCGAGGCCTTGCTGGTGCAAGGCGACAACGGCGCCGGCAAGACCACGCTGCTACGCGTGCTGGCCGGGCTGCTGCACGTGGAGCGCGGCGAGATCCTGATCGACGGCAAGACCGCTCGCCGTGGCGACCGCAGCCGATTCATGGCCTATCTCGGGCATCTGCCCGGCCTCAAGGCCGACCTCAGCACGCTGGAAAACCTGCATTTCCTGTGCGGCCTGCACGGCCGGCGGGCCAAGCAGATGCCTGGCAGTGCACTGGCCATCGTGGGCCTGGCCGGCTACGAGGATGCGCTGGTGCGGCAGCTCTCGGCCGGCCAGCGCAAGCGGCTGGCACTGGCCCGGCTGTGGCTCTCGCCGGCCCCGCTGTGGTTGCTGGACGAACCCTATGCCAACCTGGATCTGGAGGGCATCACCCTGGTCAACCGGATGATCTCCGCGCATCTGCGTGGCGGTGGCGCGGCCCTGGTCACCACGCATGGCGCCTATGCTGCGCCGCCGGTGCGCACGCGCATGCTGACCCTGGAGGCCGCCGCATGAGCGCGCATTCGCCGCAACCTTCGCTGTGGCAAGCCGGGCGGGCGCTGGTGCGCCGCGACCTGCAACTGCTGTGGCGCCGCCGCAGCGATGCGCTGCAGCCGGCGCTGTTCGCGCTGCTGATCGTAGTGCTGTTCGCGCTGGGCCTGGGCGGGCGCCCGGACCTGCTGGCGCAGGCCGCGCCGGCGGTGCTGTGGCTGTCGGTGCTGCTGGCCGGGCTGTTGTCGCTGGATGCGCTGTTCCGCAGCGATGTCGAAGACGGCTCGATGGAGCAATGGCTGCTCGCGCCGGTGCCGCTGGCCTGGTTGATCGCCGTGCGCGTGCTCCTGCACTGGGCCACCAGCGCACTGCCGCTGATCGCGGTGACCCCGTTGCTGGGCGAATTGCTGCACCTGCCACATGACCAACTGCCCGTGCTGCTGGCATCGTTGGCACTGGGAACACCGCTTCTGAGCCTGCTCGGCGCCGTGGTTGCAGCGCTGACAGTCACCATGAAACGCTCTGGTATTCTCGTGGCGCTGCTGGCGCTGCCGCTGTACGTGCCGGTGCTGGTGTTCGGCGCCGGCAGTGTGGCGGCCAGCGGACAAGGCCAGGATGCGGTGGGTGCGTTGTTGTTGTTGGGGGCCGGCCTGGTGATCGGCGTGGTTTTGGCACCGCTCGCTGCGGCGGCCGCGATCCGTATTTCACTGAGCTGACCAATGCAGTCGATGCGGCGTTGATGCGACACTCCGCTCCGCGAGCAATTGTCATACCGAGAGCCATCGCCATCGCATGAACGTCGTCGCCCGCTGGTTCCACCACGTTGCTTCCCCGCCGATCTTCGACCGTTTTACCGCGCGCTGGGCGCCGTGGTGCTATGCGCTGGCGGCGGTATTACTGGGCATCGGCATCTGGCAGGCATTGTTCGCGGTGCCGGCCGACTACCAGCAGGGCGACAGCTTCCGCATCCTGTACATCCACGTGCCCAGCGCATGGATGAGCCTGTTCGTGTTCGGGCTGATGGCGCTGTATGCGGCCATCGCGCTGATCTGGCGCATCAAGGTGTGCGAGATCCTGGCCATGGCCTGCGCGCCGATCGGCGCCGCCTTTACCGTGATCACCCTGCTCACCGGCAGCATCTGGGGCAAGCCGATGTGGGGCGCCTGGTGGGACTGGGACCCGCGCCTGACCACCGAATTGATCCTGCTGTTTCTGTACCTGGGCGTGATCGGGCTGTATCACGCCATCGACGACCGCCGTCAGGCCGCGCGGGCGGCGAGCCTGCTGGCAATCGTCGGCGTCGCGTTGCTGCCGGTGATCCGCTATTCGGTGGTGTGGTGGAATTCGCTGCACCAGGGCCAGAGCATCCGTCTGCTGGGCCCGTCCAGTATCGATGCCAGCATGCTGCTGCCGCTGTGGCTGATGGTGATCGGCACCAAGTTCTGGTTTGCCGGCTCGCTGCTCACGCGGGCGCGTGCCGACAACCTGCGCCGCGAAGCCGGCAAGGCGTGGATCGTGCGCGATGCGGAGGGCACGGCATGAATTATCTGCCCTATGTGATTGCGGCCTACGCGGTGTTCGCGCTGGTGCTGCTGTGGGATTTGATCGCCGGCCGCTGGCAGGTGCGCAAAGCATTGAAGGTGGCCCGCGCACGGCGCCTGCGCGAGCGCAAACGCACACTGCCCACCGATGTGGAGCTGACCCGATGAACCCGCAACGTCGCCGCCGTCTGTGGCTGGTGCTGGCGCTGGTGCTGGCCGGTGGCCTGGCGACCACGCTGGTGGCCATGGCTCTGCAGCGCAATGTGGCGTATCTATACACGCCGGCCGAGGTGTTGCGCGGCGAGGCCGGGGAGCACGCGCGCTTTCGGTTGGGCGGCATGGTGGAAAAAGGCTCGTTCCGGCGCGAAGCCGGCTCGCTGGAAGCGCACTTCCGCGTCACCGACGGCGACGCGCAATTGCCGGTGCGCTACGACCGCATCCTTCCCGACCTGTTCCGCGAGGGCCAGGCGGTGGTGGCCACCGGCCGCATGCAGCAAGGTGTGTTCGTGGCCGAGGACGTGCTGGCCAAGCATGATGAGACCTACATGCCCAAGGAAGTCGCCGACAAGATGGGCAGTGCGCATCGCAAGCACCAGGTTGCGCCAGCCAAGGTGACCCAGTGACGGTGACCTCCCTGGTAGACCGCGACGCACAGATCGACGGCACCGCGACTGACGGCCATACGCTGCCACGCAGGCGCGCGGTATCGCCGGCCATCCGACGTTGTAAGAATGACAGGCAGGCCGATGCTGCCTGAACTCGGTACCTTCCTGCTGGTGCTGGCGCTGCTGGTGGCGCTGGTGCAGGCCGTCGTGCCGCTGGCAGGCGCACAGCGCGGGCGCAGTGCCTGGATGGCGGTTGCCCGCCCCGCCGCATTGGTGCAACTGGCACTGATCGCTGCGGCATTCGCGGTATTGACGCACGCCTTCCTGGTGCAGGATTTTTCGGTGCGCTACGTGGCCGAGAACTCCAACTCGCTGCTGCCGTTGATCTATCGCTATTCGGCGGTCTGGGGCGCGCACGAAGGCTCGTTGCTGCTGTGGACGCTGGTGCTGGCGCTGTGGACGGGCGCGGTGGCGATCTGGTCGCGGCAGTTGCCCGCCCAGGTGATCGCACGCGTGCTGGGCGTGATGGCGCTGGTGAGCATCGGTTTCCTGGCGTTCCTGTTGTTCACCTCCAATCCGTTCGCGCGGTTGATGCCGGTGCCGCTGGAAGGCGCCGACCTCAATCCGCTGCTGCAGGACCCGGGCCTGATCATCCATCCGCCGATGCTTTATTGCGGGTATGTGGGCTTTGCGGTGCCGTTCGCGTTCGCCATTGCCGCGCTGCTGGAAGGCCGCATGGACGCACGCTGGCTGCGCTGGACTCGGCCATGGACCAACATCGCCTGGTCGATGCTTACCGTGGGCATCGCGCTGGGCAGCTGGTGGGCGTATTACGAACTGGGCTGGGGTGGCTGGTGGTTCTGGGACCCGGTGGAAAACGCCAGCTTCATGCCGTGGCTGGTCGGCACTGCGCTGCTGCACTCGCAGGCGGTCACCGAAAAACGCGGCAGCTTCGCCAGCTGGACGCTGCTGCTGGCGATCGCCGCCTTCGCGCTGTCGCTGCTGGGGACCTTCCTGGTGCGTTCGGGTGTGCTGACCAGCGTGCATTCGTTTGCGGCCGATCCCTCGCGCGGCGTGTTCATCCTGGTGTTCCTGCTGAGCGTGGTCGGCGGCTCGTTGCTGCTGTATGTGCTGCGCGCGCCGCGGTTGTCGCAGGGCGACGACCCGCGCCGGGCCTTTGCCGGCAGCTCGCGCGAAACGCTGCTGCTGTTGAACAACCTGCTGCTGGCCTGCGCCTGCGCGATGGTGCTGCTGGGCACGCTGTACCCGCTGCTGGCCGATGCACTGGGCCTGGGCAAACTGTCGGTTGGCCCGCCCTACTTCGGCACGTTGTTCCTGGTGCTGATGGCGCCGCTGGTGGCGCTGCTGCCGTTCGGGCCGCTGACCCGCTGGCAGCGCGAACAACCCTCGCGTCCGCTGGCGATGCTCGCACCCTGGGCCGCGCTGGCCGCCGTGCTCGGGGTGCTGGCCTGGTTCGCCGCACCGCAGGGCCAGCTGAAAGCGGCACTCGGCGTGGCGGGGGCGGCCTGGGTGGTGCTGGGCACGCTGCGCTTTTTGTGGACGCGCCGCGCTGCCAAGGGGCGCAAGTTCACCGCCGAGATGCTCGGCATGGCGCTGGCGCATACGGGCGTGGCGGTGTTCCTGGCCGGCGCCTTGCTAGTGGAATCGCTCAGCCTGCAGCGTGAAGTCGCGCTGGCACCCGGCCAGCAGATGGAGATCGGCAGCTACGCACTGCACTTCGACGGGCTGGAAGAAGTCCGCGGGCCGAACTACGTCTCCGACCGCGCCACCTTGCAGGTGTTCAAGGACGACGCGGCAGTGGGCACGCTGCATGCCGAAAAACGCCGTTACGCCAGTGGCGGCCAAACCCTGACCGAGGCGGCGATCCGCCCGGGTCCGTTTGGCGATCTTTACGTCGCCCTGGGCGAACCGCTGGGCAATCAGGCCTGGGCGGTGCGCGTGCATCTCAAACCGTTTGTCCGCTGGATCTGGCTGGGAGCGCTGCTGATGGCGCTCGGCGGCCTGGTCACCGCGGCCGACCGGCGTTTCCGTCGTTCTCCGGAGTCCCTAAATGTCTGACCCCCGCACCTCCCGCCTGCCCACCGCCGTGCTTGTGGGAGCGGGCATCCTGCTGCTCGCGCTGGCGGCGTTGCTGGTCTACGCCGTGGTGCGTTCGGGCAATGACGACCGCGACGCCCTGCCGTCGGCACTGATCGGCAAGCCGGCGCCGGAGTTCGCGCTGCCGTTGCTGCACGACCCCAGCATCATCGTGCATGCGCGCGAACTGCGCGGCGCGCCCTACATCATCAACGTGTGGGGCAGCTGGTGCCCGGCCTGCCGCGAAGAACATCCGGTGCTGAGCCGCTTCGCACTGACCAAGCGCGTGCGCGTGATCGGCTACAACTGGAAGGACGAGCGCGCCGATGCCTTGCGCTGGCTCGAACAACTTGGCAACCCGTATCTGCTGGTGGTCGCCGACACCGATGGCCGCACCGCGATCGACTTCGGCATTGCCGCCGCACCGGAAACCTTCCTGGTCGACGGCCGCGGCGTGGTGCGCTGGAAGTACAGCGGCATGCTGACCCAATCCATCATCGACACCCAGCTGATTCCGGCCCTGACCCGCATCGAGCGCTCGCCCAGCGCCGCGCCGGATCTGCACACCGCCCGATGACACGCGCCTGGCTACTCGCGTTGTTGCTGTGGCCCTGGCTGGCATTGGCCCAGCCAATGGGCGACCCCTCGCCGCTGCTGTACCGCTCGGCCGCCGAGGAAGCGCGCTTTCATGCGCTCACCGCCGAGCTGCGTTGCGTGCAATGCCAGAACCAGTCGCTGGCCGATTCCAACGCGCAAATTGCACAGGACCTGCGCCGCGAAGTGCTGGCGCTGATGCACGAAGGCCGCAGCGACGCGCAGATCCGCCAGTTTCTGGTAGCCCGCTACGGTGAGTTCGTGCTGTACCGGCCGCAGGTCGAATCGCGCACCTGGCTGCTGTGGTTCGGCCCGTTGCTGGTGCTGCTGCTCGGCGGCACGGCGGTGGCGCTGGTGGTGCGGCGGCGCAGTGCGGCAGCGCCCACCACCAGCGTCGACGAGCAGGAGTGGTGATGGCGATCTTTGTCGCGTGCATCGTGGTGCTGGCGGTACTGGCTTTCGGCCTGGTGCTGCGCCCTTTGTGGCGCGAGGCGCGCGGCTTGGCCGGTGCGCTGGTGGTGTTGCTGCTGGCGGCCAGCGCCGCGCTTTACTGGCTGGTTGGCACGCCGGCGGCGATCGAACAGACCGCTGATCGCCCGACCACGCCACGCACATTGGACGAGGCCATCGTGCAGCTGCGCACTGCCCTGGCGCGCAACCCAGACCAGGCCGAAGGCTGGGTGCTGCTGGGGCGGTCGCTGTCCAGCCAGGAGAAGTTCGCCGAAGCGCGCGATGCATTTGCCCGTGCCGTGGCGCTGCGCCCGGACGAGCCGGATGTATTGGTGGCCGCCGCGCAGACGCGCATGCTCGCCGACGACACGCCGCAGCCGGATCACGAGGCGCAACGCCTGCTCGAACATGCGCTTGCGGTGCAGCCCGAACACGAGCGTGCGCGCTGGTTCCTCGGCGTGGTGCAACGCCAGGCCGGGCAGCCCGCTGCGGCCAGCGCTACCTGGCTGCCGCTGCTGGAGGTGGTGGACCCCAAGACTCGCCCCGGGCTGCTGGAACAGATCAATGCCGCGCGTCGCGAGGCCAAGCTGGAGCCGATCCAGGCCGCCGCACCGGCAACCGCCACGGCCAGCACAGGCAAGGCCATTCGCGTGCGGGTGGTGCTGGACGCCGAGTTTGCCAAGCGCGCCGGCTTGCCCGCCGACACCAGTGTGTTCGTGATTGCACGGTCCGCCGACACCCCGATGCCGGTGGCGGTGGAAAAACACCCGCTCAGCGCGCTGCCATTGACCGTCACCCTGGATGATGGCGACAGCCCGATGCCCACGCGCACGCTGTCGTCGCTGGACAAGGTGCAACTGGTGGCCCGGCTCTCGCGCAGCGGCAATGCGATGCGCCAGAGCGATGACGTGGAAAGCACGCCGGTGACGGTGCAGTTGCCCACCGATGCGCAGGTGGAGCTGGTCATCGGCCGCTGAGTGCTGCGCGCTTGTAAGCGCATAGCACTCCGGGCGCGCGCGGAAACACCTCGGCATTCAGAGTAGCTATCAAAACGACTGCGCAGCCGCCAGGCGGGCGCGGCCGGTGCTCGGAATCGGCATGTACCCACGTACACTCCGGTTCCTCCGCGCCTTCCGCAAGCACCTGACGACTGCTCGCTACGTTTTGTTAGCCGCTCTAAAGCGATCACATCGCCGGAAACCGGCACCTTCAACGCGGCGCACTGCCCACGCCCTCACACCGCGACAGCGCGTGCCAACCGTGCGCACGCCGGCTCCCGCCATGCCGGATAGAATCACGCGATGACCGAATTCATTCCCACCGGTACCCGCTTCCACGCCCTGCCCTCGCCATTGCCGATGAAACGCGGCGGCGTGCTGCATCAGGCCAGGGTGGCCTATGAAACGTGGGGCACGCTGGACGCGGACCACGGCAATGCCGTGTTGATCGTCACTGGCCTGTCGCCCAACGCCCACGCCGCGGCCAATGCCGGCAACCCCGAGCCCGGTTGGTGGGAAGCGATGGTGGGCCCGGGCAAGCCGATCGACACCGAGCGCTGGTTCGTGGTGTGCGTCAACTCGTTGGGCAGTTGCAAGGGCTCCACCGGCCCGGCTTCGATCGACCCGGCCACCGGCGCTCCCTACCGGCTGTCGTTCCCAGAATTGTCCATCGAAGATGTCGCCGATGCCGCAGCCGATGTGGTGCGTGCGCTGGGCATCGCGCAGCTGGCCTGCCTGATCGGCAACTCGATGGGCGGCATGACCGCGTTGGCGTTGCTGCTGCGCCACCCCGGTATCGCGCGCAGCCACATCAATATCTCCGGCAGCGCGCAGGCGTTGCCGTTTTCGATCGCCATCCGCTCGCTGCAGCGCGAAGCCATTCGCTTGGATCCGCACTGGAACGGCGGCCACTACGACGATGTGCAGTACCCGGAATCGGGCATGCGCATGGCGCGCAAGCTGGGCGTGATCACCTATCGCTCGGCGCTGGAATGGGATGGCCGTTTCGGCCGCGTGCGGCTGGATTCCGAACAGACCGCCGAGGATCCATTCGGGCTCGAATTCCAGGTCGAAAGCTATCTCGAAGGCCATGCACGCCGCTTCGTGCGCTTCTTCGACCCCAACTGCTATCTCTATCTAAGCCGCTCGATGGATTGGTTCGATCTGGCCGAGTACGCACCGCACGTGCCCGAGGGCGCAGCGCCGGAATCCGGCGTGCTGGCGGGGCTGGCGCAGATCCGCATCGCACGCGCGCTGGCGATCGGCGCCAACACCGACATCCTGTTCCCGGTGCAGCAGCAGGAACAGATTGCCGAAGGCTTGCGTGCTGGCGGTGCCGATGCCCAGTTCCTGGGCCTGGATTCCCCGCAGGGCCACGACGCCTTCCTGGTGGATTTCGCCCGCTTCGGCCCGGCAGTGCGGGCCTTTCTTGCAGACTGCTGAGCCGCTCATGGTGGGGGATCGATGCGTTATCAGGGGCGTCTGAGCGATTGGGATGACCACAAGGGCTTCGGGTTCGTCGTGCCGCATGGCGGTGGCGAGCGTGCCTTTGTGCATATCGGCGCATTTGGGCCGCAGCGGCGGCGGCCCTGCAATGGCGATGTGCTCACCTACGCGGTGCAGCGCGATGCACACGCGCGGCTGAAGGCCACGCAGGTGCGCTGGGCAGACCGCAGCACCCAGGCCAGGACGCGTCAACGCGGTAGCGGCTTGCCGCGCAAGTTCATTGCGGTGATGTTCCTGGGCGCGATCGTCGCCGCCGTCGTGCTGCAGCGGCTGCCGTTGCTGGTGCTGCTCTGGTATGTGGCCGCCAGTGGGGTGGCCGTGCTCGCCTACGCCATCGACAAGTCTGCGGCGCAACGCAACCAATGGCGGACGCCGGAAGCCACCTTGCACCTGATCGGCGTGCTGGGCGGTTGGCCTGGCGCGCTGTTGGCGCAGGAATGGTATCGCCATAAATGCAGCAAGGCCGCGTTCCAGCTGACGTTCTGGATCACCGCCGGGTTGAATGTCGGCCTGTTGCTGTGGGCCTGGCTGCAGCCGGGGCTGATGGCCACGCTCCGGGCGGTGCTGGACTGAGCACAGCACCGTGACTGCGAGACGCACCGGGACAGGTGCGTCTCGCTCAGGGCAGCGCTTCCAGCACCCCGTCCCGCATTCGGTAGCGCCTCTGCACCACGCCGTCGGGCACGCTGTCGTGGGTGATCATCACCAGGCTGCGCTGGCCGAGTGCGGCGGCCAGGTCAATCAACAGCGCATGTGCGGTATCCACGTCCAGGCCGTCGGTGGGTTCGTCCAGCAGCAGGATCTGCGCATCGCGCAACAACGCGCGTGCCAGTGCAAGCCGGCGGGCCTGGCCAGCCGAAAGCGTGGCGCCGTTTTCGCCCACCCAGGTCTCCAGGCCGTTCTGGGTAGTGGCCCAGTCGCGCAGGCGCACCTGATCGAGCACGGCCCACAGCGCGGCATCGCTGGCAGCGGCATCGCCGATGACCAGGTTCTCGCGCACGGTGCCGGCAAACACCGGCGCGTTCTGCGGCAGCCAGGCGATGCGTTGGTGCCACTGCGCCTGCGCGAACGTGCGCAGCGCGATGCCGGCGTAGTCCACCTGCCCGTCCTGCGGGTCCCATAGCCGCAGCAGCAGGGCCGACAGCGTGCTCTTGCCGCTGCCGCTATCGCCGCTGATGGCGATGCGCTCGCCCGGGCCCAGCCGCAGGTCCACCGCCTGCAGCACCGGCCGTGCGGCCCCCGGCCAGGCGAAGCGCACCTGGCGCAGTTCCAGCACCCCACTGGGCGGCACCGCGACTGGCTGCAGCGGGTCCTGCACCGAAGGCGCCTGGTCCACGATCGCCTGCAGGCGCTGCCCGGCCACGCGCGCACTCTGCAGCGCCTGCAACGCCAGGCCGGCGCCGGCCCACACCTCCAGCAAGGCCATGGTCAGGAACACCAGGCCGGCTGCCATCGCGGCGTCGATCAGGTCGCGCTCGGCCGCGTCCAGCGCCAGCCACAGCATGCCCGCCAGGCCGATGCCACCGCAGAGCGCATGCAGCAGATTGCCGCCGATCAGGTGCCGCCGCTGGCTGCGGTCGCCCTGCGCCAAGGCCGTGCCGGCGGTGTCGATGCGGGTGATCCAGGTGCCTTGTGCCTCCACCGCCGCCAGGTCCGCCGCACCCTCCAGGCCCTCGAACGCCTGCGTGCGCAAGGCGGCGCGCTGCTGGGTGCGGCGCTGTTCGCGCGCGGCGCCGCCACGTGCCACCTGCCACGGCACCAGCACGCCGGTCAGCAGCCCCAGCACCACCAGCAGGCCTGCAGCCGGCGGGTAGATCACCGCGGCGGCCGCCACGCCGGCGCACCACACACCGAGCAATGCAGACAGCGGTGCCAACGCGCGCACGCTGACGCCATCGACCTCGCCGATGTCGGACATCAGCCGCGCCAGCAGGTCACCGGTGCGTGTGGCCGACAGGCGTCCGGGTGCGAGCGGCAAGGCGCGACGGAAGAACCACACCCGCGCATCGCGCGCGACGCGCAAGGTGGCGTCATGGCCGATCAGTTTCTCGCCGTAGCGCGACACGATCCGCGCAAACGTCAGCGCCCGAATCCCGGCCGAGGGCGAGAAGAAATTGAAGCCCGAGCCCAGCCCGGCAACACCGGCCAGGGCCGCGGCGGTGAGAAACCCGCCAGACAAGCTGAGCAAACCAACACCTGCCAGCGCGGTGACCAGCACCAGCACCGCCGACACCAGCAACCGCCACAGGTGGCGGGTAAACACATCGCGCAGGCGATCGGGTGCCGGGTGCTTCATGGCTGCTCCATCGCCACGCGCGCGCCGCGTGGATCGATCACCGTGTCGGCCCACTGCATCACCGCGGCGCTGTGCGTGGCCAGCACCACAGCGCGTCCACGCGCGAACAGCGCAAGGCTGCGCAGCAGGTCGGCCTCGGTGTCGGGATCCAGAAAGGCCGTGGGCTCGTCCAGCAACAGCACATCGGGCTCCCGCAACAGCAGCCGTGCCAACGCCACGCGCCGGGCTTCGCCGCCGGATAACCCGAAGCCGCGCTCGCCGATCACCGTGTCCAGCCCGTCCGGCAGCTGCGTGGCAAACCGCAGCACCTGCGCCGCGTCGGCCACCGCGCGCAGGCGGGCGTCGTTGGCCTGTGGATCGGCCAGGCGCAGGTTGTCGGCGATGCTGCCGTGGAACAGGTAGGGCCGCTGCGGTGCATAGCCGATGCGCACCCCGGGCCGCACCGCCAGGCTGCCGCCCTCCAACTCCAGCCAGCCGGCCAGGCCTTCCAGTAGGGTGCTCTTGCCGCTGCCGCTGGGGCCAACCAGTGCGACACGCTGGCCGGCCTCCAGCGCCAGCGAAAAATCGCGCACCACCTGCACTGGCGAACCGGGCGGACGCACTGCCAGCCCACGTGCCTGCAGCAACGGCGCGTGCGCCTGTGCCGGTTCCAGCGGCCGCGCCGGCACTGCCGGCACCTGCACCGCCACCGCAGGCGGTGCAAAGCCGTGCAGCAGGCGCTCGGCTTCGGACACTGCGGCCAGCGCGTTGGCGCGGTCGTGGTAGTGCGCGGCCAGCCGCCGCAGGGGCGCAAAGAATTCCGGCGCTAACAGCAGGCAGAACATGCCCGTGCCCAGGCTCGGCAGCCCGTGCAGATCCAGCATGCCCAGGTAGCTCAACCCGAAATACAGCGCCACGATCGCCACGCTTACCGAGGCGAAGAACTCCAGCACGGTGGAGGACAGGAACGCGATACGCAGCACTTTCAGCGAGCGCTCGCGCACGCCGTCGGCGGCTGCCGCAATACCGCCCAGTTCGGCCTCGCCACGGCCGTACACTCGCAGCAGGCCCAGGCCCTTGAGGCGGTCGGCAAAGTGCCCGCCCATGCGCGCCAGCTCGCCCAGTTGTTCGCGGCCGGCGGCTTCGGCGCCCCACCCCACCAGCATCATGAAAAACGGAATCAGCGGCGCGGTGAGCAACAGCACCAGGCCCACCACCCAATCCACCGAGAACACCGCCAGCAGGATCAACCCCGGCACCACCAGCATTTCGGTGCGCGCCAGCTGGTAACCGACGAAATAGCCTTCCAGCGCGTCGCTATGCGCCAGGCTCAGTTCACCGAGTTCACCGCTGCGCTGGCGGCGCAACCACACCGGGCCGTGTTCGAGCAGGCGCCGTGCAATGCGCAGGCGCAAGGCGTGTTTGGCGACATCGGCTACCTCGCCGGCCAGCGATTGCGCCCATGCGCCGCACAGCGCGCGACCGATCGCCGCACCCAGCAGGCCCAGGCCGACATGGCCCAGTTCCGCCAGTGGGCGGTGCTGCACCAGCACGGACTGGATCAGCCAGGCGATGGCGGCGGACTGCAGCAGCAACAACACGCCCGAAATCGTCACCGCGACACCCGCCAGACGGCGCGCGCGCGTGGCCGGTGCGGCCAGCGCGTCCAGCCATTGGCCGCGCTGGCGGCGCTGCGCGGGCGTTTCGCTGGCTGGCACGCTGGGCTGGCTCACATCGCTCTCGGAAGACATCGCGGCGGATCGCAATTGTAAGTCGCCATCCCACGGCTGCGGGTTGGACAGTCTGACGCACCCATCGGTGGCCGCCTTGATTTGGATCAACGCGCCGAGCGCGGCAGGGGCAGATCATCCGCTGTGTTCCTACTGACACTCAACCAGGTCCACCCTGCCATGATCGACTCGACAGTCGTTGAACTGTCGCGGCTGCAGTTCGCACTGACCGCGATGTACCACTTTCTCTTCGTCCCGCTGACCCTGGGGCTCTCTTTCATGATTGCGATCATGGAGAGCGTCTATGTCATGACCGGCAAGGACGTCTGGCGCCGCATGACGCTGTTCTGGGGCGTGCTGTTCGGCATCAATTTCGCCATGGGTGTCGGCACCGGCATCGTGATGGAGTTCCAGTTCGGCATGAACTGGTCCTACTACAGCCACTATGTCGGCGACATCTTCGGCGCGCCGTTGGCGATCGAAGGCCTGATGGCGTTCTTCCTGGAAGCGACCTTCATCGGCCTGTTCTTTTTCGGCTGGAGCCGGCTCTCGCGCGTGCAGCACCTCACGGTGACCTGGCTGATGGCGCTGGGCACCAACCTGTCGGCGCTGTGGATCCTGATCGCCAACGGCTGGATGCAGAACCCCACCGGCGCGGTGTTCAACCCGGACACCATGCGCATGGAGGTGGTGGACTTCATGGCGGTGCTGTTCAACCCGGTGGCGCAGGCCAAGTTCGTGCACACGGTGAGCGCGGGCTATGTCACCGGCGCAATGTTCGTGATGTCGATCAGTGCGTTGTTCCTGCTGCGCGGCACACACCGCGAGCTGGCCCGCCGCTCGTTCGCGGTGGCTGCGGCGTTCGGCCTGTTCTCGGCGCTGTCGGTGGTGGTGCTCGGCGATGAGAGCGGCTATGCCGCCAACGAGCACCAGAAGATGAAGCTGGCCGCCATCGAGGCGATGTGGGAGACCGAAGCCGCACCGGCCAACTTCACCGCGTTCGGCATTCCCAACCAGACCACGCACCGCAACGATTACGCGATCCAGCTGCCCTACCTGATGGGGCTGGTGGCTACGCGCTCGCTGGACCAGCAGATCCCCGGCATCCTGGATCTGGTCAAGCGTGCCGAACACCGCATCCGCGGCGGGCAGATCGCCTACGGTGCATTGCAACGCCTGCGTGCCGACAAGCACGATGTTGAAGCACGCAAGGTGTTCGATGCGCATTGGCAGGACCTGGGCCACGGGCTGCTGCTCAAGCGCTATCGCGACGACATCGGCAACGCCACGCCAGAGCAGATTGCACAGGCCGCAATGGACACCGTGCCGCGCGTCTTGCCGCTGTTCTGGACGTTCCGGGTGATGGCGGCACTGGGCTTCTATCTGATCGCCTTCTTCGCCGCCGCGTTCTGGTTCTCGTGCAAGCACACTTTCGAAGACAAGCGCTGGTTCCTGACGGTGGCGCTGTGGTCGTTGCCGGCACCGTGGATCGCCATCGAATGCGGCTGGTTCGTGGCCGAATACGGCCGCCAGCCGTGGGCGGTGGAAGGCGTGCTGCCCACGTTCTATGCCGCCTCCGGTCTTGCCTTGCATCAGCTCCTGCTCTCGCTGGGCGGCTTCGTGGCGCTGTACACGGCGCTGCTGATCATCGAGATCAAGCTGATGCTCAAAGCCATCCGCAAAGGCCCGGACGCGTTCTTTCCCGCCTTGCGTGACACCACCTCCCCTGCCCCCACGCATGCCGGCGATGCGCTGGCTGGCGCTCAACCGTAACGGTCGGAGACACCCATGGATTTCATTGGATTGGACTACACAACGCTGCGCGTGATCTGGTGGCTACTGCTCGGCATCCTGCTGATCGGGTTTGCGGTCATGGACGGGTTCGACCTGGGCGTGGGCGCGCTGCTGCCGTTTGTGGCGCGCACCGATGCCGAGCGCCGGCTGGTGGTCAACACCATCGGCCCGGTGTGGGAAGGCAACCAGGTGTGGCTGGTGCTCGGTGGCGGCGCGATCTTCGCAGCCTGGCCACCGCTGTATGCGGTGAGCTTTTCGGGCTTTTATCTGGCGATGTTCGTGATCCTGTTTGCGCTGATCCTGCGCCCGGTGGGTTTCAAGTACCGCGGCAAGCTGCCGGGGCAGCGCTGGCGCAGCAACTGGGACTGGGCGCTGTTTGTCGGCGGCTTCATTCCGGCGCTGATCATGGGCGTGGCGGTGGGCAACGTGGTGCTGGGTGTGCCGTTCCATTTCGACGACAGCCTGCGCGTGTTCTACACCGGCAGCTTCTTCGGGTTGTTGACGCCCTTCGCGTTGCTGGCCGGCCTGCTCAGCGTGGCGATGCTGGTGGCGCATGGCGCGGCGATGCTGGTGCTCAAGACCGACGGCCCGGTGGCCGACCGCGCGGCGCGCTACGGCAGTAGTGCGGCCGTGCTCGGCGTGACGTTGTTTGCAGGTGCCGGTGCCTGGGTGGCGTTCGGGTTGCCCGGCTATGTGGTGACCTCGGCAACGGTGACCGACGCGGCCACTGACCCGCTTGGCAAGACCGCCGCCCTCACCGCCGCCGGTGGCTGGCTGCACAACTACCGCAGCATGCCCGCCACTGCAGTTGCGCCGCTGGTCGGCCTGCTGGGATTAGCCCTCAACGCGGCGCTGCTGCGCGCACGCCGTGGCGGCCTGGCGTTCATTGCCTCGGGCAGTGCCATCGCCGGCATCATCCTGACCGTGGGCTTTGCGCTGTTTCCGTTCCTGCTGCCCTCTTCCAGCGCACCGGGCTCGAGCCTGACGCTGTGGGATGCCTCCAGCAGCCGGCTGACGCTGTGGATCATGTTGCTGGCCACTGCGGTGTTCCTGCCGATCATCATCGCCTACACCACCTGGGTCTACCGCGTGCTCAAGGGCAAGGTCACCGCCGAAGAGATGGCCGGCAATCCCAACGCGTATTGAACGCACCCCTGCGGGCGCTGCTGCACGGCGCACAGCGCTCGCATGCCCACACTTCAACGCAACAAGGAGTACACCGATGTGGTATTTCGCATGGATTCTTGGCACCGGTCTGGCCGCACTGGCTGCCGTGCTCAACGGCATGTGGTTCGAGGCGCGCGAGCAAGACACACCGCGCCGATAAAAAAGTTGTCTGCAGTGCTTGCCGATTTGGCATTCCCTATGTAACATACGCGGCTCCTTCGGGGTGTAGCTCAGTCTGGTAGAGCGCTACGTTCGGGACGTAGAGGTCGCAGGTTCGAATCCTGTCTCCCCGACCAAGTTTCAAAACACAAAACCGGCCTCGTGCCGGTTTTGTGTTTTCAGGCGCCGCCATAGTGCTGTGGTCGGTGCGGACGGTCTGTCATGTCTGGTGCACTTTCTACCGTTGCCTCACCTTCCGCACAGCGACGTGGTCGCGGGGTGGTGCTGGCTGCGGTTCTGTTGTCTGCGTTCAATCTGCGCACGGCGGTGACCTCGCTGACGCCGCTGCTGGAACGCATCGCGCATGAGTACGATTTTGGTGCCCCAACGATGGGCGCGCTGGGCATGTTGCCGACTGCCGCGTTCGCGCTCACCGGCGTGGCCACGCCCGCGTTGTTGCGCCGGTTCGGGCTGCTGCAGACCGCACTGATTGCCATGGGCCTGGCCACGATCGGTTTGCTGGTGCGCCCGCTGCTGCCGGGCACCGGCGGATTGCTGCTGGGCTCGCTGGTGGCACTGGCCGGCATGGGCGTGGGCAACGTGGTACTGCCGCCGCTGGTGAAGCGCTATTTCGGTGACCGCGTGGGTGGCGTCAGCACGCTGTACATCACCGTGCTGCAGGTGGGCACGCTGTTGCCGGCGTTGATGGCGGTGCCGGTGGCCGATGCCTGGGGCTGGCGCAGTTCGATGATGGTGTGGATGCTGCCGGCGCTGCTGGCGTTGGTCGCCTGGGCGCTGGTGCATGCGCGGCATCGCCGCCTGGCCGCGACCGGGCCGGCGCCGGTGACGCCCACCCCGGAAGCCGAAGGCCGCGTAGCGCGCACTGCGCTGGGCTGGAGCATGGCGCTGACCTTCGGCATGACCTCGCTGGTGACCTATTCGATGTTCACCTGGCTGCCGACGCTGTTCCGCGAGGCCGGTGCGTCGCCCGCCTTCGGCGGCACCATGGTGGCGTTGTTCTCGGCGCTGGGCATGGTTGGCGCGCTGACCATGCCCGCCCTGGCGGTGCGCCTGCGCAACCCGTTCCCGATCGTGCTGCTGTGCGCGGCCTGCCACCTGGTGGCGTTCGCCGGGCTGTGGTGGGCACCGCTGGCGGCGCCGATCCTGTGGGTCACCCTGCTCGGCCTGGGCCCCAGCACGTTCCCGCTGGCGCTGGTGCTGGTCAACCAGCGCAGCCGCACTGCCGCCGGCTCGGCGGCACTGTCGGGGTTTTCGCAGGGCATGGGCTACCTGGTGAGCTGCCTGGGGCCATTCCTGTTCGGCTGGCTGCACGCCCACCGCGGCGGCTGGACCTCGCCCTTCCTGTTCCTGGCCGCCTGCATCGTGATCCAGCTGGTGGCCGCCTGGGTGGCCTGCCGCCCGCAGTGGCTGGAAGACGTCTGGGCGCCGCCGGCACGCAGCGCCCGCGGCGTCAACGCACCGGCAGACTGATGTAGCTGCCCTGCCCCGGCGCCACGTACACACGCTGGGTCGCCTTCTGATAATCGCCGGGCTTGGCGAAGAAGACATTCGGCACGTAGGTCTGCGGGTTGCGGTCGTACAGCGGGAACAGGCTGGACTGCACCTGCACCATCACCCGGTGGCCCGGCTGGAAGGTGTGATTGGCAGTGGGCAGGCCGAACTGGAATGCCAGCGGCTGGTTGGCTGCCAGCGGCGCGGGCGTGCCGAAACTTTCGCGGTAGCGGCCGCGGAAGATCGCCATCGACACCGGCAGCTCATAGCCGCCCATCTTCGGGTCGGCCGCCATCTCGTCCGGGTAGACATCGATCAGCTTGACCACCCAGTCGCTGTCGCTGCCGCTGGTGGACGCCTGCAGATGCACATCCGGCGCGCCGGCGATCTGCAGCGGTGCGATCAGCGGCTCGGTGACGAAGGTGAGGACGTCCGGGCGGCCATCGACGAAGCGCTGGTCGTGCACCAGCCAGGTGGTCCACATGCTGCGGTCGCCGAAGTCGACCGGGCGTGGCACGAACGGCACCGGCTTGGCCGGGTCGGACACGTATTCCTCGAACGCCGGTTGCGCCGCTGTCGGCGCCTGGAACGAGAGCTTGCCGCCGGCCTGCAGATACAGCGGCTTGCTCTTGGCTGTGCAGCCCTTGTCGCAACTGCGTGGCCATGCCTGCAGGCGGTCCCAATGATTCTCGCCGGTGTTGTAGATGAACACCGGCGGCGTGGCGGCTTTCGGCGCGCCATCGACCAAGTACTGGTCGAAGAACGGGCGCAACACATCGTGGCGGAACTGCCGCGCGGTATCGCCATCGAAGTTCAACGCACCCAGCGCGCTGCCGTCGTAATTGACCTGGCTGTGCCGCCACGGCCCCATCACCAGGTAGTTGAGCGTGTTGCTCTTGTCGCGCGGCTCCATCGCCGCATAGCTGTGGATGGCGCCCCACATGTCTTCCTGATCCCACAGGCCCTGCAGCCACATCGTGGGCACCTTCAGCGGCGTGCGCGCCATCACCTTGTCCAGTGCCTGCTCCTGCCAGAAGCTGTCGTAGGCGGCGTGTTCGGTGAGCTTGTGCCACCACGGCAGTTGTTCCAGACCCGCCGCCTTGGCGAAGTCCCCGGCCGAGCCGGCGCGCAGGAAATTGCTGTAGTCGTCATGGCCCTGGCGCGCGATGCCGGTGCCCTTACCGCGCTGGGTCAGCTGGCCGGTGAAGTAATCGAAGTTCACCTGGCGGAACGCGCCGTAGTTGAACCAGTCGTCGCCCATCCAGCCGTCCACCATGGGGCTTTCCGGCACCGCGACCTTGAGCGCCGGATGCGGGTTGGTGAGTGCCATCACCACGGTAAAGCCTTCGTACGAGGAGCCGATCATGCCGACCTTGCCGTTGGACTCCTTGACGTTCTTGACCAGCCAATCGATGGTGTCCCACGCATCGGTGGCATGGTCGACCTCGCTGGGATTGAGCGGCCCGCGCAACGGCCGGGTCATCACGTAATCGCCTTCCGAGCCGTACTTGCCGCGCACGTCCTGGATCACGCGGATGTAGCCACCTTCCACGAACACATCGTCGCCCTGCGCGAGCAGGTCCTTCATGTGCGGCGACGCCATGCGCTCGGTGCGGCCGCTGGCGTTGTACGGCGTGCGCGTGAGCACCATCGGTGCATTGCGTGCGCCCTTGGGCAGCACGATCACCGTATGCAACTTGACCCCATCGCGCATCGGGATCATCACTTCGCGCTTGATGTAGTCGTTGGCAGCGTCGCTTGCCACGAACGGCTTGCCGGTGATGTCCGGGGTCATCGGCGAGGTCTGCGCCAGCGCCGCGCTGGTGGCGGCGGCGACGGCGGTAGCGAGCAGGCAGGCGGCAAGACGACGCATCGACGACTCCGGAAGTGCGGGGGCAGTCGTCGACTGTAGGCAGCACGGCGGCGCCGGGGGGAGTGTCAAAGGTCGTGGTTGCGGTGATGCGGCTGCGCTTGGCGGCGAGCAGGCTGCGCGGTTGGCGGCCTGCGCTAGGTGCGCGTTTGCGTTTGCGTTTGCGTGATATCTGCACGGAGGGCGTGCGCAGCGCAGGCGCTCGATACACTGCCTGCGCAGGGTGAGCACCGGTTCGACACTCAGTTGCGGGTGACTGCCAGCGTCTCAGCGACAACGAGGAAGGACGGGCGTCACCATCGCCCGCGCCGGAGCAATAGCCAGCTGCATCGCGTCGCCTCCCGCTGCAACCATGCCTGCACTGGCGGCCTGTGCGCCAGCACGAGGCCAAGGCGTCAGTGCCGCACCTGCCCCTCACCACGCACCACGAAGCGCTCCACGGTCAGCGCCTCCAGGCCCATCGGGCCGTACGAATGCAGGCGCGTGGTGGAGATGCCGATCTCCGCGCCCAGGCCGAGTTCGCCACCGTCGGAAAACCGCGAAGACGCGTTGACCATCACCACCGCCGAGCGCAGCGACTGCACGAACATTTCGGCGTTGGCGGGCGTCTGCGTCGCGATCACCTCGGTGTGGTCCGAGCCGTACTGGCGGATATGCGCCAGCGCGGTGTCCAGATCCGGCACCACGCGGATGGCCAGGATCAGGTCCAGGAATTCGGCGGCGTAGTCGTCTTCGCTGGCCGCGGCGATCTCGGGCAGCACTGCGCGCGTTGCCGCATCGCCACGCAGCTCGACGTGACGCGCGCGCAACGCGGTGGCGGCGGCGGGCAGAAAGCGTTCGGCGATCTCTGCATGCACCAACAGTGTCTCCAGCGAATTGCATGCCGATGGCCGCGAAGCCTTGCCATCCACCAACAGGCGCACCGCCAGGTCCACATCGGCCGATGCATCCACGAACAGATGGCAGACACCCTTGTAATGCTTGATCACCGGCACGCGCGCGTGTTCGGCAACGAAGCGGATCAGGCCTTCGCCACCGCGCGGAATCGCCAGATCGACGATGTCGCTGAGCTGCAGCAGCTCCAGCATGGTCTCGCGCCGCAAGTCTTCCACCAGCGTCAGCGCCGCTTCGGGCACGCCGGCCTCGCGCAGGGCACGCTGCAGGGCGCGCGCAATCGCGGTGTTGGAATGAATCGCTTCGGAGCCGCCACGCAGGATCACGCCGTTGCCGGCCTTGATGCACAGCGCTGCCGCATCGGCGGTCACATTGGGGCGGGCTTCGTAGATCATCGCGATCACCCCCAGCGGCACGCGCACCTTCTGCACGCGGATCCCGTTGGGGCGCACATCGTCGCGCGTGACCTGGCCCACTGGATCCGGCAGCACGGCCACCTCGCGCAACGCCGCGCCCACTGCCGACAAGCGCGCCGTCGTCAGCGTGAGGCGATCGAGCATCGCCGCACCGGTGCCCTTCTCACGCGCCGCATCCACGTCGCGCTGGTTGGCCTGCAGAATCTGCGTCGCATCGGTGTCGAGCGCATCGGCCATGGCCAGCAACAAGGCCTGCTTGGCGTCTGCGGACAGTTGCGACAGCACCTGCGCGGCGTCGCGGCATTGCAGGGCGAGCGATTTGATGGTCATTGGGGGGCCGGGATTCGAGAATCGGGATTGGGGATTGGGAAACGCAGGCGACCGTTTTATCACCACAAGGGAAGCAGTCGTTGGGACACAGAGACAACGTTTGGGAAACGCTCAACAGATGCTGTTGCGAATCCCCAATCCCGACTCACCAATCCCTGCTACAAAACTACCAGATCATCACGATGCACCACATTCTCGCCATAGCTGTAGCCGAGGATCGGTTCGATCTCGCGCGAGTGGCGGCGGGCGATGCGGCGCACATCCACTGCCGAATACTGGCTCACGCCACGTGCCAGGCAGCGGCTGCCAGTGCTGTCGCGCAGGTGGATTTCCACCATGTCGCCACGGCGGAAATCGCCTTCGGCACCGGCCACGCCACCGGGTAGCAGCGAGGCACCCTTGTCGGTGAGCGCCAGCGCGGCGCCGGCATCGATCAGGATCGTGCCCGGCTCCACCGGCGCATGCCGCAGCCAGTATTTGCGCGCGGCAATGCGCGTTCGTGCGGCGTGGATGCGCGTGCCGCACAGCCGGTCCTGCGCCAGCCCGCGCACCACCTCGGCACTGCGGCCATTGAACAGATAGGTTTCGATCCCGGCCGCGCCGGCCTTGGCGGCGGCTTCCAGCTTGGTGCGCATGCCGCCGGTGCCCACGCTGCTGCCGCTGCCGCCGGCCATTGCCAGCACCTCGGCACTGAGTTCGGCCACCTCGTCGAGCGGGCGTGCCAGCGGGTTGCTGCGCGGGTCGGCGCTGTACAGGCCATCGATGTCGGTGGCGATGAACAAGGCATCGGCATCGACCAGCGCGGCCACGATCGCGGCCAGGTTGTCGTTGTCGCCGAGCTTGAGTTCATCCACCGACACGGTGTCGTTCTCGTTGATCACCGGCAATGCGCCCAGCCGCAACAGTTCGCCCAGCGTGGCGCGCGCATTGAGGTAACGGCGGCGGTTGCGCAGGTCGTCGTGGGTGAGCAGCACCTGTGCCACCGGGCGCTCGAAAAAGCGCTGCCACAACGCGATCAACTGCGCCTGGCCCAGCGCGGCCAGCGCCTGGCGTGCGGCAATGGCGGCGCCGGCTTCGGCTGCCTTGGGCAGGATGGCGCGCCCAGCGGCCACCGCGCCGGACGAGACGATCACCACTTCGCGCCCCGCCACCAGATTGGCCGACACAAACTGCGCCAGGCCCAGCGCAAACCGCGGCGACAGGCCGCCGCCATCGGCCGCCAGCAGGCTGCTGCCCACCTTGAGCACTGCGCGCCGCCACGGCGGCAGCACCTGCTCGGTAAACAGCGAGGTCGCGACGACCGGCTGGGTCATGGCTGTGCCCTAGTGATTGCGGAAGCGATCACCACGTGTGCCACGCGGATGTGCAGCCTCACTGCGCGTTCCATTCGTACACCGTCAGCGTGGAGGCACCGCGCACGGCCAGGGGATCCTGCGCCACGATCTGCTGCGCCTGCGCCAGACCATCGACATTGATCAATACGTACGCGCCACCGCTGCCGTCGCTGAAGCCCCCGGTCAACTCCAATTGCCCGGCGGCGCGCAGCGCATCCAGAAAATCGCGATGCGGCTGCACCACATCGGCCGGGAAGTCGGGCTGGCGCATCGCCAGGACCAGATAGCGCGTGGCCATCAGTCGGCCTCCGTTGGCGCGGCGCCCGGTGCCACCACGGCGGCGGTGGCCACTGGTGTGCTCGCGGTGGTCGTAAGCTCGGCCTTGCCATGCGGCGTGGAGATCACCAGGAACCGCGCCTGCTCATCGGACAGGTTGTGCATCTGATGGGTCGAGCCGGGCGTCACATGCAGGCCCTGGCCCACCTTGAGCACGTGCTGCTCGCCATCCACCTGCAGCATCACTTCGCCGGCGAGCACATAGAAAAAATGCCGTGCACGGCTATGCCGGTGACGTTGCTCCATCGCGCCGGGCGGCATGTGCTCTTCGAGCACGCTCAGCCCCGGGTCGCGCAGCAGGTGCCAGCCATCGCAGGCCTCGCCCCAGGGATAGTGCTCGGCGGTGTCGGCACTGAGGGTCGGGATCACTGCAGCGCCTCCCAGCGGGCGCGCAGCACATCCAGCTGCAGATCGGCCGCCGCACCAGGCGACACGCGTGCGGCCAGGCTGCCTTCCGGTGTGCGCCCCTGCCCTGCGCTGTCAGACGCGGCGGCGGCCGCCTTGTAGGCGTCGCGGAACGGCACCCCGGCCACGGCGGCTTCCACCGCCACATCGGTGGCGTACATGCCCGAATCGATCGCTGCGCGCAGCTTGTCCGGCCGCCATTCCAGGTTGGCCAGCAAGGCCGGCAACAGCTCCAGCGCGGCCAGGCCGCGCGCAAAGCCGTGCACGATCGCGCCCTTGCTGCTCTGCAGATCGCGGTGGTAGCCGGACGGCAGCGACAGCAGCTGTTCGATCTCGGTGCGCGCCGCTGCCACGCTGGCGTGGGTGGCGCGCATCAGTTCAATGACATCGGGGTTGCGCTTGTTCGGCATGATCGAACTGCCGGTGGTGTACTGCGCCGGCAGCGCGACAAAGGCGAACTCACCGCTGGTGAACAACGACAGATCCCAGGCAATCCGGCGCAGGTCCAGCGTTGCGCCACCCAGCGCTTCCAGTGCAGCCAGCTCGAACTTGCCGCGCGAGAGCTGTGCGTAGATGGGCGAGACCTGCAGGCGCGCGAAGCCGAGTTCGGCGGTGGTGTGCGCACGGTCCAGCGGCAGATTGACGCCGTAACCGGCCGCAGTGCCCAGCGGGTTGGTGTCGACCAGCTTGAAGGTGTCGTTGGCGCGCACGGCGTTGTCGATGAAGGCCTCGGCCCACCCCGCCCACCACATGCCGGCCGAGGACACCACCGCACGCTGGATGTGCGTGTAGCCGGGCACCGGTAGCTCGGCTTCGGCCTGCGCGCGGTCCAGCGCCACCTTGGCCACCTCGGTGCTGAGCGCAGCTACGCGCTGCAGCTTGTCTTTCAACCATAGCCGCGTGGCCACCAGGATCTGGTCGTTGCGGCTGCGGCCGGTGTGGATCTTGCGGCCGGCATCGCCCAGGCGTTCGGTCAGCCGCGCTTCGATAGCCGAATGGCAATCCTCGTACTGCGCATCGAGCACGAATGCGCCGCTACGGAAGTCGCCGGCCAGCAGATCCAGCTGCTCGCTCAGCCCGCCCAGTTCCTCCAGCGACAGGATGCCGATGTGCTGCAGCCCCTGCGCATGCGCCTTGCTGGCCGCGATGTCGTACAGGAAGAACTCGCGGTCCAGGATGACGTCATCGCCGGCCAGGAAGGTCTGGATCTTGGCGTCCACCGCCACGCCGGGTTTTTGCCACAACAGATTGGTCATCGGAAAGCGTCTCGAAATAAGTCGTCCAATTGAATCCCCGCAGATGGATGTGCGGGCGCTTGCGAGGGACGCGCATCAGCCAATTGCGGTCAATTCGTCCCAGCCCAGCGCCAGGTTGAGGTTCTGCATGGCCTGCGTGGCCGCGCCCTTGAGCAGGTTGTCCAGCGTTGCCACCACCACCACGCGCTTGTTGCCCGGCGCCATGGTGAACCCACCGATCTGCACGCCATGGGTGCCGGCGATGCGGCTCACCCACGGCGCCTCGTCCACGATCTCGATCAAGGGCTCATGCGCATATCGTTCCAGGTAGCGCGCGTGGATCTGTTCGCGCGTCAACGGCTGCTGCAGCCACAGGTTCACGGTCATGGTGATGCCGCGGAAATGCGACGCCACATGCGGCATGAATTCCACCGGTACGCCGAGCTGCGCGGAGACTTCGCGCTCGTGCATGTGGTTGGTCAGCGCGTATGGCATCAGGTTGTCCGCCAGCAACGCGGGATTGTTCTTGTCTGAAGGCGTAGTGCCCGCACCGGAATAGCCGGAAACGCCAAAGCACTGCGGCGGCCCTGCCAGTTGCTCGCGCAGCGGCGTGATCGCCAGCTGCATGGCCGTGGCATAGCAGCCGGGATTGCTGATGCGGCGCTGCCCGGCGTAGGTGTGACGGGTGAGCTCCGGCAAGCCGTAATACCAGGCCGGATCGAAGCGGTAGTCGGCCGACAGGTCGATCAGCAGCGTCTGCGGCCGGCTGACATCGATGGCCGCCACGAAGGGCTCGGCCTTGCCGTTGGGCAATGCCAGGATCACCACATCCGCGGCCTTGGCAGCCACCGCGTCGGCGTCCAGGCTTTCATAGCGCAGCTCGCCCTGATAGCCATCGCTGTGCTCGGCCACGCGCTGGCCGGCGAGCTCGCGCGAGGACACGAACACCAGCTGCAACTGCGGGTGCGCGGCAATCAGCTTGATCAGCTCCGCGCCGGTATGGCCGCGTGCGCCCACAATGCCGATGGTGGTTGGTTGAACAGTCATGCGTGTGCGTCCAGGCGGAACTGCAGGTGGCGTTTCACCCCGGCCCATTCCGCATTGATGATGGAGAACACCACGGTATCGCGTGGCGTGCCGTCGGCGTGGCGCGTGTGATTGCGCAGCACCCCGTCCTGCTTTGCACCCAGCCGCGCGATGGCCGCGCGCGAGGTGTGATTGAACCAGCTGGTCTCGAACACCACACTCAGGCAGCCGAGCGTTTCAAAGGCATGCCCAAGCAGCAGACGCTTTGCCTCGGTATTGAGGCCGGTGCGCTGTACCCGCGGCGCGTACCAGGTGTAGCCGATCGACAGCTTCGGCACCGACGCATCCAGTGCGTAGTAGCGCGTGCTGCCGGCGATCTCGCCCGCCGCATCGCGCACCACGAACGGCAGCGCAGTGCCGTCCGCCTGCGCGGCCAACGCGGCGGCGATGTAGTCATCGACTTGCGCAGCACCGGGCACGCTGGTGTACCACAGGCGCGACCACGCGCCATCGGCCACTGCCGCACGCAAGTCATCGGCATGGGCAGCGCGCAGTGGCTCCAGCGTGACGTGCTGGCCGCGCAAGGTGGGCACCTCGCGCCAAAGCGTTTGCGATGCGGCGGCCGTCATTGCACTCACCCCAGCAAAGTGGGTTGACGCGTCGCGCAATGCGCCACGCAGTGCTGGATCTGCTCGAAGTTTTCCAGCCCGTACCAGAACACCTTCCACTTTTCCTGCTTGATGCAGCCGTCGGATTCGGCGTAGTAGAAGATGTTGACCTGGTTGTTGTGACGCGAGCGCCAGAACAGCTGGGGGGTTTCTTCGCGCATCACGTTCCAGACCGCACGGCCCAGGCCTTCGCCCTGCGCGTCGTCGAGCACGGCGAACTTGTCCAGATAGGTCAAGGTGCCCTCGCCCAGCATGCCTTCATCGGTGAGGATCACCGCCGCGCGGTAGTTCTCGCTGACGTAGGCACGCAGCAGCTTGGTGTTGCTGAAATAGTCTGGCACCAACGTGCGGCCGAAGCTGGATTCGATCAGCGAAGTCAGCCGCGGCAGGTCCAGCGCATCCCACGAAGTCGCGCGCAGCACGCGCTCGCCACGCCGCACCAGCGTGCCGGAACCCTTGTGGGTGAACAGTTCCTTGGCCAGATCCGCCGGCCGGGTGATCGACACCGACGACTCCAGCGGCAGCCGATCGAGCAGATCCTTGATCTGTTCGATCTTCACCCGCATGCCGCCGTTGATCCACGGCTGCTGCATCAGATGGTCGTATTCGGTGGACAGGTTGATCGAGTCGATCAGCTTGCCGTCGGCATCCAGCAAGCCGCCGGTGCCGGTGAGGAAGATGATCTTGTACGGCTGCAGTTCCTGCACCAGTTCGTTGGCGGCAAAATCGGCGTTGACGTTGAGGATCTGCCCGCTCGGGGTTTCGCCCAGGCTGGTGATCACCGGGATCGAACCGGCCTGCAGGCTGGCTTCGATCGGCGCCAGATTCACTGCCTTGACCTCGCCGACCAGGCCGTAGGTATCGCGATCCAGATATTCGGCTTCGAAGACGCCGCCGGTGATCGAAGTCGCACGTGCGCCGTTCTGCTGCAGCGCTTCCACCAGCTTGAGGTTGGAGGCCTGAAACACCTTGCGCACAATTGCCAGGGCTTGCGGCGAGGTCACGCGCAGGCCGTTGACGGTCTGCTTTTCGATGCCGGCGGCCGATAGTTCGGCATCCAGCTGCGGGCCCGCGCCGTGCAGCACGATTGGGGTGAGCCCTACTTCCTGCAGGAACGACAACGACGAGGTCAGCGCCTCCAGGTCGTCGCGCAACACCGCGCCGCCCACCTTGACCACCGCAAAGCGCTTGGCGTCCAGCTGCGAGAAACGCTTCAGGTACTGGCTGATCTCCTTCGCGCTGGCCATGCTCGAAAGCAGGCGCACGATGGTCTGGCGGGTCTGTTTGTGGGGCTGTGCAGGAAGGGACATTGCGGTGATCGTTGGGAGGAATGGCCGCGCCAGGCGCGGAACGCAGGCTCAGTGCGAGCCGTTGATGATGCGGTTGACCGACTCGGCGTAGCGCTGCAACTGCGCCAGCGTCACGAACTCGTCGGCGGTGTGCGCCTGGGCGATATCGCCCGGGCCATAAACCAGTGCGGTGTAGCCACCGGCCGAAAACAGCGAGGCCTCGGTCCAGAAGTCCACCGCATTGCCGATCGGCAGGTCCAGCGCATCGGCCACATCGCGCGCCGCCAGGCGACGCTCTTCGGCACGTGCGATGTCGCCCGACGGCAGGCTGGGGCCGCGAAAGGTTTCTTCGAAATGCGCCGCAGCCGGATCGGCAAACCCGGCAAAAGTCGCCAGCAGGCCATCCACATCCATGGACGGCAGCGGCCGGAAGCCAAAGCGCAGCTCGGCCGCCGGCGCGATCATGTTGGCCTTGATGCCGCCATCGACGCGGCCGATGTTGAAGCGCAAACCGGTCAGCCCGCCGAAACGCGCGTGCGCCAGCGAGTCGACATGCTCCAGCGCCTTGCCGCCCCAGCGCATCGCCTGATGCAGCGCGCTGGCCGCCGGATCCTGCTTGCCGGACGCATGCCCGGCGCGGCCAGCAAAGCGCATCAGCACCGAGCTGATGCCGCGATGCGCCAGCACCGCCTCGCCCATGGTCGGCTCGGCCACCAGCACGGCGTCATACGCCAAGCCACGCGCCAGAAACGCCGCGATGCAGCGCGGGTCATTGGCTTCTTCGTCGGACGAAAACAGAAACGCCGCATCGCCATCGCCGGCGTTGGCGGCCGCCACCAACGCCGCGGCCGCGCCCTTGATGTCGCAGACCCCCAGGCCGATCACCCGGTCCTCGGTGCGCCGCATCACGTGCGGATCGGCGCTCCAGTGTGGCGAATCCGGCACCGTGTCCAGATGCACATTGAACAGGTACTTCGGCGTGCCACGCACCGCGTACAGGCTCACCGCCCCATCGCCATGATCGATCACTTCGACCTGGAAACCTGGCAACCGCGCACGCAGATAATCGAAGATGCCACCTTCGGCAGCGATCGCACGCGGCGGATTGCGGGTGTCGAAGGACACCAACGTTTCCAGGTGTTCGACGGTGGAGGCGAGTAGATCGGTCATGTCTGTTTGATCAATGGTCCGAAGTGGCGGCTGGATGAAAGTGTGCAAAGCACGGAGGCGCGCAAACGACTGGTAAATCTCATCGAAGCGATTCCTTCTTCCTCCGGGAGAAGGTGCCCCAAAGGGGCGGATGAGGGTACGGGCGAAGCCTGGTGCACTGAACATCGCGAGAGCTTCGCTCCGTACCCTCACCCCAACCCCTCTCCCGAGGGGAGAGGGGCTTTGCCTACGTGCCGAGAAACCTCAGCGATTTACCTGCGCATACAGCGTGGAGCTCATACCGAACAGCTTGATGAAACCCTCGGCCTCTTCCACGCCCCAGTCAGCCGACTGCGCGTAGGTCGCACCCTTGGCATTGAGCAGGTGCGGCGAACGCACCGCCACCGCATCGACGCGACCGCCACGGGTTTCCAGCGTGACTTCGCCATTGACCTTGGACTGCGACGACTTCAGGAACGCCTCGATATCGGTCTTGAGCGGGTCGTGGTAGAAGCCCTCGTACACCAGCTCCACCCACTTGCGCGCCACGTCCGGCTTGAAGCGGTTCTGCTGCTTGGTCAGCACCGCATCTTCCAGCGCACGGTGCGCGGTGAGCAGCGAGATCAGGCCCGGCGCTTCGAACACGATGCGGCCCTTCAGGCCGATCACGGTGTCGCCGGTGTACACGCCACGGCCCACGCCGTACTGCGCGAACAAGGTGTTGAGCTTGGCCAGGATCTGCGCGCCCGGCAGGGCCTTGCCGTCCAGCGCCACCGCCTCGCCTTCGACAAACTTCAGCGTCACCGTCAACGCTTCGGTCGGCCACGCGCTACGCGGTGCGCACCAGCCGCGTGCGCCTTCGCCCGGTGCTTCCCAGCGATCGATCTCGCCGCCTGACATGGTCACGCCCAGCAGGTTCTCGTTGATGGTGTAGGCCTTCTGCTTGGCGCGCACGCCGAAGCCGCGCTCTTCCAGGTACTTCTGTTCGTAGGCGCGGGTCTGGGTGTGTTCTTTCTGGATCTCGCGAATCGGCGCCACGATCTGGTAGTCGCCCAACGCCTTCACCGCCAGGTCGAAACGCACCTGATCGTTGCCCATACCGGTGCAGCCGTGCGCGATGATCCGCGTGCCCAGCTCTTCGGCGCGCTTGAGCGCGGCATCGACGATCAGGTAACGGTCGGACACCAGCAACGGGTACTGGCCTTGGTAGCCCTCGCCAGCCCACACGAACGGCTTGACGAAGCCTTCCCAGATCGCCGGGCCGCCATCGACGGTGACATGGCTGGCTGCGCCCAGCTCGGCGGCGCGCTTCTCGATGAAATCGCGTTCTTCAGCATCCACACCGCCGGTATCGGCGAACACGGTATGCACGGCATAGCCGCGCTCCTGCAGGTACGGAATGCAGAAGCTGGTGTCGAGGCCACCGGAGAAAGCGAGGACGATATCTTTGCTGCTCATGACGAAGTTCCTGGGGGCAAGGGAGAAAAGTTAGTCCGTCACCACGATGCGCGGTTCGCAGCGCACCGGGAAGTTGACCGAATTGGCGATGAAACAGGCTTGATGCGCGAGATGATGCAGGGCGTCGGCAGTCGCGGGGTCGCCCGCGGAAATGGTCACCGTGGGCTTGAGCACCACCTCGCTGAAACGGCCGCTGTCAGCGTCGGTGAACATGCTGCCGATCGCATCGTCCACATAGCCGCGCACCACGATGCCGGACTCGGCAGCCAGGTGCAGGTACCACAGCATGTGGCAGGCCGATAGCGACGACACCAGCAGGTCCTCGGGGTTGTGCAGCCCCGCGTCGCCGCGAAACAGCGGGTCCGACGACCCGACGATCGGCGGCTTGCCGGCGATGGCAATCTCGTGCTCGCGGCCGTAGCTGCGATAGCTGTGCGTGCCCTGCCCGCGATCACCGGTCCAGGTGACACGGGCGGCATAACGATGCGTGTGGTGGCTCACGGGCGGTTCTGACCCACCAGGGCCGCCATGATCGCCTTCTGCACATGCAGGCGATTTTCCGCCTCGTCGATGGCGATGCAGTTGGGCGAATCCATCACCGCATCGGTGGCCTTGACGTTGCGACGCAGCGGCAGGCAATGCGAGAACACGCCGTTGTTGGTCAGCGCCATCTTGCGTTCGTCGACGATGAAGTGCTGGTACTGGTCGCGGATCGGCTTTTCCGGCTCCCAGTTGCCGAAGAACGGCAACGCGCCCCAGCTCTTGGCGTACACCACGTCGGCGCCGGCATAGGCACTGTCGATGTCGTGGCTGACCTGCAGCGAGCCGCCGCTCTCTGCCACGTTCTGCGCCGCCCAGTCCATGTAACGCTCGTCCAGGATGTAGTCCGGGGTCGGGCACAGCAGGGTCACGTCCATGCCCATGCGCGTGGCGATCGTCAGTGCCGAATTGGCTACCGCGGTGTTCAACGGCTTGGGATGGTAGGTCCAGGTCAACACGTACTTCTTGCCGCGCAGGTCCTGGGTGCCGAAATGCTCCTGCAGCGCCAGCGCGTGCGCCAGCTCCTGACACGGGTGGGTGATGGTCTCCATGTTGATCACCGGCACCGGCGAATACTTGGCAAAGCTCTTGAGCACCTGGTCTTCGCGGTCCTTGGACCAGTCGACGAACTTCGGGAACGCACGCACGCCGATCAGGTCGACATACCGGCCCAGCACGCGCGCCACCTCGGCGATGTGCTCCTCGGTATCGCCGTCCATCACCGTGCCCAGGTTGAATTCGATCGGCCACGCATCCTTGCCCGGCTGCAGCACCACCGCATGCCCACCCAGCTGAAACGCACCCAGCTCGAAGCTGGTGCGGGTCCGCATGGACGGGTTGAAGAACACCAGCGCGATCGACTTGCCCTTCAGCTCGCTTCCCAGCTTGTTGCGTTTGAACAACGCGGCCTGGGTCAACAGCGCATCCAGTTCGGCGCGGCTCCAGTCCTGGGTGTTCAAGAAGTGCTTCAGTGACATCGATCGATCCTTTGCTGCGTACTTCTGCTGCGTGGTCCGCCGCGAGCGGCGGGTTGCGCGGAATGCGCGGTTCTTGCGAGTGAAACTTTTCCCGGGCCCGAAACGAAAAAACCCAGCCGCGGGCTGGGTTTTCGAAACAGGCAGCAAAACGCTCCGGTTACCCAGCGAAAATGTGGGATTCCGGTCGGCGGGCACGCGACGTCATGCCGGAGGCCATCCGGGCGGCGCTGGTGTCGTGCTGAAAGGCGTTTGCGTGCATAGGGCGCGAATCCTCGCATGCATGCGGGCACGGCGCAACCGCTGCGGGCCTCATCGCGGCGGCGCGACGATGGCGTCGGGAATGTACGGAGTCACCGAGACCCGGATCCGCAGCCGGTTGCCCGGGTCTTCCGGCAGCCGGGAACGGTATTTGGTGCCCTTGTAGACGTAGTCCACGTCGAAGGCGATCGGCCGGCGGAACTCGCGCGGCACCTCCACCACCTTGCAGTTGCGCCGCGTGCTGGTCGGCGGCACCGCCGCCGGAGCGGCCGGCTCGGGCTGGCGCGAGAACATTTCCTTGACCGAATCCATCATCCGGTTGATGCGGCCTTCGCCGGACTCGACGGGCGCGGCGGCCACCGCAGCGGCCTGCTCGGCCTCGCACTGCTCTTCGATGCGGGTGGCGCGCAAGGTCTGGTAGACCGGCTCCACGTTGAGCACCTGGGCATAGTCCAGCTTGACGTTTTCGATCACGACTACCCGGTTTTTCACGTCGGGTTCTGCCGCCTGCACCGGCAATGCCTGCCAGGCCAGCACACACAGCATGGAGAACGGGAGAAGTCGCATCAGGACCAAGGAGGCGGAGCAGAGCAATACGTAAGTGTATGGAGCTTGCGAGACCTTGGGCTGAACGCAGCCCATCCGGTTGCCATCGCTTGTCTGCCGGTTCGCCGCATCGCCGCGACCGGCTAGAATCGCCCAGTTACCCTCGCCAAGATGCCGATGAGCCTGCGCCTGCACAACAATCTGACGCGGCGGGTCGAGCCGTTCGCACCGCTCGATCCGTCCAGCCCCACCCTGTATGTGTGCGGGCCCACGGTCTACAACTATGCGCATATCGGCAATGCGCGTGGCCCGGTGGTGTTCGATGTGCTGGCGGCGCTGCTGCGCCGGCGCTATGGCGCGCTGCGCTACGCGCGCAACATCACCGACGTGGACGACAAGATCAACGCCGCCGCCCAGGCGCAGGGCGTGCCGATCTCCACCATCACTGACCGCTTCGCGGCGATCTACCGCCAGGACATGGCCGCGCTCGGTGTGGTGCCGCCGGATATCGAGCCGGAGGCCACCGCGCACATCCCGCAGATCGTGGCGATGATCGAACAGCTGATCGCCAGCGGGCATGCCTATGCCGCCGAAGGCCATGTGCTGTTCGCGGTGGCCAGCTTCACGGACTATGGCAAGCTGTCACGCCGCGATCCCGATGAAATGCTGGCCGGCGCACGCGTCGATGTGGCGCCCTACAAGCGCGATCCCGGCGACTTCGTGCTGTGGAAGCCCTCCAGCGACGACCTGCCGGGCTGGGACTCGCCGTGGGGCCGCGGCCGCCCCGGCTGGCATATCGAATGCTCGGCAATGGCCGCCGCGCACCTCGGGCCGACCATCGACATCCACGCCGGCGGCGTGGACCTGCAGTTCCCGCATCACGAAAACGAGATTGCGCAGAGCGAGTGCGCCCACGGCGGCGCCGTTTTCGCGCGGTTCTGGTTGCATAACGGCATGCTCAACTTCAGCGGCGCCAAGATGAGCAAGTCGCTGGGCAACATCGAAACCGTGCACGACCTGATCGCCAAGCACCCGCCCGAAGCGCTGCGCTATGCGTTGCTGAGCGCGCACTACCGGCAACCGCTGGACTGGTCAGACGGCTTGATCGAACAGGCCAAGAACACCCTGGACCGGCTGTACGGCACGCTGCGCGACCTGCATGACGTGGCCGCAAGCGCGGTGATCCCCGCACCGGTCGAGGCCGCGCTGGACGACGACCTCAACACGCCGCAGGCGCTGGCCGAAGTGGCGCGCATCGCCGGCGAGGCACGCAAGGCCAATGACGCCGCCGACCGGGCCCGCTTGAAGGCCGAGCTGCTCGGTGCGGGCCTCGCGCTAGGGCTGCTGCAGCAGGAGCCTGCCGCGTGGTTTTCGCGTGGCGCCGACGCCGGCGACGATGCCCGTATCGCCGCCCTGGTCGACGAACGCAGCGCAGCGAAAAAAGCTAAGGATTTCGCCCGCGCCGATGCCATCCGCCAGCAGCTGGCCGACGAAGGCATCGTGCTGGAAGACACTGCACAGGGCGTGCGCTGGAAGCGTGCATGATTTTATTCCCTTCTCCCTTCGGGAGAAGGTGCCCCGCAGGGGCGGATGAGGGTGCGAGCGAAGCCACGTGCATCGATTTTTTTGAGGTAAGCGCGAAGCCACCCGCATCGAACTCCAGCGGAGCTTCGCCCGTACCCTCACCCCAACCCCCGCTCCGCGCCCCGGCCCGCGCGGGCGGCGCGGGCGCTCCAAGGCCCGCGCGCCAGTGGCGCGCAACCCGTGCCTTCTCGCCCCGGAGGGAGAGGGGCTTTGACCGAACTACCCTGGATTTTGCGAATGATTCTGGAGTTTTGATGACCACCACCCCCTTCCCGCTAGAACCCACCGCCGTCGAAGCGCAAGCCACCATCGCCGAGGAGTTTTCCTTCTTCGGCGACTGGTCCGAGCGCTACCAGTACCTGATCGACCTGGGCCGCAAGCTGCCCACCTTCCCGGAACAGTGGAAGAGCGAAGAACACCGCCTGCACGGCTGCCAGTCGATGGTGTGGATCGTGCCGGAGGGCAACGCCGAGCGCCTGGACTTCCACGCGGTCAGCGATTCGGCCATCGTCTCCGGCCTGATCTACCTGGCGCTGCGCGTTTACTCGGGCCGTAGCGCGCAGGAGATCCTGGCGACCGAGCCGGACTACATCGCCGGGATCGGCCTGGCCAAGCACCTCTCACCGACCCGCAGCAATGGCGTGGCCGCGATGCTGGCCTTCATCCGCGACACCGCCCGCGCACAGCAGTGAGCACGCCCACGCCGTCACCGGCAGCCTCGCTGCGCACGCTGCTGACCTACCCCGGTTTCGGGTTGATCCTGCTGTACCGCGTCAGCGCGATGCTGTCCTACCAGATCGTTGCGGTGACGGTGGGCTGGCACATCTACGAGATCACCCGCAGTCCGCTGTCGCTGGGATTGATCGGGCTGGCAGAAATCCTGCCGTTCTTCTGCATCGCGCCGTTCGCCGGGTACCTGGTCGACCATCTGCCGCGGCGCCGGCTCGGCATGATGGCCGCGCTGGGCCTGGTGGCCACCGCCCTGATCCTGATGGCGATCACGCATGGCTGGGTACCGGTCAACGGCGTGTGGCCGATCTATGCGGCCATCGCGCTGACCGGCGCCGCGCGCTCGTTCCTGTCGCCGGTGTACAACGCCTTGTTCGCACGCGCCCTGCCGCGCGAGGCCTTCGCGCGTGGCGCCAGCATCGGCAGCGTGACCTTCCAGGCCGGCATGGTGATCGGCCCGGCGCTGGGCGGCGTGCTAGTCGCCTGGGGTGGCAAGGGCCTGGCCTATGGCGTAGCGGCAAGCGTAGCGCTGGTGGCCATCCTGGCGCTGTTCCTGCTGCGCGTGACCGAGCCCGTCAACGCAGGCCCGCGTGCGCCGATCTTCCGCAGCATTGCCGAAGGCGCGCAGTTCGTGCTGTCCAACCAGATCATGCTCGGCGCGATGGCGCTGGACATGTTCTCGGTGCTGCTCGGCGGTGCGGTGTCGATGCTGCCGGCCTTCATCCACGACATCCTGCACTACGGGCCGGAAGGGCTGGGCATCCTGCGCGGCGCACCTGCGCTGGGCTCGATCCTGGTCGGCGTATGGCTGGCGCGGCACCCGCTGCAGCGCAACGCCGGGCGCATCCTGCTGCTGTCGGTGGCCGGGTTCGGGCTGTGCACGATCGCCTTCGGCCTGTCGCGCCACTTCTGGTTATCGGCGGCGATCCTGCTGGCCTACGGCATGTGCGACGGCGTGTCGGTGGTGGTGCGGCAAACCATCCTGCAGCTCGCCACACCGGACGCGATGCGCGGCCGGGTGTCCTCGATCAACGGCATCTTTATCGGCTCGTCCAACGAGCTGGGCGCGTTCTACGACGGGGTGATGGCGCGACTGGTCGGCCTGGTGCCGGCGGTGGTGATCGGTGGCTGCGTGACCCTGGGCGTGGTGGCGACCACTGCGTGGAAGGCCCCGAAACTGCGCAAGCTGGATGTGCGCGATCTGCAGTAGCCGCTATATGCAGCGTGGTCGATTTTGCGTGCGCCTGCGCGCGAAATGGTGGCGCAGATACGACCGTGTGAACAGCCGCTACTAGCAACGCGTGACGCCGCTACCGTCGTATAGGCAGGCCCCCAGGAACATCGCTTGGCGCGGGACTACCGTCCCCGCTTCTTGGCGATCCGTAGATTGGCCAACGTCTCGATCAACGCATGCCCCACGTAGGAGCGCGCTTGCGCGCGAGGGCATTCCCGGGAACGCCTCTCGCGCGCAAGCGCGCTCCTACAAGGGCATTGCTGTCGCGTGTGAGGCGATGCGTGTGCGACTGCTGCACAACGCGCTGCACACATCCCTCTGGGCTGGGCTTGCAGTAGCCGCTGCAGTCCGCGCACGCAATAGGGTCGAGAGTGTGCGCCGCTGATCGCGGGAGTAGGCGGCATATACACGGCCGCCTTGACAGCCGCCGCGATCACAGCGTGGCGCGGGCTACCGTCCCCGCTTTCTTGGCGATTCATACATTAGCTGGCGTCTCGATCAACGCATGCCTACGTAGGAGCGCGCTTGCGCGCGAGGGCATTCCCGGGAACGCCTCTCGCGCGCAAGCGCGCTCCTATAAGTGCGCTGCTTTTGGTTGTGAAGCTTCGATGCGCGCGCAACCGCGACACAACTACTGGCTGGGCGCCTCCAGCAACGCCCGCAAGCGCGCGGCCTCGCCTTCATTGGCCGCCCCAGCGATCAGCGCCAGCGCGCCTGATCGGTAGGCCGTCTGCTGCGCCTTTGCGGCCGGCACCGCCACGTCGGGGATCACGCCACTGCGCTCCCAATTGCCGCGGGTGATCGGGCTCACTAACCGGGCGTAGGGCACCACCGCAACAACCTGGTTGCTGATCTTGAAGCCGCGGCTTGGATGCGCACCGCCAGCGGTGACCTCGCCCACCACCGTGGCGCGCGCCAGCGCCTGCAGCGCATACGCAACGTCTTCGGCCGCGGAAAGGTCTGCCGGCTGTTCAGGAGGTACACCGGTTTGCTGCCACCAAAGGCCTGCCCTGGCAGACCCGGCATGGTCCAGGCCTGCTCGGTCTCTCCGCCCTTGCGGGTCACGATCTCGTGCAAGTGCGCGCGCGTGTCAAAACGATAGCTGGTCAGCTACGCCACCATCGCCGGGTCGCCGGGTCGCCGCTAGCGTTATCGCGCAGGTCAATGATCAGCGCATCGGTATTAGCGACGAAGTCCATTGCCGAACTCGCGGTTGCGGCGCCAGATACGGGTAGGCGAAGAGGCGGAACTTCTCGTAGCCGATGTTGCCGGGCAGGCGCTGGACCTTGTCGAATGCGAAGTTGCCCTTGACCACCGCCGGTCGCGCAGCCCACGACAAAAGCCCCGCACTAGGCGGGGCTTGGTCGCAACAATAGACAACCGCCCTAACGGGTGATCAGTCGCCCTGCTGCTTCTGCAGGTGTTCCCAACGCTCCTGGGCGTCGATGGTGCGCTCGGCGGTCAGGCGCGCCTCCAGGCGGTCCAGGCCGATCTCTTCGCCGGTGTCTACGCAGTAGCCGTAGTCGCCGTCTTCCAGACGCTTGAGCGTGCTGTCGATCTTGGAGATCAACTTGCGTGCACGGTCGCGCGCGCGCAGCTCGAGCGAGTTCTCGGTTTCGCGGGTGGCACGTTCGGCTTCGTCGCCGATGTCACGCACTTCTTCGCGCAGGTTCTCGATGGTCTGCTTGGACTCTTCCACCATCTCGTTGCGCCAACGCTGTAGGCGCTGACGGAAGTACTCCTGCTGCAGCTTGCTCATGTACTCCTCGTCCGCGGAGGGCTTGTAGCCCTGCGGCAGGATCGGGCGGCCGGTGGTTTCGTCGGTCTTGTAATCGACGACCTTGTACTTGGCCTTCGGGGTCGAGCCCGACGGTTTGGAGGTCACGGCCACGGCCACCTTGCCGACCGGACGGGTCGCGGCGGGCTTGGCGGGGGCTTCGGTTTTGGTTGGCGTTTTTGCTGAGGATTTCGAAACGGGCACGGGATTCTTGGATGACGGGGTCGCAGACTTCGCCGGCTTTGCAGGGACGGCCTTGGGGGCCGGTGCGGGCGCGGGCTTGGCAGCCTTGACCGGGACTGACTTGGCCGGAGCCGGCGTGGTGGCCGGCTTCGGTACGGACTTGGTGGCCACCGGCTTGGTGACCGGCTTGGCGGCAGCCGGAGCTGCCTTGCTCGCCGCCGGCTTGGCAGCACTCTTGGCGACGGGTTTCACGGGCTTGGGCGCTGCGGGTTTCGAGGCCGGCGCCGGCTTGGCAGCGGTCTTGGTCGCAGGTGCCTTCTTGGCAACCGGTTGCTTGGCGGCCGGGGTCGCCTTCTTGGCGGCCGGCTTGGCAGCGGCAGGCGCCGCGGCCTTCTTGGCAACAGGCTTGGCGGACTTCTTGGCGGCCTGGACGGCCTTTTGTGCAGTTTTTTTAGCAGCCACGAAACGCTCTTCCTTGGTTCCCCCGGGGCCCGGGAAAGCGGGCCTTTATAGCCTACCCCACAGACCCCCGGCAACCACGTATTAATCCAAGTGGCATATCATTGGCAAGTGATCGGACGCCTGCTCATCGCGCTGCTGCGCTTCTACAAGCGGTTCATCAGCCCCCTGCTGGGGCCGCGCTGCCGTTTTGCGCCCAGCTGCTCGGAGTATGCGATGACTGCCATCGCCCGCTTCGGTCCGCTCCGCGGCAGCTGGCTGGCTGCACGCCGCCTTGGCCGCTGCCATCCGTTCCATCCGGGCGGGTTCGACCCCGTCCCCGATGCGCCCGCATCTTCCCCCTCTTCCTGCAGCTGCAAAGGACCCCATCCATGAGCCGAACCGTCATCGTCAACGCCCGCCTGGTCAATGAAGGCAAGGAGTTCGACGCCGATCTCCTGATCGAAGGCGGCCGCATCGCCCGCATCGACAGCCATATCGCACCGGCTGCCGGCGACACCGTGGTGGATGCGGCCGGCCGCTGGCTGCTGCCCGGGATGATCGATGACCAGGTGCACTTCCGCGAGCCGGGCCTGACTCACAAAGGCGACATCGCCACCGAATCCGGCGCCGCGGTGGCCGGTGGCCTGACCAGCTTCATGGACATGCCCAACACCAATCCGCCGACCCTGAACGCCGACGCGCTGCAGGCCAAGTACGATGCGGCCGCCGGGCGCGCCTGGGCCAACTACGGCTTCTATATGGGCGCCAGCAACGACAACCTGGCCAACATCCAGTCGCTGGATCCGAAGACCGCACCCGGCATCAAGGTGTTCATGGGCGCCTCCACCGGCAACATGCTCGTGGACAACCCCGAGACGCTGGATGCGATCTTCCGCGACGCCCCCACGCCGATCATCACCCACTGCGAAGACACCCCCACCATCGATGCCACGATGGCCGCCTACAAGGAGAAGTACGGCGAGGCGTTGACTGCCGAGATGCATCCGGACATCCGCTCGCGCGAAGCCTGCCTGAAGTCCTCGCAGCTGGCGGTGTCGCTGGCGCGCAAGCACAACACCCGCCTGCACGTGCTGCACATCTCCACCGCCGATGAATTGATGTTGTTCGAAGCCGGCCCGCTGGTGGATGCCGATGGCAAGGTGCGCAAGCGCATCACCGCCGAGACCTGCATCCATTTCCTGCGCTTTGACCGCAGCGATTACGCGCGCCTGGGCAACCTGATCAAATGCAATCCCGCGATCAAGGATCCCGAGGACCGCCTGGCATTGATCGAGGCCTTGGCCGAAGACGTCATCGACGTGCTCGCCACCGATCATGCCCCGCATACCTGGGACGAAAAGCAGAAGCCGTATGCGCAGGCGCCCTCGGGCTTGCCGCTGGTGCAATACGCGCTGGTCGCCGCGCTGGAGCTCGTGCATGAAGGCAAGCTGCCGATCACCCGCATCGTGCAGAAGTTTGCGCATGCGCCGGCGCAGTTGTTCGACGTGGAGCAGCGCGGCTTCCTGCGCGAAGGCTACTTCGCCGACCTGGTGCTGATCGACAACACGCCGTTCACCGTCAAGCGCGAACAGGTGCTGTCCAAGTGCGGCTGGTCGCCGTTCGAAGGCACCACCTTCCGCTCACGCATCGCTGCGACCTGGGTCAACGGCCAGCAGGTATGGGATGGCGAACAGCTGGTGGGCAGTGCCGCCGGCCAGCGCCTGACCTTCGACCGCTGATGCGTGCACTGCTGATGGGCGCGGCGCTTGCGCTGGCGCCGTGCGCATTGCTCACGGTGCCGGTATGCGCGCAGGAGCCCGCCGCTGCAGACGGGCGCGCGGTGTTTCCGGCCAGCGCCTCGCAAGGGGCGATGGTGATCGGCAAGGTGCCGGCGGGCAGCCGGGTCGAGTACGCTGGCCGCGCGCTGCGCGTGAGCGGTTACGGCAGCGTGGTGTTCGGCATCGGCCGTGACGCCACCGGCCCGTTGCAGGTGCAGATCACCCGCGCCGATGGTGGAAAGGAGACCGCAACCATCGCGGTCACTCCGCGCGACTGGCCGGTGGAGCGCGTCAACGGCGTGCCGCCAAAGACCGTCAACCCACCACCGGCCATTGCCGAGCGCATCAAGCGCGAGCAGGCGCAGGTCACTGCCGCACGCGATCGCGACGACCCACGCGCCGATTTTGCGCAGCCCTTCGTGTGGCCGGTACAGGGCCGCATCAGCGGCCGCTTCGGCAACGCGCGCGTATACAACGGCCAGCCTGGCGCCGGTCATTCGGGCATGGATATCGCCGTGCCCACCGGCACGCCGGTCAAGGCGCCCGCCGCTGGCGTGGTGACCTTTGCGGCACCGGATCTGTACCTGACCGGCGGCACGTTGCTGCTCGACCACGGCTTCGGCATCAGTTCGAACTTCCTGCACCTGTCGCGGATCGACGTGAAGGTGGGCGATCGCGTGGAACAGGGGCAGGTCATCGCCGCGGTGGGCGCCACCGGGCGCGCGACCGGGCCGCATCTGCATTGGGGGATGAATTGGTTCGATGTGCGTATCGACCCCTTGTTGGTGCTTGAGCGCGGGAAGTAAGTGCCAGTGGGCGGCTTTTCCCTTCTCCCCTCGGGAGAAGGTGGCGCGTAGCGCCGGATGAGGGTGCGGCTGCTACTGGTTAACTGAGTAACCGTACCCTCACCCCAACCCCTCTCCCGGGGGAGAGGGGCTTTCACTTGCCGGCAGCGAAGCGTGTCGTCGACGATTGCTTACAATTGTTGATTGATCGAATGCCTGGGCTGTGGGCTGTGGCAATGCCAGCGTTTGCGCATCAAGCGCTCAACCCGTGCACGCTCACAACCACCCTTGGACACCTCCCTTCTCCCACCGGGAGAAGGTGGCGCGTAGCGCCGGATGAGGGCGCGCCGGCTGCTGGTTAACTAAGCAACCGTACCCTCACCCCAACCCTCTCCCGCAGGGAGAGGTGCTTTCAGCAATTGCGGCCGCACAGCGGCCTGTCGGTGATTCCACCCACTTGTCGATTAATCGAATGGATTTGCTGCGCGTGCGAGGCTATGCGGCACTAAAAGCGTGAGCCAACGACACGCTAGTGCCACTGCGCGAGCACAGGGCAGACATGCTGAACTCGCAGACCAGACCAGACCAGACCAGACCGGGAACCGGGAGCTGGGCCTGTCTCTCCGGAACCGGAGGTCAAGCATCAGGAAAGTTAATAAAGATCGGAACGCCACCACGTTGCACCACACCTACCCGCTGCGCTTGTGTCCGTCGCCGGGCTTTGGGGTATAACCGGGAGAGCGTCGATCATTGCCGGTGACAGCGGCCGATCAGCCAGCGACGGTCAGTGCGTGTCGCGGCCCAGTCTGGCAACCGACGCGCTTCGTCTCCCCTCCCCCGACCGCAGGAGATGTGCGACATGAGCAACGAGCAACTCAAGCCGACCCTGGGCACCTGGCAACTGTGGGGCATTGCAGTCGGGCTAGTGATTTCAGGCGAATATTTTGGCTGGAGTTATGGGTGGGGCACGGCCGGCACCTTGGGCTTTCTGGTCACCACGGTGCTGGTGGCGGTGATGTACACCTGCTTCATTTTCAGTTTCACCGAACTGACCACGGCCATCCCCAATGCGGGTGGCCCGTTCGCCTACAGCCTGCGCGCGTTCGGCACCTATGGCGGCATGCTCGCCGGGCTGGCGACCTTGATCGAATTCGTGTTCGCGCCACCGGCCATTGCCATGGCCATTGGCGCGTATCTCAATGTGCAGTTCCCCACGCTGGACCCACGCGTCGCCGCGATCGGGGCGTACGTGATCTTCATGAGCTTGAACATCGTGGGTGTGGCGATCGCGGCCACCTTCGAGTTGATCGTGACCTTGCTGGCGGTGATCGAGCTGCTGGTGTTCATGGGCGTGGTTGCGCCGGGTTTCAGCGTGGCGCGCTTTGCCGCCAATGGCTGGGCCGGGAGCAATCAGTTCGGGCCGGCGGCGATCTCCGGCATCTTCTCCGCGATCCCGTTTGCGATCTGGTTCTTCCTGGCGATCGAGGGCGCGGCGATGGCCGCCGAAGAAGCCAAGGACCCCAAGCGGACCATTCCACGCGCCTACATCGCCGGCATTCTTACTCTGGTGGTGTTGGCGCTGGGTGTGATGGTGTTTGCCGGCGGCGTCGGTGACTGGCGCCAACTGTCCAACATCAACGACCCGTTGCCGCAGGCAATGAAGGCGGTGGTGGGCAACAGCTCGACGTGGTTGCACATGCTGGTGTGGATTGGCCTGTTCGGTCTGGTGGCCAGCTTTCACGGCATCATCCTGGGCTATTCGCGGCAGTTCTTCGCGCTGGCACGCGCAGGCTTCCTGCCGCACGGGCTGGCGAAATTGTCGCGCTTCCGCACGCCGCACCGGGCCATCCTGGCCGGTGGCGTGATCGGTATTGCGGCCATCTGCAGCGACAGCGTGGTGAAGATTCAGGGCATGTCGCTGACCGCGGCCATGATCACCATGTCCGTATTCGGTGCCATCGTGATGTATGTGATGAGCATGCTCAGCCTGTTCAAATTGCGCCGTACCGAACCCACGCTGGAGCGCAGCTTCCGTGCACCCGGCTACCCGGTGGTGCCGGCGATCGCCTTGCTGCTGGCGCTGGTGTGCCTGGTGGCGATGGTCTGGTTCAACCCGCTGGTGGCGTTGGTCTTCGTGGGCCTGCTGTTGTTCGGTGCGGTGTGTTGCCTGCTGAGCTTGCGTGGCCGCCCCAACGCCGGGAGTCTCGCGGGATGAGTGAATTTGCCTTCAGTGCCGGCGGCGAGCGTTTCCGCTTCGCCGATCTGAAGGACCTGCTGGCCAAGGCCACGCCCGCGCGCTCGGGCGACCAGCTGGCCGGGCTGGCGGCCCACTCCGAGCTGCAGCGTGTCGCCGCGCAGATGGCGCTCGCGGAGCTGCCGCTGCGGCGTTTCCTCGACGAGGCGGTGGTGCCGTATGAAATTGATGAGGTCACGCGCCTGATCGTCGATCAGCACGATGCTGCCGCGTTCGCGCCGGTGGCGCACCTTACCGTTGGCGGGTTTCGCGATTGGCTGCTGGGCGCGCAAGCCGACGACGCCGCGCTGGCGGCATTGGCACCGGGGCTGATGCCGGAAATGGTGGCCGCCGTCTCCAAACTGATGCGGGTGCAGGACTTGATCCTGGTCGCGCAGAAAACCCGCGTGGTCACCCGCTTCCGCAACACGCTGGGGTTGCGTGGCCGCCTGTCCACGCGCCTGCAGCCCAACCATCCCACCGACGATGCCACCGGCATTGCCGCCAGCGTGCTGGATGGCCTGCTGTACGGCAACGGCGATGCGGTGATCGGCATCAATCCGGCCAGCGACAGCCTGGCCGCGACCACCGCGCTGCTGCGCATGCTCGATGCGGTGATCACTGGCTACGGCATCCCCACCCAGGCGTGCGTGCTCGCGCATATCACAACCACCATCGATGCGATCAACCGCGGCGTGCCGGTGGATCTGGTGTTCCAGTCCATTGCCGGCACCGAAGCGGCCAACACCAGCTTCGGCATCAACCTGGCGTTGCTGCAGGAAGGGCGGGACGCGGGCCTGTCGCAACAGCGCGGCAGCGTGGGCAACAACGTGATGTATTTCGAAACCGGCCAGGGCAGCGCGCTGTCGGCCAATGCGCATCATGGCGTGGACCAACAGACCTGCGAGGTGCGTGCCTACGCGGTGGCGCGCCAGTTCAACCCGCTGCTGGTCAATACCGTGGTGGGCTTCATCGGCCCGGAATATCTCTACGACGGCAAACAGATCATCCGTGCGGGGCTGGAGGACCATTTCTGCGGCAAGCTGCTTGGCGTGCCGATGGGCTGCGACATCTGCTACACCAACCATGCCGAAGCCGATCAGGACGACATGGACATGCTGCTGACCCTGCTCGGCACCGCCGGCATCAACTTCATCATGGGCATTCCGGGCTCGGACGATGTGATGCTCAACTACCAGACCACCTCCTTCCACGACGCGCTGTACGCGCGGCAGGCGTTGGGCCTACGTCCCGCGCCGGAGTTCGAACACTGGCTGGAGACGCAAGGCATCCTGCGCCTGCGCGATGGCCGGTTCGAGTTGGGCAGTGAGATGCCGGCACCGTTTCGCAAGGCGCTGTCACAGCTGGATGCGGAGCCACGCGGATGAGCACGCCAACCACACCGCCCCGCGATGCGTGGGCACGCTTGCGCGCGCTGACACCGGCCCGCATCGCGTTGGGGCGAGCCGGCACCAGCCTGCCAACCGCTTCGCATCTGGAATTCCAGCTTGCGCATGCGCAGGCGCGCGATGCCGTGCACCTTGCGTTCGATCCTGCGCCGTTGCAGGCGGTGCTGCAGCAGCGCGGCCGCCGCAGCGTGTTGCTGCATAGCGCGGCATCCGACCGTCATCTGTATCTGCAACGGCCCGACCTGGGCCGCCGCCTGAGCGATGAGGCGGCCGAACAGCTGCGTGGCACGACCGCCGTGCATGGCGGTGGCGCGGATCTGGCGGTGGTGGTGGCAGACGGCCTGTCTGCACTGGCGGTGCATCGGCATGCAGGCGCGATGCTGGAGCAGATCGATGCGCTGGCCGCGCACGAAGGATGGTCGTTGGCGCCAGTGACCCTGATTGCGCAAGGCCGCGTGGCGATTGGCGATGAGGTGGGCGAACTGCTGCAGGCGCAAGCGGTGATCGTCCTGATTGGCGAGCGCCCGGGGCTCAGCTCGCCAGACAGCCTGGGGCTGTATCTCACCTATGCGCCACGTGTTGGGCATACCGATGCGGCACGCAACTGCATTTCCAATATCCGTGGCGAAGGCCTGAGCTATGCCGAGGCGAGCCACAAACTCGGCTACCTGCTGCGCGAGGCATTCAGACGCAAACTCTCTGGTGTGCAGCTCAAGGACGAAGCGGATCGCCCATTGCTGGGCACCGATACCGCATCGCAAGCAGCGCCGCGCAACTTCCTGCTGCCCGACTAAGCGAAGAGCGCATGGCGCTGCCTGGATCGGCGGCGCCATGCGCTCGTTTGCGAATCACCAGCTTGACACGCGCGCTTACTTGAGCGCGCCATCCTGCGGATCGCTGGCCGCGTAGGTGCTGGTAGGCAATTCGTTCTCGTGCGGTTTGCGCAAGGCGGCGCGCACTGATTCGGGGAGCTGTTCCACATCCAGCATCACCTTGCCAGAATGCACATCGCGCACCACCGAGGTGGCCACGGTGAAGTCGCCACCGTTTTCGATATTGATCACCAACTCGGCCCCATTGCTGCGCACTTCGCGCACCGCACCAACGCCCACTTCGCCATCGCGCAAGAACACCATCTGGCCTACTTCAATCTGCTGCATCGTGCTTCTCCTGTAGCGCACCGCTTGGCTGCTGCGGCACTGGTGGCGCATGATCGCGCTGCGGCACGTTCTGGCGAAGTGAAGCGCTCGTGCTCACGCCGTGGGCGCGTGTTGCAACGCGCCTGCAGGCAAGCGTGCGGGCAGCCCGGCAACGCGTTCGAATTCCACAACATCGTGCGAACAGAACACCTCCACCTCCGCACCGTGCTGTTGCCGCAGTGCGCGCAACCGTTGCTGGTTATGCAGCCTTGCAGTGCGGTCCTTTTCCAGCATCCATTGATAGAAACGCAGCCCGGGCGTGCAGTAGGGCTGCGGGTCCATTTCGCGGTGATAGAAATACGCATCGCCGGCGAGCAGCAGCCAACGCTCAGGGGTGCGCACCGCAACGGCGGCATGCCCGAACGTGTGGCCGGGCAGCGGCACCAGCAGGATCTCTGGCGGTAGCCCGTGCAAATCATGCACGCACTCCAAGCCCATCCAGGCCGCGCCGGCGGTGCTGTCATAGGTGCGCCATTGCCCACGCGTGGACCATTGCTGCGGGCGAAAGCGTTGCCGGTCCATCCAGGTGTATTGCGCCAGCGCTGCATCACGCTCACGCGTCATCAGATGCACACGCGCATGCGGAAAATCATCCAGCCCGCCGGCATGGTCGAAATCCAGATGGGTCAGCACGATATGCCGCACATCGCGCGGATCGAAGCCCAAGCGCTGGATCTGCCGGATCGCCGTCATGTCTTCGCGCAAATCCGGTTTCACCAACGCCAGAAAGAACGCGCTAAGCCGCGCACGTGGCTCGGCGACATCGCGCAGCCCAAAGCCGGTGTCGATCAAGACCAGACCGGCATTGGTTTCCACCAACAGGCAATGGCAGCTCAGGTGGCCGCGCTCGAGCACGCCGTGCGTGCGTCCATCCATCAGGTGGCCGCCCAGCGGGCAGGTGGAGATGCAGTTGAGGTGGTGCACGCGCATCGGCACGCTCCGCGCTTGGCGTGCCAGCATTGCAAGGACGTCGTCGCTCATCGGTGAGCGGTGCGGTGACGACGGCCGCCACGCACACACTGCTTTGACGGCTGTGTGTGCGTGCTAAGAGCAGCGGTCAAAACGACTGCGCATCCGCAAGGCGGGCGCGGCCGGTGCTCGGAATCGGCATGTACCCACGTACACTCCGGTTCCTCCACGCGGCCGCACCCCACCTGACGACTGCTCGCTACGTGTTGTCAGCCGCTATAAGTCACCTCAGCGCAGCGGAACGTCCGCCACCTTGTCCTGGTAGTCCTTCTTCGGATCCACGCCGAGCAGCACCTTGATGCCTGCCAGCAGGCTGGAGCCGTTGAGCCAGATCTGCGCGTGATCGGCGTCCAGGCGCAGCAGCGCCAGCTTGGGATCGTCCTTGCCGCCTTCGTACCAGGCTGCGACGTACGGGTTCCACAGGCGATCGACCACGGCCGGGTCGGTGTCTTCGCGCAGCGAACCACTAATGCTGGCGAACAGGTCATGCCCCTTGCTGCTGAACGCGCCGATCACGCGGCGGCCCTGGCCCAGCATCGCGATCAAGGCATTGTCCTTGGAGGTAAAGAACCAGATCGGGCCACCACTGTCGCCTTCGATCTGCGCGGTCATCGGGCGCGCATGGCCGTCTTCGACGCCATCCAGGCCGAGCATCACGGTGCGATCGGACTTGAGGGCTTTCCAGAATTTGTCTTGCAGTTCTTTGGGATCTGCCATCTTCGATTCCTGACTAGGCGCATGTTTCTGCGGGTGCGTCAGTCTGGAAGCCGGCATGCCCACGGCATGTGACGACGTGCGCCGTTGCATGCCGCGTGGACCTGCATGGTTGCATGGCAATGCCGTTGTGCAAACGCATATTCGCCTTGCCCAGCAATGCGATGTTGCGACGCGCGCACAGTGCAAAGCGTGACCCCGGCGAAGCTCTTGCACATTGCCGCTGCTGCGCGCCGCCGCCAAGCGGCCGCGGCAGTAGCATCGCCGCACCGCGCGTGCGATGTCAGCACGTCTGTCTCGCAAGCCAGCGGCGTGCACCGCCTGCGGCTGCGTTGCCAGCGCGCGGCACACCGATGGTGTTTGGCGTTTGCCATCCGGCAAGCGCATCCTCTCTGGAGAGCGTCATCCCATGTCTGCATCGCATATCCGCACCACCTGCCTCGCCACCGCGCTGCTGAGCCTGATCAGCCTTGATGCTGCTGCCCTCACCGGCACCGCCAGCCGCCCGCAGCTCACCAGCAGCGAAGCAAGCACGTATACGATCAGCAAGGCGCTCGCCAAGGCCGGCCCGATCACAGCGTTGGTGACCGACAACTGGAACCCCACCGCCGGCGTGGCGCTGCTGACCGCCGACTTTGCAGTGGCCGCCGATGGCTCCACCCGTTATCGCACGGTGCAATCGGCAATCGACGCGGCGGTGGCCGCCGGTGGCAGCACGCGCCGCTACATCAGCGTCAAGGCCGGCACCTACACCGAGCTGGTGTGCGTGCCGAGCGGTGCACCGCCACTGACCCTGTTCGGGCTTGGCAGCGCCACGACCGATACCGTCATCCGCTACAACAACGCCAACCCCACGCCCAAGCCAACCGGCACCGCAAGTCACCCCTGCGCCAGCAATGCGTCAGCTGCCACGGTGGGCACCTCCAATAGCGCGACGGTTACCGTGCGTGCCAGCGGCTTCCAGGCACGACATCTGCGCTTCGACAACAACTATGTCGAAGGCACTTACGCCGACAACAATCAATCGGCAGTGGCACTGGCGGTGCGCGGCGACCAGGCCAGCTTTGAGGACGTGCTGGTCACCGGCAACCAGGACACCTTGCTGATCAGCGCGACCAACGCCGCCAACGTGATCCGCGCCTATTTCAAGAGCAGCACGATCGAAGGCGATGTCGATTTCATCTTCGGGTCCGGCATCGGCGTGTTCGACAACGCAATCATTCGCTCGGCCGGCGCGCGCCTGGGCAGCAGCCGTGGCGGTTATATTTTTGCGCCAAGCACGCGCCCGGGCAGCGGCTACGGCTTTCTGGCGATCAACAGCCGCTTCGTGGCGGGCTCCGGTTCGCCGGACAATCAAACCTACCTCGGGCGCGCATGGGACGAAGGCGTCAGTGGCCTGTCCGCGTACGTCAACGGCACCTCACCCAATGGCCAGGTGACCATCCGCGATTCCACGCTGGGCAGCCATATCCGCAAGACCGCGCCATGGAATGCCTCCACCGCCAGCCGCCCGTTTTGCAGCAGCAACTGCACCAATTCGGCCAACCGCTTTTTCGAATACGGCAACAGCGGTGCTGGCAGTGCCGACTGATCCAGACCGCAGCGTGCGATAGCAGCGTCGGCCGCCGGCACGCGTGTTTGCGCATGCCGGCGGTGTCGCCAGCGCAGTGGACCTGCTTCGCTAAACAGGTGATCTGCCTCGCTGTGATTACGCGGCGAGGTGCAACGGATATCGCAGCGGGTACTGAACCCACATAACGGCCCCTGGCTTGCTGTTATGTGGAGAACCGCTGCAATGAGTACGGCTTGTTGCCTTAGCGCCAGCCGTTTGATGCCGCGCCAGGATGACAGCCAGATGGCGGCAGCGTGACCGCAACGCGGCATGCGCTTTTGCGTTTAGCGCTTCGCAGACATCGAGACGCCATGCACCTCCATGCGTCTGGTGAGATAGATCTCGCAGCGCTCTCGGCGGTAAGCCATCCGTAGCGCAGGACTTGCAGCGCCGCGCCCGGCAACTGCGCGCACGTCTAAACATCAGCTCGGCACGCAGGCTGCCGCTCCCAGCCAACACATCATCAGACTTAGCACTCGCTTCGGCTTGGCGGTGCCGACTTCGCTTGCCGGTTTTCGAGCGCCAGGCAAACGCGCGATGGTGGCGTGCCATCCGACCAATCACGCACACGATCAATCATGCGACTCGCATCCGCGCTGAACTGTGTATCTCTCGCATGAGGTGAGCGGCGCACCGCGCAAATACAGCGTTGCGCGCCATCGCAGCGACCTGCGCTTATTCCTTGCAGCACGCATCGCATCCCTTTTTGTCATCTCCCGCTGCCACTTCCCTCCCCGCCTGGAACCGCCGATGCAACCGCACCCTCGCCTTCCCGCGCTCGCGCCACTCTCGCTCGCACTCCTCGGCCTTGCCACGTTTCAGGCGAGTGCAGCACGCCCGCATGGGCTTGACGTTGCCGATACCGCGCACAGCATCTCCACCAGTTGGGGTGTCGTGCAGCAGCCCGCGCTCCCCAGCCAGGTCTGCACAACGCTCAAGGCTGCGCTGGTGCCGGTTGCCGGCTCGCTGGATGCGCTCGACCAGGATCCCACCCAGTCCAAACGCGACACCGCACGCCTGCAGGCGGCCATCGACGATTGCCCTGCCGGCAGCGCGGTGCGTCTGGTGGTCGGCGATGGCGGAGAATCCGGCCTGTTGAGCGGCCCTCTCACCATCAAGAGCGGCGTGACGTTGTGGATCGATCGCGGCGTGACCTTGTTCGGCTCGCGCAATCCGCAGGATTACGACAATGGCCTGGGCACCTGCGGCACCGCCACCACCGACAAGGCCAAGTCCTGCAACCCGTTGATCCACGTCGCCGACACTGCCAAGAGCGCGATCGTGGGCGCCGGCAAGATCGACGGCCGCGGCGGCAGCACGCTCACAGCAGGACCGAATGCGGGCACGGCCAGCTGGTGGGATCTGGCCTATCTCAACGTCACCAAGGGCCTGAGCCAGCACGTGCCACGTCTGCTGCAGATCGATGACAGCACCGACTTCACGCTATACGACATCACCCTGGAAAACTCGCCCAATTTCCACGTCACTACCGACAACGTGGTGGGCCTGACCGCCTGGGGCATCAAGATTCTCGCGCCCAGCCTGGTGTATTCGCGCCCCGGCTACCACTGCCCTGCCGGCAGCACCCCGGACGTCAATCCGCACGCCAGCTGCTTCACCCCGGAAACCGCCAAGAACACCGACGGTTTCGACCCTGGCCAATCCAAGAACGTGTTGTTGGCGTACTCGTATATCGGTACCGGCGATGACGGCGTGGCGATCAAGGCGCATGCCAAAAACAAGCGCAGCATTGCCTCGGAAAACATGCTGTTCGCCTACAACCAGTTCTACTACACACACGGTTTTTCGCTCGGCAGCGAAACCGATTCGGGGATGCGCCATATCGCCGTGCGCGGCTTGAGCATCGACGGCTTCAACGCCAACGATGTGCAGCGCGATCCCTATTCGGCCAATGGCCTGCGTATCAAGTCCGATGCCTCACGCGGCGGCCAGGTCTACGACATCAGTTTCGAGAACATCTGCATGCGCGGGGTTGCGCGGCCGCTGGTATTCGACGCCAACTACGCCAACCCGGCCACACGCGACCAGTTGCCGCGGTTCAGCGGCATTGCACTGACCAATGTGCACTCCCTGGGTTCCAAGGCATTCGGTGGCGGCGAATTGAGCTTCTACGGCTATCGCGATGCGACCACCACCCTGCCCATCACCATGTCGCTGGACAATGTGGTGCTCGATGGTGGCCCGGTCGCCTTTGCGCAGCCGCATTTTGGTGGCCCAGCCAGCAACCCGGGCGCGGTGCACTTCACCTTCAAAGGCGGGCCGGTGAGCTTCTTTGATCAGCTCACCGAGTCGGCGGCCAACGATGTGCAGTTGCAGGGCCGGCCTGGGCCGGGCGCGCCGTTGCAATGCGACGATGCCTTCATTGCGTACCACAGCGTGCTGCCCGACTCACCGATCTAGGCAACGCGGTGTCCGCGTGTCTGTGGCGCTGCTGCGGCCGGCCTGGCCGCAGCAGCGGTTATTCATTCAGCGCCGCTGGCTGCGCGCCAGCTGTGCCAGAGCTGCTGCATCGGTGGCGCATAGGCCGTGCGGCCGGCCAACTCGCGCTGCAGGCGCAGCCGCGCCAGACGCGACCAGACCCGATGCGGTCTGGCCAGCGCCGCCTTGCGCGGCCACGCGCGCAACAGCTGCGCACGCCAGGCCGGCGCACCGACGCCACCCGGCGCCGCACTGTCACCAGCCACACGCTGGCGCGCATCCAGCCATTGCACCACCACGGCCGTGGCATCGCTGCTGCGTGTACGTGCGAAGACCACCGCTTCCACCGCCACCACCGCTTCGGCAAACGCCTGCAGCCGCGCCATGGCCTGCGCCAGGTCGTCCGGTTGCGCACGTGCGGCCTGCATCACCGGCAAGGTGTCGGCCAACTGCGCCCAGGGTGCGCGCACCGGTTCAAGCACGCGCCCCAATGGATGACGCGAGCGCTGGTTCGACCAGTCGTTCAATTCCTGCTGCCACCAGGCCAGCTTGGCGTCTGCCGGCAACGGGTCGCCGGCGATGTTCATGATGTCCTCCCATTCCTGCAGCAATGCGAACCAGGCCGCGGCCAGGCGACGCTGCGGTTCGGGAATGAAGGGCTCGGCCACCGACCATTCCGGCCAGCGGCTGCGCCACTTGTCGAGAAAACTGTCCAGGGCGCTGGATTGGCTCATGGCGGGTCCAGAAAAGCGAAAGAAAAGATCAGGGCTGCGGCCAGGCGGCCGGCTCCCACAACTGCGGCGGCTGTTCCACCAGTACGTCGGCCTGCCAGCTCAGCGGGTCGTCATCGCCCAGCCGGTAGCCCCATAACGCAGCCACCGACGGCATGCCCGCCGCACGTGCGGCCAGGATGTCGCGCTCGTCGTCACCCACGTAGACGCACTGCGCGGCGGCAACGCCAATGCGCTCGGCCGCCACCCGCAACGGCAGCGGATGCGGCTTGCGCTCGGCCAGCGTATCGCCGCCGATCAGCACCGCGCAGCGCTGCTGCCAGCCCAGTTGCGGCAGGATGAGTTGCGCAAGGTATTCGGGCTTGTTGGTGACGATGCCCCAGACACAGCCGGCCTGCTCCAGGCGCTGCAGCATGACCTCGACACCGTCGAACAACTGCGCCTGCGTGCCGAGCAGCGCTTCATAGCGCTGAAGGAACTCCGACACCAACGCCTCGCTCGCGGCCGCATCCAGATGCGCGAAGGCCACAGCAAGCATGGCGCGCGATCCTTTCGACACCACCGGTCGCAGCTGCGCCAGCGTGATGCACGGCAGCCCGCGCTCGCTCAGCATCGCGTTGACGGTGGCCAACATGTCCGGCGCACTGTCGAGCAAGGTGCCATCCAGGTCGAACAACACCGCACGCGGAAACCTCACAGACGCACCGCCATCCCAGCGCGGTCGGCAATTGGGCAGGAACCGGTCGACATCAAGACCGCAACCAACCGCCGTTGCGATTCCCAACTCCCGATTCCCCATTCCCCGCTCGTCACGGCTTCACCGCACACGCCAGATAGTTCACCTCGGTGCGCGAGGACAACCGCGCGCGGTTGCGCCACGGCTCGTACAGCATGCCGCTGACGTCCTGCAGCTGCAGCTCGGCAGTGCGCAGCCAGGCGGCCAGTTCGGATGGCTTGATGAAATCCTTGTAGTGGTGCGTGCCCTTGGGCAGCAGCCGCGCGATGTATTCGGCGCCCACTACCGCCAGCGCAAACGCTGCCGGGGTGCGATTGAGCGTGGACAGGAACAGCGTGCCGCCCGGCTTGAGCAGGCTTGCGCAGGCGCGGATGATCGCCAGCGGGTCTGGCACGTGCTCCAGCATTTCCATGCAGGTCACCGCATCGAAGCTGCCCGGCTGCTCGGCGGCCAGGTCTTCCACCGACTGCACGCGGTAGTCCACCTGCACGCCCGATTCCAGGCTGTGCAGGCGCGCCACTTTCACCAGCTCCGGCGCCAGGTCGATCGCGGTGACCTGCGCACCCAGGCGCGCCATCGCTTCACTGAGCAGGCCGCCACCGCAGCCGACGTCGAGCACGCGTGCGCCCGGCAGCGCGACCCGCGCGGCCACGTAGTCCAGCCGCACCGGATTGAGCGCATGCAGCGGCTTCTGCGGGCCGTCGGCATCCCACCAGCGGTTGGCCAGCGCAGCGAACTTGTCCAGCTCGGTCTGGTGGAAATTGGACGATGTGGATTGCGGATTCGGATTCATGTGGCTCTCCGTGATGCGATGGCCGCGCTCAGGCGCGGACGGTGCGAATGCGGTCGCGCCACTGGCGCGCATTGGCGACCAGGGCAGCGGTATCCATGTCGATGAGCTCGCGTTGCACCAGCTTGGGCTTGCCGGCGATCCACACATCGGTCACCTGGTGGCGGCCGGCGGCATAGATCAGCTGCGACAACACGTGATGCAGCGGCTGGGTTTCCAGCGCAGACAGATCCACGCAGACCAGGTCGGCCTGCTTGCCCACCTCGATCGAGCCGATGCGATCGCCAAAACCGAGTGCGCGTGCGCCCCCCAGCGTGGCGGCGCGCAAGGTGGTGGCCGCGTCCAACGCGGTGGCATCGTTGGCCACCGCCTTGGCCAGGATCGCCGCGGTGCGGTTCTCGCTGAACATGTCCAGGTCGTTGTTGCTGGCGCAGCCGTCGGTGCCGATCGCCAGATTCACGCCGGCACGTTGCAGCGCGCACGCCGGGCAAAAGCCCGAGGCCAGCTTGAGATTGGATTCGGGGCAATGCACCACGCTGACACCGCGCTCGGCGCACAGGTGGATTTCGGCCTCGGTGAGCTGGGTCATGTGCACCGCAATCAGGCGGTCGTTGACCAGGCCCAGACGATCCAGCCGCGCCAGCGGGCGCTGGCCGTACTGCGCCACCGAATCAGCCACTTCCTGCGCGGTTTCGTGCGTGTGCAGATGCACCGGCATGTCCAGCTGGTCGGCCAGCATGCGTACGCGCGCGAAGTTGGCATCGTTCACCGTGTACGGCGCATGCGGTGCAAACGCGGTGCTGATCAGCGGATCGTCGCGCCACTGGTCGTGCAGCTCGCCGGCACGTGCGAAGTATTCGTCGTCCGACGAGGCCCAGGCGGTGGGGAAATCGATGATCACCGCGCCCACCAGCGCACGAAACCCGTGCTGCTTGTAGACCGCCGCCTGCACGTCGGCAAAGAAGTAGTTCTCGTTGACGCAGGTGGTGCCGCCGCGCAGCATCTCGGCGATCGCCAGGGTGGTGCCATCGGCGACGAATTCCGGGCCGATCACTGCCGCTTCCACCGGCCAGATGTGCTGCTGCAGCCACACCATCAGCGGCAGATCGTCGGCCACGCCGCGCAGCAGCGTCATCGGGTTGTGCGTGTGCGCGTTGACCAGGCCGGGCATCAGCGCCGCGTCGGGGCGCGACACGGTGCGTGCCGGCGCGAAACGCGCGCGTGCGTCGGCCGTTGGCAGCACGGCAACGATGACACCGTTGCTGACCGCCACCGCGTGGTCTTCAAGCACCACCGCGTGCGGTTCGATCGGCACCACATAGCCGGCCTCGATCAGCAGGTCGCAGGGTTCGGGCGGGGCGTTGGTCATGAGCGGATCCATTGAAGTTAGTTGCCGAACGGCCAGGAGTCGGTGGAGCGTGACACAGGCACATAGCGCATGCCGTTGTAACGCAACACTTGGCGTTGGCGGCGCGTGCGTTCGGTGTCTTGTGCGCCCTCAACCGTGGTGGAGGTCACCACGTTTGCGGTCAGCGCGATGTCGGCGTAGCCGGCGTGGACCGGCGTGTCCATCGACAGCGTCAAGGTGCCGCGCTCGGTCACCACGCCTGCCTTCCCCCAGTTACATAACTCGCCTTGCACCTGTCGCCAGACAGTCAGGTTCTGCTGCAGCACCGGGCGTAACCGGCGCCCTTCGCGGACCAGCAAGGTCAATGCGTCGTCGCTGTCGAAATCCGGGCAACTGGCGCCGCGCGCGACGCTGTGCACCACGACACCAAACGCGCGCACGCCTTTGGCCAGGTCATAGCGCGCGGTGTCCAGGCGCAGACTGTCGGCCGCAAGTTCCAGGCTGGCATCCTCGCCCATTGCCTGGGCATACAACGCCACCACCTCACCACTACCGGCATCGAGCATTGCAACGCGCAACTCCAGGTCGCGCTCGCCAGCGGGGGTGGTGGCATCGCCAGCAAACGCGATTGCCGCCAAGCGGATGGCTGGATCGTACGGCCACGGCTTGCAGGTCTGCGCCACGGCACGTTCCGCCGGCACCGCCGCTGCAGCGCCACCCACCACGCCGGAGGCCGCAACCGCGGCCACCGCGGCCACGCTCTGCGCGTCGCAGGCGGTGGCGCCCGTTTGTGCAAACACCGGGCACGCCGCAAGCGTGCCACTCAGCACCATCAGGACACTGGCACTGCGCACTGCTCGGCCGGACCGGCGTCCCAGGTGCATCGGGATTACTTGACGCGCGCCGAGTACTCGCCCGAGCGGGTGTCGACCTTGATCACTTCGTCCTGGTTGACGAACAGCGGCACGCGCACCACCGCACCGGTTTCCAGGGTGGCCGGCTTGCCGCCGCCGCCAGAGGTATCGCCACGCACGCCCGGGTCGGTCTCGGTGATCTTCAGCTCGACGAAGTTCGGCGGCTGCACCCAGATCGGGGCGCCGTTCCACAAGGTCACGATGCAGTCTTCTTCGCCCTTGAGCCACTTCTCCGCGCCGCCCATGCCGGCCTTGTCGGTCTGCACCTGCTCGAAGGTTTCCGGGTCCATGAAGTGCCAGTACTCGCCGTCGGTGTACAGGTAACGCATGTCGGTATCGACCACGTCGGCCACTTCCACGTCATCGGTCGCCTTCATGGTCATTTCCACCACGCGGCCGGACTTGATGAAGCGGTACTTCATGCGGGTAAAGGCCTGGCCCTTGCCCGGCTTGACGTATTCGGTCTCGGTGATGACCGCCGGTTCGTTGTTGACCAGGATCTTCATGCCGTTCTTGACGTCGTTCATGCCAACAGTGGCCATGGTGCAGCTCCTCGATAAGGCGACGGCCCGCCACTTCCTGGCCGGCCGGATTAGAATGGGGCGCCCGCCGCAACCGGCGGGCATTGCTTTTGTGACCGCACATGATAACCGCAGCCCCACTCGCCTTACAGCCATCCACACCGCCCGCCCTGCAGCCCCCGCGCTGGCAACAGCTGTGGCGGCAGGCCGTGCGCGACCCGCGTGAGCTGCTGGCGCTGCTGGGGCTGAACGCGCAGGCGGCGGGCATCAGCGAGGACGCCGCGGCCCAGTTCGCCGTGCGTGTGCCGCGCAGCTTCGTGGCGCGCATGCGCCCGGGAGACCTGAACGACCCGCTGTTGCGCCAGGTATTGCCGCTGGATGCGGAGATGCGCGTGGTGCCCGGTTTCGCACTCGACGCGGTGGGCGATGGCGCCGCCCGCACCACCACCGGGGTGATCCAGAAATACCGCGGCCGAGCGCTGCTGATCGCCACCGGCAGCTGCGCGGTGCATTGCCGGTACTGCTTCCGCCGCCATTTCCCCTACGCCGAGGAAACCGCCGCCCGCGATGGCTGGCGCGAGGCCGTGGCGGCGATCGCCGCCGATCCGGACATCGACGAGGTACTGCTCTCCGGCGGTGACCCGTTGTCGCTGGCCACGCCCAAGCTGGCCGAGCTCACCGACGCCCTGACCGCCATTCCGCATCTCAAGCGCCTGCGCATCCACAGCCGCCTGCCGGTAGTGTTGCCCGAACGCGTGGATGCGCCGCTGCTGGCGTGGCTGCGCAGCCTGCCGTGGCCGGTGGCCTTCGTGATCCACGCCAACCATGCGAATGAATTCGATGCCGAGGTCGACGCCGCACTGCACGCGCTGCGTGGTGCCGGCGCGCAGCTGCTCAACCAGGCGGTGCTGCTGCGCGGCGTCAACGACAGCGTCAACGCACTGGCGGCGCTGAGCGAGCGCAGCTTCGCCGCCGGCGTGCTGCCGTACTACCTGCATCAGCTGGACCGCGTGGCCGGCGTGGCGCATTTCGAAGTCGACGACGCACGCGCCCGTGCGCTGCATGCCGAGCTGGCAACGCGCCTGTCCGGCTATCTGGTACCGCGTCTGGTGCGCGAGATTCCCGGCGATACGGGAAAGCGGCCACTTTGAGTGACTCGATGGCGTCAAGATTGGCACGTTGAGCGCAGCTTGCCGCTCGCCTGCGGGGAAACAAACCAACCCCACATCCCGTAGGAGCGCGCTTGGGCGCGACGGGCGTTACCGGGAAAGCCCCATCGTGCACAGGTGCGCTCCTACGTAGCTAGCCGCGCTGCTCTGCAATCGATTAGGTAACGCCGACAAGATGCGGCTGCAATCCCATCGGTTGAGCGCACTCGCTCGCCTGCAGAGAAATGGACCAAACCGCCATCTCGTAGGAGCGCACACGGGCGCGACCGGGCACCCCACATCCCGTAGGAGCGCGCTTGGGCGCGACGGGCGTTGCCGGGACAGCCCCATCGCGCACAGGTGCGCTCCTACGTAGCTAGCCGCACTGCCCCGCAATCGGTTAGGCGACACCAAGCACAGGCGCTGTCATCAAGCCGGTTGAGGCACTCGTCAGCCCGCCGCGATTAGCTTGACCATGTCGGTCGGGCTCAGCGGGCGGCTGAACCAGTAGCCCTGGCCCAGGTCGCAGCCGCGGTCGCGCAACAGGTTGAACTGCGCTTCCTGCTCGATGCCCTCGGCCACCACGGTGATCCCCAACGAATGCGCCATGCCGATGATGGCCGTGGTCAGGGCCAGGTCGTCGGGGTCGCGCTGCAGGTCGGCGATGAAGCTCTTGTCGATCTTCACGCCATCCACCGGCACCTGGCGCAGATGACTCAGGCCGGAGAAGCCGGTGCCGAAATCGTCCAACCACACCTTTACCCCGGTGCGGTGCAATTGATCGAGCAGGCTCGCAGCCATCATCTCGTCGCCGATCACCGCGGTCTCGGTGAGCTCCAGATGCAGGCGCGCAGCCGGCAGGCCGGATTCGGCCAGGCACTCGGCCACGGTGTCGATCAGGTCGCCACTGCGCAGCTGCCGCGGCGAGACGTTGACCGAAATAAACAAGCCCTCGCCCACCACCGGCCATTTGGCCGCTTCCAGGCAGGCCGCACGCAGCACCTTGGGGCCGATCACTTCGATCAACCCACTCTGCTCGGCGATATCGATGAAGGTGGACGGCGGAATCGTGCCGAGCGCCGGGTGCTGCCAGCGCAGCAACACTTCCACACCCACCAGCACGCGGTCGCTGGTGCGGTAGATCGGCTGATAGACCAACCGCAACTCATCACGCTCCCAGGCACCGCGCAACTCGTGCTCCATGTGCACGCGGCGCTCTACCGCATGGTCGGCTGCGCGGCTGTAGAACCGGTGGCAATTCTTGCCGGCCACCTTGGCCTGGTACATCGCGATGTCGCCGTTCTTCAGCAGCGCCGTGGCGTCGTTGGCATCGTCCGGGAACAAGGTGATGCCGATCGACGTGCCCAAAAACACCTCGCGTCCCTGCACGTTCAACGGCCTACTCAACTCATGCACCAGGCGGTCGGCCAGCTGCGCGGCGAGCAAGGTCACATCGCCACTCTGCAGCAGGATCACGAACTCGTCGCCGCCGAACCGCGCCAGGATCGCGTCATCGCCGCCCAGTGCCGCCACCGCGCGACTGATGCGACTGGAGAACTGCAGCAGCGCTTCGTCCCCGGCCTCGTGGCCCAGGGTGTCGTTGACCCGTTTGAAGTCGTCGATGTCGGCGAACAACAGCGCCAGCTTGCTGTCGGTACTGCGTGCGGTGTGCAGCAGATGGTCCAGGCCTTCGCGGAAGCCCAGGCGGTTGGTCAGCCCGGTCAGCGCGTCGGTGTAGGCCATGTGGCGCACCTCGCGATCGTGCCGGGCAATGCTTTCGCTCATGCGCCCGAACGCGGAAATCAGCTCGCCGATTTCGTCATTGCGCGGATGCGGCGGCAGCTGCACCAGATAGTCGCCACGTTCGATCTGCCGCGCCGCCGCCGCCAGCAGGCGCACCGGTGCCACCAGCGTGCGTTGCACATAGATGGCCAGCAGGATGCCCAGCGCCACCAGCGCGGCCAGCAGTACCAGCAGCCAGCCCAGATCGCGCTTGCCGATCGCATTGAGATTCTGCACCAGGGTGAGGTTGGCGCTGGATTCGATCTTGCGCACGCGCTCGCGCGACATGCCCACCCGCACGCCGCCGATGCGCTGGTCGCCGACCTTGATCGGCACCGTCACATCCAGCACTTCCGGCGAAGACTGCAACAGCAGGGCCGGCGCGGCGATCGCCTTGGCAGCGAGCGGGTCCTGCATGGGCTGGCCATAGCCCTGCAGCGTGGCGCTGCCGTCGTGCACCAGCCGACCGCGGCGGTCGAACACCAGCACGTAACTCACCACTTGCTGGCGCGAGGCATTGCGCACCAGCGCGCCCACCGCTGCCAGATCCGAGTAGTACAGCGGGTTGGCCAGGCCCGAGGCCAGCTCGGTGGCCAGGGTCTCGCCACGCGTGCGCAGGCTGCGGTCGAACAACTCATGCAGGATCTGCGCGCTCAGGCTGCGCACCTCGCGCTGCATCGAACTTTGCCGCTGCAACAGCGAGGCCAGGATGGCGCCGACCAGCAATAGCGTCAGCGCCATCACCAGCAGGAACCGGGCCTGCAATCCAAAGCGCACCTGCGTCATTCCACCTGCGTCCTGACCTGTTGCAGCCCGTTGCGCAACGCCTCCAGGCGCGCGCGGCTGGTCGCGTCCACGGGATGGAACGCCGTGGTGCCGAAAAAGCGCTTCAGCGCCGGGCCGGCCTGCGGGTCGGCCGCGGCCTGCAACAGCACCGCGCGCAGGCGCCGCTCCACCGCCGGATCGATGCCGGTACGCACCATCTCCACCGCGCGCGGCACCGACGCACTGCGGTGCACGATGCGGAACTCGCGCTTGAACGTGGGCGGCAGGTGGCGCTCGTCGTCCCAATCGAGGTTACTGAAAGCGCCGGCGTCGATCAGCCGTTTGTGCACGAAGGCGGCGATGTTCAACTTCGAGCCGACCAACAGGTAGCCCACCGAACCGAGCACCTGGGTATCGTCGGGCGACAGCAGCACATCGCAGGCCAGGCCATTGCGCACCAGCTCCAGCATCGGCACCAGGTAGCCACTGGTGGACGAGGCGTTCTGCAGCGCCAGCGTGTGGCCACGCAACTGCGCCAGCGAACGGATCGGGCTGTCGCGCCGCACGAAGAACACCGTGTGGAAGTCACGCACCCCGCCACGTTCGGTCATCAACAATGGATGTGCGCTGCCGCGCTGCTCCAGCAGCATCGCCGCACCGGCGGTTTCGCTGACCCAGTCCACCCGGCCACGGCGCAGGTAACTGGCCATCTGGCGCGCATCCGGCGCCATCAGGATCTCGCCACTGCGGATGCCGACCCCGCGCATGCGCGGCACCACGTAGTCCAGCAGCGGCTTGAGTTGATCGTAATGGGTGGCCGGATCATCGCTGATACGCCCCAGGACCAGGACCGAAGAAGGCGCTGCCGCAGCCGTCGCGGCGAAACTTGCGCAGGCCAGCAGCCACGCAATCAGACAGCATCGTAGACCGCGCAAACCAGCTACTCCCCTAGAGTCGCCGACACCTTAGCCGAATCTTCCAGGTTGTGACAGCCGTCAGGTTCCGGCCTGGCGCGCCAGCCCCGCCATGCGCTGGGCATCGGCCAGGATGCCGCGCAGCAGACGCACTTCCTGCTCGGTCATTTCCGCGCGCAGCAACAGCCGGCGCAACTTGCGCATCGCCGAATCCGGCGCACGGCCCTTATGGAAGTCGATCTCGTCCAGGGTCTGGCCCAGCTGGCCGAACAAGCCTTCCATCTGCGCATGGCTGGCCGGCAGCTCACGTGGACCACCGCTGTCCGCGGCCGGCGCGGCCTGTGCTGCGGGCGTGGCCTCCGCCGCAAGCTGTGCCAGGCGCACCTCGTAGGCCAGCACCTGCACCGCCGAGGCCAGGTTGAGCGAACTGAACTGCGGGTCCGACGGGATATGCACAGCCGCATGGCAGAGCTGCAATTCATCATTGGTCAGCCCGGTGCGCTCGCGCCCGAACACGATCGCCACCTCGGCCGGTTCGGCCGCCTTGGCGCAGGCGCGGCCCGCGCCCGCGTCCGGTGCCAACTCTTCCAGCGCTACCCGGCGCGCGCGCGCCGTGCAGCCGATCACCAGCGTGCAGTCCGCCACCGCCTCGGCCAGCGTCTCGAAGATCGGTGCATCGCTGAGCACGTCTTCGGCGCCTGCGGAACGGCGGTAGGCATCTTCATCGAGTGCCTTTTCCGGTGCGACCAACACCAGGCGCGTCAGCCCCATGGTCTTCATCGCGCGCGCGGCGGCGCCGATGTTGCCTGGATGCTGGGTACCGACGAGAACAAAACGGATGCGCTGACTGACGGACATGAACGGAGATTGGGGAGCAGTTCGGCCGTAGATGGTAAACTGCGCGGCCGGCTTTCGCGCCGGACCGCTCTTTTACCTTCGCCATTTCCGATTCTGCCTTCACGGGAGCTTTAACCATGCAGAAACCCGCCGTCACCGTCATGGTCAAAGCCGCCCGCCTCGCCGGCAATGTGCTGTTGCGCGGTATCAACAAGCTCGATGCGCTCAACGTGGTGCAGAAGGGCCGCATGGACTACGCCAGCGAAGTCGATGCCGATGCCGAGAAGGTCATCATCAAGGAACTCAAGCGCGGCTACCCCGAATACGCCGTGTTCGGCGAAGAAGGCGGTGTGCAGGGCGGCAAGAGTGGCCGCTACACCTGGGTCATCGACCCGCTCGACGGCACCAGCAACTACCTGCGCGGCTTCCCGCATTACTGCGTGTCGATTGCGCTGGTGGAAAATGGCGAGCCGACCGACGCGGTGATCTTCGACCCGTTGCGCAACGAGCTGTTCACTGCCAGCCGTGGCGCAGGCGCAGTGCTCAACGATCGCCGCATCCGCATTGCCGAACGCAAGGATCTGGAAGGCGCGATGGTCCACACCGGTTTCCCGCCGCGCGAGCGTGCACGCGCCAGCGCCCAGCTCAAGTGCGTGGACGCGCTGCTGGTGCAGGCAGAAGACGTGCGCCGGACCGGCTCGGCCGCGCTGGACCTGGCCTATGTCGCCTGCGGCCGTGCCGATGCGTATTTCGAAGCCGGCGTCAAAGCCTGGGACATCGCGGCCGGCGTGCTGCTGGTGCGCGAGGCCGGTGGCCGCGTTTGCGACTACAAGGGCGCCACCCCGCCGCGCATGGACAACATGGGCCCGGAAACGCAGCAGATCGTGGCGGGCAACATCAAGATCAGCGACGCACTGCAGAAGGTGATCGTCAACACCGGCTACGCACGCGAATTCGATTCGAAGTTCTGATCGGCACCCGGGCAATCATAGGAGCGCGCTCGCGCGCGATGGAGCTTTCCCAGGGAACGCCTCTTCGCGACCAAGGTCGCTCCTACACGACAGACCGCAATAAACGAAGAAGGCCGGGATCGCTCCCGGCCTTCTTGCGTTACAGCGTCAACTCAAGACTCAGGCGATCGCGGCGTGGTAACGGCGCTCGACTTCGTCCCAGTTCACCACGTTGTAGAACGCGCCGATGTAGTCCGGGCGACGGTTCTGGTACTTCAGGTAATAGGCGTGTTCCCACACGTCCAGGCCCAGGATCGGCGTATTGCCTTCGAACAGCGGGCTGTCCTGGTTGGCGGTGCTTTCGACTACAACCTTTTTGTCCGGGGTGACGCTCAACCATGCCCAGCCCGAACCGAAACGGCTCAGCGCGGCCTTGGTGAAGGCTTCCTTGAACTTCTCGAAACCGCCGATGTCCTTGTCGATCGCCTTTGCGACCTCGCCCTTGGGCTCGCCGCCACCGTTGGGCGACATCACGGTCCAGAACAGCGAATGGTTGGCATGGCCACCACCGTTGTTACGCACCGGGCCCTGCAGGTTTTCCGGCAGGCTCTTCAACTTAGAGACCAGCTCCTCAACCGGCAGGTCGGCGTACTCGGTCCCTTCCAGCGCCGCATTGACGTTGTTGATGTAGGTCTGGTGATGCTTGGTGTGATGGATTTCCATCGTCTGCGCATCGATGTTCGGTTCCAGCGCGTCGTAAGCGTAAGGCAACTGCGGAAGGGTATAAGCCATGAGGGTCTCCTGGACTTGCCGCCCGGCAAAAGACCGGGCGTTGCGGGGTAGATGGTAAGGACCTGGACTGCGCTTACCAAGGGTGAGGCGAGGGAAACTTCATCCCATCACCTGCGCAGTGCCGCAGTTCCTCGGCTGCACACCTTGCACCATGCCCCGGTTACTTGGGCGTGAACCGGGCGTGCCCTTCCCCGCCGCCACGTTCAAAGTCGACACAGTCGCGCGACGGCATACTTGGTCTCTCATCCGCCATGGCTGCGGTTGCCTCTTTCGCTTCGGACCACCCATGCGCAAACCCGCCTTGCTGATCGTCGCCATCGTCCTGCTTGTGGCCGGGCTCTGGGGCATGCGTGTCGTGCAGACGCCCAAGCCGCAGTTCGCCCCGCAACTGTCGGCACCGGTGACTGCCGCACCAGCCGTAACGTCGGCGCGCCAGGTGCCGCGGCTGCCGGCATTCCTGCCGACCGAAGCCATGGCAACCATCGTGTTGATACAACGCGGCGGGCCGTTTCCCTATCCGCAGGACGGCGCGGTGTTCGGCAATCGTGAGCAGCGGCTGCCGGAACGGCCGCGCGGCTATTACCACGAGTACACCGTGGACACGCCCGGCAGCGCCGATCGCGGCGCACGCCGGATCGTCACCGGCGGCACGCCGCCGCAGAGCTGGTACTACAGCGACGATCACTACGCCAGTTTCAAATCCTTCCAGGGCCCCACCCCGGAGCAGGCACCATGAGTGCCGGCGACTTTGCGCTGGATCTATCCGACCCACAGCAGTCAGGCGTGTACCAGGCGCAGACCCAGGACCTGGACACCATGGCCGCCCTGGCACGCGATGCCGGGCTGCGCATCCTGCGGGTGGATCTGGCGGCCTGCGCCGACAAACGCACCCTGCTGATGCGCCTGGCAATCCAGCTCGATTTCCCGCCAGGCTTCGGTCGTAATTGGGACGCGTTGAGTGATGCCCTGCGCGATCTCAGCTGGCTGCCGGCACCACACGGCTACGCGCTGTTGCTCGATGGTGCCGATGCATTGGCCACCCACGCACCGGCCGACCGCGACAGCCTGCTCGACATCCTCGACGAAGCCGCCACCGCCTGGGCGGCGCGCGGACGCAGCTTTGCCGCCTTCGTCGCGCCGGCAAGCGCCTGCGACTGACGCGCAAGACAGCTGCTACGCCGACGCAGCACGTGCGTATCGGCGTCACCTGCCCCGCACACTTGTTCAGCGATCCAGCTCGCTCCAGCGTGCGTAGGCCGCATCCAGCTGCGCTTGCGCATCGGTGAGGGCGGCAGTGTGCGCGGTCATCGCCGCGCTATCGCGCTGATAGAACGCCGGGTCGTTCATGGCGTCGGTCAATGCGGCGACCTGCTGCTCCAGGGTCTCGATCAGCGCCGGCAGTTGCTCCAGCTCGCGCGCTTCCTTGTAGCTGAGCTTGCGCTTGGGCGCAGCCTCCTCGGCCACGGCCGGTACCGGTGCAGCAGCGGCCACCGGCGTGGTCGCCGCAGCAGTTGCCGAGGCCTTGGCCACCGCCATCGCATTGGCCGGCGCGGTGCGGCGCTGGCGCAGCGAATCGCTGTATCCGCCGACGTAATCGCCGATCAGGCCATCGCCTTCCATCACCAGCGTGGAGGTCACCACGTTGTCGAGGAAGTCGCGGTCATGGCTGACCAACAGCAAGGTGCCGGTGTATTCGCCGAGCAGCTCTTCCAGCAGCTCCAGCGTTTCCACGTCCAGGTCGTTGGTCGGTTCGTCCATCACCAGCAGGTTGGACGGCTGCGCGAACAGGCGCGCCAGCAGCAGGCGATTGCGCTCACCACCGGACAAGCGCGTGATCGGCGCACGTGCACGCTCGGGCGTGAACAGGAAGTCCTGCAGATACGCATGCACGTGCTTGCGCTTGCCGTTGATCTCGATGAAGTCGCGCCCTTCGGCCACGTTCTCGATCGCGCTCCAGTCCTCGCGCAAGGTGGCCCGGTACTGGTCGAAATAGGCGATCTGCAGATTGGTGCCGATGCGGATCTCGCCCTGCTGCGGCTGCAGGTCACCCAGCAACAGCTTGAGCAAGGTGGTCTTGCCGCTACCGTTGGGGCCGATCAGGCCGATGCGGTCGCCACGCTGGATGATGCTCGAGAAGTCCTTGACCATCGTGCGCGCGCCGAACGCGAAGGTGACTTCCTTGGCCTCGATCACCTTCTTGCCGGACGACTCGCCCTGCGAGACTTCCATGCGCACATTGCCGGTGAGATCGCGGCGCTGCACGCGTTCGTTGCGCATCGATTCCAGCCGCCGTACGCGGCCTTCGTCGCGCGTGCGGCGCGCCTTGATGCCCTGACGGATCCAGATCTCTTCCTGCGCCAGCATCTTGTCGAAGCGGGCATTTTCCTGCGCCTGCGCATTGAGCCGCTCTTCGCGCCGGCGCTCGTAATTAGCCCAGTCGCCTGGCCAGCTGGTGACCTGGCCGCGATCGATCTCGACGATGCGCGTGGCCAACGCGCGCAGGAAGCGCCGGTCATGGGTGACGAACAGCACGCTGCCGTTCCAGCCCTTCAGGAAAGTTTCCAGCCAATCGATGGCTTCGATATCCAGGTGGTTGGTCGGCTCGTCGAGCAGCAGCACGTCCGGCGAAGCTACCAGCGAGCGTGCCAGCAGCACACGTCGCTTCATGCCGCCGGACAGCCGCGCGAACTCCGCATCGCCGTCCAGATCGAGCTTGGTCAGCGTCTCGCTGACGCGCTGATCCAACGCCCAGCCCTCGGCCGCATCGATCTTGGCCTGCACCTTGCCGAAGGCATCGGCATCGAAGACCTCGGCGTGGCTGAGTTGATGGAACTCGGCCAGCCAGTGACCCAGTTCACCCAGCCCGTCGGCCACCACGTCGAACACGCTGCCGCCGGTTCCCTGCGGAACCTCCTGCTCCAACCGCGCGATCCGCACGCCCTGCTGCACGCGCACTTCGCCGTCATCGGGCTTGAGCTCGCCGGCGATCAATTTCATCAGGGTCGATTTGCCGGCACCGTTGCGGCCGATCAGGGCGATACGCTCGCCCGGCTCGATCGTCAGGTCGGTTTTTTCCAGCAACAAGGGGCCGCCGACGCTGTAGTCGACGCTTTGCAGAGTGATTAAAGGCATGGCGCAATTGTACGGGATTGGTGATTGGGGATTCGGGATTGGCAGGAGCGCGGGCTGTCGCGGTGACGAATCCCAAATCCCCAATGCCCAATCCCGGGCTAAAATGCGCCATGAACGAATTCTCCGCGCTGCCGCTCTCGCCAGCCTTGGCCCCCGGCATCGATGCCCTGGGCTACACCACCCTCACGCCGATCCAGGCGCAGAGCCTGCCGCCGATCCTCCAGGGGCTGGATGTGATTGCCCAGGCGCCCACCGGCAGCGGCAAGACCGCCGCGTTCGGGCTGGGCCTGCTGCAAAAGCTCGACCCGGCACTGACCCGTGCGCAAGCGCTGGTGCTGTGCCCCACGCGCGAGCTTGCCGACCAGGTCGGCAAGCAGCTGCGCAAGCTGGCCACCGGCATTCCCAACATGAAGTTGCTGGTGCTCACCGGCGGCATGCCGCTCGGCCCGCAGCTGGCATCGCTCGAAGCGCACGACCCGCAGGTCGTGGTCGGCACGCCCGGCCGCATCCAGGAACTGGCGCGCAAACGCGCCCTGCATCTGGGCGGCGTGCGCACGCTGGTGCTGGACGAGGCCGACCGCATGCTCGACATGGGCTTTGAAGAACCCATCCGCGAGATCGCCAGCCGCTGCGACAAACACCGTCAGAGCCTGCTGTTCTCGGCGACCTTCCCCGACATCATCCGCACGCTGGCGCGCGAGCTGTTGAAGGACCCGGTGGAAATCACCGTGGAAGGCGCGGACAACGCGCCGGAGATTGACCAGCAGTTCTTCGAAGTGGACCCCACTTATCGGCAGAAGGCGGTGGCCGGGCTGCTGCTGCGCTTCAATCCCGAATCCAGCGTGGTGTTCTGCAATACCCGCAAGGAAGTGGACGAAGTGGCCGGCTCGCTGCAGGAGTTCGGGTTCTCCGCGCTGGCATTGCATGGCGACATGGAGCAACGCGACCGCGACGAGGTGCTGGTGCGCTTCGTCAATCGCAGCTGCAACGTACTGGTTGCCAGTGACGTGGCCGCGCGCGGCCTGGATGTGGAAGACCTCGCGGCGGTGGTGAATTACGAGCTTCCCACCGACACCGAAACCTATCGCCACCGCATCGGCCGGACTGCGCGCGCCGGCAAGCACGGCCTGGCACTCAGCCTGGTGGCCCCGCGCGAAAGCGCCCGTGCGCAGGCGCTGGAGGCCGAGCACGGCCAGCCGCTCAAGTGGTCGCGCGCACCGCTGGCCACCGCGCGCCCGGCGCAATTGCCGCTGGCCGCGATGACCACGCTGCGCATCGACGGCGGCAAGACCGACAAACTGCGCGCCGGCGACATTCTTGGCGCATTGACCGGCGAAGCGGGCTTGTCGGGTGCGGCGATCGGCAAGATCGCCATCTACCCCACCCGCTCGTACGTGGCGATTGCGCGGGCGCAGGTCGCTCGTGCACTGACCCACTTGCAGGCCGGCAAGATCAAGGGCCGTCGCTTCCGGGTCACCAAGCTCTAGGCAGCGCGCATCGCCGAATCGGGAGCCCACTCAGATGGGCTCCGCGATGCAGCGGTCTGGCCGCTGCACCGGTACAGCGATCCCTTGCTCAGTAGCTCAGCGTCGCCAGCAGCGGCACATCGTTGAGCCATTTGCTGCGGCCCTGCAGGGCCTGCAGCTCCACCAGCACCGCCGCGCCGACGATTTCCAGCTCCAGCTGCGCGGCCAGGCCCAGGGCTGCACGCAGGGTACCGCCGGTGGCGAGTACATCGTCGACAATCAAGACCCGTGCACCGCGCGGCAGGGCATCTTCGTGCATCTCGATGCGGTCGGTGCCGTATTCCAGCGCGTACTCCTGGATCAACGTGCGCCCGGGCAATTTGCCCGGCTTACGCACCGGCACGAAGCCGGTGCGCAGCTCGCGCGCCAACGCCGCGCCCAGAATGAAGCCACGCGCCTCGATGGCCAGCACCGCATCCAGCGGTGTGGTGCGCCAGGGCTGCGCCATTTCATCCAGCGCAGAAGCGAAATCCGGGCCATCGGACAACAGCGGCGTGATGTCCTTGAACACGATGCCCGGCTTGGGAAAATCGGCGATGTCGCGGATCCGGCCCGACCAGTGGGTCGGTCCGGAAGAGGTGGAACCGGCGCAGCGGCTGCAGTCGTTCATGGCGGTCGTGGCCAGTGGGAGCGCTCTATTCTAGGCGAGCAGGCCGACTGTGCGGCGCCGACAACCGCTGCCGACATGAGCGCGTCAGGAACTGCAGGACAACATCGAGCATCCCGCGCGGTCTCGCGCCCAGTCCGGGCGCTTGGCCGCGAATGCCTCACGCCCGGATTGGTCGTCGTACGGGCGCTGCATGACCTCCAGCAGCGCGTGCACGCCCGACAGATCGCCCTGCTCGGCCTGGTCGATCGCCTGCTGCGCCAGATAATTACGCAGCACGTAGCGCGGGTTGGCCGCCCGCATCCGCGAAGCGCGAACCGCATCTGACGCGCCGTCTTGCAGGCAACGTGCGGCATACCGCTGCAGCCAGGCGTCCAGCGCTGGCGCCTGCGCAGCACGCTTGGTCTCGTCGTAAAAGGCCTCGCGCAGCACAGTGGCGTCTGGCCGCTGCGGCGACAGATTCATCAGGCCACGGAAGGTCAGCGTCATGTCCATCTCCGCTTCGCGCATCAGCGCACGCAGGTCGTCGATCAGGTGCAGATCCTCGTCCTGGCACTCGGCCAGCCCCAGCTTGGCCGCGGTATCGCGCCGGTCACAGGCCAGATAGGTGTCACGAAACTGGTCCAGCCCGGCCTGCAAGGGCGCCGCATCGCCGAACAGCGGCGACAGTGCCTGAGCCAGCCGCCCCAGATTCCAGTACGCCACCTGTGGCTGGGTGCCGAAGCGATAACGGCGACCCTGCGCATCGGTGGTGTTGGGCGTCCAATCCGGGTCGTAATCGTCCACCCAGCCGTAGGGGCCGTAGTCGATGGTGAGCCCCAGGATGGACATGTTGTCGGTATTCATCACCCCATGCACGAAGCCCACACGCATCCAGTGCGCAACCATCACCGCAGTGCGCTCGCACACCTGGCCGAACCAGGCGGCAATCCGGTCTTCGCCACTGCCCGGCAGGTCAGGGAAATCGCGTGCCAGGGTGAAGTCCACCCACTGCCGTAGCAGATCGACGTCGCCACGCGCGGCGGGCAGTTCGAAATTGCCGAATCGAATGAACGAGGGCGCCACGCGGCACACGATCGCGCCCGGCTCGCGGCGCGGATGCCCGTCGTAGAACATGTCGCGCACCACTGCATCACCGGTGCCCACCAGGCTCAACGCCCGGGTGGTCGGCACGCCCAGGTAATGCATCGCCTCGCTGCACAGGAATTCGCGGATCGACGAACGCAGCACGGCGCGGCCATCCGCCCCACGCGAATACGGCGTTGGCCCGGCGCCCTTGAGCTGCAGTTCGTAGCGCCCGCCATCGACCCCGAGGGCCTCGCCCAATGAGATCGCGCGGCCATCGCCCAGCTGCCCCGCCCAATGCCCAAACTGGTGGCCACCGTAGTTGACCGCCCACGGCTGCATTCCCGGATACAAGGCATTGCCGCCAAACACCTCGGCAAACTGTGCGCTGGCAAGATCCTCGGCACGCAGGCCCAGGCGTTGCGCCACATCGGCCGAATACGCCAGCAGCGTGGGCGCAGCGACCGGCGTCGGCTGCACTGCAGACCAGGCTGCCAGCACTTCGCGGCGGCGTGGGCCTTCTTCCGGGTCGCCCGGCAACTGGGCGCGCAAACGGTTATCGAATTGAAGATGCGTCATGCGTGCAAGCCTAGGGCACTGGCGATGAACTTCGCATGCGGGCAGCGCGCATCCACGCGCGCGCCGGCATCGTATCTTCACCTGCTGCACCATTGCCAAGCAGGCTCGGCCTGCCTGCAGTCACCACGCGCCCAGCACCCTCTCTTCTTGCCTTTCGAGCGACACCGCCCATGCCCTCACGCGCTTCCCGCTGGTTCCGCCCCGCCCTCGTGCTACTTGGTTCGCTGACCTTGAGCGCCTGCAGCAGTGTGTTCTTCGGTGGCATCAATGCCGCCACCAGTCGCGAGGGCGTGATCGAGCACCGCAACGAGGTGTTCGACCCGGCCCTCGGGCTGGCGCTGGACGTCTATCAACCGCGCAACGCACTCAATGCGCCGGTGGTGGTGTTCTTCTACGGCGGCACCTGGAAGCGCGGCACGCGCCAGAACTACAGCTGGGTCGGCCGCTCGCTCGCGCGTCAGGGCGTGGTCGCGCTGGTCGCCGATTACCGCAAGTATCCGCAGGTCGGGCTGGACGGCTTCATGACCGATGCCGCAAAGGCAACGGCATGGGGCTATCAACATGCGCAGGCCTATGGCGGCGACCCGACACGCGTGGCGGTGATGGGGCATTCGGCAGGCGCGCATATTGCCGGGCTGCTGGTGACGGATCGCAGGTGGCTTCAGGCGCAGGGCCTGCGTCCGCAACAACTGTGCGGTTTCGTCGGACTTGCCGGTCCGTATGATTTCTCGCCCATGACCGACCCCGAACTCATCGAGGTCTTCGGCACCTCACCCGCACAGCAGGCCGCGTCGCAGCCTGTGGTTCACGCAGATGGCGACGAGCCGCCGATGTTGCTGCTGCATGGACAAGACGACCGCGTCGTGGAGCCACGCAACAGCACCTCGCTGGCCGCTGCCGAACGGCGCGTCGGCGTCCAGGCAAACACCACGTTTTATCCCGGCATGGGGCACATGGGCCTGGTGCTGTCGCTGCGCAAAAACCCGGCCGACTCGCCCGCCTTGCGTGACACCCTGCAGTTCCTGCGTAACTGCAAGGCTCCTTGACGGGAGAGCCCGCCTATCGGGCAGCCCGCATCAGTCAGCCGGCTAGCTGCGAACGACTCAGGTGGCGGGCTTGGCCCGCTGCAGCTCAAACGGCCCGCCCTTCTTCAGTGCGGCCTGATATGCCGGCCGCGCCTCGATGCGCTCGATAAAGCTGCGCAGCTTGGGGTAGGCCTCCAGCCCGCCGCCTCGCGCAGCCGCCGCTTGCACCGGGAAACTCATCTGAATGTCGGCCGCGGTAAAGCGCTCACCCGCGAACCAGCCGCTGCCGCCCAGCGATTGCTCCATCCAGTCCATGTGCAACTTGAGTTGCGGCCCGACGAAGCCAGACATCGCCTTGTCGACAATCGCGCGCGCAATGGGCTTGGCGAAAAAGGGCATCGGGGCTGAGCAGATGCGCCCAAAGATCAGCGTCATCAGCAATGGCGGCATCGCCGAGCCTTCGGCGTAATGCATCCAGTACCGAAATTGCAGGCGCTCGGGAGACTCCGCTGGACGCGCCGACGGCGACAGCGCGCATTCGGTGTCGTAGCGCTCGGTGAGGTATTCCAGGATCGCGCCGGACTCGGCGATGGTCAGCGCACCATCGACCACCACCGGCGACTTGCCCAGCGGATGGATCGCGCGCAACGCAGGCGGCGCCAGCATGGTCTTGGGGTCGCGCTCGTGGCGCACGATTTGGTACGGCAATGCCAGCTCTTCCAGCAACCAGAGCACGCGTTGCGAGCGGGAATTATTGAGGTGGTGGACAGTAAGCATGGGAGAGCCGGCGTGCGGAAAGCGCACATCCTACCCAGGCCCACGTCATTGCCGTGCTCACCGCATCCGTAAACCCTCGCACCGGCGTGCAACGCGGTGGCGCCGAACGTGCAGATTGGGGCGACGCGACAAATCGCAGACAATAAAAAAACGCCGGACGCTTGCGCGCCCGGCGTTTTTGGCAACCTTACGGTTGCAGACGGATTAGACCGCCTGCACCTGGTCAGCCTGCATGCCCTTCTGGCCCTGCACGGCGACGAAGGAGACCTTCTGGCCTTCCTGCAGCGACTTGAAGCCGGTGCCCTGGATGGCACGGAAATGCACGAACAGGTCCGGGCCGCTTTCCGGGGTGATGAAGCCGAAGCCCTTGGCATCATTGAACCACTTCACGACACCGTTCTGACGATCTGACATTTTACTAACTCCTGAACTTTTAGATGGATAAATCGCAGCAACCGAAAAACCGGCGCTGAGACTGAGTTGCAGGCGTTGGTAAAGCGGAACGATGGAGCGGGATCGAATGAGATCTAGCTACACCAGGCCACGATTCACGGTGACCCTTGCAAACACAGTGGGTGCACAGTACTCGTGTTTTATGCAAAAAGCGACACCTTCGGACAAAAGTTTTGCTGTCGGGCGCATTCTGACCCCCTGTCAGGCCATTTCCTTCCCGATTTCCTAGATGAATACGCCACTCCCGTCAGGTCCTGCGCAGATCTGGGTCGACGCCGACGCCTGCCCGGCGGTCATTCGCGACATTTTGTTCCGCGCCGCCCAGCGCACCGGTATCTCCGTCACCCTGGTCGCCAACCGTTTCCTGCACACGCCAACCCTGGCCCATGTGCGGGCGCTGCAGGTGCCCGGCGGCCCGGATGCGGCCGATGACGCCATTGCCGAGCGGGTCAACGCTGGCGATCTGGTAGTGACCCAGGACATTCCTTTGGCGGCGCGCGTACTGGAACGCGGCGCCGCAGCGGTCAGTCCGCGCGGGGAGCCGTTCAGCAGCGACAGCATCGCCGAGCGCCTGTCGGTGCGCGGTTTTCTGGAGGAATTGCGCGGTGCCGGCGTGGCCACGGGCGGGCCGCCTGCGCTGCACGCACGCGACCGCCAGGCGTTCGCGGCGCAACTGGATCGCTGGCTGGCACGGCAATCCGCCCGGCCATGAAGACCCTCGCGCGGAGCCTGCAGGCGTATCATGACCGCCCTTTGCAACTGGTTTCCCGATGGCTCTCACCGCCACCGTCCGCAGGGCGGAACTGCAGATCAGCGACATGGATCGCGGCTACTACGCCAACCATTCGCTGACCCTGGCCCAGCACCCTTCCGAAACCGACGAACGCCTGATGGTGCGCCTGCTGGCGTTTGCCCTGTTCGCCGATGACCGCCTGGAGTTCGGCCGCGGGCTGAGCAATGACGACGAACCGGATCTCTGGCGGCGCGACTACACCGGCGACCCCGACCTGTGGATCGACCTGGGCCAGCCCGACGAGAGCCGCGTCCGCAAGGCCTGCAACCGGTCGCGGGAAGTAGTCGTCATCGGGTACGGCGGCCAGGCCACCGAGACCTGGTGGAAGAAGCATGCCAACGCACTCGGCCGGCACCGCAACCTGCGCGTGCTGGAGCTCGAATCGCAGGCCACCGAGGCGCTCGGTGCGCTGATCCAGCGCGGCATGCGCTTTGACGTGATCATCCAGGACGGCGAAGTGCAGATGCTGGCCGACCAAGGCACCGTCACGCTCACGCCCATCGTGCGACAAGCCCCGGCGGAATGAGCACGCGTTGCGATGTGCTGGTCATCGGCGCCGGCGCTGCCGGGCTGATGAGCGCCTTCACGGCCGGTCGCCGCGGGCGGCAGGTGCTGGTGATCGACCACGCCAACAAGGTGGGCAAGAAGATCCTGATGTCCGGCGGTGGGCGCTGCAACTTCACCAATACCGGCACTGCTCCGGCCAACTTTGTTTCGGCAAACCGGCACTTCTGCAAGTCCGCCCTCGCCCGCTACACCCCGGGCGCGTTCGTGGAACTGGTGGAGCAGCACGGCATCGCCTATCACGAGAAAGAGCTGGGCCAGTTGTTCTGCGATGTGTCGTCCAAGCAGATCGTGCGCATGCTGCTGGACGAATGCGAGGCGGCCGGCGTGCAGATCCGCACCCAATGCGAGGTGCAGGCGGTGCGCCGCGACAGCGACGGCTTCAGCGTGGACACCAGCCAAGGCCGCGTGCAGGCGCAGGCGCTGATCGTGGCGACCGGCGGGCTGTCGATTCCGGGCATGGGCGCAAGCGGCTTCGGCTACACTCTGGCCAGGCAATTCGGTCATCAGCTGCTGCCTACCCGCGCCGGGCTGGTGCCGCTCACCCTCAGCGGCAAGCATCAGGAACGCCTGCAGGATCTGTCCGGCTTGGCCGTGCCGGTCGAGGCGCACTGCAATGGCGCCAGTTTCCGCAACTTCATGCTGATCACCCACCGTGGCGTCAGCGGGCCGGCGATCCTGCAGATCTCCTCGTTCTGGCAGCCCGGCGATGATCTGCGCCTGGACCTGCTGCCAGGCCATGACGCCGAGGCCTGGCTGCGCGAACAAAAGCAGCTACGCGGGGCCACTGAGCTGCGCAACGTGCTGGGCGAGGTCCTGCCACGGCGCTTTGCGCAGCGGCTGTGCGAGGTGTGGCTGCTGGACAAGCCGGTGCGCCAGCTCGATCCACCGCAGCTACGCGCAGCTGCCGACCTGCTCGGTGGCTGGCCGCTGGTGGCCAGCGGCACCGAGGGCTATCGCACCGCCGAGGTCACGCTGGGCGGCGTGGACACCGACCAGGTGTCCAGTGCGACGATGGAGTCGCGCCTGGTGGCCGGGCTGTACTTCGTCGGCGAAGTGCTCGACGTCACCGGTTGGCTGGGCGGCTATAACTTCCAATGGGCCTGGGCGTCCGGGCATGCTGCCGGAAGCGTGGCCTAGGTCTCACCGTCGCTGCGCGCCCGTCCACATACATGGACGCGCCGAACCCCTTCGTGTATTAAAGCCCGTCTCTAGGGAGCCGCGCATGCAGAAAGGCAAAGATCTCACCCTCCGCCTGATGATTGTCGATGACAGCGTGGAGAGTGCCGAGGCCATCGTGACCGCGCTGCGCAACGGCGGCATCGCCGTGCGGCCGTCACGCCCGCAGACACCGGAAGAGCTCGGCAGCATGTTGTCCGGGCAGATCGACCTGGCGGTGCAGGGCCAGGCGCAGCAGATTCCGATGTCGGCCCTGCAGCAGCACATTGCCGGCAGCGGCAAGGACATCCCGATCATCCAGCTGGCCGATCGCATCGAAGAGAACGCATTGGTCGAAGCCGCTGCGCATGGCGTGCGCGCGATCGCGCTGCGCCATCGCACCGAACATCTGCTGGCATTGGTGCGCTCGGAGTGGGCCGACCTGCAGGCACGCCGTGGCCTGCGTCGTATCGAAGCGCAGATGCGCGAAACCGAGCGCCGCTGCGATGCACTGATCGCCTCATCGCGCGACCCGATCGCCTACGTCCACGAAGGCATGCATATCCGCGCCAACGAGGCGTATCTGGAGATGTTCGGCTTCGAATCCTTCGAGGATGTGGAAGGCGTGTCGCTGCTGGACATGATCGCCGCGCAATACGTGGACGATTTCAAGCAACTGCTCAAGGCCCTGTCCAAGGGCGAGCCACCGCCCGCGCAGTACAAGGTCGACGCGCGGCGGCTGGAGGGAGACACCTTTCCGGCGACCATGGAATTTGCCACCGCCACCTATGAGGGCGAGCCCTGCATCCAGGTGGTGTTCCGGCGCCGCGAAGAGTTCGACCCGGAACTGGCGCGCGAGGTCGAAGACCTGCGCCAACGCGACCAGGTCACCGGCCTGCTCAACCGCCCCACCTTCATGGTGGCGCTCGAACAGGCGGTGGCACAGGCCGGCCGCAGCGAAGGCCAGTCCGGCTTCCTGTTGATCGAACCGGATCATTACGCGCGGATCCTGCCGGAGATCGGCCTGGATTCGGCGGATGCACTGATCGCCTCACTGGCGGCGCACCTGGCCAGCGTGCTGGACGACAGCGTGGTGGCCGCGCGCTTCGGCGAGCACAGCTTTGCATTGTTGATGGACGGCAACTATGCGCGCTCGCATGCGCTGGCCGAATTGGTGCGTGACGCGTTTGCGCAGCACGTGTTCAGTGTTGGCGAACGCTCGGCCACGGTCACGGTCAGCATCGGCGGTGTGCAGATCGGCGAAAAGATCGCCAGCATCGGGCAGGTGCTCAACCGCGGCACCGAGGCGGTGCGCACCACGGCCGAGCTCGGTGGCAATGCGGTCAGCATCTTCGACCCGGCCGCCGCCGATCGCGCCGAGGAAGAACGCATCGAGCGTTGGGTGGAACAGTTGCGCGAGGCACTGATCGGCGACGGCTTCCTGCTGCATTACCAGCCCGTGCTCAACCTGCAGGGCGAGCCGCTGGAGCTGTATCAGGCGTTCCTGCGGTTGGAGCGCAATGGCGAGATGATGTCGCCGAATGCGTTCATGGCCATTGCCGAAGAACACGACCTGATCACCGAGATCGACCGCTGGGTGGTGGCACGTGCGATCCGCCAGCTGGGCGAGCGCCAGCGCGCCGGGCACAAGACCCACTTGCTGGTGCGCATCGGACCCAATTCGTTCTCCGACCCACAGATGATCGACACCATCCGCGAACAGCTGGCGGTGTACGGCGTGCCAGGCGAGCGGTTGTGGTTGCAGACCCCGGAATCGAAGGTATTCACTCACCTGCGCAACGCCCAGCAATTCCTGGCTTCGGTCTCGGCAATGGGCTGCAAGGTGGGGCTGGAGCAATTCGGTTCGGGACTGGATTCGTTCCAGCTGCTCGCACATTTCCAGCCCGCGTTCCTCAAGCTCGACCGCAGCATCACCGGCGACATCGCCTCTGCCCGCGAAAGCCAGGAAAAGATCCGCGAGATCACCTCACGGGCGCAGCCGACCGGCATCCTCACGGTGGCCGAGTTCGTAGCCGATGCGCAGTCGATGAGCAGCTTCTTCACTGCGGGGGTCGATTACGTTCAAGGCGACTTCGTCGCGCCCACCGGCCCGCTGATGAACTACGAGTTCGGCTGAGGCCATAACCACCCGCGTAAGGCGCCATGCTGGCTGGCGCCGTGTGCGGTTTGTCGCGGCGGTGCGCTGCCGAGACTCAAAGAAACACGCTGTAACAAAAAACCCGCATGACGCGGGTTTTTTATTGAGAGGCAAACCGCTGGCTTACATCGCCGTACCGCTGGACGCACGCAAGGCGGCAATGCGCTCGGTCAGCGGCGGGTGGCTCAGGAACAGGCGACGCAAGCCCTCACCCACACCGCCGGAAATGCCGAACGCCTGCACCTGCGAGGGCAAGGTGTTCTGGCCGTGATTGAGCGACAGACGCTCCAGCGCGGCGATCATCTTGTTGCGGCCGGCCAGCTGCGCGCCACCGGCGTCGGCACGGAACTCGCGGCGGCGCGAGAACCACATCGCGATCATCGTGGCGAACAGGCCGAACACCATCTCCAGCACGAATACGATGATGTAGTAGGCAAATCCACGCCCGCTGTCGCGATTGCCAGACAGCGCGCTGTCGATGATGCCGCCCACCACACGCGCCAGCACGATCACGAAGGTGTTCAGCACGCCCTGCAGCAAGGCCATGGTGACCATGTCGCCATTGGCAATGTGGGCAATCTCATGGCCTAGCACGGCCTCGGCCTCGTCTTCGCGCATGTGCTGCAGCAAGCCGGTGGAAACCGCCACCAGCGCATTGTTGCGGTTGGCACCGGTGGCGAAGGCGTTGATTTCCGGTCCGTCGTAGATGGCCACTTCCGGCATGCCGATACCGGCCGCCTGGGCCTGGCGGCGCACCGTGTCCACCAACCAGCGCTCGGTCTGCGTTCGCGGCTCGGTGATCACCTGCGCACCGGTGCTGCGCTTGGCCATGAACTTGGACAGCAGCAACGAAATGAACGAGCCGCCGAAGCCGAAGATGGCGGCCATCACCAGCAGCCCACTCATCTGTGCCGGATTGACGCCCAGCACCGACATCACAATGCCGGCCAGGATCAGCACCGCAAAGTTGGTCAAGAGAAACAGGACGACACGGTTGAACATAGAGGCAGTGGCTCCGCACGCAAAGAGGATGAACTGCTGCGGATCTGCGGACGTGGCGGGTTGAAATCAAGCAAGCACCTGACCGACGATTCAGCTGCCCATGTCCTCACTCCCCTACCGCGGCCGCTTCGCGCCCTCGCCCACCGGCCCCCTGCACTTCGGCTCGCTCCTGGCTGCGTTGGGCAGCTGGCTGCTCGCGCGCCATGCCGGTGGCGAATGGCATGTGCGAATCGAAGACATCGACCCGCCGCGTGCCGAGCCAGGCGCCTCGCAGCGCCAGTTACATACGCTGGCTGCGTTCGGGCTGCACGCTGACGGGCCGGTGCTGTATCAGTCCGACCGCGATGCGTATTACGAGGCAGCACTGTCGCGGCTGCTGCGCAGCGGTGCGGCGTTCGAATGCAGTTGCAGCCGCGCAGAGCTAGCCGCGATGGGTGGCATACACCACGTCTGCGTGGCGCCACTGGGCATCCGCCGCGCCGTGCGCCTGCGGGTGCCGCCGAACACCCAGGCAAGCTTTCAGGACGCGCTGCAGGGGCGCATCACCCAGGATGTGTACGCCGAGGTAGGCGACGTCGTCCTGCGCCGTGCCGACGGCTACTGGGCCTACCAGCTCGCGGTGGTGGTCGACGATGCGGCGCAGGGCATTACCGATGTGGTGCGCGGGGCGGACCTGCTCGACTCCACCCCGCGCCAATTGGTGCTGCAGCAGGCCCTGGGCGTGGCACCGCCGCGCTATCTGCATCTGCCGCTGATCCTGGGCGCCGACGGGCGCAAGCTTTCCAAGTCGCATGCGGCGCAACCAGTGGATGACAGCGACCCGCTGCCGGCGTTGCGCGCGGCCTGGCGGGCGCTGGGCCAGGCACCGGAGGTCCTGCCCGCGCATGTATCGGTGGCCGGAGTGCTGCAGCATGCTGTGCAGCATTTTTCGCCGCAGCGGCTGCCGCGCGTTGCCAGCCTGGACGCTGCCACGCGCATCGACGCCCCGGCTTGACTAGAATTGCGACCCAGCACCGGCTTTCGCCCTGACGCCTCCGCAGCGTCGCGGGCGCCGCCAGCCCTATCTGCTTATTGGAGTTGCGCATGACATCTCGCGTCGCGTTGGTCACCGGCGGCACCGGCGGTATCGGTACCGCCATCTGCAAGCGCCTGGCCGACCAGGGTCACCGGGTCGCCAGCAATTTCCGCAACGAAGAAAAAGCACGCGAGTGGCAGCAGCGCATGCAGGCCCAAGGCTACGAATTCGCCCTGTTTCGTGGGGATGTAGCCTCGTCCGACCATGCGCGCGCGCTGGTGGACGACGTGGAAGCCGCACTCGGGCCGATCGAAGTGCTGGTCAACAACGCCGGCATCACCCGCGACACCACGTTCCATCGCATGACCGCCGAGCAGTGGCACGACGTCATCAACACCAATCTCAATTCGGTGTTCAACGTGACCCGCCCGGTGATCGAAGGCATGCGCAAGCGCGGCTGGGGCCGGGTGATCCAGATCAGCTCCATCAACGGGCTCAAAGGCCAGTACGGCCAGGCCAATTACGCCGCAGCCAAGGCCGGCATGCATGGCTTCACCATCTCGCTGGCGCGCGAAAATGCGGCCTTCGGCATCACCGTCAACACGGTGTCGCCGGGCTACGTGGCCACCGACATGGTGATGGCAGTGCCGGAAGAAGTGCGCGCCAAGATCGTCGCCGATATCCCCACCGGCCGGCTTGGGCGGCCGGAGGAAATCGCTTATGCAGTGGCGTTTCTGGTGGCCGAAGAGGCTGCGTGGATTACCGGCTCCAACCTGGACATCAACGGCGGCCACCACATGGGCTGGTAACGTTTGCTGCAGATGAGCGGTGCAGCATGGAAATCCGTGTCAAATCATGCTGCGCAGCATTTTTTTCCCGTCTGCTTAAGAAAATAAGGCGTTCTGGCTGTTGCAAGCGCTGCTGCGGTGCGCCATCCTGCGCGCACTATCGTTGTGAGTGAACGTTCCATGGCCGGACTTCGCATCATCAAGAAGTACCCCAACCGCCGTCTCTACGACACGGAAATTTCCAGCTACATCACCATCGAGGATGTGCGCCAACTGATCATCGACGGCGAGGAGTTCGAGGTCCGCGATGCAAAAAGCGGCGAAGACCTCAGCCGCGCTGTGCTGCTGCAGATCATCGCCGACCAGGAACAGGACGGTGAGCCGATGCTCTCCACCCAGTTGCTGAGCCAGATCATCCGTTTCTACGGCGACTCCCTGCAGGGCTTCATGGGTAATTACCTGGAGCGCAGCATGCAGGTGTTCCTGGACCAGCAGCAGCAGTTCCGCCAGCAGATGGGCAACCTGCTCGGGCAGACGCCCTGGGCGATGATGAACCAGCTCACCGAGCGCAATCTCGAGCTCTGGCAGGAATTCCAGCGCAACTTCGGCGCCGGCTTCGGCCGCCCGGGTGGCCCTGGTACGCCGCCCACCCCGCCCGGCAGCAGCATGGGCAGCGGTCTAGGCAGCGGAACCAGCAGCAGCAACGCGACCGGCACCACCGGCAAGGCCCGCAATCGCGGCTGAGCCCTGACCGGCGTGGCGCAACCTGCGCCGCGCCCGGTCATCACGTCAGTGGCCGGCCTGCTCCGCGCAGGCCGTGCAGATCCGCTCCACGCGATACCCGCGTGCACGCAGACGCTCCACCACCCCGTCGCGACCCAGCAGGTGCAAGGCACCGACCACCACCAGCGTAGTGCCGCCCTGCTTGCCCAGCCGCTGCTCCAGACGCGGCACCCAGCGCGCATTGCGCTCGACGTTGATGTCCTGATACAGCGCGGGATACTGCTTGCGCATGTCTTCGGCCATTTGCGTGGTCAGCAGATGGACGTCACCACGGCGCCAGGCGTCGTGCAGCGCGTTGACCTGATCGGCGGCACCGGCCTCATCGAGGGTTTCGGCCAGCAGTTGCTGTTGTTCGGTCGCAGTCATGCTGTCGAGCAGGGCGATCTGTTCGTCCGCGCGCTCCAGGCCATCGGCCGGTTTGCCACGTGCCTGCGCCAGCTGCATCAGGTAATTGTCCAGCCCTGCATCGGCCTGCATGCCCTGGCGTCGCATCTCGGCCAGGCTGAGCGTCAGGGCGACAAACCACGGCTTCATCGGCTGCAGGCTCTCCAGCGGGATGCCGTGCTTGCGCGCCTGCGTGGCCAGTGCCTGCCAGGTCGGGGCTTCGAGCGCATCCTGCAAGCGCTTGCCATCGCTGCGGCGGGCGGCACGCAGCATCTTGGCCGCCAATTCGGGCGACTGCACATCGGCCGGCGGCAGTTCGAAGGTAAGCCGGTCGGCCTGCGCAAAGGCCTGCAGCACATCCGGCGACAGCGGGTAGTCGTCGGGCTTGAGCAGATGGAACGAGCCAAGCAGATACAGCGTGCCGCCATTGCCATCGACCTTCCACAGCAGCGGCACCGGCGGGCTGGCGGCAGCAGCGGCGCCACGGGCCGAGGCGGCAGCCGCTGTGCCGCCCCACAATGCAGCGATCGCCAGCAGGCCGGCGCAGGCGGGCAGCAGCGCGCGACGCGTCCGTGTCATCCAGCGCATCAATGCGCTGCCTTGTAGGCTTTTTCGCCCGCCGATACGGCTAGGTCGATGCGATTTTCCGGCGGTGGCAACGGGCAGGTCGCAAACGGCGTGAACGCGCACGGCGGGTTGATGGCGCGGTTGAAGTCCACCACCACGTGCCCGGAGGCGTCCGGGGCTTCCAGATCAAGAAAGCGCCCGGCCGAATAACTGCCGTGGCCGCTGGTGCGATCGGCGAACACCACGAACATCGGGCGACCCGGCTCGCCAATGGCTTCCAGCCGATAGGTCTTGCCATCGCGCTCGAACTCGATCGCACCGGCATTGGGCTGCTCGCTGCTGATGCCGACGATATCCACGATGGGAATGGTCTTGCCGACATTGTTGGGCACGTAGCGCGCCTGGATGCGCCAGGACGGATCGATGGGCCAGTACTCCAGCCCCGCAAACCCGGTGCGCGACGGCGCATCGGCATGCTTGACCCGCAGCGCGTAGCGATCGCCGCGGTGGATCAGGCTCAACACGCCCTTGCCGTCGTCGAAGCCGATCAGCGTTGGCTGCGGATCGACATCGGACTGGAAGCGGATCTTGCCGGTAAGCGGTTTGCCGCCGACGGTCAGTGCCGCGCCGCGCTCGGGCACGAACCACACCGCATCGCGCTCGCTGGACACCATGCCCATCTTGGGCGGCCCCACGGCCAGGCGGATACCGCTGTCGGCACTGCGGCCGATGTAGTGCGCCTTCAACGACAGCCAATGCAGGCCGACCAGACTGGTCCAGCCATCGGGCGCGCGCAGCTCGGTCAGGCGCGCCTCGCGCCAGGCGGCGTTATCGGCCAGAAACGTCTTGTCCAACGCCACTGGCGCCGGTGCGGGTGGTGCCTCGCGGCCACAGCCGAGCACACCTACCGCTACCAACATGCCGAGCAGCCAGCCCCTCCCCCTGTGCAGCACTGTCATCAACGTCCCCTCAGGAACCAGCGATCGATTTCGCCCAGCGTAAACCGGGCCCAGGTTGGCCGGCCATGGTTGCATTGGCCCGAGCGCTCGGTGGCCTCCATGTCGCGTAGCAAGGCGTTCATTTCCGGCACGCTGAGCCGGCGGTTTGCACGCACCGCGCCGTGGCAGGCCATGGTGGACAGCAACTCGTCGCGCGCGGTGGCGATGCGCCGGCTCTGGCCGTGCTCACGCAGATCGCCGAGCACATCGCGCAACAACGCTTCCGGGTCGGCGTTGGCGAGCAGCGCCGGAATGCTGCGCACGTGCAGCGATTGCGGGCCGCTGCGGGTGATCTCGAAGCCCAGGCTGGCAAGCGTATCGGCCTCGCGCTCGGCGGTTTCGGCCTCACGCTCGCCCACTGCCAGCGTCATCGGTACCAGCAGCGGCTGCGCATGCAGGCCAATGCTGTCGTGCGCCTGCTTGAGGCGTTCGTAGCCGATACGCTCATGCGCGGCATGCATGTCGACCACGATCAGGCCTTCGGCGTTTTCCGCGAGGATATAGATGCCGTGCAACTGCGCCACCGCGTAGCCCAATGGCGGCACTCCGCTGTCGTGCGCGGTCGCCGGCAAGCCGGTGCCGGACAGCACCGGTTGCCCGTCGTCGCGCAACGCGCTGCCGGCCGCAGGCGCATACAACGCGGCGTAGGCGGCGCGCGCCTCGTCCACGCGCAAACCCAGCGGTGCCTGCGACGGCGCCCAGCTTGCATAGCCGGAGCCACTGCCAGCGCCCGGGTACCCTGCACTGGCGCCAGCGACGTAGCTTCCGCCGCCCTGCACAGCACCGGCACCAATACCGAAGGCTGCCGACCCGCCGACGCCAACATCAGCGGGCAGCGCGCCGGCACGGGTTTGCGCAAGTGCGTCCTGCAGGGTGCGATAGACGAAGTCGTGGATCAGCCGCGCCTCGCGGAAGCGCACCTCGTGTTTGGCCGGGTGCACGTTGACGTCGACGCGCGCGGGGTCCAGCTCGAGAAACAGCACATACGCCGGCTGGCGCCCGTGGAACAGCACATCGCCGTAGGCCATCTTCACCGCGTGAGCCACGCTGCGATCACGCACCGAGCGGCCGTTGACGTAGAGATACTGCTGATCGGTACTGGCACGCGAGTAATGCGGCTGCGCTACCCAGCCGTGCAGGCGCAGGCCGGCACCGCTGTGGTCCACGCGCAACGCTTGGCGCGCGAAATCCTCGCCCAAGGTCTCGCCCAGCCGCGCGTCCGAATACAGATCGCCCGGCTTGTAGCGCCGCGACGGTTTGCCGTTATGCGAGACGCGCAATTCCACGTCCGGGCGCGCCAGTGCCAGCGAACGCAGCCACTCTTCGATATGGCCCAACTCGGTGCGCTCGGCGCGCAGGAACTTGCGCCGTGCCGGCACGTTGAAGAACAGCTCGCGCACCTCGACGGTGGTGCCCGGCGCATGCGCACGCGGCATCACCTCGCCCAGGCGCCCGCCTTCGATCTGCAGCGCGGAGCCATGCTCGGCATCCGGGCGACGCGAGGCCAGCGTAAAGCGGCTGACCGAGGCGATCGACGGCAAGGCTTCGCCACGGAAGCCCAGCGTGGCGACGGTTTCCAGATCATCCAGCGAGGCGATCTTGCTGGTGGCATGACGCGACACCGCCAGCGGCAGCTCTTCCGGCGCGATGCCGCCGCCGTTGTCGCGGATGCGGATCAGCCGCACGCCGCCCTCTTCCAGATCGATATCCACGCGCGTTGCGCCGGCATCGAGGGCGTTTTCGACCAGTTCCTTGACGACCGATGCCGGGCGCTCGACCACCTCGCCGGCAGCGATCTGGTTGATCAGGATTTCGGGCAATTGCCGGATCGCCATCAGCGGGCGCTCCCTGGCAGATGCGCTGCGCGCACGCACTGGCTGCCCGCATGGGCGAATGATGAAATCAAGGGGAAAAACGTCGGCACGGCCATCCGGCGGCGCCAGGCGCCGTCATCGAGGAATCAGTGCGGAATGATAGCCGAGCGGCTCAACGGCTGCCGCCGGCCACGGTGCCGACTGCGGCGTCGGCCTCGGCCTGCGCACGTGCCGCGAACAAGGTGCCCGGGGGCGGCTGACGGGTGAAGAATGTATCAATACCGTCCAGCACCGCGGAGGCGATCTTGCGTTGATACGCCGGATCGATCAGCCGGCGCTCTTCATCCGGGTTGGAGATGAAGGCCGTTTCCACCAGCATCGCCGGCATGTCGGAAGTGCGCAGCACCGCGAAATTGGCGCGTTCCAGCTGCGGCTTGTGATTGTTGCCGATGCGCTTCAAACCGCCCAGCACATGGCCTGCGGCGTCTTCGGATGCCTTCATGTGGCCGCTCTGGGCCAGGTCCAGCAATACGTTGGCCAGCGTGCTTTCGGTCTGCTGCAGGCGCACGCCACCGACGAGGTCGGCGGCGTTTTCCTTGTCGGCCAGCCAACGTGCGCGCTGCGACGACGCGCCCTTGGTCGACAGCACATAGACCGATGAACCTGTGGCACTGCGGTTCTCCGCGGCGTCGGCATGAATGGAGATGAAGATGTCGGCCTTGGCCGAGCGTGCCTTCTGCGCGCGCATCGGCAACGGAATGAACACGTCGGTATCGCGGGTCATATACGCCTTCATGCCCTGCGTGGCGTTGATCTGGCGTGCGAGCTCGCGGCCGATGGCCAGCGTGACGTCTTTTTCGCGCTTGCCGGTCGGGCCCATGGCGCCGGGGTCCTGGCCGCCGTGACCGGGATCGATGGCCACCACCAGCGGACGCATGCCGGGTGCCATCTTGACGCGCGATGCCTCGCTTGGCAGCAGCGGGCGCGGCGGTACATCGTCATTTTGCGCATCGGCGGCAGCCACACCGGCCGACGTCACAGCTGCGCCCTGCGGCGCGACCTGCGCCACGTTGCCACCGTTCAAGATGACCGCCGGCGACGGCGTGCCCGTGGCGATCGCGGTGCGGGTACCGCCGGTCGTGGCGGGCGCGCCTGATGCGGCAACCGTCCCGGGACGCGGAGTCGGCACGCCAGTAGCAATCGTCGTGGGCACCGGCGCAGGCGTCACTGTCGGCATTGCCGATGCAGGCACGGGTACCGGCGTGGGCGCTGCTGCCGGGGTTGGCGGTGGAAGCGCCGAGGCGCGCTGTGCGGAGGCCGCGAGCGCCGCAGTGGCACGTGCAGCTTCCGCCTGTGCATCCAGCGGACGTGTGGCAGGCACTGCGGCTGGCGGCGTTGCTGTTGCTGGCACAGCGCTCGATGTTGAAGCAACCGGCTTGGCCGGCGCGAAATCTCCGGGCCACTCGATCACCAGCGTCGAGGCGCTGCCCAGGGTCTGCATCTGCGGCTTCAGCGCGGTGACTGGCGTTGCCAGCTCGAACACGACCCGGAAGGTCCCCGGAACCGGCTGGCCGGTGCGCACCGACGTCACCAGCCCGGCGGCGGCCGGCAGCTTCAAGCCGCTCTTTGCCGAGGAGGCCGGGAAATCCACCACCAATCGATTGGGATTGGCCAGCGACAAGGTCTTAAACCCGCCGCTGCCGGCAAGTTGGATCTCTGCACGCGTGCCCGTGGCCCCGGTGCTGACATCCACCTGCTTGATTTCGCCTGCCCACGCACTAAAAACCGCCAGGCTCAGGCCGGCGGTCAGGGCAAAAGCAAAGCGATGGTGGCTCCCCTGGGTCATGGAGCCGGATTCAATCACCCGAACGCATGAATTGCAAGGCAATTTCCCTTAATAATCCATAACCTGGCGTTCATTCCTCTTGTGCGGCGGCAAAAAGCGCCCGCAACTCGTCCCGTGCTGCCAGCTCGTTCACCCATGCCTGCCCGCTTGGGCTTGCGCCGCGCAGGGTCAGCGCGCGTCCCTCCCCGGCCACTGCCAATTCGACCTCCAGATCCGCCGCAGGCAAAGCGCCAGCCCCGCGCTCCGGCCATTCGACCAGCCACAGAGTGGCACTGCCCTCGTCCAACCCGAGAAAATCCAGCTCCCCGGCGTGGCCGATGCGGTACAGATCCAGATGCCAGGCTTCGCCCCCGGCAGTCAGGGGATACCGTTCCACAAGCGTGTAGGTGGGGCTGCGAATCGGGCCGGTGACGCCGAGCGCGCGCAACAAGGCACGTGCCAGGGTGGATTTGCCGGCGCCCAGGTCGCCATGTAACTGCACCACGGCGGTGGCGGGCCGGGCGGCCGCCAGGGCCTGCCCGACCTGCTCGGTGGCATCGACGTCGGCCAGAAAGGCGTGCAGCGTGGTCATGCAATGGCTCCAGCGTTGGCCAGACGGCGTAGCGCCGGCAGCAGGTCGGTGGGAAGCAGGCCGCGCTCGCCGTCGGCGGCGGCAGCATCGCCGGCGCAGGCGTGCAGCAAGGCGCCCAGGCTGGCGGCATCGAAGGGCGCCCAGCCCTGGCCGAGCAAGGAGGCGATCACGCCGGTCAGCAGGTCGCCCATGCCGCCCACTGCCATGCCGGCATTGCCGGCGTCGATCAGGCGCGGCAAGCGATCTGGCGCAGCCACCACGGTGCCGGCGCCCTTGAGCACCACCACCGCATCAAAGCGCGTGGCCAGCGCACGCGCAGCGCCCAGGCGGTCGCGCTGCACCTGTGCGGTGGATTGACCAAGCAAACGCCCCGCTTCGCCCGGATGCGGCGTGAGCACGCGCGGACCCCGCGCAGGCATGGCGGTGGACGCGAGTAGGTTCAAGGCGTCGGCGTCGATGACGGTGGGCGTGGCCGATGCCAGCACACCGCCCCACAAGGCGCGCGCCCAGCTGTCCTGGCCTAACCCGGGGCCCAGAGCGACCGCATCGGCGGCCTCGGCTAGCGCGGTGATGTCGGCGTCGTCCTGTACCCCACGCACCATCGCTTCCGGGCAGCGCGCCAGCAGCGGCGCCACATGCTCGGCGCGGGTTGCCACCTGCACCAGGCCCGACCCGCTGCGCAGGGCTGCTTCAGTGGTCAGCATGATGGCGCCGCCGCTGCCGGCATTGCCGCCCACGCACAGCACACGCCCGGATTCGCCCTTGTGGGTATTGCGTCGGCGCGGCAGCAGATGCGCGGCCAGTGCATCACGCTCCCAGCGCTGCGCAACCGGTGCCAGGCCGTCGAATGCCGAGCCCGGCACCTCCAGCATGGCAAGGTCGCGCTCGCCGGCGTATTCCAGCGCATCGCCGGTGTACAGGCCCACATGCGGCACGATGAACTGCAAGGTCGCGGTGGCACGCACGGCGCTGCCGGGTGCGATGCCGCGATCGGCATCGATGCCACTGGGCACGTCCAGCGCCAGCACCGGCACGCTGGCGGCGTTGATGCCATCGAACAAAGCGCTCATCTGCGCATCGGGCGCGCGGTTGAGACCGATACCGAATACCGCATCCACCAGCACATCCGCATGCGCCAGCGCACACGGGAACAGCGCGATCGCACCGCCCACGGCCAGATAGTCCGTGCAGGCGCGTTGCGCCAGTTCGCTGGCTGGCCCTTGGTCGGGCAGATGCACGACCTGCACCTGGCGTCCGGCCCGGTGAGCCAACCGCGCCAGCACATAGCCGTCGCCGCCATTGTTGCCGGTGCCGCACACCACCACGATGCGGCGTGCGCGCGGCCAACGTTCCTGCAACCACTGCCAGGCGGCTTGCCCGGCGCGCTGCATCAGCGTGTAGCCGTCGCCGCCGAGCAGCGTGGTGGCCTGCGCGTCCAGCATGCGCGCGGCAGCGGTGTCGTAAAGAGCGAGCGGTGCATACATGCCGGGAATTCTATACTTGTCGCCATGTCCGCCGTCCTTGCCCGCCCCGACCCGACCGATGCCGCCGCGCGCATCCGCACGCTTGCGCGCGAGGCCGGCTTTCAGCGCTGCGGCATCACCGGCATCGAGCTGGGCGAGGACGAAGCGCACTTGCGCAGCTGGCTGGCCGAAGGCCTGTACGGCACGATGCACTGGATGGCGCAGCACGGCGACAAGCGCTCGCGCCCGCAGGAACTGGTGCCGGGCACCTTGCGGGTGCTGTCGGTGGGCATGGACTACGGCCGCAAGGACGACACCGAGGCCTGGGACACCTTGCACGACGGCCGCCGCGCGTACGTGGCGCGCTATGCGCTGGGGCGTGACTACCACAAGCTGATGCGCAGCCGGCTACAGAAACTGGCCGAGCGCATCCAGGCCGAGGTCGGCCCGTTCGGCTACCGTGTGTTCGTGGATTCGGCGCCGGTGCTCGAACGCGCCCTCGCCCGCAATGCAGGGCTGGGTTGGATCGGCAAGCACACCTGCCTGATCGACCGCCGCGGCGGCTCGTGGTTCTTCCTGGGCGAGATCTACCTGGACCTGCCACTACCCATCGACACGCCGGCCACCGCGCATTGCGGCACCTGCACGCGCTGTATCGACATCTGCCCGACCCAGGCCATCATCGCGCCGCACCGGCTGGATGCACGCCGCTGCATTGCCTACCTCACCATCGAGCACGACGGCGCAATTCCCGAAGACATGCGCAAGCCGATCGGCAACCGCATTTTCGGCTGCGACGACTGCCAGCTGATCTGCCCCTGGAACAAGTTCGCCCAACGCACCGACGAGCCGGATTTCCGCGCGCGCAACGATCTGGATGTGGCGACCCTGCCGCAGCTGTTCGCCTGGGACGAGGCCGAGTTCCTGCGCCGCACCGAAGGCAGCCCGATCCGCCGCAGCGGCCACGAACGCTGGCTGCGCAACATCGCCGTTGGCCTGGGCAATGCCCCCGGCAGCGAAGACGTGCTCGCCGCGCTGGAGTCGCGGCGCCATGACGACTCCGCCCTGGTGCGCGAGCATGTGGGCTGGGCGCTGGCGCAACACGGCCTGTAGCAGCGTTAGTGGAGCGCTGTTGCACGCGGGCACCGCTGGCGTGCGCGCCGCACTTGCTTCACCGTCCACACCTGATCGTTCGCCGCATCAGGCGCACCGCACGCAGCCGCTCACGCATTGCGTGCCCCGCTGCGGGATAATGCGGCGATGGCCGACCGCACCGAACAGATCCTCACTCCCAGCCAGCTCAACACGCTGGCGCGCGACCTGCTCGAAGGCAGTTTCCCCCTGGTGTGGGTAGAAGCCGAGCTGGGCAATGTCACCCGCCCCGCCTCCGGCCATCTGTATTTCACGCTCAAGGATGCGCGCGCGCAGATCCGCTGCGCGATGTTCAAGCCCAAGAGCACCTGGCTGAAGTTCCAGCCGCGCGAGGGGCTGCGCGTGCTCGCGCGCGGGCGCCTCACCTTGTACGAGGCACGTGGCGATTACCAGCTGGTGCTGGACCACATGGAAGAAGCCGGCGAAGGTGCGCTGCGGCGCGCGTTCGAGGAACTGCGCGCGCGGCTGGCCGCCGAGGGCGTGTTCGACGCAGAGCGCAAGCAGCCGCTGCCCGCGCATGTGCGCCGCCTGGCGGTGATCACCTCGCCCAGCGGTGCGGCCGTGCGCGACGTGCTCAGCGTGCTGGCGCGTCGCTTCCCGCTGCTGGAGGTGGAGATTTTGCCGTCGCTGGTACAAGGCGACAGCGCGGCTGCGCAGATCACTTCGCTGCTGCAACGCGCCGATGCCTCCGGCCGCTACGACGTCATCTTGATCACCCGCGGTGGCGGTTCGCTGGAAGACCTGTGGGCGTTCAACGACGAGCGCCTGGCGCGGGCGATCGCCGTAGCACACACGCCAGTGGTGTCGGCGGTCGGTCACGAGACCGATGTCAGCCTGAGCGACTTTGCCGCCGACGTGCGTGCGCCCACGCCCTCGGTTGCCGCAGAGTTGCTGGTGCCCGATCAACGCGAACTGGTGGCACGTGTGCGGCGCGCGCAGGCCCGGCTCAGCCAGCTGCAGCAGCACACGCTTGGCCAGGCGATGCAACACGCGGACCGGCTGGCGCTGCGCCTGCGCGCGCGCAGCCCGCAGGCACGCCTGCAGCTGCTGCAACGCCGCCAGGAAGACGCCGCACGGCACCTGCGTGCGCGCATGCAGCACATCCTGGAGCGGCTACAGGCACGTGTGCAGCGCGCGCAGGCCGGTGTGCAGTCACACAGCCCGCAGCGCCATCTGGCACCCCTGCAGCAACGCCTGCGCGCTGCACATCCGCAAGCGGCAATGCAGCGGCGCCTGCAACAGGATCACCTGCATCTGCGCGGCCTGGTGCGTTCACTGGAAGCCGTCAGCCCGCTGGCCACGGTGGCACGCGGCTATGCCATCGTCACCCGTCAGGCCGATGGCAGCGTGGTGCGCAGTGCCGCCGGATTGACCCAGGGTGATCGCCTGCGCGCACAGCTGGCCGATGGCAGCGTGACGGTCGTGGTCGACACCAGCGAGACCGGCTGACGCGCTCATCCAGGCACGCCGTGCAACATGCCTGCAGCTGCGCGGGCTTCACGCATGCCCCGGCAGTTGCGCCGCGCGCTGCCAGCCCTGCAGCAGGATGTCGGCCAGCGCACCCGGGTCACGGTCGAAGTGGTGGCCGCCAGGACGCGCAATGACCTCCACGCCACGCGCGCGCAGCTCCGGGCACAAGGTGTCCTTCTCCTGCTCGCCGTAGATGCATTGCAGCCGATGCGCATCGAGCGCCTGTAGCGCCGGGGCGATCGGGCGCTCGGCCTCGTTGTGCCAGCCCAGCCAACCGCCCACCCGCACCTTGAAGTCGGCTTCATGGGCCAGGCCCAGCAAGCCGACAAACTGCACCGCATCGCGGCGCGCCGCCGGCAGTTCGGGAAATGCGAATGGCAACACATCTGCACCGAACGAATAGCCCACCAAGGCCACGTGATGCGCATGCCAGCGCTGCTGGTAGGTGGCGATGATCCGGTCCAGATCCACACCCACCTGCTGCGGGGTGCGGCTGCCCCAGAAGTAGCGCAGGCTGTTGAAACCCACCACCGACACGCCCTGTTGCTGCAGGCGTGCAGCAATGTCCTTGTCCATCTCGCGCCAGCCGCCGTCGCCTGAGAGCAGCACGACCAGACGATCGCTGCCGGGCGCGTGCAGTTCCACCAGCGGCAGGTCGGCCAAGCCCTGCGCCTGTGCGGCCTGGAAATGGCCGCGCGTGGCGGCGGCGATCTGCGCCGGGCTGGCATCTTCCACCTGGGCATCCAGGAAGCCCTGGTTCGGGTCGGGCATGTCGTGCAGGCACGCCAACCCGGTGTCGGTGGCGTCGCCATCGGCCACCACGACGCCACCTAGCACATCCGGCGCGGCGTTGGCGACCGCCTGACGCGCCAGCAGCGCGCCATCGCCCTGCCCGACCAGCACCGGCGGCAGGAAGGCATCCACGTGCTCGGCGCGCAGCAATTTCTTGCCGAGCCGCTCGGCGTCGTCGGCCAGCGCACTGCAGGCAGCATGCCGGCTGCGCGCACGGGTGCGGTACCGCGCGGTGTCGACCACCGCGACCAGCGCGCCATCGTCGCTGAGCAGGTCGGCCAGTTGCTGCCCCTGCTCGGCGTGTGCGCTGTCCGGCAGCAGCACCACCATGGCCTTGGGCGTACCTTCCGGGCGCACCACTTCCACCGCGCCGTAGTTGCCGGCGGTGTTGCCGTCCTGCAGATGCCGGGCAACGGCATAGCCGCTGCCTGCAATGAACAGCAGCGCCACGATCCAGCGAAACAGTGTGATACCCCAGGTCATCGCGGCGGTCCTTGAAAACGCTGCGGCTTGGACCGGCGCAGGCCGCGCCCGGTTCCAGCCACGCGGTGGCGCCGTTTTCCGTGGTTAAGCCTGGCGCCGCGCCAGCCTAGATGCCGCGCGCCAGGCGGAAGCCGATGCGCGCACTGGTGGTGTCGGACTCTTGCGACAGCCGCCAGGCCGCGCGTGTCTGCAGCGGCGAATTGGCCCAGCTGCCACCACGTACCAGGCGCTGCCGGCAACCGGGGTTGAACCACGCGGCGCCGTCGGCCGGTGCGCGGCGGTAGCTGGCGTGCCAGCAGTCGGCCACCCACTCGCTCAGGTTGCCGCCCATGTCGTGCAGGCCCCAGGCATTGGCGCGAAAACTGCCCACTGGCGCCGGCCCCCAGAAGCCGTCGCCATAGCCGACAAAGCCGTTGTTCCAGTGCCGCCCGCTGCGCGAGACGTCGTTGCCGCCGGTGAAGTTGCCCGCATCGGGCGGCGGCACGCCCGGGTTACCCCACGGATAGCGGCCGGTGGTGCCGGCACGCAGCGCGTACTCGAACTCTGCTTCGCTGGGCAGGTGGTAGTGGCGGCCGGTCTGTTCGGACAACCACGTCGCATAGGCTTCGGCGTCGCGGATGCTCACATGCATCACCGGGCTGTTGGGGGCGGCCTGGGCGCCGTTGTAATCCGATTGCCAGTCCACCCCGCTGCGGCGAATGAAGTTGCCGCTGCGCTCGTCGTAGACCACCGAATGGCCGCGCCGTGTTGCGCGCGGCCGCGCCTTGGTCGCTTCCACGAACTGGCGGAACTCGGCCACGGTGACTTCGGTGATGGACATCGCGAACCCGCGCGCAAAGCGTACGTAATGCGCCGGGCGTTCGTTGTCCGATGCGCCCGGCTCATAGTCGCCTGCGCCCATGCGGAACGCACCATGTGGCACCACGATCATCTGCGGGCCGCGGCCGCCGACCTTCAGGCCATCGGTGAACACCTGGCCGGGACGAAAACTGCCGTAGTGCGTGGCCAGTTCCAGCCGCCGCCGCAGATCGCCGGCCACCGGGTCGCCGGGATCGGCAATGCGCAGCACCTCGGCCAGTTTTTCGCCGGCCGGCTTGAGCCCGCGCGGGGTGGTCAGGTCACGCAGGCCGGCATCGCGCAGCGCGGCGATCTGCGCGCGCCGCATGCGCTCGATACGCGCACGTGCATCGGCAATGGTCGGCGCGCGCTCGCGCACCTGGCCGGCCATCTGCAACCAGTAGCGCGCCGCCACGAAGTTGGCAGTCTCGGCGGCCTGTTCGGCACGCCGCAGCAAGGCGCTTTCCACTGCGGCCAGGCCCTGGCGTGTGCGCGGGTTGTCTGGGTCCAGCTGGGCGGCATCGCGGAAGTTCACCAGCGCGCCGTTGCCGTCTTCGCCCAGACGCCCGTTGCGCAGATCGTCCTCGCCGGCGCGATTGAAGCCGAGCACGCGCTGGGCCGTTTCCACTTCGAGCTGCAGCGCGCGCACCTTGGGATCTTCCGGCGCCAGGGCCAGTGCCACGATCGCCAGCTCGCGCGCCTGCTCCAGTGCGTTGTCCTGACGGTCGGTCTGCTCGACCAGCGCATGGCCGCGCTCAAGCAGACGCTGCCGTGCCTGCTCCAGGCCACGTCGGCTGACCGCATCCTTGCCCTGGCTGCGTTGCTGGATCGCCAGATACAGCGGAATGGCATCGTCGGCGCTGCGGTAGAGGCGATCTTCCTTCAACGCCTCGGCGGCGCGCTGGCGCACTTGCGCCAGCGGCGTCTCGCCCAGGTCCACCGGTGGTGGCTGCCACTGCGCAACGGTCTCGGCGGATTCTTCGCCACCAATGGACACGCGCGGTGCGGTGGCCGGCGCTGCGCTGGCAGTGGCGGCCACGCGCGGCTTGGTAACCGCCGCGGGCGTAGCTGTCGGCTCGCGTGAGCACGCGCCGGCACAGAGCGCGACCAGCGCCCATGCTGCGATCCGATTGCCGCACTGACCCACACCCACTCCTTGCCCGGCACTGCCCCTTCGGCAGGCGATCGCGACGTTAGGCTATTCTGCGCGCTCTACGCAAACCCTTGCTGTCGACGGAAATCACGTGCCCCATTGGATCACCCACCCCTCCGAATTGACCGAACGCCTGCAATTGCGTCCGTCCCGCATTGGCCTGGATACCGAATTCATTCGTGAGCGCACCTATTGGCCGCAACTGGCGCTGGTGCAGATGGCGATCGGTGAGGAAATCCTGCTGATCGACCCGTTGATTCCGGGCATGACCGATGCACTGAAAGACTGGCTGATCGCGCCGGACATCGTCAAAGTGATGCACAGCGCCAGCGAAGATCTGGTCACCTTCAAGTGTGCCTGCGGCGTGCTGCCGCGGCCGTTGTTCGACACCCAGATCGCGGCCGCACTGGCCGGCGTCGGTGGCGGCATGGGCTATCAGAAACTGGTACAGGAAATCACCGGCACCCTGCTCACCAAGGGCGAGACCCGCTCGGACTGGATGCGCCGCCCGCTCTCACCCGCACAGCTGGAATACGCTGCCGACGACGTGCGCTACCTGTTTGCCATCCACGACGCGCTCACCGCCAAGCTAACCGCGCAAGACCGCTTAGGCTGGCTGGCCGAAGATGGCGAGCGCTTGCTCGGCACAGTGGAGCACGACGATGGCGACCGTTGGCCGCACGTGAGCCTGCGCACCGCACAGTTCCTGGAACCGGCCGCACAGCGCCGCCTGCTGCGCCTGTTGCGCTGGCGCGACCTGCAGGCACGGCAGAGCGACCGCCCGCGCAGCTGGATACTCGACAACGAACTGGCCAGCCAGCTGGCGCGCTTCCCGCCAGCGGATCTGGACGCACTGATGCGCCAATTCGACAAATTCCCCAAGGCCCCGCGCAAGCTCGCCAACGCGGTCTGGGAGGCGCTCAACACGCCCTTGCCCGACGAAGACCACGCCCCGCTGGCGCAGGCCTCCACCGATGGCAACAAGGCCACGCTCAAGCGCCTGCAGGACGCAGTGACGCAGCGCAGCCGCGAGCTCGAACTGCCGGACGGCATCCTCGCCTCGCGCCGCCATCTGGAAACCCTGATCGAGCAGCGCAGCTGGCCGGCCGCGCTCGGGCAGTGGCGACGCGAGGCGCTGGAGGCAGATCTGCTGCCGCTGCTGGATGCGGCAACGCCCTGAGCGGCGTGTTTGCGCACGCTTGCGGCGTAACTGCGGCGGCGTGCGGCAACAACGCATCCGGCGTGCTCTGTGAGAATGGAGCCCGTGCCTCAGCCCTGGTCCGCCCAGCGCGCCAAGTTCTGTTGAATGCTGGCGATATCTGCCCAAGGGTCCTTGCGGCGGCGACGCAACTTGTCTGGGACATCGCGCAGGGTGAAAGCATTGGCGCGATGCAGCTTGGCCAAATCTGACCACGGCAGCGGCAATGCCACCGGTGCGCCCGGGCGGCCGCGCAGCGAATACGACGCCACTGCAGTGGCACCACGCCCATTGCGCAGGTAATCGACAAAGATGCGTTTGTTGCGGAAGCGCTTGGTTGCCGTGGCCACGAAGCGGTCCGGCTCGGATTGCGCCAACGCGTCGGCAAAGCCTTTGGCAAAGCGCTTGGTCAGCTCCCAATCGCAGCCTGGGTTCAAGGGCACCACTACATGCAGGCCCTTGCCACCGGAGACGCGCAGAAACGATTCCAGTTCCAGCTGCGCCAACAGCTTGCGGATATCGGTGGCGGCCCGTTTGACCTCGGCAAATGGTACATCCGGGCCTGGATCCAGATCGAACACCACGCGGTCAGCCATATCCGGCCGCGCGGCATGCGAGCCCCAGGGGTGGAATTCCAGCGCATTGAACTGCACCAGTTCCAGCAGCCCGGGCGCATCCTCGACCACCAGATAGTAGGCATTGCTGCCGGCTTCTTCCTTCAACCGTACCGAGCTCACCCGCTCCAGCCCGGCGGTGTGATGCTTCTGGAAAAAGCACGGTTTTTCCGCACCGTTGGGGCAACGGATGATCGACAACGGCCGCCCCACGATCTCTGGCAGCAGGTGATCCATCACCGCGTGGTAGTAATCCCAGACATCGCCCTTGGTGGCACGGATATCTGGGTAGATCAGCTTGGTCGGGCTGGACAGCGTGGGCTCGCCCAGCGCGGGCGCCTGCTTGCTTGCACGCTTGCGCCCGCGCGCGGGAGTGTCGGCCACGTCAGCCTGAGCGGGACTGAGATCCCCCGTGTCGCTGTCGGCCAGGTCGGCGATGTCCTTGTCCAGACGCACCGCCTTGAGCGAGGCCTGGCGCAACAGCTGCTGCCCACCGATGCCGCGATAGAACACCTCCACCACGAACCGCGGTGCAAACCAGGTGGCGCCGCGCAGATCGGTGTCCTCGGTGGGGATATGCGCGGTGGGCCGCTTGCCGCCCCCGTGCAGGTGCTGGGTCACTTCCTGCATCAACGTATCCGAAAAGCCCGAACCAACCCGCCCCGCATACATCCAGCCGTGCTGCGGATCTGGCGTGGCCAGTAGCAGCGAGCCGAAGCCGGTACGGCTGCCCTTGGGCGCGGTATAGCCGACGACCGCATATTCCTGGCTGGCCAGCTGCTTGGTCTTGCGCCAATCATCGCTGCGACCGCCGCGGTATGGCCGGTCGGCACGCTTGGAAATGATGCCCTCGAAGTGCTGCTCGCCGGCGACCCGGAACGCCTCCGGCCCATCGCCCTCCACATGCGAGCTGTAGGCCAAGTGGCCGGCGGGCGCATTCGCCAGGACCTGCTGCAAGAGCTGCTTGCGTTCGCGGAGCGGTGCCTCGCTGATCTCCACGCCATCGATGTGCAGCAGGTCGAACACCGCCAGCGCCAGCGGCACCTGGCGTTCGCCCGACAAGGTCGCCTGCAGCAGGTTGAAATCCTCCTTGGTGCCACGCCCGGCGATCAGCTCGCCATCCAGCCGTGCCGAGCGCAGGTTGAGCGCCTGGATCGCATCGCGGATGTCGGGAATCTTGTCGGTCCATTCCAGCGCATTGCGCGACCACAGCCGTACCTGACCATCGGTCACCGTGGCCAGGATGCGATAACCGTCCCACTTGATTTCATGCACCCATTGCGCCCCGTCCGGCGGCGCCTGCCCAAGCTTGGCCAACTGCGGTGCGAAGGCGGCATCGTCGATGTCGCCGCGCCGCGCGTACGTGAGTTTCAACGCGGCGTTGGTCCAGGCGTTACGTGCACGCGCCCGTGGCACAGGCACGGTAGTGAGTGCCTTGCGTTGGGCCTTGCCGGCCCCGGCGCGACGTACATCCTCTGCTGGCGCGGCAGCCACATCGGCCAGCAGATCGTCGGCTTCCAGCGTGCCGGCATAGGCGTCGTCTTCCTTGAACAGCAACCACTGCGGCTGGCGGGCCGGCTTGCTCGAGCGCACCAGGTGCCAGCCGCCCTTGAGCTTGCTGCCGAACAACTCGAAGCGCAGGTGGCCCTTGGCCAGCTGCGCTTCCGGGTCACCGGCGGTGGCCCAGACCCCATGATCGAACTGTGCCACGTGGCCACCGCCGTATTCGCCCTTCGGAATCTCGCCCTCGAAACCGGCGTAGTCCACCGGGTGGTCTTCCACCTCTACCGCCATGCGCTTCACTGCCGGGTCGTAGCTTGGCCCCTTCGGCACCGCCCAGCTCTTGAGCGCATCGCCCACCTGCAGACGAAAGTCGTAGTGGCGCCGGCTGGCGTGGTGCAGTTGCACCACGAAGATCGCCCGCTGGCCCTGCGGCAGCAGCTTGCCTGGCTCCGGCTCGCGGGTCTTGTCGAAGCTGCGCTTGCGGCGATATTCGCTCAGGCTCATGCAAGCCGGGCCTACTTGCCCAGGTGCTGGCGCACCTTGGCGGCCACTGGCCCCACCGCATCCACGGCCGCGCGCAGTTCGTCGGCGCTCACGCCAAGGGCCTCGGTCCAATACTGCAGTTCGTAGGCTTCGTGCACATTGATCCGGTCACGATCCGGCGTGCCGACATTGCGGGTGTCATCACTCATGGCATGCTCCTGTATTGTTGCGGTTGGGCCTGCCAGCAGACGCGATGCGTCTTGCAGCAGGCGCAGCACGACAATGCGAAAGCGTCCGGCCAGACCCCGTGAACGGCCCGTTTAGCGCATGTGTAAAGCCGTGTCCGTGCAACGACCATCCACGGACCAGTGCCATAATGGCGCGCGCCCATCGGGCGGTGTCTCCACTCTTATTCCGAGGCCATACCTCTGTGAGCAATACTTCTTCGAAACTGGATTCCATCGCGCAAGCCAAAGCCAAGCTGCTGGACGAGCTGCAGAAGCTGGAAGAACAGGAAAAAACCGAGCGCGCCAGTGAGGCATCCTCAGCACATGCCACCATCGTGTCGCTGCTCGAACAGTTTGCCGGCCACTTCAACACCAAGCAGCGCAACGACATTGCTGCCTACCTGGGCACCACCACCGCCGCCCGCAAGGACGTGGTGAAGACCGGCCGCAGCGAAGTGCGCCCGAAGTACGAGCTTCCCGGCACCGGCGAGACCTGGTCTGGCCGCGGACGCACGCCGAAGGCCTTCGCTGCATGGGAAGGCACGGAGTCGTACAAGGAATGGAAGGCCAAGAACCCCGACCTCAAGTTCCCGCTGATTCGCGAGTAATCAGACCACCGGCCGCATCCCCCCGATGCGGCCAGCCACGCAGGCAGCCCTTGGCGAACCGCGTGGCATGTGGTTAGAATCGAGTCACGTGGGGCGGTAGCTCAGCTGGGAGAGCGTCGCGTTCGCATCGCGAAGGTCGAGGGTTCGATCCCCTTCCGCTCCACCAGATAGCACCCCGAACGGGATGGAAGAAGGCCGGAAACCCTGCTGTAGGACGGGTTGACCGGCCTTCTGCATTTTTGGCCGGAGCGGATCGTTTCGTTGAAACGCGCGAGACAGTGGGGGCATATCTGGGGGCACTTGTGCCCAGACTCAGATTCAAACGCCGCCACTCTCCGACTTCTCTATTTGTCGCGTCAACTTGGCGCTGAAGACCACGAGAGTGTTGGCAGACCGTATCTGGAGCTATTAGCAGCCGGCGGCTGCTAGTAGCGACTGGATGAAATATCGGTTCTGTGGCAAGAAGATCTGGAACTCGGGGTGACGGTGGCGCTGATGCTAGCGCGCACCGCAATCACCGGGCCGCATCACGCCACGCGGTAACCGGCCGGATCCAGGAACTCCGCCAGGCAGCGGCCAAGCTGCATTGCCTGGGCCCGCGCATCGCCGCGATAGCCGGCCTTGCCAGCTTCTTCAATCGTGGCGACCGCCGATGACAGATCGCGATGGTAGACATACGCCGTGGAGCTCCACTGCGGGTCGCCCGGCGCCTGGAACTCGACCGTTTCGACGCGGAACTCGCCGCAATGACCATGCAGCACGGTGCGTTGTAGGGTGCGCTGTTTCATGCGCTGCAGTATCGCAGTGGGCATCTGACGAACACGTGTGGGCCGACGCATGACCGCGTGCAGCCGCATCAACAGCGCGCTGTTAGACATTGCGCCAGCGCGGAGGCTCTTGCCTGTTGCGGACACCAGCATTCAGCAACTGCGCTGCCTGTACGCCCGCCTGCATTCCCTGGCGGCGCGCCTCCATGCGATCAGCACTACAGCCCACATCGGGTAAGACCCGGATTGCGTCTGCCTCATCGCCGTGGTGGATGTACGCCGTGGACGTCCATTCGTTGGCGCCCAGGCGTTTGGCTTCGACCGTAGTCACACGGAAAACACCGACGTAGCCGTGGAATGGCATAGAACAAGGGTTGTATGGCCCAGCTGCTATTTTTCTTACGGCGTGGCGCTCGATCAACCCTTCAGCGCGCCAGCGGATGAACACCTTTGAATTTGTGATGGAACTGCGCTGCTCGGTGGCGAGTAATCGCGAGCGATGTAGCAGCGCCGTGAGTGCCCCAGCACAGTCCTCTCTGCAGCGCGTCTCGGGTGAATGATGTGCGACCGCAATCTTGCCAGCCACGTGGAACGAGATGCACATGCATCTAGTGATACCGATGCACCTGACTTGGTTTAGAACCCGCAGTCAGGCGTCGCAAACGGCGACGTCCCAAACATGCTGCTGCAAGCGAGGATCACTGGTCGCCCATTAAATTCAACTGCAGACACGGCGACGTCATGTGTCTGACGCGCCGCACAACCGCAGCGTTGATGGCCAACTGCACTGCTTAAAGCGCGGCAGTCGGTAGTCGGTAGTCCACCAGAGTGCTGACGACCGCGTCGGATTCACGGCATCCGCAGCATCGAAATCGTGCAGCAGGATCGGACCTGTCGTTGATCTCTTGCACTGCAGCCAAGCGCTACACCGTGGCGCACTGGCAACACCGATGGTGGAAAGCAGCGCGCCTCGCGGCGCACCGCTCACAACCTGCCGCGCAACCAGATCGGCGTGCAGCTATGTGCCCTGCTCGTCGCTGGGCTTGGGGCGGCGGCTTTCGGTATCGCGGATCTGCTGATCGGTCTGGCCGGGGCGCTGCTTGGCCGTTTCGTCCTGCTTTCTATCCTGCTGGCCTTCCAGTTCGCCATGCTGACTGTCGGGTTCGTTTTCACGCGGTGTGTGGTCGGGCATCATCTGGGCGACTCCGTTGAAAGATTGCAAACGAACGTTAGCGCTGCGCACGTGATGTGCGCGCCACGACGGACGGCGCCTATTGACGCGGTTTGAAGTTGATCGCACGCGATGCCTGTGCATGGCGCGAGGCCACGTTCCGCACCGCGCGGTGCGCAGGCCACATTCGGGAGATCAAATGCCCACGCGGCGCCACGTGCAAGCCAACGAGTGTGGCAAGATCGGCGAGCAGCACCACGCGCGCCAGCGCTTGCCGCCCGATGACAACCAGTCATTCCTATTCGCGCCCCTGCGGGCACCTGCCGGTACCACGCTCTATGCAGACCCCCGACGCGCCGTCGCTGAATCTGGCCCACGCCACGCTGCTGTCCGGCAATGCGCTGGCTGCTTTGGGTGCACCGCCACCGGCCAACGAAGACGACCGTCTGGCCGCGCTGCGCAGCTACGACATTCTCGACACCGCGCCGGAGCCGCGCTACGACGACATCACCGCCGCGGCCGCGCAGCTGTGCCGCACGCCGATGGCGTTGATCTCGCTGATCGACCAGGACCGCCAGTGGTTCAAGTCGCGCGTGGGCATGCAACCTACCGAAACACCGCGCGACCTGGCGTTCTGTGCGCACGCCATCCTGCAGCCCGACCAGATGATGGAAGTGGGCGACACGTTTGTGGACCCACGCTTCGCGCGCAACGCGCTGGTGACAGGCGGGCCACAGATCCGCTTCTACGCCGGTGCACCGCTACTGACGTCCGACGGCGTGGCGCTGGGCACCTTGTGCGTGCTCGATCGCGCCCCGCGCACCTTGTCGGACGCCGAGCGCACTGCATTGCAGGCGCTGGCCCGCCACGTCGTCACCACCATCGAACTGCGCCAGGCCGCGCGTCTGCTGGAAGGCGATGCCCTACGCGACCCGCTCACCGATCTGTGGAACCGGGAGGGTCTGGAACATGTGCTGGAAGACGCTGCGCCGGTGGCAAAGCAACACGGCCTGGCATTCGTGCTGATCGAGATCGACGGCTTCAAACGGCTCAAGCTGCAGTTCGGCAGCGACGCTGCCGACGCTACACTCGTGCAGGCCGCACGTTGTATCGAGACCGAGCCGCAGGAACCCGGCGGTGTCGCGCGCATCGGCGCAGCGCACTTTTGCATGGTGCTGCCCGGCGCAGACAGCGCGCAGGCGCTGGCGAGCATGCAGCGCCTGCAAGCCATGATTGCCGCCGCGTCCTGGCCGGCCGACACCATCAGCATCACCGCCGGGCTGGTCTGCGCCGCGCCTGGCGAGCCATTGGACAGCCATGTCTTGATGGCGCGTGTCCGCCACGCCTTGCTCGGTGCCACGCGTGCGGGGCGCAATTGCGTGCAGTGCTTCGATGGTTGGCAGACCGACCGCTGATCAACGCCTCACCGCCGCAGGCGCTTCGTTTCGCGGATTTCAGGCCGCCAGCACGTCGGTTTCGCCAGCAATCTCATCCACTCGCAACACCTGCTCCATCTCCAGTAGCACGACGAAGCGCTCGCCCACCTTGCCCATGCCGCGCAGCAGATCGCGGCGGATGTGCGTGCCGAACGACGGCGCTGCTTCGATGTCGTGATCGGCCAGCTCGATCACCGCATTGACCGCGTCCACCAGCACACCGATCACCTGCGGCCCCTGTGCCTGCTCGGTGGCCAGAATCACGATGCAACTGCGCTTGCCGATGCTGCTGTCGGCACGTCCCAGCCGTGCCTGCAGATCCACCACCGGCACCACCGCGCCGCGTAGGTTGATCACGCCGCGTACGCAGGCCGGCATCGATGGCACCGGCGTGGGCGCACGGTACTGGATAATCTCGCGAATGCCGAGAATGCTGGTGGCAAACGTCTCGCCGTCCAGCTGGAAGGTCAGATACTGGGCTGCAGCATCGGCATCGCCCAGCAGCGCATCGGGTGTCAACGCATCCATCGATCGTCCTCAGAAACGTGCAAACTGGCCTTCGTCCGGGCCCTCGGACATGGCGTAGGCCGGTGCGGCAGTGCCGCGCCAGGTCCGTGCGCCATTGCTGCGGGCTGCGCGCGCGGCCACGGCCTTGCCACGCTTGGGCGGCGTGCTGGCCGGCGCCTGCCCGCCCAGCCGGAAGAACGCCATGCTCTGCTGCAGCTGCTCGGCCTGCGCGCTCATTTCTTCGGCGGTGGCCGCGAGTTCTTCGGAGGCGCTGGCATTCTGCTGGGTGGTCTGGCTCAACTGCACCACGGCCGAGTTGATCTGGCTGACGCCGGAGGACTGTTCTTCGGAGGCGGCAGAAATTTCCTGCACCAGATCGGAGGTGCGCTTGATGCTGGGCACGATGGTGTCCAGCAAGCGGCCGGCGCGGTCGGCGAGCTCGACGCTTGAACTGGCGACCTCACCAATTTCCTGCGCCGCCACCTGGCTGCGTTCGGCCAGCTTGCGCACCTCGGCGGCAACCACCGCAAAGCCCTTGCCATGCTCGCCTGCGCGTGCAGCTTCGATGGCGGCATTGAGTGCCAGCAGATTGGTCTGATACGCGATGTCGTCGATGATGCCGATCTTCTGCGCGATCTGCTTCATTGCCTGCGTGGTGGCCACGACCGCTTCGCCGCCTTCGATGGTTTCCTTCGCGGCCTGGGTGGCCATGCCGTCGGTGATGCGTGCGTTTTCGGTGTTCTGGCTGATCGATGCGGTCATCTGCTCCAGCGAGGCGCTGGTTTCTTCCACGCCAGCCGCTTGCTCGCTGGCCGCCTGCGAAATGCTTTGCGCAGTGGCACTGACTTCTTCCGAGGCGCTGGCCAGGGTTTCGGCACTGGTGTTGACCTCGCCTACCACCTGCGACAGCTTCTGCACCATGGTGCGCATCGCTTCGAGCAGCTGCGCGGCTTCGTCGCGACCATGCACCTCGATGCGCATGGTCAAATCGCCTTCGGACAGCCCGTTTGCCACTTCCACCGCACGGCGGATCGGGCCGGTGACGCTGCGGCTGATCACCACACCGAGTACCCCGCCCAGCAGCACGCCGCCGCAGATAATGGCCATCAGCAACTTGGAACTGCTGCTGTGGATTGCACCGGTTTCGGCGTTCGCCGACGCCGCGCTGCGTTCGCGCAAGCTGCTCAGGTCGGTCATCAAGGTATCGACCTCATCCGAGCTGGCGCGCACCGCGCGTGACAGCTCGGCCAATTCGGGGTTGGCCTCGCGCAGTGCTTCGCGGTTGGCGGCCTCGATGAAGCGGCCGCGCTCATCCAGGTATTTCTGCCAGGCGCGATCGAACTGCGCCAGCTTGGTCTTGCCCTCGTCGGTTTCGAAGCTGGCCCGCACACGCGTCATGTAATCGACCACCTTGGCGGTGTACTTGTCGATGTTCTGCACGTGCGACTGGCGCTCTTCCGCGCTACTGGCCAGCAGCAGGTTCGCACGCGCACGGCCGGCGTAGATCAGATTGATGTTGGCTTCCTTCACGTTGGACAAGCCCAGCAATTCGCGCTCGTACAACGTGGTGGACAGGTCATTGAGCCGGCCGGAGTTGGAGTACCCCACCCAGCCAATGCAAGCGCCGATCGCCGAAACGATCAGAAACGCCACGATCAGCCGGGTTCCGATTTTGAGGTTGCCTAGCATTGGGATGTCTCTTGAGTGAACGTGCATGAGTGCGGTGCGTCGGCAGGCACTTGCTGACACCATCGGTGCAGCGATTGATGTGCCTTGCTAAACCAATCGTTAATGGCTATCGGCGCACGCAAAACGCGCTTGAGGCGGTTTCAGCCTGAATGTGTCGTTCACACGAATGGATGTGTCGATTTGTGACAGTTCACTCGCTTGCCGCGCGCCCCATTCGGAAAATCCCTACCCGCGTTATGCACGCTGTCCGGGACAGTCCCGCAGAGACATCACAACCACCGCGTTAGGCTTGCGCGCATGTCATTGCACTCGCCTTTGCCGCGCGCTTTTTATGCAGCCGATGCGCGCACCGTTGCGCCACTGCTACTCAACAAGGTTCTGGTGAGTGCCGACGGCCGCCGCGGCCGCATCACCGAAGTCGAAGCGTATTGCGGCAGCGAAGATGCCGCTGCGCATTCGTTTCGCGGCATGACCCCACGCACGCAGGTGATGTTCGGTGCGCCCGGGCATTTGTATGTGTATTTCATCTACGGCATGCACTGGGCAATCAACGCGGTATGTGGCGGCGCGCCCGGCCACGCGGTGTTGCTCCGTGCGCTGGAACCGCTGGCCGGCTGTGATGCGATGCATGCCGCACGCGGGGCAGCGCCGTTCAAATCGCTGACTACTGGTCCAGGCCGCCTGGCGCAAGCCTTTGGCGTGAGCGCAGCCGATAACGGACTGGACCTGACCACTGGCGTGGCGCGCTTGTGGATCGAGGACGACGGCACTCCGCCACCAGCGGCACCGCTTGCCGGCCCGCGCATCGGCATTCGCAAGGCCGTGGAATTGCCGTGGCGCTGGGTTGTGCCTGGCAGCGCCTATCTGTCGCGTCCGCTGCCACGTGTGAGCGGCGCACGCGCATCAGTAACCGGCGACTGAGCGAGCCATTGCTGCAGTGGCGTCTGCTCGGCGGCGCCCGGCCCACGTTGCAGCAGTCGCAATGCCTGCTCGCCGTGCTCGTGTGAGAGCTCTTGCAGCGGCTGGAAGCGATCGCCGCTCCATGCGGCCATCGGCAGGCCATCCAGAAACGCCACGCGATTGCCGGGCACGCGCGCGATGCGCTCGCCGGGCAACAGATTGCCGAGCAGATTGGCCGGGTCACTTGCGCTAAGGCAGATCCACTGTTGCGCCAACGGTTGCGCGCGCACGCGACGCATCGCGGCAATGGCATCGGGCAACGCGAACTGTTCGCCGGACACGCCGGCAATAAAACGCCCGCCACGCAATTCGCCACGCGCTTCCAACCGCTGATACACACGCAGTAACTCGCGCCAGGGCGGTAGCCAGGCGGCCTCGCGCTCAAGCAGCCGCCAACACACCACGCCATAGCGGCGCAGCAACGCGCGCGCCACGTGCTCCAGCATTTCCTGGTGCCGCTCGCTGGCCTCGGCCAAGGGCAGCGCCGGCAGGTTGCGCACCGGCGCCCAACGGCCGGCATCGCGGATGCCCAACGCACTGGCACGCCGGCGTTGCCGCGACAGTGCCGAGGGGCGTTTGGACGCCGGCACCAGCAGTGCACGCAGGCCGGCATAACTGTCGCAATGCACGCGCCCGCGCATCACCAGTTCGCTGAGCGCATCTTCCAGCTCGGTGGTCATCAGCCGCGCAGCATCGGCAATCTCATCGAAGAACAGCGCGCCCTGCTCCTGCAGCACCTCCACCACGCGCTGCGCACGTGAGCCCAGCGGCGCGTCATCGTCGGCGCGTGCCAGGGCATTCCAGCGCTGCGCTTCACGCCGCGGCAGCAGCACGATTGGCGTGCCGCGCAACGCATTGCCGCTGCGCCCACCACCCGGACGCAGGCGCGCCCATACCGTGCGACCGGCCGTGCACAGTTCGTCCAGCCAGCCGGGTTGATAGTCGCGCACGCGCGCAGGCAACAGCTCGCTTTCCCAGAGCGCGGCCGGCGCCTCGAAACCTTCCAGCTGGCCAACGATACCGGCCAGTGCGTCCGGCCCGGCCACGCGGTGGTCGGCATCCAGGTGCTGCCATTCGAACAGGAAACGTGCGTAATCGCGCTGCGACACCGGCTCGATCTCGCGGCGCAAGCGCCCCAGCGTGTAGCGATGGATGCGCGCCAGCAGATGCCGCTCGCACCATTCCTCTTCAAGTGCCTGCGCACTGAACCGCCCCGCCATGACATAGCCCTCGCGCTGCAGCCCGATCAAGGCGAGTTCGACCTCTGCTGCCAGCAGGCGCACTGCGCTGCACAGCGCAGACACCTGCGCCGGCCCCACCGCCGACAGGCGGCCGCGCACCAGCTCACGCACCGCCCACTCGCGCTGCCAGTCGTCCACACGGCAATCCGGTGGCGCCTGCAGCGGCGGCTGCGCCACGGCCTGCGGATACAACGGTGCAAACCACTCGATGCGCTCGGCGCTGATCCACAGTGCAGCGCCGTCATCGATCGCAAAACAGGTGGCGCGCCCGGCCGCCGACAACGCCGACAGCCATGCCTGCCACTGTGCATCGAGGGCTTCTTCCACCGGCAGCACACCCAGGCCCACCAGCGCCTCGTGCATCTCTTCAGCATCGCGTGGTTGCGGCCAGGCTTCTTCGCGCACGGCGGCAATCGCCTGCGGATCCAGCTGCCCCAAATCATCGCTGCTCTGCGGCGTGTAGCGCCTGCCCTGCACGGCCTGGGTGCGCCGCTCTTCCAGCGGCGCATCGTCGAGAAAGGCGTACGGACGTGCATTCAAGGCTTCCGCCGCCAGCGGCGACGGCGCGGCCAGATCACGTGCCACCAGCGTGATGGCGCCGGACTCCAGGCCGCGCAACACCTGCAGCCAACCCTCGCTATCCATCGATTGATGGAGGCAATCTTCCAGCGTCTGCGCCACCAGCGGGTGGTCCGGCACCTCGCGCTCGCCAACCAGATTCTCCGCACATGCCACCTGGTCGGGGAACACCGTGGCCAACAGGTCTTCGGACTTCATCCGCTGCAGTTGCGGCGCAACCTTGTTGCCGCCGGAAAAGCGCGGCAGCGCCATCGCGTTGGTGGCATTCCAGCGCCACCGCACACCGAACAGCGGTGCGTCCAGCAACGCCTGCACCAGCACGTGCTCGGCCGATGCGGAATGCAGATAACGCGCCACCTCTTCCAGCGCAAAACTATGGCTGGTGGACAGCGACAACACGATCGCGTCCTCGGTCGCGGCAGCTTGCAGTTCGAAATTGAAGGTGCGGCAGAACCGCTTGCGCAAGGCCAGGCCCCAGGCGCGGTTGATCCGGCTGCCGTAGGGCGAGTGGATGATCAATTGGGTGCCGCCGGTGGCATCGAAGAAGCGCTCCATCACCAGGCAGTGCTGGGTCGGCATCGCACCCAATGCCTGACAGGCGTTCGCCAGATACTCCAACAGTTGCTGCGCCGGCTCCGCGGCCAACCCAACCTCATTGCATAGCCATGCCTGGGCGTCGGCATGCCGTGCACCGTCGAGCCGCGTGGCAATCTCTTCGCGCAGGCGCGACACCGCCAGCGACAATGCATCGCTGCGGCCTGGCGCCTCGCCCAACCAGAACGGAATATTGGGCGGCGCCCCCTTGGCATCTTCAACCCGCACCTTGCCCGCATCCACGCGCAGGATGCGGTAGCTCGCATTGCCAAGTTGGAAGACATCGCCGGTGAGGCTTTCGACCGCGAAATCCTCGTTCACCGTGCCGATGTTTTCCGCCTGTGGCTCCAGCACCACGCTGTAATCGCCGGTTTCGGGAATGGTGCCGCCGGAGGTGAGCGCGGTCATGCGCGCGCCACGCCGCGCATGCAGGCGGCGATTGACCGCATCGCGGTGCAGATAGCCAGCGCGGGGCCCCAGCCGGGTGCTGAAGCCCTCGCACAGCATCCGCACGACCGCATCGAAGGTGGCGCGGCTCAACGTTGCGAATGGCCATGCGCGGCGCACCAACGCAAACAGCGCATCTTCGTCCCAATCTTCGCAGGCAGCTTCGGCGACGATCTGCTGCGCCAGTACGTCGATTGGCGCGATCGGAAACCGCAGCGCATCCAGTTCGCCACGGCGGATGCCATCCAGCAGCGCGGCGCATTCGACCAGCTCGTCGCGCGTCTGCGGGAACAGCCGCGCCTTCGGCGTGCCGCCGACCGCATGTCCGGACCGGCCGGCGCGTTGCAGGAAGGTGGCGATCGAGCGTGGTGAGCCGAGTTGGCAGACCAGGTCCACATCGCCGATATCCAGGCCCAGCTCCAGCGATGCAGTGGCCACCAGCACGGTCAATTCGCCGGCCTTGAGTCGGCGCTCGGCCAGCAGCCGCGTCTCGCGCGACAGGCTGCCGTGATGCGCTGCCACGCGCTGCTTGCCCAGCAGCTCGCCCAGGTGGCGCGCAGCCCGCTCGGCCATGCGCCGCGTGTTGACGAACACCAGCGTGGTGCGGTGCTGTTGCGCCAGCGCAGCGACCTCGGCATACACCTGCAGCCATTGGTCGTTGGACATCACCACGCTCAACGGCGTGGGCGGCAGCGCCAATGCCAGATCGCGTTGACGGGTGTAGCCGATATCCACGATCTCGCACGGCGGCGTCGCGCCGTCCTCGCCAACACCCACCAGAAACTGCGCCACGGTGTCGATCGGCTTCTGCGTGGCAGACAGGCCCACCCGCGTGATGGGCTGCTCGGCCAACCGCTGCAGGCGCTCCAGGGTCAATGCGAGATGGCTGCCGCGCTTGTCCGCTGCCACTGCGTGGATCTCGTCCACGATGACCGTGCGTACATGGCGCAACGCGCTGCGCCCGGAGGCCGAGCCCAACAGCACGTACAGCGACTCCGGCGTGGTCACCAGAATATGCGGCGGCACACGACGCGCCTGAGCCCGCTCGCGCTGCGGCGTGTCGCCGGTGCGCACCGCCGTACGCACCGGCACATCGGGCAGGCCCTGCGCCAGCAACTCCGCACGGATGCCCTGCAGTGGCGCCTCCAGATTCAGATGGATGTCGTTGGACAAGGCCTTGAGCGGCGAGACGTAGATCACCCGCGTTTGGTCCGGCAGCGCACCGCCCCGGGCCAGGCCGTCACGGATCAACGCATCGATCGCTGCAAGAAATGCGGTGAGGGTCTTGCCCGAGCCGGTCGGCGCCGCCACCAGGGTATGCCGCCCGGCCTTGATCGCCGGCCACGCAGCGATCTGCGCCGGGGTGGGCGCAGCAAAGGTCCGCCCGAACCAGGCGGCGACCACGGGATGAAAATGCTGTAGGACTGGATGCATGGGCGGGGCCCGAGGCGCACCAGGCAGGGCCGTGCGGCACTCGGCGTCGACAGGGGCAGAATCCTAGTGATGGGGCTTGCCGACCGCCAGAACAAGCCAGCCGCCGTGGGCGCGGTGAATTGTTTAATGGCGACTACCGCAATCGCGCGGTGCTTGGGCACGCATGGCACAGGCAAGCCGAATCCCCTCGGTAAAGCGCAGTCCGCGGGTGCGCATCCTGCGAACACGCCGAATGCCTGAGCACACACGCCGGCTGCGCGCACCGCTCGCGCTTGCCTGGCGACTGCGAGCGCTGTGATCACTGGCCTCGCGCCAATCTGCACGCGACAGCACCGCAACGCTGCGGCCCGGCACCCGCGATTGTCCAGCGCCTGCGCGGCATGGCACATTGTCGGCATGCCCAGCCTGATTCTCTTCATGATTGCCGGCGCCGCGCTCTACGCGTTCTGGAACGCGTCGCGTGCCGCAGCCGAACGCGCCGAGGTGCTCGGCCGCAATGCCTGCCGTGCAGCCGATGTGCAATGGCTGGACCAGAGCGTGCACTCCACTAACCTGCGCATCTGCCGGATGCCCAACGGCTGGCTGGGATTCGAGCGCACGTTTCGCTTCGAATATTCGCACGATGGCGTGGACCGCCACAGCGGCCGTCTGATCCTGCGCGGCGAGCAGCTGATTGCCTTCACCGGCCCACAGGTAGCAACCGTGCGAGCATTGCATCCGGAGCAACAACGCCTGGAGTGATGGGCACTGATCCCGTAGCGGCGCTGGCTAGCTAGTGGCGTCACTGCACTAAAAACTCGTCAGCGCGCCGCGGCAGCAAGATCCGCCAAGACGTCGAGTGTCGCAACGACACATCAAGCGCGCGAAGGCATGCCACCAGGCAGCGGCTCGTAACCATCTCCCCGGCCACTCAACCAACGCAGCTCCCGCTTGCCCTCCTGCCGCAGATGCGCCTGCGCCAGTGCAAACAGCGGCTGCGCCAGGTCAGCCTGCGTCAACAGGCGCAGCGTACCGTTGACCTCGATGTTGAGGAAATGCGCCTCTTCCGGCGTGTCGGTGTAGCTACGCGCAATCAGACCGATCCCGCCATCCACGAAGTGGTAGATGTCGTACTCGTAGTCATACGCGTACTCGCCGGACGCATCCGGCGCGCTGCAATCGGTGTGGCGGACGCGCGAGACCTGCATCGGTGCAGTGCTCGGCAACGTCCGCGACCGCTTACTTGACCACGCGCAGGTGCGGGCGCTTGCCGGTGCTCGGCGGCTCGTCCGGCGGTGGCGGGCTCGGCGGTGACGGCGTACCGGGATCCGGCGGCTCGGTGCTGGTGCCCGGGATGTCGTCCGGCAGTGCCATGCCCTGCCCGGTCTCGCGCGCATACACGGCCAGCACGGCCGGCATCGGCACCATCACCGGATAGCTCACGCCACCAAAGCGCGCGGTAAACCGCACGCTCTCGTTGTCGACATTCAGGCCAACCACGGCACGCTCGGCAATGTTCAGCACCACGCGGCCGTCCTTGACGGCACTGGTGGGCACCTGCACGCCGGGCAGCCCGGCATCGACCAGGATATGCGGCGTCATGCCGTTGTCGTTGATCCACTCCACCAAAGCCCGCAAAAGATACGGGCGGTGGCTGGTCATGCGGGGGAAATCTTCGCTCATTGCGTCATTTTACCCGCACACGACGCGCAGCGGCGGCGGTGCCATCGGAACTCGGTCTGTTGGCATACAGCCGCACCATCAACCCGGCATGTCGCGCAGTTTCTTTTCCTGATCGGTCAGGCTGCGGATGAAGCCGGGATTGCGGAAGATGCGGTTGCCATAATCCTCGATCGCCTTGCTGTCCTTGGGCGGGCTGATCTCCAGCGCATCCAGCCGCCAGATGATTGGCGCCATCGCGCAATCGGCCAGGCTCATTTCAGGATTGAGGAAGAACTTGCTGGCCTTGAACAACGGCACCGAGGCGGTCAGCAGTTCCTTCAGGCGCTTGCGCCCGGCTTCGGCCTGGGTCTTGTTGCCCAGCTGGATCGCCTGCACCTGCGGCACCCAATCGTGCTCGATGCGCAGCATCGCCAAACGCAGGCGCGCACGCGACAACGGGTCGACCGGCATCAGTGGCGGATGCGGGTAGCGTTCGTCGAGGTATTCGCTGACCACCGAGGCGGCGTAGAGCACCAGGTCGCGTTCGACCAGGGTCGGCACCGAGTGGTAAGGATTGAGATCGATCAGATCTTCCGGAGGATTCTGCGGGTCGACTGACACCAGGTCGTAGGTCACCCCTTTTGCCGCCAGGACCAGTCGGACCCGGTGGCACAACACATCATCGTTGGACGAAAACAAAGTCAAGGTATTCCGCATACGCACACTCGTCGCCATTCAAGGCTCTCCGACGACCGGAATCCGCCGGCCGCATCGGTGCGGCCGGCCCAACGCCGACCGTCACCACGGTCCATCGAGTGTGCAATCACGTCACGCAAAAGCCAATAGTGCTAAGGACACGGTCGCCGCACTGGCGACGCCGTATCCGGCTTTTGGGCGTGATCAGTGCACGTCCTTCCAGTATTCCTTCTTCAGCAGATACGCGATGAAGGTAAGCAGGGCCAGGAACAGGATCACCCACACGCCCATGCTCTGCCGCTTGAGCGCTGCAGGCTCGCCGGCGTACTCCAGGAAGTTGGCGATGTCGCGCACCGTCTGATCGAATTCCACCGGCGTCTGCCGGCCGGGCTGGCCGAGCTTCAATGCCTGCACCGGGCGATCGCCGGTGGCCTTGTCCGGTGGGCCGAACTGCGCCTGCTGCAGGCCTTGCAGCTCCCACAGCGGGTTGGGCATGGAGGCATTGGGGAACAGTTGATTGTTCCAGCCCAGTGGACGGGTCTGATCCAGATAGAACGACTTGAGGTAGGTGTAGACCCAGTCGGTGCCACGCACGCGTGCAATCAGGGTCAGATCCGGCGGCGCCTTGCCGAACCATTTGGTGGCCGCATCGTGCGGCATGGTGCCTTCGATGTGTTCGCCCACCTTGGCGCCGGTGAAATTGAGGTTGGCCATGACTTCGGCCTCGCTCAACCCCAGGTCGCTGGCTATGCGCGAGTAGCGCAGATATTTCAGCGAGTGGCAGCCGGAGCAGTAGTTCATGAACAACTGCGCGCCGCGCTGCAGCGATGCGCGGTCGCCCAGGTCGTTGCCGGCCTGTTGCACCGCCCCGCCCTCTGCCGCCAGCGCACCGCCGGCGAACAGCACACCACACAGCAAGGCGACCACGTGCGACTTCCATGACCTCACGATGGGCTTAGTCATGTGTGGTCACCCGCTCCGGTACCGGTTTGGTTTTGTCCAGCCGCGTCCACACCGGCATGGTGATGAAGAACGCGAAGTACAGGAAGGTCAGCACTCGCCCCACGTAGGTTTCGTGCGCATCGGTGCCGGGGCCGGAGCCGATCACGCCCAGCCACACGAAGCACACCACCAACACGGCCAGCGCCACCTTGGAGATCCAGCCGCGGTAGCGGATCGAACGCACCTTGGCGCGATCCAGCCAGGGCACCAGGAACAGGATGGCGATCGCCGAGAACATCACCAGCACGCCACCGAGCTTGTTGGGCACCACCCGCAACATCGCGTAGTACGGCGTGTAGTACCACACCGGCTTGATGTGCTCCGGCGTCACCAGGCGATTGGCCTCGGTGAAGTTGTCATGCTCCAGGAACAAGCCACCGAAGGCCGGCGCAAAGAAGATGATGAAGGCAGCGATGACCAACAGGAAGCCGACGCCGACCAGATCCTTGACCGTGTAATACGGATGGAACGGAATGCCATCGGCCGGCTTGTGCGCATCCCAGCGGTTGCCCTTGGGCCCCTTCTTGATGTCCACACCGTCGGGGTTGTTGGAGCCCACTTCATGCAGCGCGCCCAGGTGCAGCACGATCAACAACAGCAGCACCAGCGGCAATGCGATCACGTGCAGCGCGAAGAATCGGTTGAGCGTGGCATCGCCGGGCAGGTAATCGCCCATGATCCATTCGGTCAGCCCATTGCCGATCACCGGAATGGCGCCGAACAACGAGATGATCACCTTCGCGCCCCAGAACGACATCTGGCCCCAGGGCAGGACGTAGCCCATGAAGGCTTCGGCCATCAGCACCAGGTAGATCAGCATGCCCAGGATCCACACCAGTTCGCGCGGCTTCTGGTAACTGCCGTACATCAGGCCGCGGAACATGTGCAGGTACACCACGATGAAGAACAGCGAGGCGCCGGTGCTGTGCATGTAGCGGATCAGCCAGCCCCACTCCACGTCACGCATGATGTATTCGATCGACGCGAAGGCATCGGCGGCGCTGGTCTTGTAGTGCATCGTCAGGAAGATGCCGGTGACGATCTGGTTGACCAGCACCACCATCGCCAGTGAACCGAAGTAGTACCAGATGTTGAAATTCTTCGGCGCGTAATACTCGCTGACATGCTTGCGATACACCGGCATCAGGCCGGGTGCGCGTTCGTTGACCCACTCGAACACGCCGTTGGCGGTACGAACCAGGATATTGCTCATCAGGCAGCCCCCGTGCTGTTGGCCGGCTTGCCGGCTGCGTCCGGATCGACGCCGATCACCAGCGTGTTGTCATCGACATAGTGGTGTGGGGGCACCAGCAGATTGATCGGTGCCGGCACGCCATCGAAGACGCGACCGGACATGTCGAAGCGCGACTTGTGGCATGGGCAGAAATAGCCGCCCTTCCACTGCGGGTCATAGGGCTCGGGCCGGATCTCGGCCACCATCTCCGGCGAGCACCCCAGGTGCGTGCACAGGCCGACCAGGACCGAGATGTCGGACTTGATCGAGCGGTACTCGGGGTTCTTCAGCACGTAGTCCGGCTGCTGGTCCTTGTTCTCGGACTTTGGATCCTTGAGCCGGTCGTCCAGGGATGGCAATGCATCGAGCATCGCCTTGGACCGCTTGACGATCCAGATCGGTTGGCCGCGCCATTCCAGGATCAGCCGCTGGCCTTCCTGCAAAGCGCTGATGTCGGCGGTCACCGGTGCGCCGGCCAACTTGGCACGTGCACTGGGATTCCACGACTTCACGAACGGGACTGCGAGAAAACCTGCTCCGACCGCACCGACCACGGCGGTTGTCGCGGTCAAAAACCGACGACGTCCTGTGTCGGCAGGTGCGTTAACCCCATCGTTGGCCATCCGGCTCTCCGATCTTGATTAGGTAGCGTGAGGCTGCCAGCGGCTGGCGGGGGGTCCAGCCGCGATGAATCGACCGCAGTGTAGCGGAACGCTTAATGCACAGACAATGCAATGTACGCAGTCGGGCATGCGCGATGCAAACCCTCTCGTGCATCGGCATGCAGGCGGGTGTGGCGAAGCACACCCGCGTGGGCCACGTGCGTGATGCAGTCCATGAAACCGCGCAGCTCAAGGCGCGGCGCGCGGCGATGCAGGCATGGCCGGAGCAGCGCGCATGCGAGCAGCACACGCGTGCAATCGCATTGCACTGCATCATTGGGCGTCGGTGTCGTGCATCATGCGTGCCGTGCACGCACGCGCGCACTAATTGGCGGTGGAGGCCTGACCGCGGTAGCGGCCAGCCAGCAGGCCGACGCGTTGCACGTAGCGCTGGGTCTCGCTGTAGGGCGGCACGCCACCATAACGATCCACCGCACCCTCGCCCGCGTTGTATCCGGCAGCGGCCAGGGTGAGATCGCCGTTGAAACGCTTCAAGAGCCACGACAGGTATTGCACCCCGCCGCGGATGTTCTGCCCCGCATCGTAGGCATCGCTGACCCCGAACCTGCGCGCGGTGCCCGGCATCAGCTGCATCAGGCCTTGTGCGCCGGCGCGGCTCAAGGCCAGCGGGTTATACGCGGATTCGGCATGGATGATGGCCCGCACGATCGACTCTTCGACCCCGAACTCGCGCGCGGCGGCAGCGATCTCCTGCTGGTAGGCACTGGTGTTGAGCCGGATCGCACCGAAGTTGACGCCCGGCTTGGCGCCACAGGCGTAGCAGGTCTCGATGAAGCTGTAATGGATGGTGCGTAGGCCTTCGATGCTGGCCACTTGGCGCGGGCGCGCACTGGTGTAGTGTCGCACGCCGTCCTTCATATACGAATACACCTGGCCGCTGACCACCCGGCGCGGGTTGACCGCAGCCGCTGCCGGCAGTGGCGCGATGGCGCTCTCGGACACTGGCATGCTGCGGCCCGCCGGCACCGGCGCGCTGGCGACCTCGGCCGTGCGACGAGCGGTGACCGGCGGGCTGATGATGGTGGCCGGGGCGCCGCTGTTGATGTCGGGCACGGTGCGCGCAGGACTGGCGGCTAGGCGAGCGGACGACCGGCTGGCCGAGCGGTCTGGCGTGTACTGGCTGATGATGCTGCAGGTGGCGCCGCTCTGGCGCTTGCTGACGTAACTGGCAATGCCATCGGCGCTGACACACTTGTACAGCGTGCCGGCGCTGGCGGGCGCAGCCGCCAACGTGACAAACAAGAGCCCCAGTGTTCTTGACATCCCCTTCATGCGGCGGAGTGTCCCAGCTTGCCCGGCACTTGCCAAGTGTCCTCGCCGGTGCTTGCCGGCAACTGCTCCAGCCGGGTCCGCAGCTGCGTCAGCGCCTCGCACAACGGGGCGCGCAGGTGAGCTGGCGCGAGCGCCTCGAACGGCTCCTCGAGCAGCAACAGGTTGGCCGCCAATGCCGGCAGGCTGGGCGCGCCCAGGCCCAGCCAGCAGTGGTCGGTGCCGTCCGCCTCCAGCGCGCCCAGCCAGGGCGGTACGCGGGCCGCCAGTTCCTGCAGGCTGCCGCGCAGGCGCACCCGGGCCCGATGCGGAAACGGCGCCTCGCCGATCGCCTTGCGCAGCAGCTGCAATGGCTCGTCTGGCAGCGCGCGGGCTTGCGCCTGCATGCCGGTGGGCTGGGCCTGATCGATGCGATCCGCGCGCAGGGTGCGCCAATCCTGGCGTTCGCAGTCCCAGGCCAGCAGGTACCAGCGGCGGCCGTAGTTCACCAGCAGAGCTGGCTCGACCCGGCGGCGGATCTGCTCGCCGGAATGGCGCCGGTACTCCAGTTGCAAGGTGGTGCGATCGCGGCAGGCCCCGGCCAGCAGGGCCAGCATCGCCGCGTCCACCAGGCTGCCTGGCGCGGCGGTGGGCAGGCTGGCCATGGCGGCATGCGCGGCGCTGGCACGTTGCTGGTGCCGGCGCGGCAGCAGCGGATCGAGCTTGGTCAGCACGCGCGCGGCCGCGTCGTCCAGGCCAGCAATGGCCGGCGCGGCCGCGCGCAGCGCGATGGCCACGGTCAGCGCTTCGTCTTCTTCGAACAGCAGCGGCAAGGCCGCCGCGCCGTGCCCCAGCCGGTAGCCGCCGCCGATGCCGGATACCGCGCGGATCGGGTAACCCAGCTCGCGTAACCGCTCGATATCGCGGCGCACGCTGCGCGGGTGAATTCCCAGGCGCTCGGCGAGAGCCGCGCCCGGCCAATCTCGCCCGTTCTGCATGAGCGCGATCAGACGAAGCAAGCGGGCTGCGGTGGAGGCCATGCCGGCACCGTATTGCGGACAGAAACTGTCCGCAAGTGCTGGTTACGCTCCATGTCTCGTCTTCCTTCCAGCCAGGAGCTTCCGATGCATAGCAACCGCCACATCACCCTGTTCCACAATCCGCAATCGCGCTCGCGCGGAGTCCTGGTGCTGCTGGAGGAACTGGGCGCCGACTACAGCCTGCAGCGGCTGGATCTGGAGCGCGGCGACCAGCGCGATGCCGCGTTCCTGGCGATCAACCCGATGGGCAAGATTCCCGCCATCACGCACGGCGACAGCGTGGTGACCGAACAGGCGGCGATCTACCAATACCTGGCCGAGCTGTACCCGGACGCCGGGCTGTCGCCTGCGCCGGGCGACCCGGACCGCGGCGCCTATCTGCGCTGGCTGGCGTTCTACGGCTCGGCCTTCGAGCCGGCCCTTATCGACAAGGCCATGAAGCGCGATGCACCGCCACGCTCGCTGTCGCCATGGGCCGACTTCCCCACCGTGCTGGCGGTGGTGGATGCCCAGCTGGCCAAGGGCGACTATCTGCTCGGCGCGCGTTGTTCCGCCGCCGACGTGCTGTGGGGCAGCGCGCTGGGCTGGATGGCCGGCTTCAAGATGATCGACCCACCTGCCCCGACCCTCGCCTACATCGCACGCATGGCCGCGCGGCCAGCGGTGGCGCGGGCCGCGGCGGTCGATGCCGGCGCCTGAGCGCCACCGGGGCGGCATCAGCGGGTAAACTGCGCGGCTCTCTTCTACCCGCCTGGAATAAGCGCCATGCCCGGGACATCCGTTTCCGATCTGCCGACCACGGCCACCGCCGTGGACGCGCCCGCCCTGCTGCCCCTGCCCGTTGGCCGCCCGCAAGCGCCTGCCGTGGTGCGCGGCAAGCTGTACATCAAGACCCACGGGTGCCAGATGAACGAGTACGACTCGGCCAAGATGGCCGATGTGCTTGCCGCGTCCGAAGGACTGGAGCTCACCGACAACCCGGAAGACGCGGACGTGGTGCTGGTCAACACCTGCTCCATTCGCGAAAAGGCGCAGGAAAAGGTGTTCAGCCAGTTGGGCCGCTGGAAGGCGCTCAAGGCCGGTGGCAAGCCGGTGATCATCGGCGTGGGTGGCTGCGTGGCGTCGCAGGAAGGCGAAGCGATCGTCAAGCGCGCGCCGTACGTGGACCTGGTGTTCGGCCCGCAGACCCTGCACCGGCTGCCGGAATTGATCCGTGCGCGCCGTGAGTCCGGCAAGTCGCAGGTGGACATCAGCTTCCCGGAGATCGAGAAGTTCGACCGCCTGCCCGAACCGCGTGCCGATGGCCCGTCGGCGTTCGTGTCGATCATGGAAGGTTGTTCCAAGTACTGCTCGTTCTGCGTGGTGCCCTACACGCGCGGCGAAGAAGTCAGCCGGCCGTTCGAGGACGTGCTGGTGGAAGTGGCGCAGCTGGCCGCACAAGGCGTGCGCGAGATCAATCTGCTCGGCCAGAACGTCAACGCGTATCGCGGTGCGTACGGTGCCGATGCTGGCGAGCCGGCGCAGTACGCCGATCTGGGGTTGCTGATCCGTACCATTGCGCAGATCGACGGCATTGGCCGGATCCGCTTTACCACCTCGCACCCGCTGGAGTTTTCCGATTCGCTGGTCGATGCCTACCGCGATGTGCCGCAACTGGCCAATTACCTGCATCTGCCGGTGCAGGCCGGCAGCGACCGCATCTTGTCGGCGATGAAGCGCGGCTACACCGCGCTGGAATTCAAGTCCAAGATCCGCAAGCTGCGCGCGGTGCGGCCAGACATCTCGATCAGCTCCGACTTCATCGTCGGCTTTCCGGGCGAGACCGACGCCGATTTCGACAAGACCATGAAGTTGATCGAGGACGTGGGCTTCGACCAGAGCTTCTCCTTTATCTACTCGCGTCGCCCCGGTACGCCGGCATCGGATCTGCAAGACGACACCCCCGATGCGGTGAAGCAGGCGCGCCTCGCACGTCTGCAGGCGCATATCAACGCGCATGCAGCCGGCATTTCGCAACGCATGGTCGGCAGCGTGCAACGCGTGCTGGTAGAAGGCCCGTCGCGCCGTGATGCCAATGAACTCACCGGCAAGACCGAAAACATGCGCCCGGTGAATTTCCCGGGGAATCCGCGCCTGGTGGGCCAGTTTGTGGATGTGCTGATCACCGAAGCACTGAGCAATTCGCTGCGCGGGCGCATCCAATTGGACGACAGCGCGGTCTGAGCGGGCAGCGCGCGTTCTTGCCCTCCCGAAGACCCCACACGCTGATGGAGTTGGCGTGTGGTGGTCGCCCAGGTGCAGGCCGACGACTGTGGCGAGACATGGTGCAGGCCGACGCAGTGCTGCGCCATGGTGGAAGCATCACGCGCTGCGGTGGTCATAAGTAATGACTGCAAGCGCGAAACGATTCTTGTCCGATGGCCAATGCGTCACTGACTAGCGCGCCGTGGCACGGTTCTGCACCGCAGCGATATCCCGCTGACATGCACGTCCATATGCATCGCTCCCCAGTGCAGCATCACAGCGACGTGCTCAAACACGCGCCACGCGTCCTGGTCATTTTTTCGCCATGCAACTGCAAGGCCTTGTCGCAGTAAGCGCATCGCCACTTACCCACAGGCTTTGGCGAGAACCATCCACATCCGGTGTGGACAACCTGCCACCCGCTGGTCATTTTTTCGCCACATGCTGTGCGAGCCTTGCGGCAGTAAGGCAAACCGAATCTATCCACAGGTTACTGGTACGACGCTCCACACCCGGTGTGGAAAAGTCCTGGCTGCGCTCTGCACCTATGCACGACGCGGTGCTGCGCCGCCCGGTTTGCTGGTGGGATCACGCCCCCCGCGCTACCCTTTTGCTCCCGTCCTACCGACGCCGCGTTGCGGTGTCCGATCCAATCATGAACTCACCAGCGTCCCGCGATTTCACCCTCGACCCGGCCGACACCGAGCGTCTGGCCAACCTGGCCGGTCCGTTCGATGCGCACCTGCGCCAGATCGAGCTCAAGCTTGGCGTGGAGATCGCCAACCGCGGCAACATCTTCCGCGTCACCGGCCCGGAGCCTGCGGTCGATGCCGCGCAGCATCTACTGACCGCGCTGTATGACGAAGCCGCCTCCACCACGTTCGACAGCCACGCCATCCATCTGCGGCTCAACGATGCCAATGTCGAGCAAGTAGCGCAGCGCGCGTACGAACCACAGGACGTGGCGATCAAGGTCAAACGCGGCACCGTGCGTGGCCGCGGTGCCAACCAGGCCAAGTACCTGCACGCGATCACCACCCACGACATCAATTTCGGTATCGGCCCGGCCGGCACCGGCAAGACCTTCCTGGCCGTGGCCAGCGCCGTGGAAGCACTGAACGAGTCGCGCGTGCAGCGGCTGATCCTGGTGCGCCCGGCGGTGGAGGCTGGCGAGAAGCTGGGCTTTCTGCCCGGCGATCTCAGCCAGAAGGTCGACCCCTACCTGCGCCCGCTATACGACGCCCTGTATGAAATGCTGGGCGTGGAAAAGGTGGTCAAGCTACTGGAAAAGAACGTCATCGAGATCGCTCCGCTGGCCTACATGCGTGGGCGCACCCTCAACGACGCGTACGTGATCCTGGACGAGGCGCAGAACACCACCATCGAACAGATGAAGATGTTCCTGACCCGCCTGGGCTTCGGTTCCACCGCGGTGGTCACCGGCGATCTCACCCAGATCGACCTGCCCAAGCACGTCAAGTCCGGCCTGCGCGATGCCGTCGACGTGCTGCGCGAGGTGGACGGGGTGAGCTTCACCTTCTTCGAAGCCCGCGACGTCGTGCGCCACCCGCTGGTACAACGCATCGTCACGGCGTACGAAAAGCACGATCTCGCCCACACGCCGGCCGAACCCGCAGCCTGAAACCACGTTGATGCAGGCACCGCCAGGTGTCCTGCGCCCAGGTGGTGCGTCGCAATGTCGGCGTGGCGCAGGCATCTGCGCAACCATGACCATGCGACGACATCGCTTCGCAGTGCCAGCGTTGCCCAGTAGGTCGGGGTCCTGCACCGGACAAGGGTCAGTGGGTTATCTGAGCCCGGCAGCACGGATGTGCCGCTGACCTGCACGTGTTGGCCCGCAGCCCAGTGGCCGTAAACTATCTGGACGTTTCGCACAGGAAGTGCCCATGTTCCGTGACTGCTTGCTGCTTTGCGTCTATTTGCTGAGTGCGGTGCCCGCGACGCTGTTGGCCAAGCCCAAAGACGCTCCAACATCACCGCGCGCCTACATCGAAACCAGCTATCTGATCGCACCCAGGACAGTAGGCCCGTTCTCGCTGGCCCGCAGGGCCTACACCCCGGGCGCCAAGGCTGCCGGCGCCGCTTTCCATTACGCGATGTCAGGCCAACCGGATCTGTCGATCGATGTATTCGTCTACCCACTCGGGCAGCGCGATCAGACGCAAGCCATTGCAGAGGGCATGGCGGCATTTCGCAAAGACCTCGCGTCGGCAGTGACGCAGGGCAGCTATTCGCGCCTGGACGAGCTGGACCAGACCACGCTCGTGCTGCCGACCAATGATGCGCCTGCCGCCGCGCCCGCCAATGGCACCGATGCCAAGGTCATCGCGGCCATCGCGGATGCCCAGCGGGTTGTCGGGGAAAAGCTGCGCCTCAGGACGCAACTGTCCTCGACCGGCAAGCCGATGCGTTCCAACGGCTATCTGTTTTATAAGCAGCTCTATTACTTCAAGGTGCGTGTGTCTGCGGACGAAGACGCTATGGCTCAGGACGCTTTCGAGTCGCTGGCGGACCAAGCTGCACTTGCCCTTGTTCCAGCAATTCAGGTCACCAGCATCGGCGGGTGCGCCAAAGCAAGCATTCGCGTCGACACTGACGCCACACCTGAGGAGCAGGCCGTGGCACTGGCGCGCCAGATCAAGACCCATCTGGGCTTCAACTGCCACGGCACGCTCAAGGAGGCAGGGATCGAGGATGCAGCGAGAACGGCCGATGTGGTCGAAATCGCGTATGACGCGGGCGACTGGAAGTCGCAGTAGAACAGCACACGCGCGATACTGTTGCTCCTGTCTGATCAGAATGATTGGTGTCCCCATGACCAAAGGTCCGGTCCGCCTCGATGTCGGAGTCAGCTATGCGCTGCCGCGCACCGGGCTGCCGTCGTCGGTGAGTTTTCGCAAGTGGGTGGCGGCCGCGCTGAAGGGGCGGATCCGCGAAGCGGATCTGGCGGTACGCGTGGTCGACGAGAAGGAAGGCTGCTCGCTCAACCATCACTACCGCGGCAAGGATTACGCCACCAACGTGCTCAGCTTCCCGGCGGAGATGCCTCAGGGCCTGCCCAAGGGCGTCAAGATGCCGCTGCTTGGCGATCTGGTGATCTGTGCGCCGGTGGTGGCCCGCGAGGCCGCCGAGCAAGGCAAATCATTGAGCGCGCACTACGCGCATCTCACCGTGCACGGCACCTTGCACCTGCTGGGCTGGGACCACGAGGACGACAAGGAGGCCGACGCGATGGAACAGCTGGAGCGCGAGATCCTGGCCGAACTCGGCATCGACGACCCGTACGCGGGAGAGCGCTGATGCGGCGGTGGGTGATGGTCGGCCTGCTGATGGCAGCTGCCTGCCCGGCCTGGGCGCAGACCGCGTCGGTGCGCCCGGATCTGCCGGCGCTGATCGAGTGCCGCCAGCGCATCGGCGACTTTTCTGCACTGGCACCAATCCTGGCCGACCCGCTCAAGGCGGTGGCGCTGGGCTGGGCACCGCAGGCGCAGTCCAACCTGTTCATGACCGAGTACACGCTCAACACGCCGATCACCGTCTTCGGCCATAGCACCAGCCACATCGCTTTTTCCGGTGCCAGCGTCATGGCGCTGCTCGACCTGCCCGACCCGCGCCCGCTGGCCAAGCAGCTGGACCTGGAGCTGGGCGTGGATAACGCCGACAAGGTGATGTACGGGCGCGAGGTGGTCAGCGAAGACACCACCAACCCGAAGACCGGCGAGGCGATGATCGAATCGATCGTGCTCAGCGTGTCGAATGTGAAATCGCACCCCGGCAAGACCGTGGTGGGCTGCGGTTACAGCCTCGACCTGCCCTGAGCGCTGCGCGGCCCCGCTCGCCGGCTCGGCGGCCTGCGTTGCGTGCTCGGTCTGCCTCGACTTGGAGTCAGCTACGCGCTCCGGTGCTGAGCCGCGCCGATCTGGTGCTATCGGGACGGGATGGTCCCGACACGGCCTGACGTAGACGGCCTGACGGACACAGGGCAGCGGTGCGTCGCAGCGGCCTGGATGCTGGACCCGCCGCCGTGCCGCGCTGACCCACACCCTGCCCTGCGCGCCAGGTCAGCCACAGCGCCCAGCCACAGACCACTCACGGCTTCCTGCTAGACTTGGCACTATCGCCTGGTTCGCCGGGTGCCGTTCCCCGTCAAGATGTCCGAAGACGACAGTAGCCAAACCTCAGAATCCCCGGAAAAACGCCGTAGCTGGCTCGAGCGCTTGAGCGCGGCCTTCTCTGGCGAACCGCATACCCGCGACGAACTGGTCGCCCTGCTGCGCACCGCTGAACAAGACGGTCTCATCGCCGCAGACACCTTGCGCATGATGGAAGGCGCGATCTCCGTGTCCGAGCTCACCGTGGGCGACGTGATGATCTCGCGCTCGCAGATGGTGTCGCTGCCGGTGGAAGCGCGCTTCCTCGACCTGATGAAGCAGGTGGTCGAATCCGGCCACTCGCGCTTCCCCGTGCACGGCGAAAACAAGGACGAAGTGCTCGGCATCCTGCTGGCCAAGGACTTGTTGCGCGGCGTGGTGGCCGACAATGGCCCGGGCAACGTGCGCGAACTGCTGCGCCCGGCCGTGCTGATCCCCGAGTCGAAGAAGCTCAACGTCCTGCTCAAGGAATTCCGCCTCTCGCGCAACCACATGGCGATCGTGGTGGACGAGTACGGCGGCGTGGCCGGGCTGGTCACCATCGAAGACGTGCTGGAGCAGATCGTCGGCGAGATCGACGACGAGCACGACGATGCCGAAGAAGAGAATTCGTTGATCGCCATCCAGGCCGACGGCCGCTATGTGGTGGATGCGCTGACGCCGATCGAGGATTTCAACGAGCGCTTCGGCGCCGATTTCCCCGATGACGAATACGACACCGTGGGCGGCCTGGTCACCGATGCAATCGGGCATCTGCCGGAAACCGGCGAAGAGCTGACCCTGGGCCGGTTCGCCTTCCGCGTGGCCAAGGCCGACGCGCGTCGCGTGCACGCCTTCCACGTCACCATCCTGCCGCCCGACCCGCAGGACGACGCTTGAACCTGCGCCAGCGCAGCACCGCCGCGCGCGGGCCGGCACGCCGCGCCGCCGCCTGGTGGGCAGGCTGCAGTGCACTCCTGCTGCTCGCCCTGCTGAGCCTGCAGAGCGCCATGGCGCAGGCGCCGCGCATCGGCGTGGCCACCATGCAGCCGGGCGAAGTGTTCTTCGAGCGCTTCGGCCATGACGCCATCGTGGTGGTCGACCCGGTTACCCAGCAGGTGACTTCCTACAACTTCGGTTTCTTCGATCCCGGTGAGCCCGACTTCGTGCCGCGTTTTGCGCGCGGCGAGATGATGTATTACCTGGTGGCGCTGCCGCTGGAAGAAGACCTCGCGCAATACCGCGACGGCGGCCGCGGCGTGAGCATCCAGTGGCTGGAGCTGCCACCGGAACAGGCGCAGGCCCTGGCCGATGGTCTTGCGGTGCGCAGCCGGCCAGAAAACGCGCGCTACCACTACGATTATTTCGTTGCCAACTGCGCCACGATGGTCCGGGACACCCTGGACCGTGCCATGGGCGGCGCGCTCAAGTCGCAATTGGCCGGCCGCTCGCGTGGCAACACCTTCCGCAGCGAAGCGGTGCGCCTGGCCTCCCCTGCCCCATGGATGTGGCTGGGCTTCGACCTGGGCCTGGGGCCGTACGCAGACCGCCCGCTGTCGCGTTGGGAAGAAGCCTTCGTGCCGATGCGCCTGGCCGACAGCCTGACCCAGGTGCACAACAGCGCCGGACGTCCGCTGGTGCAATCCACCCAGGTGCTGTTGCCGCATCGCATTGCACCGGAGCCGGCCGAACAGCAACGGCACTGGTGGCCGTGGCTGCTGACTGGCGTGCTGGTCGCCGCGGGCGTGTTGGCAGTGCGCCGCAGGCAGCGTTTGCTTGCCGGCGTGGCGCTGCCGTTCTGGCTGTTGTGCGCCATCGGCGGCGGCCTGCTGGTGTATCTGTGGGGTTTCACCGCGCACCAGTCCGCATGGGCCAACCGTAATCTGCTGCTGGTCAATCCGCTGTGCGTGTTGCTCTGCGTGGGCGGCATTGCGCTGCTGCGCGGCCGCCGGCCGGGGGGCTGGTTCGATGTGCTGTGCTGGATGGTCGCTACGTGCGCACTGCTGGCGCTGGTGATTCACTGGTTGTCGTTCCAGGCGCAGGACAACCTGCAGTGGGTGTTGCTGCTGCTGCCGATCCACGCCGCACTGGCCATCGCGCTGCGTCCGCGCGCCTTGCCGGTGCGTGCGCGCTGATCCACGATGCGGCCATGAACAACCGTCGCCACCCGGAAAACCCCTCCTGCGTCATCACCTGCGCCTATTACGACGGCCACGGCGCGCGCCACGACATCAGCCTGGAACAGATCAGCGACGAGCTACAGCGCCCGGACGGCTTCGTCTGGGTCGGCCTGTACGAGCCGCAGGAATCGGTACTGCGCAAACTGCAGGAAGAGTTCGGCCTGCATGACCTGGCGATCGAGGATGCGCTCAAGGCGCATCAGCGGCCCAAGGCCGAGAGCTATGGCAATTCGTTGTTCGTGGTGGTCAACACCGCGCAGCTGGTCAACGAGCGGATCCGCTACGGTGAAACGCATGCCTTCCTCGGCGCACGTTTTCTGCTCACCGTGCGCCACGGCGCCTCGCTCTCCTACACGCCGGTACGCAACCGCGTGGAACGCGAGCCGGCGATGCTGCGCATGGGCTCGGCGTTTTGCCTGTATGGCGTGCTGGACTTCGTGGTCGACAACTACCTGCCGATCATGAACGAGTTCCGCGACACCCTGGAAGGCCTGGAAAAAGACATCTTCGCGGAGAACTACAAACGCGAAACCGTGGTGCGCCTGTACGAACTCAAGCGCGAACTCAACAAGATGCGGCTGGTGGTGGCCCCGCTGCAGGACGTGCTCTCGCACCTCAAGCGCAATCCCGGCTCGCTGATTCACGGCGAGGTCGGCGTCTACCTGCGCGACGTGCTGGATCATGCTGTGCGCATCAACGACGCCATCGACACCTTGCGCGAAATGCTGGGCACCGCGCTGAGCGTCAACCTCTCGATGGTGACCCTGGCGCAGGGCGAAACCGTCAAACGCCTCGGCGCCTGGGCCGCCCTGCTGGCCGCCCCTACCCTGATCACCAGCTGGTACGGCATGAACTTCACCCACATGCCCGAACTCGACAAACCCTACGCCTACCCGCTGCTGGTCGGCGGCATCGTTGCCTCGTGCCTCGTCCTGTATCGCCTGTTCAAGCGCGCACGCTGGCTGTAGGGGCCACCGTGTTGCGGTGGCGGAATGGGGAGTTGGGAATGGGGAATTGGTAGAGCGGTGGTCGCTGAGCTTTTCGCTGGCGACTGCTCCTGGGCGTGGCTGAAGAGCATTGCTCCCGGCTGTTGTTATTGGCCGTCGTTCATGGCCGTCACTTGCGTTGAGCTCTTCGCCGTTGCTCTTGGCTTGAGTCTTCGCTTTCGTTGTTCGCCTTTAGTTTCCTTCGCCCTAAAGCGAGCCAAGCACCGCAGTCACGCGTGGCCGAAGAGGCGCCCTTGTCTGAGCGTAGCGAGCTTGGGCGCCGTGCCGCGCGTGGCGAGGAGCACAGGGCACCGGTGCGGCTTCTCGCAGCGGATCGCGTCGGGCGAGCACGGTTTTGGTAACTTTTGCCAAGACAAAAGTCACCCGCGCCAAAGGCGCGGAAGCTTCGGCTTGGCTTTGCTTGAGCTTTCGCCTTCGCTCCTCGCTCACCTCGCCCTAAAGCGAGCCGAGCACCGCAGTCACGCGTGGCCGAAGAGGCGCCCTTGTCTGAGCGCAGCGAGTTTGGGCGCCGTGCCGCGCGTGGCGAGGAGCACAGGGCACCGGTGCGGCTTCATCGCACCGGATCGCGTCGGGCGAGCGCGGTTTTGGTGACTTTTGCCAAGACAAAAGTCACCCGCGCCACAGGCGCGGAAGCCTTTGCTTTTGCTTTTGCTTTCGCCTGAAGCCTCCGCCCCAAGAAGAGCAGCAACTCGAGATTCGGGATTAGGGATTGGGGATTCGCTAGAGGCCAAAGCGACGTTGCCTACAGATCAGCGGATGAATCAGCCAGACCACCAGCACCGCAAGAGCAACGCACCCTCATTTGTTCTCCGCGCATCTCTTCCAACGGCAAAGGAAAACGCTGCTCTTGCAAATCCCGAATCCCGACTCCCCACCCCCCCTCAAGCCACATAAATCGTTTTGATATTCATGAACTCATGGATCCCGTGCTCGGCCAATTCCCGCCCGAATCCCGAACGCTTGATCCCACCGAACGGCAACCGCACATCGCTCTTCACCACTGAATTCACGAACGCCGCACCGCACTGCAACTGCTGCGCAACACGCTCACCCCGCTTGGCGTCTGCGGTCCACACGCTGCCGCCCAAACCGAAGGTAGTGTCGTTGGCCACGCGCACGGCTTCGGCCTCATCGGCGACGCGAATCACCGCCGCGACCGGCCCGAACAATTCCTGCTCGTAGGCCGGCATGCCTGGGCCGACCTGGTCGAGAATGGTGGCCGGATAACCCGCATGCGACTCCGCCACCGGCTCGCCGCCAAGCAACACCTTGGCACCCTTGGACACGCTTTCCTGCACCTGCTTGTGCAATTCATCGCGCAGGTCCGCACGCGCCATCGGCGCAAGTGTGGTCGCGTCCTGCTGCGGGTCGCCGAGCACACGCTGCGCGGCGGCGGCAACGAAACGCTCCACGAACTGGTCGGCAATGGCATCCACCACGATGAAGCGCTTGGCGGCAATGCAGGTCTGCCCGCTGTTGTCGAAGCGGGACTGCACTGCCGACTGCACGGTGCGCTCCAGATTGGCATCGTCGAGCACCACAAAGGCATCGCTGCCGCCAAGTTCCATCACGCACTTCTTCAGCTGATCGCCTGCATTAGCGGCCAGCGAGCGGCCGGCGCGTTCGCTGCCGGTGAGCGTGACTGCCGCAATGCGGTCATCGCGCAACACCTCGGCGGCTTGATCATTATCGATATGCAGCACGTCGAACACACCCGGCGGAATGCCGGCGGCGTCTAGCACATCCTTCATCGCATCCGCGCAACGCGGCACGTTGCTGGCGTGTTTGAGCAGTGCGACATTGCCGGCCATCAGGCCCGGCGCGAGAAAGCGAAACGCCTGCCACAGCGGGAAATTCCACGGCATCACCGCAAACACGCAGCCCAGCGGTTCATAGCGCACATAGCTGGACTGCGCCTCGGTTGGAATGGCGCGTGGCGCCAGGTACTCGGCCGCATGCTCGGCGTAATAGGCGCAGCCCTGCGCGCATTTGTCGATCTCGGCCAGGGCTTCGCGACGCAGCTTGCCCATCTCGGCGGTCATGATGCGCTGCAGGTCCTCGCGCCGCTTGGTCAACTCCTCGCCCACCCGCCGCAACAAGGCGCCGCGCTCGGCCAGTGGCAGCGCCGCCCAGCTCGGAAACGCCTTGGCGGAAGCAGCCAGACGCGCCTCGATGGCGGCGGCGTCCAGCGTGTGCTGGGTATGTTCGACCTGGCCATTGGCCGGGTTGACGGTGTCGTAGGACATGATGGTCTCCTGTTACAAGCCCGCCATGCTAGTCGCCGGGAAGTTGCAGCCGCGTCACAACCGCTGCAAATCGCTGCAACGCTGTGTTTACCGCACCGCGCAGTGACGCACCTCCACCGCACAGCTGGCGGATCACTGGCAGCCGGGATGATGCGCCCAGACAAGGTAACGAAAGCAGCCTGCCTTACTCGCCGATGCAACCGCGCAAAATGCTCTAGCATTCTGCAATGGCAGATTGATCCACCCAGGGAAGACCACCACGATGCGCCGGAATCTCATTGTTCTGGTTGTACTTGGCACCAGTGCGTGCCTTGCTGGATGTGCAGCCCTCCAGGACCTTCTGCGTGACCCGCGGCCCGGCCCGGCCGGGTTTGTCACTGTGAGCTGCACCAGCCTACAGCCCGACCCCGCGCAACCCTGCGAGCAAGAAGCGCTGCGAGCGTGCTCGGACACTGCCATCCGCCAACTCATCACCGCGCGGTCGTCGCCGAACATGGTCCCGATCTTTCCCGATAAGCGAAAGTCCAAGAACGACGGCAAGGGCAACCGCAAGGACCGCAACGACGAACAATCCAGCGTGGAGCAACGCGGCTACGACATCAGAGCCGAGTATCAGTGCTACCTGACCAAGCCACAGCCCTGGGACAGCGGATACACGCCTTCGGCCAGGTAAGCACCGTCGATCAACTTGTTGCGCTTATCGGCCGGACTGCGCAGGAATCGACTTGCAGCTTTCGCACACACCGATGGCTCTAGCGTTTGCATCTATCTGGCGGCAGGTCGCTGCGGTGATTGGCCACCTCAGCGCCAGCGCGCCCTCAGGGAGCAGACTGCAGCGCAAGTTGCGCATCGCGTAGACGGCGTTTTTCACTGCGCGCCAGCAACCACCACCCGATCACCGCCGCCACCGACACCGCCAGCACCATCACCGTGGCCAGCGCATTGATCTTGGGGCTGATGCCCAGGCGTACCGACGAAAACACCTTGATCGGCAGCGTGGTGGAGCTTGGGCCCGCCAGGAAACTGGCAATGACCACATCGTCCAGCGAGAGCGTGAATGCCAACAGCCAGCCCGACGCAAGTGCTGGCGCGATGATCGGCAAGGTGATCAGGAAGAACACCTTCAGTGGCGTGGCGCCCAGATCCATGGCGGCTTCTTCCAGCGAGCGGTCCAGCTCCTGCAGCCGCGAGGAAATCACCACGGTCACGAATGAGACGGTGAAGGTGACATGCGCCACCCAGATGGCGACCGCGCCGCGTGGCGCGATGCCGAGCACGCCGCCCATCGAGACCAGCAGCAACAGGATCGACAGGCCGATGATCACCTCCGGCATCACCAGCGGTGCGGTGATCAGCGCAGCGAACAGCGTCTTGCCGGGAAACCGCCGCATGCGCACCATTGCCATGGCCGCCATGGTGCCGAGCACGGTGGACGCGCATGCGGTCCAGAACGCCACTTCCAGGCTCACCCAGGCCGCGTCCAGCAATTGGCGGTCACGCAGCAACTCGCCATACCAGCGGGTGGAAAATCCGCCCCACACCGTGGCCAGGCGCGAGGCGTTGAACGAATACATCATCAGCAACAGGATCGGCAGATACAAAAAACCGAACCCCAGCGCGAGCACGCTGCCGCCCAGCACACGCCCACCGCGCGCGGCGCGCATCATGTCAGCCGCCCTTCCAGCTCGCGCTGCTGGTAACGGTGGAAGATCACGATCGGCACCAGCAGCAGCACCAGCATCACCGTGGCCACCGCGGCGGCCACCGGCCAGTCGCGGTTATTGAAGAATTCGCCCCATAGCACGCGGCCGATCATCAGCGTATCGGGACCGCCCAGCATCTCGGGAATCACGAACTCGCCCACCGCCGGAATCATCACCAGCATGCAGCCGGCGACGATGCCGTTGCGCGACAGCGGCAAGGTGATGCGCACGAATGCCTGCCACGGCCGCGCGCCCAGGTCGTAAGCCGCCTCCAGCAGCCGCGAATCGTGCTTGACCAGGTTGGCGTACAGCGGCAGCACCATGAAGGGCAGATAGCAGTAAACGATGCCGATGTAGGCGGCGATCGGCGTGTACAGCAACTGCAGCGGTTGCTCGATCACACCCAGCGCCAGCAAGGCCTGATTGAGCAGGCCGTTGCCATCGAGAATGCCGATCCATGCGTACACACGGATCAGGAACGAGGTCCACGACGGCAACACCACCAGCATCATCGCCACGTTGCGGGTGGCCAGCGGCAGGCGCGCGATCACGTATGCCATCGGGTAGCCGATCAACAGCGCCAGTGCGGTGGAAATCGCAGCGATCTTGATCGAACTCAGGTAAGCGGCCACGTACTGGCTGTCGCGCAGCAGGGCCAGGTAGTTGCCCAGATGCAGCTTGACGCTCACCGCGCCATCGGCCGCATACGCAAATAGCGGCGTGTACGGCGGCATCGCGGTAGCGCGTTCGGCAAACGAAATCTTCAGCACGATCAGGAACGGGATGGCGAAGAACACCAGCAACCACAGATACGGTGCGGCGATCACGCCCCAACGCGCACCCGGCAGACCACGACTAAGAGTGGTTAGCAAAACGTAGCGAGCAGTCGCCAGGGGGGCGCGGACGGCGCGGAGGAACCGCAGTGTACGTGTGGTACATGAGGATTCCGAGCACCGGCCGCGCCCCCCTGGTGGCTGCGCAGTAGTTTTGCTGGCCACTCTTGGCAGGCGCGGCCTCATGCGGTTAGGACCACGCCGTCGTCCTCGCCCCACCCCACCCACACTGCATCGCCCCAGGTCAGCGCTTCGCTGGCCCAGCGTTGCCGGTTGGCGAAATGCGCCATCAGCTTGATGCCGCTGGGTAGGCGCACGTGGTAGACCGAGTGGCTGCCGAAATACGCAATGTCTTCGATCACGCCCTGCGCCTTGTTGCAGGCCTGCGCCGGCTCCTGCTTGCCGATGCCGAGTTTTTCCGGGCGCACTGCAAATGCCACAGCCTGCCCTTCGAACCCGGTGATGCCATGGCCGATGCGAATCGGCGCGGCGAATGCCGCGGTGGTGAGGCTGACCGAATCCGGCGCGTCTTCGGCGATGACCGCCTCGATCAGATTGACCGAGCCGATGAATTCGGCTGCGAAGCGGTTGGCCGGCTGCTCGTAGATTTCATCCGGCGTGCCCACCTGCTGGATCCAGCCGTGGTCCATCAGTGCGATGCGGGTGGCCATGGTCATGGCTTCTTCCTGGTCGTGGGTGACCATCACGCAGGTGACGCCGGAGGTTTCGATGATGTTGACCAGTTCCAACTGCATCTGCGAACGCAGCTTCTTGTCCAGCGCGCCCATCGGCTCGTCCAGCAGCAGCAGCTTGGGCCGCTTGGCCAGCGAGCGCGCCAGCGCCACGCGCTGCTGCTGCCCACCAGACAACTGATGCGGCTTGCGCTTGGCCAGGCGCGCAAGTTGCACCAGCTCGAGCATCTCGCCCAACCGCTGGGCCACCGCCGCCTTGGGCAGGCCTTCCTGCTTGAGCCCGAAGGCGATGTTCTGCTCCACCGTCATATGCGGGAACAACGCATACGACTGGAACATCATGTTGATCGGCCGCTCGTAAGGCGGCAACGCGTCGATGGGCTGGCCATCGAGCACGATGCTGCCCTTGGTGGGCCGCTCGAAGCCGGCAAGACAGCGCAGCAAGGTAGATTTGCCGCTGCCCGAGCCACCCAGCAGCGCGAAGATTTCGCCCTTGCGGATTTGCAGGCTGACATCGTCCACCGCCACGAAGCCGTCGAACTCCTTGCGGACCTCGCGGATCGACAGATACCCCGCATCGGCGGCGGCGGGTGCAAGCAAGACGGCTTCGGAAAGGGCCATGCATCCTCTCGGTGACAACAACGCGCCGGCGCCACCGTGGCGCCGTGCACGCATCATGGCAAAAGCGTGCCGGCGCTGCAGTGCGCGCCGACACGCGTGGCGCTAGCGGGCGGCGGCCTGCGGCGGCTCGCTCCAGCCCAGGCCCAGGCTCTTCTGCAGCGCCACGTAATACACCAGCAATTGCACCTGCGCCTGCGCGGCGGCGTCCTGCGCGGACAACTGCTGGCGCTGCACATCGAGCAGGTCGATGCTGGAGGTGGCACCGGCATCGCGGCGCTGCTGCATGAGCCCGGCAGAGCGCGTGGCCGAGGCCTCGGCCTGACGCGCCACCACCAACTGCTGGCGTGCCGAGCCAAACCGCGACAGTGCGGTGTTGGCGTCCTGCAGCGCCGCCAGCACCGCGCCTTCATAGGCGGCCTCGCGCCCGGCATTGCCGGCACGCGCCTGTTCGACCTGCGCGCGGGTGCGGCCGAAGTCGAAGATCGACCAGCGCAGCATCGGCACTGCCAGCTTGGTCAGCGCATCGGAATTGAAATCGCTGGGCGAGCCGGCCACCCAGCTCAGGCCGCCAAGCAGGCTGACCTGCGGGAAGTAGCCATTCAAGGCCTCGCCGATCTGCGCGCTGGACGCGGCCAGCTCGCGCTCGGCCTTGCGCACGTCCGGGCGCCGACGGATCAACGCACCGGCATCGTCCACGCGCACCTGGGTGGGCAGCATCGGCAGCGGTTGCGGTGCGGCAAGCTGCGCATCCAGCGCGCCCGGCTCGCGGCCGACCATCAACGCCAGCTGGTCCAGCGCTTCCTGTTGCTGCATCTGCAGCGGCAGGCGCTGGGCCTCCTGCTGCTGCACCTGGGTGGCGATCTGCTCGACCTGCAGGTCCGAGGCGGCACCCTGGCCGCGGCGCTGCTGCACCAGGGTCAGCGACTGACGGATCTTGTCCAGGTTGCTGTCGGCAATCGCCAGGCGCGCCTGCAACCCGCGATAGTTGACATACACCTGCCCCACTTCGGCAGCGAGCTGCACCTGCGCATCGGCCAGTTCGGCTTCGGAGGCCTGCGCCTGGGCCAGCGCACCTTCGGCGGCGCGGCGGCGGCGGCCGAACAGGTCCAGCTCCCAGCTGGCATCGAAGCCGGCGGTGTAGAGCTCGGTCTTTTCCAGGTTCAGCGCCTGGCTGCCTTGCGCCGGGGGCTGACCCTGCTGGCCGTTCTGCAGCCCGCCCAGGGTGTCGACGATGGTCTGCGGCGGCTCGGCGTAGGCGTACAGCGCACTGGCGTTGAGCTTGGGCAGCCGCTCGGCACGGCGCTGGTTGGCCAGCGCCCGATTGGCGCGCAGACGCGCCTGCGCCGCGCGCAGGTTGGGGCTGTCGGCCAGGGCCTGAGTGACTAGCTGGGTCAGCTGCGCATCGTGCAGGTCTTCCCACCAGTGATTCAGTGGTGCAGCGGCGACCACGTCGGCCGCACTGGCGCGATGCAGCGTGGGCGCCTGCACGGCGGTTTCGGCCACCGCGGGCGGCTTGGTGTAGTTGGGGCCGAGCATGCAGCCGCCCAGCAGCAGGGAGGCCAGCGCTGCCGCCAGCGGCATACGCGCCAGGCGCAGGGAATCAGTGCATTGCAAGGTGCGTCCCCTTGGGTAACGGCTTGAGCAAAAAGGCCAGCGGAATCGTGCAGACCACGATCACGCCAAAGATCCAGAACAGGTCGCTATAGGTCATCACGAGCGCCTGCTGTTGCACCAGGCGCGCAAGTTGGGCAACCGCACGAATCGCCGCCTCGCCACCGGCGCTGCCCTGCATCTGCGCGTTCAACCCGGCCAGGAAATCCTGCGCGCGGCTGGCGTTTGCAGTGACGGCGCTGCCGATGGTCTCGGTGTGGAAGGTCATGCGCCGCTCCTGGAAGGTGGAGATCAGCGCCAGTCCCACCGAGCCGCCGAGGTTGCGGCCGGCGTTGAACAGGCCGGACGCATCGCCGGCCAGCTCGGGCGGCACCGAGGAGATGGCCGCCTGGTTGAGCGACATCATCGCCAGCGCCAGGCCGCAGCCCTGCAACAACTGCCCGGCGACAAAATGCATGCCCACGGTGTCGGCGGTCAGCGACAGGTTGACGAAGCACGCCGCGGCAAAACACAGCAGCCCGGCGATCACCAGGATGCGCACGTCCACCACCTCCAGCAGCTTGGGCATCATCGGCATCAACAACACCGTGGGCAGGCCGGAGAGCAGCAACACATAGCCGGCCTGTTCGGTGTTGTAGCCGGAGATCACCGAGAGGAACTGCGGGATCATGTACATGACCCCGAACAGGATCATGCCCACCGCCATGATCATGATGAACACCGCGCCGAAGCTGCGATGCAGCAGCAGCGACAACCGGATCACCGGTGCACGCTGACGAAACTGCGAGATCACCAGCGCCAAAAATCCGCTCAGCGCGAATACGCTGAGCGTGTTGATTTCGCTGGATTCGAACCAGCGCTCGCGCTGGCCTTCTTCCAGCACCACGGTGAGCCCGCCCAGGCCGGCGGTAAGCCCGTAGATGCCCAGCCAGTCCGCATCCAGCAGGCCGGCCCAGTTGCCTTTTTCGTGCTTGAGCCCGAGCAGCAACAGCGCCACCAAGCCCACGCAGATCGGCACGTTGATGAAAAACGCGTAGTGCCAGCTGACGTTTTCGGTTAGCCAGCCACCGAGCAGCGGGCCGATCACCGGGCCCATGATCACGGTCATGCCGAACAAGGCGGTACCCATGGTCTGCTGGCTGGGCGGCAAGCGCGTGGCGACGATGGTCAGCGCGGTAGGGATCAACGCACCGCCGGCCAGGCCTTGGCCCACGCGCCCGATGATCATCATGGTCAGCGAGGTGGACAGCCCGCAGACCACCGAGAAAGCAGTGAACATCACCGCGCAGATCAGCAGGAAGTTGCGCAGGCCCAGCGTGCGCACGAACCAGCCGGTGAGCGGGATCATGATGATTTCCGCCACCAGGTAGGCGGTGGAGATCCAGGTGCCCTCGGTGCCGCTGGCGCCTACTTCGCCCTGGATGGTGGGCAGCGCGGCGTTGACGATGGAGATGTCCAGCGTGGCCATGAACGAGCCGATGGTGCCGGCCAGTACCGCCAGCCACGCGCCCGGTTCGGCTTTCTCGCGTCCGGCGCTGCCGCCGGCACGCTCGCCGGTGGCCGCCGCGGCATTCATCGCGCGCGCTCCTGCGCCTGCACGCGGTCCGATTCCTCCTCGGCGCGCTGCTTGGCGTCCTTGGCCGAGCGCGTATCCACGGTGACCTCCACCGACATGCCAGGCACCAGCACCTTGCGCGCTTCCTCACCGGCCAGCACGCGGATGCGCACCGGCACGCGCTGCACCACCTTGGTGAAGTTGCCGGTGGCATTCTCCGGCGGCAACAACGCGAACTGCGACCCGGTGCCAGGCGACAGGCTTTCCACCTTGCCGTGCAGCTTCACGCCCGACAGCGCGTCGACCTCGATCTCGGCCGGCTGGCCCGGGCGCATCAGCCCGACCTGGGTTTCCTTGAAGTTGGCCACTAGGTACAGCGACTGCTGCGGCACGATGGTCATGGTGCGGGTGCCGGCGGCGAGGAACTGCCCCACCTGCACGGTCTTGTCGCCAACCCGGCCGTGGATACGGCTGGTCAGGCGGGTGTCTTCCACCGCCACGCGCGCCTGGTCTGCATCGGCGGTGGCCTGTTTCACCCCGGCCTTGGCCTGCTCCAGCTGGGCACTGCTGGCCTGGATCTGGCTCTGCGCCCCCTTGGCCTGCGCCTGTGCGGCCTCGTACTGGGCGCGGGCGCGCTCCAGATCGTGCTGCAGGCTTTCCTGGTGTTCGTGGGTGTCGGCGCCGGAGGCGGCCAGCGGCGCGAAGCGCTTCACTTCGGCCTGGGCAAAGCGCAGGCTTGCCGCGGCCGAGGCCACCTGGGTGCGCGCCTGCACCAGCGACGATTCCTGCGCGGCCACATTGGCGGTGGCGGCGGCGATGTCGGCTTCACGCGCGGCGATCGCGGCTTCGGCCTGTTGCAGCGTGGCCTGGTAGGTGCGGTCGTCGATCTGCAGCAGCGGCTGGCCGGCGTCGACAATCTGGTTGTCGCCCACCATCACCTGAGTGACATAGCCGCTGACGCGCGGGGCCACCGCCACCGAGTCCGCCTGCAGGTAGGCGTTGTTGGTGTCCTGCATGTAGCGGCCCTTGATCAGGTAGTAGGCCAGCCAGATCACCAGCAGCACCACCACCAGCACGCCGACGATGATCAGCGTCCACTTCACCTTGGGATTCTTCAGCGGCGAGGGCTTCTTGGCGTCGTCGTCGCCGGACGCATTGCCCTGCCCGTCCGCTGCTGTGGACTGGCCATCGGTGGACTGCTGGTCGTGGTTGCTCAAAGGGGGCGTCCTGTGTCGTGGGCTGGGCGCGCGCGCTGGCATGCCCGCATCAACGGGCCCGGCGAGGCGGCGCAACCATACAATTATTTGAACCGCCCAGTACAGATTGCGTGATGACCCGGTCAGCCCCCGCTGTGACTCATTGGCACTTTATTAGTCCTGCCCTCGCACGGGCCGCACAAGGCATGTGAGGGAGCCTGCGTCAGCGCCCCGTCTTGATCTCGGTCCACAGCCGCGTGTACAGGCGGTCCACCTCGGGTGGATTGATCGCGTAAGTGAACATCCGGGCGGTCAGCTCCGGCGGCGGGTAGATGGTGGGGTCGTTGCGGATGGCCGCATCCACCAGCGGCGTGGCGGCGCTGACCGGATTGGCGTAGTGGATGAAATTGCTGTTGGCGGCCGCCACCTTGGGCGTCAGCAGATAGTTGATGAAGGCGTAAGCGTTTTCCGGGTGTTTGGCATCCTTGGGGATCGCCAGCATGTCGAACCACTGCGGTGCGCCTTCCTTCGGGATGGAATACGCCACCTTGACGGTGTTGCCGGCTTCGGCCGCGCGGTCGCGGGCCTGGATGATGTCGCCCGACCAGCCCACCGCCAGACAGGTGTTGCCATTGGCCAGCGAGGTCACGTACTGGCTGGAGTGGAAGTTCTGCACGTAGGGGCGGATGGTCTTGATCAGCGCGGCGGCTTTTTCGATCTCGGCCGGCGCTGTGCTGTGCGGATCCAGGCCCAGGTAGTTCAGCGCGATCGGAATCATGTCCGAGGGCGTATCGAGAATGGTGACCCCGCAGTCCTTGAGCTTGGACAGGTTCTCCGGCTTGAAGATCAGGTCCCAGCTGTTGGCGATCTCGGTGTTGCCAAACGCCGCCTTGAGCTTGTCGACGTTGTAGCCGATGCCGGTGGTACCGATCATGTACGGCACGCCATAGGTGTTGCCGGGGTCCTGCGCGGCGATGCGGCGCATGATGTCCGGGTCGAGATTGGCCAGGTTTGGAATCTTGCTTTTATCCAGCGGCAGGAACACGCCGGCCTGGATCTGGCGGCCAAAGAAGTTGAGCGTGGGCACCACCACGTCGTAGTCGCTGCCGCCGGCCAGCAGTTTGGTTTCCACCATTTCGTCGCTGTCGAACACGTCGTAGGTGACCTTGATGCCGGTGCTCTTTTCGAACGCGGGGATGGTGTCTTCGGCGATGTAGTCGGAGTAGTTGTAGACGTTGAGCACCTTGGCCTGTGCATCGGTCTTGCCCGGGGCGCCACCGCCGCCACAGCCGGACAACAGGGTGATGGACAGTGTCAGGGCGAGCAGTCGCAGCGTCATGTGGGTCTCCAGGGCAGCGCGGTGGGGCGGCCCGGCATCGCGGCCGGTCTGCGCCCAGCCTACCCACCGCGTCCGGGTTTGCACAGCGTGCGGCCTCTGGGCGGCGGTGGACGGCTGCGATGCGCTGCAGCGTCGGAGACGGCAAAGCTCACTGCGGCGGTGGCGCTTGCTGCGTCGTGGCTGCGCAGCTCGGCGGCGCGAGGCCCGCCGCCGCGCTTACTTGCCCAACGCCTGCGCGGTATCGTCCAGCGCGGCCCAGGTTTTGTCGAACAGCTCATCGACCTGTTCGCAGGTGATGATCAACGGCGGCGACAGCAGCATCGCATCGTAAGTGGCCCGCAGGATCAGCCCGCGCCGCAGGGCAAAGTCGCGGCACAGCGCGCCTACGCGGCCGCGCTCCGGAAAGTACACACCACGGCGGCGCTTGTCGGGCACCAGCTCCAGCGCACCGACCAGCCCGGCGATGCGCGCCTCGCCCACCAGACGGTGCTCGCCCAGTTCGGCCCAGCGCTGCGCCAGGTACGGCGCAATCTGCGTGCGTGCGGTGTCCACGATGCCCTCGTCCTGCAGTAGCCCCAGGTTTTCCAGCGCCACCGCAGCGCATACCGGATGCCCGGCATACGTACCGCCGTGCGCCAGTTCACCGCCCTGACGCTTGAGCACACCGGCTACGCGGTCGTTGAACATCGCCGCGGCCAGCGGGATGTAGCCTGAAGTGATGCCCTTGGCCAGGGTCATCACATCGGGCTGGAAACCGAAATACTCCGCACCGAACCAGGCACCGGTGCGGCCGAACCCGCAGATCACCTCGTCGGCCACCAGCAGTACGTCGTAGCGCCGGCAGATGCGCTCGATTTCCGGCCAGTAGCTGCGCGGTGGGATGTAGACCCCGATCGCGCCCATGATCGGCTCACCGATAAAGGCCGCCACGGTGTCGGGCCCCAACTGCAGGATCTTCTCTTCCAACCGGCGCGCAGCGAGCAGACCGTAGTCGTCCGGGTCCATCTCGCCACCCTCGCCGAAATGATTGGGTGGCGCGATGTGCTCGATCCCCGGAATCGGCAACCCGCCTTGCCGATGCATCCCGCGCATCCCGCCCAGACTGGCCCCGCCCATGGTGGTGCCGTGGTAGCCATCGTGGCGGCCGATGAAGATGTGCTTCTGCGGCTGCCCCTGCACCGCCCAGAAATGCCGCACCAGCCGCAGGATGGTGTCGTTGGCCTCCGAGCCGGAATTGGCAAAGAACGCATGATTCAGATCGCCCGGCGCCAGCTCCGCCAACTTGGCAGCCAGGTGCACGGTGGGCTCGGTGGTGCATTGAAAGAAGCTGTTGTAGTACGCCAACTGCTCCATCTGCCGCGCCGCCGCCTGCGCAAGCTCGGCCCGCCCATAGCCCACGTTGACGCACCACAACCCGGCAAACGCATCCAGCAACTTGTTGCCGTCCGCATCCCACACATACACCCCCTCGCCCCGCGTCAGGATCCGCGTGCCCTTGGAGGCCAGTGCCGCGTTGTCATTGAACGGATGCAGATGATGCGCAGCATCGAGTTGCTGCAGGGACCTGAGCACAGAAGGATCCACGACCCGCTCCGACATGAGAAACAACGAGCATACCCGCGCACTGTTGCCATGCCGTGGACTGAGCGCAGAGGCATGCATGGCGACACAAGAACTACCTAGCCTAGCCTAGCCTTGCCTTGCCTTGCCTTGCCTTGCCTTGCCTTGCCTTGCCTTGCCTTGCCTTGCTTTGCTTTGCCTTGCTTTGCCTTGCTTTGCTTTGCCTTGCTTTGCCTTGCTTTGCCTTGCTTTGCTTTGCTTTGCTCTGTGCCGCTGCTGCGCTCTGCTTGCTCTGCGCTTTGCCCTGCCTTGCTCTGCTCACGCTCTTCCGGGGCCCCATACCGCAGCGGCAAGGCTGGCAGATACAACCCGCAGGGCGGCGCGCATGGATGCGCGACGTTTTTGTAAGGGACATGGATGTCCCTTACAAAAATTTCTGCCGGACTTGCGCACCCGTCGCGCGCAGCGCGCCGGGCGCGAGGACGGGGTGTGCTTTCTTTTGGTTACTTTTCTTTGCACAAGCAAAGAAAAGTGACTCGCGCCCGAAGGGCGTGAAAGCCCTGCTTCTCGCTTCGCAAGAGCCCCCAAGCCGCACGCTAAGAAAAGCACAAACAAGCACGGAACCCGCAACACGGAAACGCAGGACAATTGCGCTCAACTCACCAAATCGAGCAACCATCAACCTCACACATTCAACAACAAGAACTCCCGCTCCCACGAACTGATCACCCGAAAAAACGTCTCGTATTCTTTCCGCTTCACAGAAATATAAGCCCGCACAAACCGCGGCCCCAACATTTCCTTCAACGCCTCACACCCCTCCAACTCATCCAACGCCTCCCCCAACGACCGCGGCAAATCGTAGCCCTGCTCCTTGCCGTTGCTGCTGATCGGCGCAGTCGGCTCCAGCTTCTCGCGGATGCCCAAGAGCCCGCATGCCAAGGTCGCCGCCATCGCCAGGTACGGGTTGGCATCGGAGCCTGCAAACCGGCTCTCCACCCGCATGTTCTGCGGCACATCGATCGGCACCCGCAACCCGCAGGTGCGGTTGTCGAAGCCCCACAGCACATTGCTTGGCGAGACCTCGCCGAACATCAGCCGCCGGTACGAATTGACGTTGGGCGCCAGCAGCCCCATCGCCATCGGAATGTATTTCTGCAGCCCGCCCAGATAATGCGCAAAGGTGTCGCTGAAGCCACCCTCGCGCTTGCCGCTGAACACGTTCTTGCCGGTGCCGGCATGCAACAGGCTCTGGTGGATATGCATCGCACTGCCGGGCTCGGTCTCCATCGGTTTGGCCAGAAACGTGGCGTACACCCCGTGCCGCAGCGCCGCCTCGCGCATGGTGCGCTTGAACAGGAACACCTGGTCGGCGCGCGACAACGCATCGGCGTGGGTGAAATTGACTTCCAGCTGCGCGGCGCCGGATTCGTGGATCAAGGTATCCACGTCCAGCTCCATCGCATCGCAATAGTCGTACATCAGATCCAGGATCGGGTCGAACTCGTTCACCGCATCGATCGAATACGACTGCCGTGCGGTTTCCGGGCGCCCGGAGCGCCCTGCCGGCGGCAGCAGCGGAAAATCCGGGTCAGTGTTTTTCTGCACCAGAAAAAATTCCAGTTCCGGCGCCACCACCGGCTGCAACCTGACCTCTGCATAGGCCTCGAGCACGCGGCGCAGCACGTTGCGCGGCGCCAGTTCGTGCGGCTGCCCGTCCTTGGTGTAGCAATCGTGGATGACCTGCGCGGTGGGGTCCGCGGCCCACGGCACCATGCGCACGGTGGAGGCATCCGGGCGCAGGTGCATGTCCGAATCCGACGGCGAGGTCAGCGCGTAGTAATCGTCCGGAAAATCGCCGGTGACCGTGGTGGCGAAGATGCCTTCGGGCAGGCGCGTGCCGTAGTCGTGGGAGAACTTGTCGGCCGGAATGATCTTGCCGCGTGCATTGCCGGTGATGTCTGGTACCAGGCATTCCACTTCGGTGATGTGGCGCTCCTTGAGCCAGCGGCGCAGCGCGCTCTCCGGCTGCTTGGGCGTGGACTTGCGCGAACGTGTACGGATAGACATGCGAGCTCACTTTCCGCGCTGGGCGGCGTACTGGCGACAGGCCTCGCCAAAGGCCTGGAAGATGGCACGGTAGAACGGATGCTGTGTGACACGCCACTCCGGGTGCCACTGCACCGCGAGCAGAAACCCCGGGCCAGGGCCGCGAAAGGCCTCGATCAGGCCATCCGGCGCGGTGGCCTCCACCACCAGCCCCGCGGCCAGCGTGGCGATGCCTTGCCCATGCAGCGAGTTCACCTGCACCTGCGCGGTGTCGCTCATGCCGGCCAGCCAACCGCCCGGCTGCAGCTGCACCGGGTGCGCGGGGCCGTATTGGGTGTCCAGCGGCACGCTGCGGTCTTCGCGATGGTCCGCCAGGCCCGGCACCTCGTGCACGCGCTGGTGCAGGCGCCCGCCGAGCGCCACGTTGACCTCCTGCAGCCCGCGGCAGATGGCCAGCACCGGCAGGCCGCGCGCCAGTGCCTGCGGGATCAAGGCCAGGCTGGTGGCATCGCGCGCGGGGTCGTGCGGGTTGCCCTCCCAGCTGGGTTCGTCGCTGTAGTGATGCGGTTCCACATTGCTGACCGCCCCGGTCAACAGCAGGCCGTCGAGCCGCTGCAGCCACGCGCCGGCATCCAGCGGCGGTTGCAGGCTGGGCAACAGCACCGGCTGTGCACCAGCCGCCTCCACCACCGCGCGCACGTACTTCTCGCCCGCTGCCAGGAACGGATGCGGCCCGTGCAGGCTGCGGTCGGTCGGCAACCCGACCAGGGGAACCATGGTCATCAACGCACTCCGCTGGCGGTCCTTCGAACTTAGCGCGCCGCCCGGTGCATTGCCACCGTGCGCACGCAACTCCTGCGCCTGCTCACGCCCGCTTTGCTACGCTGGCCTGCGATTTCACAGGTGTGGCCCATGGCAACCGAAACCCGTGTCGCGTCCCTGCCCAGCACCGATGCCGCCACCCTGGCCGCGATCGAGGGCTGTGCGCTGGTGGACCTGCTGCTGCCCGATACCAACGGCGTGTTGCGCGGCAAGCGTGTCACCCGCGAGGCGCTCGACAAGGTCTACCGCGACGGCGTGTGCCTGCCGATGTCGCTGATCGCCACCGACATCACCGGCAATACAGTGGAAGAAACCGGCCTGGGCTACGCCATTGGCGACGCCGATCGCATCTGCCGCCCGATCGCCGGCTCACTCCGCCCGGTGCCATGGGCGCCGCAGCCGATGGCGCAGCTGTTGCTGGCGATGCACACGCCCGACGGCGCCTTGTTCGAGGTCGCCCCGCGCGCGGTGCTGCAACGTGTGGTGCAGGGGTTCGCCGCGCTGGGCCTGACGCCGGTGATCGCCGTGGAGCTGGAGTTCTACCTGTTCGACGCCATGGCCGATGCCCAGGGCCGCCCGCAGACGCCGCGCGATGCACACACCGGCGAACGCAACACCAGCACCCAGGTGTATGCATTGCAGGATCTGGACGACCACCGCAACTTTACCGATGCCGTCACCGCGGCGTGCCGGCAGCAGGGCATCCCGGCCGATACCGCGGTGGCCGAGTACGCGCCCGGGCAGTTCGAGATCAACCTGCAGCACCGCGCCGATGCGGTGGCCGCGTGCGACGAGGCGCTGCTGCTCAAGCGCACCATCAAGGCGATCGCGCAGCAGCAACACCTGCTGGCCAGTTTCATGGCCAAGCCGTTCGCCGGCCAGGCCGGCAGCGGGCTGCACGTGCACGTCAGCCTGCTCGATGCCGCGGGCCACAACGTGCTGCACGGCACAGCGGATGCGCCGGCCGCCGCCCTGCGCCATGCCATTGCCGGGCTGCAACGGCATGCGGACGCATCGCTGCTGCTGTTCGCGCCGCATGCCAACAGTTACCGCCGTTTCGTGCCGAATGCGTTCGTGCCGCTGGACGCCAGCTGGGGCTTCAACAATCGCACCGTGGCCTTGCGCATCCCGCACAGCGACGCGCACAACACCCGTATCGAACACCGCATCGCCGGCGCCGATGCCAACCCCTACCTGGTGGCGGCGGCCGTGTTGGCCGCGATGCTGGACGGCTTGCAGCACCCCGGCGAACCCACCGCCCCGGTGCAGGGCAACGCCTACGCGCAGGCGACCTTCACCCCGCGCACCTGGCAGGGCGCGGTGGATGCTTTCCTGCGCAGCGACTTCATCGCCGCCCAGTTGGGCACGCAGTTCCAGCATGTGTTCGGCGAGCAGAAGCAGCGCGAGCTGCTCGACTATCAGGCGCTGGTGCCGGACCTGGACTACGCCCGGTATCTGCGGACGGTCTGATGGCCACCGCCTTGCCCGCCGGCTCGACTGACGCACCGGGCAACGGGTATCCCGACAGCTGGTATGCGCGCAGCACGCCGCCCTTGCCTGCGCAGGCGCCGCTGCACGGCGCGCAGCGAAGCGATGTCTGCGTGCTCGGCGCCGGCTACACCGGGCTCACCGCGGCGCTGGCGCTGGCCGAGGCCGGCTACCAGGTCACCGTGCTGGAGGCCCGGCGTGTTGGCTGGGGTGCCTCGGGGCGCAACGGCGGCCAGGCCATCGTGGGCTATGGCTGCGAACAGGACACGCTGGAAGCGCTCATCGGCGACAGCGATGCACGCCTGCTGTTCGACTATTCGCGCGATGGCATGCGGCTGCTGCGCGAACGCATCGCGCGCCACGGCATTGCCTGCGACTGGCGCGACGGCCACGCGCACGTGCCATTGAAGCCACGCCAGGTGCAGGCCCTGCAGCGCGGCATCGTGCGCATGGCCGAACGCTATGACTATCCACTGCAGTGGTGGGACCGCAGCCAGCTGCGCGCGGAGCTGGACAGCCCGCTCTATCTCGGCGCCATGTTCGACCCGGCCAGCGGCCACCTGCAGCCGCTGGCCTATGCGCTGGGGCTGGCGCGCGCAGCGCTGGCCGCCGGCGTGCGCATCTACGAGCACAGCGCGGTGACGCGGGTGCAACAGGGCGAGCGGATCGTGCTGCACACCGACCAGGGCAGCATCTCGGCGGAGTTTGGCGTGCTTGCCGGCAACGCGCTGCTGCGCGGCGTCGCCGCACCGCTGGAGCGCCGCATCATGCCGGTGGGCACCTACGTCGGTGCCACCCCGCCGCTGGGCGCCGAGCGGGCCCGCAACCTGATCCGCAACGACATGGCAGTGGCCGACACCAACTGGGCCCTGGACTACTACCGTCTCAGTGCCGACCACCGGCTGCTGTTCGGCGGGCGGGCCAGCTATTCGTCGCTGCCCCCGCCGGGGCTGGCGCGGCTGATGACCCGCCGCATGCACACCGTATTCCCGCAACTGCGCGACGTGCGGCTGGAAACGGTCTGGGGCGGCTACGTGGACATCTCGGCCAACCGGGCGCCGCACTGGGGCCGGCTGGCCCCGAACCTGTATTTCGCACAGGGCTTTTCCGGCCACGGGGTAGCGGCCACCGGGCTGGCCGGCGAGGTCATCGCCGAGGCCATCACCGGCCAGAGCCAGCGCCTGGACGTGTTCGCCCGCATTCCGCACGCGCCCTTTCCCGGCGGCCGGTTGCTGCGCACCCCGCTGCTGGTGGCCGCGATGAGCTGGTACCGGCTGCGCGACGCGCTGTGGTGAGTGCGACGCAGTGCTCAAGTTCTGCCGAACCGAGCCGTTAGCTGACCTGACGGTTCGATCCAGACGGCTGACCGATGTCCCCAGGCACCCTACATCGCAACAGTGAAAGCGAAGTCTTGCCGCAGCGCGTGCTGCTGGTGGAGAACTCGCGCACGTTCACCAGCATGCTGCGCGAGGCCATCGAGCAACGCGTGGAGCTGCCGGTCACGGTCGTATCGACCCTGGCCGAAGCCGCGCGCGTGCTGGACGAAGAAAGTGGCTGGTTCCTGGTCCTGACCGGACTGGTGCTGGTGGACGGCGACCGCGACAAGGTGGTGGAGTTCTTCCTCTCGCGCAACCTGCCCACCGTGGTGGTCAGTGGCGTCTACGACGAAGACCTGCGCCAGCGCGTGCTGCAGCAGCAGATCATCGATTACGTGCTCAAGAACGCGCCAGGCAGCATCGAATACCTGGCCTGGCTGGTGCAGCGCCTGGAGCGCAACCGGCGCATCGGCGCGCTGGTGGTGGACGACTCGTTGTCTGCACGCACCTATGCTGCGGCGTTGTTGTCGATGTATGGCTACCGCGTGGTGCTGGCTGCCGACGGTGCTGCCGGCCTGCAGGCGATCGAACGCGACCCCGGCATCCGCCTGACCATCGTCGACCAGGAAATGCCCGGCATGGAAGGGGTGGAATTCACCCGCCGGCTGCGTGCGATCCGCTCGCGCGACAAGGTGGCGGTGATCGGCATCTCCGGCAACAGCGATTCGTCGCTGATCCCGCGTTTTCTCAAGAACGGCGCCAACGACTTTCTACGCAAGCCGTTCTCGCGCGAAGAATTCTTCTGCCGCGTCTCGCAGAACGTGGACCAGCTGGAGCTGATTGGCACGCTGCAGGACCTGGCCACCCGTGACTTCCTCACCGGCCTGCCCAACCGGCGCTACTTCCTGGAGCAGAGCCAGCGGGTGATCCCCAAGTTGCTCTCGGAAGACCAGACCGTCACTGCGGCGATGCTGGATATCGATCACTTCAAGCACATCAACGACACCTGGGGCCATGAAGCCGGCGACCAGGCGCTGCGTGCGGTGGCAGCCTCGGTGTCCGGGCACGCCCGCCCGCAGGATCTGGTGGCCCGCTTCGGCGGCGAAGAATTCTGCCTGCTGGTTCCGGGGCTGGATGCCGCCAATGCCACGAGTTATTTCGAAACCTTGCGCGAGCGCATCAGCGCCCTGCGCGTGCGTATCGGCGACGAGACGCTGAGCATGACCGTGAGCATCGGCGTGTGCATCGCCACCCAGCGCGACCAGTCGCTGCATCACCTGCTGGGCGAAGCAGACAAATACCTCTACCTGGCCAAGGCCGGCGGCCGCAACCAGGTGCGCCTGGCCAGCTGAGCCGCAGCGCTGGCTTGATCCAGATCAACGCGCCACGCGCGCGTGGTGGCTATCGTGCGCCCATCGCATTGGGCAAGGCATATCGATGGCACTGCTGATCTGGCAGGACGACCTCAACACCGGGATCGAGGTGATCGATCACCAACACCGCCGCATCGTGGAGATGATCAATCACCTGCAGGTAGCGCAGACCAGCCTGCAGCGGTCGGCGGTGTCGGACGTGATCGACGAATTGATCGACTACACGTTGTCGCATTTCGCCTTCGAAGAGGAGCTGATGGAAGAAGCCGGCTACCCCTTCAGCCACGCCCACCAGCGCGTGCACGCGGTGTTCGCCAAGCGCGTTGGCGACTATCGCCTGCGTTTCCAGGCGGGCGAAGATATCAGCGACGAACTCCGCAACATGCTCTCGCGCTGGTTGTTCAACCACATCCGCGGCGACGACCAGGCCTACGCCCCACAGGTGATCGCGCACCTGGATCAATTCAGCCGCACCCATCAACACGGCAGCTGGCTGGGACGGACGCTCAAGCGCTTGTTTCGCTGATGTATCGCGTGGCTGAGCCCGCGTAGGAGCGCGCTTGCGCGCGACCAAGCGTCGTCGGTAACGCCGGTCGCGCGCAAGCGCGCTCCTACGGATATGTGGCCCATCTTCTTCAGCGCCACGGTGCGTCAATTGCGCGCACTCTCTCGGCACGTCATTTCAATCCGAACCAGCGGCCCTGGTAGGAGCGCGCTCGCGCGCGACCAACCGTTGTCGGTAACGCCCATCGCGCGCAAGCGCGCTCCTACGGATATGTGGCCCATTTTCTTCAGCGCCACGGTGCATCAACTGCGCGCACTCTCTGGGCACGTCATTTCAATCAGAACAAGCAGCCTGGTAGGAGCGCGCTTGCGCGCGACCAGACTTCACCGGCGTTGCAGTCACACTCAAGCGCTCAGATGCTCAGACGCGCGCCTACCTCAGCGTCGCGATCGACGCGCCAGCATCAACGCAAACAGGCTCAACACCGCCGCACCGCCGAGGTAATAACCCACCGCCTGCACGCCGTAGCGTGCGGCCAGTTGGGTGGCCACATACGGTGCCGGTGCCGCGCCCAGGATGCTGGCCAAATTGAACGACAACGACGCGCCGGTGTAACGCACTTCGGTGGGGTACAACTCGGCCAGCAATGTGCCGCACGGGCCGTAAGTCAGGCCCATGAAAAAAAACCCCAGCGACAAAAACGCCAGCACCTGCAATGGGTGATTGGCCTGGAACAACGGCGCGAACGCCAGGCCGAAGGCCACGATCGCCACGCTGGCCAGCATCATCGCCAGCGGCGCGCCGTGGCGGTCGCCTAACTTGGCTGAGATCGGAATCCCAAGCGCGAAAAACACGATGCCGGCCATCTGCAGCAGCAGGAACTGCTCCTTGTCGTAGCCCAACGTCTTGGTGCCGTAGCCCAGCGCAAACACCGTCATCAGGTAGAACAACACGAACGTTGCAAACGCGCCCAAGGTGCCAATGATCAGTGCCGGCCAGTGCTGCGCAATCACCGTGCCCAGCGGCAGCCGCACACGGGTGTTGCGATCCAGGGCTTTCTGGAAGTCCGGGGTTTCGGTGATGCTCAGGCGCACCCACAGACCGGTGAGCACCAACGCGGCGCTGGCCAGGAAAGGGACGCGCCAGCCCCAGCGCATGAACTGCGCATCGTCCAGCAGTGCGCCCATGCCCAGAAAGGTGCCGGTGGAGAGCAAAAAGCCCAGCGGCGCGCCCAATTGCGGGAACATGCCGTACCACACGCGCTTGCCGGGTGGCGCGTTTTCGGTCGCAAGCAGCACCGCGCCACCCCACTCGCCGCCCAGGCCCAACCCCTGGCCGAACCGGCACAGCGCCAGCAACAACGGCGCGAACACGCCGATCTGCGCGTAGCTGGGCAGCAGCCCGATCGCCACGGTGGAAATGCCCATCGTCAGCAGTGCTGCCACCAGCGTGGCCTTGCGCCCAACACGATCACCAAAGTGCCCGAACACCGCCGAGCCCACCGGCCGCGCGATGAAGGCCACCGCGAACGTCGCCAGCGACTGCAGCATGGCCGCGCCGCCATCGCCGGCCGGGAAGAACAACGTGGGGAACACCAGCACCGCGGCGGTGGCGTAAATGTAGAAATCGAAGAACTCGATGGTGGTGCCGATCAGGCTGGCGAACAGCACGCGCGCAGGCGAATTGATGGGCGTGGCGAGCGGCGTGGCGGCAGTCATCGAGGATCGGCATCCGTTGGGAAGACGGCCGATTCTCGCAGATCACACCGAGGCGTTGCGCAGCCTCCGCCAGCCCGCAAAAGTTGCATGCGTTACCGAACCGCGCACAGTGCGCTACGTGTCACGGTTGGCCTGGGACCCTCCGGGTAGAACGACGCTGTCTTGTGTTGAAGGCGAGACGGAGACGTCTGTAGACACGCGCTGCGCGTGCAGGAGGCAGCTGCACTCAACACGGAAGAGGTGCATCACTACCGAAGCGCGATGCTGATCAGCACATTGTGCGTCTGAATCGCCCAGCCCGGCGCGCGGCAGGGAAACCTCACCGCGCCTGCAACGCCACATTGACCACGTTTCGAGATACGCGCAGCCGCACAGCCTGCCTCCCGCAGCGGAGAGCAAGCACCTTAGCGTTACCCGTCCGCCAACGACCCGCGCTGCGCATGCGCGTCCACGCCCGCTGGCGTCAGCACTGCAAACTGGCGCTCGCTGCGCTCCTCTACCCGGATCCAGCCCGGGCCCGGCTGGCCATCCAGATTGGCGCTGCCCAGCCAGGCCAGCGTGCGCAGCAACACGCTCATGCGCACGCCAAGCTGCTTGCATAGACGCGCAAGCGATACACCCCCGGGCGCATCGGCCAGCGCGTGCAGCAGCTGAGCAGTGAGGTGCGGATCAGCGGACAAGCACCGCTCCGATATCACGCGGCGCGGCATCGGCGGTCTCTGCGCGATGCGGCAACACCACCACCGGGATCGATTTGGACGTGGGCGTGCGCGCTTCGTCGGCAAAACTCGACAGCGGCACCAACGCGTTGGTCTCCGGGTAATACGCAGCCAGGCAGCCGCGCGGGATGTTGTAGTCCACCAGCAGGAAGCGGCGCGCCTCGCGGTGCACGCCGTCCTCGCACAGGCTTTCCAGGTCCACCCAGTCGCCAGCCTTCATGTTCAACGCCGCGATATCGGCGCCGTTGATGAACAGCACGCGGCGCTCGCCAAACACGCCGCGGTAGCGATCGTCCAGCCCGTAGATGGTGGTGTTGTACTGATCGTGCGAACGCGTGGTGGCCAGCGTAAATACCATCTGATCGCCACGCGAACGCCGCGCGCGATGGATCGGGTTGTCGGTAGGTACCGCGTGCGATTTGAACACCGCACGCTGCTCGGGCGTGACCCAGTTGCGATCGCGCGCGGTGTTGGACAGACGGAATCCGCCGGGCGTGCGCACGCGCTGGTTGAAATCAGCGAAGTCCGGGAACACCTGCGCGATCAGATCGCGAATGCGGTCATAGTCGCCCACCAGCCAGCGCCAGCGGATCGCGCTGCGCGCGCCCAACGTGGCCTCGGCCATGCGCGCCACGATCGCTGGTTCGGACAGTAGCTCCTGCGACGCTGGCGGGTTGATGCCCGCCGACAGGTGCACCATGCTCATCGAATCTTCCACGGTGACGCCTTGCGAGCCGGCGTCCTGGATGTCGATCTCGGTCCTTCCCAGGCACGGCAGGATCAACGCATCCTTGCCATGCACCAGATGGCTGCGATTGAGCTTGGTGGTCACGTGCACGGTCAGTTCGCAATTGCGCAGCGCGCGGTGCGTGGCGTCGGTATCGGGCGTGGCCGCCGCGAAGTTGCCGCCCATCGCGAAGAACACCTTGCCGCGCCCGTCCAGCATCGCCTCGATCGCACCAACCGTATCGAAACCGTCCGCACGCGGCGGGTCGAAGCCGAACACCGACTGCAACTTGTCCAGGAACGTGGCCGGCGGCTTTTCGTAGATCATCATCGTGCGGTCGCCCTGCACGTTGCTGTGGCCGCGCACCGGGCAGACGCCTGCGCCGGGGCGGCCCAGGTGGCCGCGCAGCAACAGCAGGTTGGTGATCATGTGGATGGTGGCCACCGAATGCTTGTGCTGGGTAATGCCCATGCCCCAGCAGGCGATCACGCGCTCGGCCTTGAGGTAGATCTCGCCAGCCTTGCGCAGCGCGGCCTCGTCCAGGCCGGACTCTTCGACGATGGTGTCCCAGGCTTCCGCATGCACTTCGGCAGCGAACGCGTCGAAGTTGGCGGTGTGCGCGTCGATGAACTCCAGATCCAGCAAGCGCGGCGTGCCATCGCGCTGTGCCTGCGCATCGCGCTCCAGCACGTGCTTGATCATGCCCTTCACCGCGGCCAGGTCGCCACCGATCTTGAGCTGGAAATAATCCGAGGCGATCCGCGTGGAGCCGTTATGCAACATCTCCAGCTTGTCCTGCGGGTCGGCAAATTTCTCCAGACCGCGTTCGCGCAGCGGATTGAACGCGGCAATCGCTGCGCCACGCTTGGAGGCCTGGCGCAACTCGCCGAGCATGCGCGGATGGTTGGTGCCCGGGTTCTGGCCGAAGATCAGGATTGCATCGGCCAGCTCGAAATCGTGCAGCGACACCGTACCCTTGCCCACACCGATCTGCGAGCGCAGCGCGGTGCCGGATGGCTCATGGCACATGTTCGAGCAATCGGGAAAGTTGTTGGTGCCGAACTCACGCACAAACAGCTGATACAAGAACGCCGCCTCATTGCTGGTGCGCCCGGAGGTGTAGAAGATCGCCTCGTCCGGCGTGGCCAGGCCATTGAGATGCCCGGCGATGTGCGCGAATGCGTCGTCCCAGCTCACCGGCACGTAATGGTCGGTCGCTGCGTCGTAGCGCATCGGATGCGTCAGGCGGCCCTGCCCTTCCAGCCAGTAGTCGCTGTATTGCGACAGCAGGCTCACGCTATGCGAGGCGAACAACTCCAGCCCGGCGCGGCGCGCGGTGGATTCGGCGGCCACGGCCTTGGCGCCGTTCTCGCAGAATTCAAAGGTGGAGGTGTGATCGCGATCCGGCCACGCGCAACCCGGGCAATCGAAGCCGTCGGGCTGGTTGGCGTGCAGCAGCGTCTTGGCGCCCTGCACCGCGATGTCCTGTTCCATCAGGTGTTTGGCCACCGAGCGCAATGCGCCCCAGCCGCCCGCGGGATTGTCGTACTGCTTGATGGTTTTCTTGCTCATGCGGGCTCTCCCACGGCAACGCCCAGGTCCAGGCGTTGAGGATGGCTGTAAACAACACAATCGTGATCGCGGGCAAACCCGATCAGGGTCAAACCCGCACTGTCGGCCAGACTGATCGCCAGCGCAGTGGGTGCCGAAATCGCCGCCAACAGCGGGATTCGGGCCTGCGCAGCTTTCATGGCCATCTCGTAACTTGCGCGGCTGGTCACCACCGCAAACCCTTGCGTTGCATCGACGCGTGCACGCGCCAACGCACCGATCAACTTGTCCAACGCGTTATGCCGGCCCACGTCTTCGCGGACCAACTGCACCATGCCCTGCGCATCGGCCCAACCGGCTGCATGCACCGCGCCGGTCTGTGCGGCAATCGGCTGCCGCGCGTGCAGTGCATCCAGCGCGCGCGCCAACGCGTCGACATCGATGCGCAGTGCCGACTGCAGGACCGGCGGCACACGCAACACCGCTTCGATCGACTCGTTACCGCACACCCCGCAGCCGCTGCGCCCATCCAGATTGCGCCGCCGCTGGTCCAACGCGGCCGCGCGCTCGGGCGGGATCTCAATCTGCAGCGAAGCGCCTTCCAGAAAGGTGTCCACCGCCACCACCCGCAGGTCCTGCGGGTGGTCCACGATGCCCTCGCTCAACGAAAACCCCAGCGCGAAATCTTCCAGGTCTTCGGGGGTGGCCATCATCACTGCGAACGGCACGCCGTTGTAATTGAAGGCGACCGGCATTTCGGCCGCCACCATGTCCTGCACGGTGGCGCTGCGGCCACCGCGATGGCGGCGGACCGTGCGCACCACACTGCCGGGGCGCACCGAAGTGGAAGGCTGGCCGGTCATCTCATCTCAATGAAACAGCACGAAGGCTTTTTGCAGCGTGACCCAGATGCCGAATGCCATCGGGATGCCCACTGCCAACCAGGCAAACGCCACCAGCGCAGGATTGCCGCCGTGGCCGATGCGCGCCATGTCCTCTGGCGCCAGCACGGCCTGCCCACTGCGGTCCACCTTTTCGTGGGCCAGCTGCTTTTCGCGCGCCAGTTCGTCGGGCGTCATGAAGTGACGCGCGGCTACCGGGCGCACCAGCAGGTTGCAGATCAGACCAAGCACGAGCATGCCGGCGAGGATGTACATGGTGGTGTTGTAGACCTGTGACGGCGGGCTGCCGTGCGCCAGCTGGTACTCGCGCATGTAGCCGACCACCACCGGGCCGAGGATGCCGGCAGTAGCCCAGGCGGTGAGCAGGCGGCCATGGATGGCGCCGACCATCTGGGTCCCGAACAGGTCGGCCAGGTACGCGGGAATGGTGGCAAAGCCGCCGCCATACATCGACAGGATGATGCAGAAGATGCCCACGAACAGCGCGATCCCGCCCACGCCACCGGCCGACGGCGCGGCCGCATACAGGCAGATGCCCAGCAGGAAGAACAGCGTGTAGGTGTTCTTGCGGCCGAGCTTGTCGGACATGCTGGCCCAGAAGAAGCGGCCACCGATGTTGAACAGGCTCAACAGGCCGGTGAAGCCGGCCGCAATCGCGGCGATGCTGGCCAGCTGCGCGGCATCCAGGCTGCCGAAGCCGGCATCCACACCGATCAGACGGCCGCCGAACACTTCCTGCAGCATCGGCGAGGACATGCCGATCACGCCGATACCCGCCGACACGTTGAGGCACAGCACGCCCCACAGCAGCCAGAACTGCGGAATGCCCCAGACCTTTTTCACGTGCACGTGGTTGGCAGTGATCATGGCGTTGTTGGAAGCCACCGGCGCGGTCCAGCCGGCCGGCGTCCAGCCGCTGGGCGGCACGCGGTAGCCGAAGGCGCCAGCCATCATGAAGACGAAATACAGCGCCGCCATCACCAGGAAGGTTTCCATCACGCCCACCGAGGTGGGGGTGGCGAAGTGGCGCATCAGCGCATCGGCCAGCGGGCTGCCGATCATCGCGCCGCCACCGAAGCCCATGATCGCCATGCCGGTCGCCATGCCGCGGCGGTCGGGGAACCATTTGATCAGGGTGGACACCGGCGAGATGTAGCCCAGGCCCAGACCAATGCCGCCGATCACGCCCGAGCCCAGCCACAGCATCCAGATCTGATGGAAGTGGATCCCGGCCGCGGAAATCACCAGGCCGCCGCACCAGCACAGTGCCGAAACAACGCCGGCCTTGCGCGGGCCGGCGCGTTCGAGCCAGCCGCCCCAGATCGCGGCCGAACAGCCCAGCAGCACGAAGAACAACGTGTACATCCACTGCAGTTCGCTGATCTTCCAGTCGCAGGTGGTGGCCACCATGCGCGCGAACAGGCCCATGTCGGCCGGGCAAGCGATCGATTCGGTGATGCCCAGCGCCTTGGACAACGGCAACCAGAACACGCTGAACCCGTAGGCCATGCCGATGCACAAATGAATCGCCAAGGCAGCCGGCGGCACCAACCAACGATTAAAACCAGGCCGCGCCACAATGCGCTCCTTGGACAACAAACCGGCATCTGCGCCGTTGGCGTTCGCCACGGTGGACCCTTGCGTCATGCGTATTTCCCCTAACTGACTGATGTGAAGTCCATTGATGGCTGCGATCGATCTGCGCGATCCGATGGGTGCAGCGGCGACGCTCGGGTCCGTCTGGTGGTCGTCTCGCGCATCATCGACGATCACCACCGGTTTGCAACGCTTTACAGCGCGCCAAAGCGTCTCAAAAACCTGCCGCGCGCGGCCGCACGCAAGCGTTCCTTGAGGATAGCGGCCGACGCTGCGACTAATTGACTAGTCCCTATGGATTAGGCGTAGCGCCGCCACGCGGCCCGGGTGCGCCAGGTACGCGCCGCTGCGGTTCCAGATGACGCAGCTGCTGCCGTAGAGTCGGCCCATCCCCGCCCCGGAGCCTGCGATGCACGACCACCCTTCGAGCGATGCCGCCCACGCGATGCAGACACCGGCGGCGATGGAGGCGTTCTGGATGCCGTTCACGGCCAACCGGCAGTTCAAGGCGCGCCCGCGCCTGCTGGCCTCGGCTGCAGGCATGTATTACCGCGACGTGGAGGGCCGGCAGATCCTGGATGGCACCGCGGGGCTGTGGTGCTGCAACGCCGGCCATGCGCGCGAGCGCATCGTGGCGGCGATCCGCGCGCAGGCCGGCACGCTGGATTTTGCGCCCACCTTCCAGATGGGCTCACCGCTGCCGTTCGCACTGGCCGAACGGCTGGCCGCGTTGGCCCCGCCGGGCCTGGGCCATGTGTTCTTCACCAACTCCGGCTCGGAGGCCGTGGATAGCGCGATGAAGATCGTGCTGGCCTATCACCGCCTGCGCGGCGAGGGCCAGCGCACCCGCTTCATCGGCCGCGAGAAGGCCTACCACGGGGTTGGCTTCGGCGGGATGTCGATCGGCGGGCTGCCCAATAACCGTAAATGGTTCGGCCCGCTGCTGGCCGGCACCGATCATCTACGGCACACGCTGGATCTGCAGCGCAATGCGTATTCGCGGGGCCTGCCCGCCTTCGGGGTGGAGCTGGCCGACGACCTGGAACGGCTGATCACCCTGCACGACGCCTCCACCATCGCCGCAGTGTTCGTCGAACCGGTGTCCGGCTCGGCCGGGGTGATCCTGCCGCCGGAGGGCTACCTGCAACGGCTGCGCGCCATCTGCGACCGCCACGGCATCGTGCTGGTGTTCGACGAGGTGATCACCGGCTTCGGGCGCGTGGGCGAGGCGTTCGCCGCGCAGCGCTTCGGCGTGACCCCGGACCTGATCACCGCCGCCAAGGGCCTGACCAGCGGCACGGTGCCGATGGGCGCGGTACTGGTGGCCGATGCGATCCACGATGCCTTCATGCAGGGGCCGCAGGCGGCGATCGAGCTGTTTCATGGCTACACCTATTCCGGACATCCGCTGGCCTGTGCCGCAGCCCTGGCCACGCTGGACACCTACGCCGAAGAACAGCTGTTCACGCGGGCGATCACGCTGGGGCCGCAGTGGGAGGACGCGTTGCACAGCCTGCGCGGGCTGCCGCACGTCATCGACATCCGCAACATCGGCTTGATCGGTGCGATCGAGCTGGCGCCGCGCGAGGGTGCGCCCGGGGCGCGCGGTTACGAGGTGTTCGAACGCTGCTTCCACGAGGGCGGCCTGCTGGTGCGTGTCACCGGCGATGTCATTGCGCTGTCGCCGCCGTTGATCGTCACCCCCGAGCAGATCGGGCAGATGGTGGAGACGCTGGCCGCGATCCTGCGCAAGGTGGACTAAAGGCCTTGCAGTGCGAGCGGCCGCTCGCATTGGCGTGCCGACGCGCTGGCTGGCCAGTGTGTCACCCGGCCGCGCCATGGCCGGCCGCCCTGCCCGCCACACGGCGACGTCCCGTGCCGCTACGCCCCTTACTCGACTAATAAAGACCCGGCAACAGGCGCCCGCGTGTCATGCCAACGGGCGCCACGTCAAGCGCGCAAAGCCGGGGCAGGCTCACTACAATGCCGGCCCCGCTCCTCCCGCAGTTGCCGCATGAACATCGTTGTCAAAGAAGAACTCAAGGCCTACATCGACCCGCTGACGCCCGACGAGCACGAGGCGCTGGAGCGCAGCCTGCTGGCCGAAGGCTGCCGCGATGCGCTGGTGCTCTGGGGCGAGGTGCTGGTGGATGGGCACAACCGCTACGGCATCTGCCAGAAACACGGTTTGCCGTTCCAGACCGTGCAGAACCCGCGCTTCCAGTCGATGCAGGACGTGCATCTATGGATGATCGAGCAGCACCTGGGCCGGCGCAGCGTGTCGGACTTCCAGCGCGGCGTACTGGCGCTGCGCAAGCGCGAGATCCTGGCGGCCCGCCAGCGCAGCCAGCGTGATGCCGATGCCGCTGGCGGCCCCCCGGAAGCAAACGATGCCGAGCTCAACGTCGATACCCCCGACGCCGCAGCACGCCCGGCCGAAGACCTGGACAGCCCGCCCTGGGAGGAGACCTCCACCCCGGTCAGCCGCGCCGAGCTGGCACGCGAAGCACGCCTGAGCAGCAACCAGGTGACCATGATCGAGCGCATCCACAAGCAGGCCGCGCCGGAAGTGGTGCAGGCGGTCAGGGCCGGTGAGATTTCGATCAGTGCCGCCGCCGCAGTGGCCACCTTGTCCGAAGACGAGCAGCGCGCCGCCGCCCAGGCCGGCAAGGCCGAGCTGAAGCAGGCCGCCAAGCGGGTGCGCGACGCCAAGCGCAAGCCCAAGCCGGACGAGGCCGAAGGCGGCGAAGCCGAACGCCGCGACGTCAAGGCGCTGCAACGGCGGGTCACAGAACTGGAAAACGAGAACGCCGCCCTGCAGACCAAGGTCGCCGCGCTGCAGGCGCAGCTGGAGCGGCTGCGCGGCTGAGGCCGTGGCGGCAGGCCTCCGGTCTTCCATAGGAGCGCCCTCGGGCGCGAGAGGCCTTGCCCGGTAACGCCCCATCGCGCCCAAGGGCGCTCCTACGTAAGTCACGCGTGCTCTGGGAGGTAGTGCCTGTGTTGCACGCGCTGGTGAGCACCTACAGCTCAGCTGCGCGAGCGCGCAAGGCTCCGCAATCCCTTACGAGCGCCCTTGGGCGCGAGGGCATTCCCGGTAACGCCTCTCGCGCCCAAGGGCGCTCCTACGTCGGTACGGGGGCTTTGAGAGACCAAGGTCGCTCAGGCCGCTGAAACGCGCGACACACCGTAGGAGCGCACCCCGGCGCGACGGGCCTTGCCGGGAATGCCCTCGTGCCCGGGTGCGCCCTACCGCCACCACACAGCGTGGACATGCCCTCGCATCCCGACTGGGTACACTTCGCGGATGGAACCACGCGTCAGCGACACCCGTCCGATCGATCCCCGCCGCGCACAGCTGCAGCGCATGAAACTGCTGGCAGTGGCCCTGTTGTTGGCCATGTTCGCCGGCTTCGTCGTCAGCCACCTGATGGGCGAACACGGCATCTGGGCCTGGGTGTCGGCATTCTGCGAAGCGGCCACCGTCGGCGCGCTCGCCGACTGGTTCGCGGTGGTGGCCCTGTTCCGCCGCCCGATGGGGCTGCCGATTCCGCATACCGCGATCCTGCCGCGCGGCAAGGAGCGGCTGGCCGATGGGCTGGCCGGCTTCGTGCGCGACCAGTTCCTGGCCCCGGACGCGCTGATGGAAAAGCTCCGTGTCTTCGACCCGGCCAGTCGCCTGGGCGAATGGCTGTCCAAGCCGGAACAGGCGCGCATGCTGGCGCAGATGGCGCGCGGCTGGCTGCTGCAGGCCTTGAATCTGCTGGATGAAGAAGCCGTCCGCCGCGCGATCCAGCGCTTCGTGGTCGACCGCCTGCGCAAATGGAATGCCGCCGCCACCGCGGGCGATGTGATGGCCTTGCTCACCACCGATGGACGCCACCAGAAGTTGCTCGATGAAGTGCTGCTGCGGCTGGGCCAGTGGCTGGACGAAGAGAAGGTGAAGACCCGCACATCAGCGCTGATCGTGCGCTACGCACGCCGCGAGTGGCCCAAGCTGGTGGGCACGGTGAACTGGGTCAAGCCAATCGAAGAGATCGGCGACAGCCTGGCCGACCGCATGGCGCGCGCCGCGATCGACGAACTGCAGGACATCCTCACCACGCCCGAGCATCCAATCAGGCTCGACTATGAGGCGTGGCTGCAAACCTACATCGCCCGCCTGCGCGAGGAACCGGAAATGGCCGCGCGCGTGGAAGAACTCAAGCAACGCGCGATCGAGCACCCTGCCCTGCAGGAATACGTGCAAGGCCTGTGGAGCGAGATACGCGAAGCCCTGCGCAATGATCTGGCGAAGGAAGATTCGTCGATGGCCGCGCACATGGAGCGTTCGATGCAGTCGCTTGGCCAGTCGCTGTCACAAGACCCATCGCTGCGCGAAGCACTCAACGTGCACATGCTCGATGCAGCCGACAAACTCACCACGCGTCTGCGTGCATCGGTCACCGAGCACATCGCATCGACGATGAAAAGTTGGGACGAACGTCACCTCGTCGAACAATTGGAATTGGGGGTCGGCCGCGATCTGCAATACATTCGCTTCAACGGAACGTTGGTGGGTGGATTGATCGGACTTGCGCTGCACGCCTTGTCGATCTGGCTGTCGTTCTGATGCTGCAACCGCAGCGGTGATCATCACGCATGTGAATGCACTGGCAGTGTGGTGGCCGTGTGTGGTTTGCTGCGATACGTTGCGTCACACCGCAAGGCCGGCATCGCGTCGACCGCGGTAGGACGCAAGGCAACAGGCAAGGCAAAGGAAGAAACATGCCGCACGGCCGCTGGGATTTGCGCAGGAAATACGGACGCCGTGCCTCCATCGGCGCCGTCCTGCTGCTGAGCGCAGGCCTGATCGCCGCATTCCTGGTCGGCTTCGCGGTGCATCGGCATAACGAGCTGGAGCGTGAGCGGCGCTTCGATCTGGTGGTGCGGGTACTGGCGCGCAACATCAGCGAGCGCATGTACACCTTCGAGCATGGCCTGCGCGGCGCGCGCGGTGCGGTGATCGGTGCCGGCAGCGATGTGATCAGTCGAGACCGCTTCACCCGTTACAGCCGCTCGCGCGATTACCCGCGCGAATTTCCAGGCGTGCTCGGCTACGGCTACATCCATCGCGTTGCCGCCGCCAATGAAGCTGACTTCCTGGACGCCGCACGCGCCGACGGTGCGCCCGACATCCATCGCCGGCTGCTGGCGCCATGGGATGGCGAGCGCTACCTGGTGCTGTATTTCGAACCGGAGTCATCCGGTAACCGCCCGCTTGGGTTGGATGTTGCGTCCGAGCCACGCCGGCGGACCGCAGCGATCGCAGCCGCGCGCAGCGGCCAGCCGACCATGACCTCGCCGGTCTCGCTGTCGGGCTACCAGATTCCCAGCGAAGGCGGCTTTTTGGTGTTGTTGCCGGTCTACCGCGAAGGCATGCCACTGCAGACACCGCAGCAGCGCATGGACGCGACCACCGGCTGGGCCTACGCGCCACTCAGCGTCAAACAGATGCTGGAGAGCACCCTGGGCGACCGCGATGATGTTGCGATTAGCCTGAGTGATCGCGAGGACACCCAGCACACCTTCTACCGGAGCGGCATTGCCGCGCCAGAAAGCATGCGCCGCGCTGCACACACCCAGCTGCTGCCAATCTATGGCCGCACCTGGGTGCTTACCGCGCGGCCCACGCTGCACTTCATCGGCTCACTCAACCAGAACTCGCCGTGGCTGATGGGCAGCCTGGTCCTAGGCACCGCCATTCTGCTGGCCGCGCTGCTCGGGCTGTATTTCAGTAACGGCCTGCGTCGCGAAGAAGTGCTGCGCAAGCAGATGGAACTGGCCGCCCTGGTCAGCCATTCCAGCGAAGCGATCGTGGCCGAAACACCAGACGGTGAAATCACGCACTGGAACCCGGCAGCCGAGGCCATGTTCGGTTATCAGGCCGATGTGGCAATCGGCCAGAATCTGACCAGGCTGCTTTCGCCGCAACCTTATGCCATGCCGCAGATCGACCAGGACGAGGCAACGCCGGTCGCAGCCCTCTCCGCCGCGCAGACCATGCGCCACCGCGACGGGCATCAGGTGTTCGTGCTGGCGAGCAAGGCCCCGATCATCGAGCACGACAATGCGGTCAGCGGCCACTCGCATTTCTTCCGCGACATTTCCGAGCGTGTGCGCTCGCATCAGCGTATTGTCGATCTCAACGCCTCGCTCGAGCATCAGGTGGCCGAACGCACCAGCGAGCTGGTGCAGTTCTCGGTGCTGCAACGCGCGATCCTGGCGCACGCCGGTTACGCCATCATCGCCACCGATTCCAGCGGCTTTGTCACCCTGTTCAATCCAGCCGCAGAAAAACTGCTTGGCTACAGCGCCGACGATGTGATCGGCCGGCGCAAGGCCAGCCAGTTCATTGAAGCGGACGAACTGCAGGAGCGCGCATTGCGGCTGGCCGAACAGACCGGCACGCCGGTCGCCGGCACGCTGGAAGCGGTCGCTGCGCTCACCAGCCTCGGCCGCAGCGACACCAGCGAATGGACCTATGTCAGCCAGGACGGCCGTCGCCTGCCTGTATTGCTCACCTTGAGCACGTTGCGCGACGACAACGACCAGGTGATCGGGTATCTGGGCGTGGCGGTGGATCTCACCGAGCAGAAACTGCACGAAAAGCAGCTGCGTCTGGCAATGGACGCGGCCAGAAGCGCCAACCAGTCCAAGTCGGATTTTCTGGCCAATATGAGCCATGAAATCCGCACGCCGATGAACGCCATCCTGGGCATGCTGTACCTGCTCCAGCGCAGCGAGTTGCCGGGCGCCGCGCAGGACATGGTGACCAAGATCGACCGCTCCGCACGGTCGCTGCTGGAAATCATCAACGACATCCTGGACTTCTCCAAGATCGAGGCCGGGCGCATCGATCTGGAGCGCGCTCCGTTCGATCTCAATCAATTGTTCGACAACATCGCCGACCTGATGCGCTCCTCGCTCAGCGCCAAGCCGGTGGAGATGATCGTCGAGCCGTTGCCGCGCGAATGCCGCTGGCTGCTTGGCGATGCGCTGCGCATCAACCAGGTGCTGGTCAACCTGGTCGGCAATGCGATCAAGTTCACCGAACAAGGCGAAGTGGTGTTGTCGGTGCGCCGCTTCCCCAGTGGCGACCCCAACAAGATCAAGCTGCTGTTCTCGGTACGCGACACCGGCATCGGCATTTCCAAGGAAAAGCAGAGCCTGATCTTCTCGCCGTTCCTGCAGGCAGATACCTCCACCAGCCGCCGCTACGGCGGAAGCGGGCTGGGCCTCACCATCAGCCGGCGCTTGATCGAACTGATGGGCGGCGCGCTGGAAGTGGAAAGCGTGCCCGGGCGTGGCAGCGAGTTCTATTTCGTGATCACGTTGGAAAGAACCGACCCGCCCAAGGCCCAGCAGGAAGCGGCGCTATTGCCGCCCGAGTCCATGCCGCGCGTGCTGATTGCCGACGACCACGATGCCGCCTTGAACAATCTGGTGCGCATCGCTACCGAGCTGGGCTGGCGGGTGGATGCGGTGGCCAGCGGCCAGGCCGCGATGCAGGCGATCGAAGACGCCACCGAACCGTACGACATCTTCCTGCTGGACTGGCGCATGCCCGACATCGACGGCGTGGCGATCGCGCGCCAGGTGCGTGCCCGCGCCACACCCGGCCGGCATCCGGTGATCGTGATGGTCACCGCCTACGAACGCCGGCTGCTGGAGCAACACCCCGAGCAGCAGGACCTGGACGCAGTGATGACCAAGCCGGTGACCAGCGCCGCGCTGCATCGGCTGGTGGAACAGTTGGTCGACGAGCGCCCCAACGCGCGGCCGAGAACGCCAACCTTCGTCGCGCGGCGGCTGGAAGGCGCGCAGCTGCTGCTGGTGGACGACAGCGAGATCAACTGCGAAGTAGCTCAGCGCATCCTAGAAGGCGAAGGCGCCATGGTCACCGTGGCCCACGACGGCGAGCAGGCGGTGAACACGCTCAAGCGCGCGCCGGACCTGTTCCACCTGGTGCTGATGGATGTGCAGATGCCGGTGGTGGATGGCTACGAGGCCACCCGCCGCCTGCGCCAGATTCCGTCGCTGGCCAGCCTGCCGGTGATCGCGCTGACTGCCGGTGCCTTCCGCCCGCAGCAGGAAAAAGCCCTGGAAGCAGGCATGAACGGTTTCATCGCCAAGCCCTTCAACGTGGAGGAACTGGTCACCGCGATCCGGCACTTCCTGCAGCCCGGCAGCCGGCGGGTATCGTCGCTGCCACACGAACGCGCGCCGGCCGAGGGCCCGGAGTGGGCGCACACCGATCCGCTGCTGCTGGATGCCGCACGCGCGCAAAGCCTGTGGCGCGAGCGCGAGCCGTACGAGCGCTACCTGCTCAAGTTGCTGCGCGACAACCCCGACCCGGCCGAGACCGCCGCCGCGCATCTGCGCAACAACGAGCTGCCGGCGATTGGCGCACTGGCGCACAAGTTGCGTGGCGCCGCCGGCTCGCTGGCCCTGCCCGCCCTGGCCGGCGCGTCGGGCGATCTGGAATCGCGTGTGGAACAGGGCCACGACCTGACCGCCGCGCTGCTCGCGCTCAAGGACACCATGGCGCAGACCACCGCGGCCATCCACGCCTTCCTGCAGACCAGCCCCAGCGCGCAAGACGCCGGGCAAACCGGTGCCGCTTTGGACGACGACAGCGCGCTGATCCTGGAAAACGCGCTGCGCAGCGACGATGCCGACAAGATCGACCACGCGCTGCTGATCTGTGCCCCGCGTCTGCCACCGCCGTTGCAGGAAGACCTGCAGCGCGCCGTGGACGACTTCGATTTCCGCCGCGCCGAAGCCACCCTGCGCGATTGGCAAGCCAACCACCCACGCTGACCGTGTCCCCGTACCGGTTCGCAAGGATTCCGCATGCCAGCCCGTCCCCTGCTCTGTGTCGACGATGAATCCAGCAATCTGGCCACCCTGCGCCAATTGCTGCGCGACGACTATCCACTGGTATTTGCCAAATCCGGCGGTGAAGCACTGGATGCGGTGGCCCGGCATGCGCCGGCGCTGATCCTGCTGGACGTGGAACTGCCGGACATGGATGGCTACGCGGTAGCGCGCACACTCAAGCAGGACCCGGACAGCACCGCCATCCCGATCCTGTTTGTGACCTCGCGCAGTACCGAGCACGACGAGCGCACCGGCCTGGAGGCAGGCGCCGCCGATTACGTGAGCCGGCCCTACTCCGCCGCCTTGCTCAAGGCGCGCATCGCCACGCATCTGACCCTGGCCGAAAATGCGCGCCTGGCGCAGCAATACCGCGACGCCATCCATCTGCTGGGCACCGCCGGCCAGGGCCAGGACGCGGACACCGGCGCGCATATCTGGCGCATGGCTGCCTATGCGCGCCTGCTAGCGGAGAAAGTCGGCTGGCCACCCGCGCAGGCACAGCTGCTGGAAGATGCCGCGCCGCTGCATGACGCCGGCAAGATCGTCGTGCCCGGCAGCATCCTGCACAAGCCCGATACCCTGGACGAGCACGAGCGCGAGGTGGTGCGCCAGCATCCCCAGGTGGGCCACGACCTGCTGCGGCACGGCCGCGGGCCGCTGTTCCAGCTGGCTGCCGATATCGCCCTGCACCACCACGAATGCTGGGACGGCAGCGGTTATCCGCTGGGCGTGGCGGGCGATGCCATCCCCGAAGCCGCCCGCATCGTGGCGGTGGCCGATGTGTTCGATGCACTGTGCGGGCGCCGCGCCTACAAAGCGCCGTGGGCGGTGGAAGATGCCATGCGCAAGCTCGACAGCATGGCCGGGAAGCAACTGGAGCCGCGCCTGGTGCGCGCGTTTCGCGATGCCCTGCCGCAGATGCTGCAGATCAAGGACGCCTGGGATCGGGAGCGTTGAGAGCTGGGAATCGGGAGTTGGGAATCGGGAATGGAGGGGCACTGGGGGCGTTTTTGATTTTGGTGCTGTAGCGCGCGCTCGGATTTGCCAGGCGGTGTGTCTGTCATGCGAGATGGCGAGAGCTCGGGCGATCGCTGGCCAACGGTCTCGCCTAGTCGAGCAGGCGCTTGCAAACCGCCACGTTGCGCACGCAGTGTTGCCCGCTGCGTGCTTGAACCATCTGGCCGGCAGGCGGACAATGCCCATGTTGCGCCGCACAACACCGTGCGACGCGGGCCGCTCCAGCTGTCGCACCGTGCTGTTGCAGCGGCCCCGCAACCGAGACTCCGATGTCCTCCAGCGTGTCCGAGGCCGGCGCAGCGCCGGCGCCGCGTTATCCCGATTACCGCATCATCTCGCTGATCCTGGCCTGCGCCATTTTCATGGAGCAGATGGATGCGACCGTGCTGGCGACGGCACTGCCGACCCTGGCGCGCGACTTCGGCGTGGCCGCGCCGGCGATGAGCATCGCCATGACCAGCTACCTGCTGGCGCTGGCGGTGCTGATCCCGGCCAGCGGCGCGATCGCCGACCGCTTTGGGCTGCGTCGCGTGTTCAGTGCCTCCATCTGGGTGTTCATCGGCGGCTCCATCCTGTGCTCGCTGGCCGACAGCCTGCCGACGATGGTGGCCGCGCGGGTGCTGCAGGGCGCCGGCGGCGCGATGATGGCCCCGCTCGGGCGGTTGATCCTGCTGCGCACCGTGGAGCGCCGCCATCTGGTGTCGGCGATGGCCTGGACGCTGGTGCCGGCCTTCATCGGCCCGATGCTGGGGCCGCCGCTGGGCGGGTTCTTCGTGTCCTACCTGGACTGGCGCTGGATCTTCTACATCAATGTGCCAATCGGCATCGCCGGCTTTTTGCTGGTGCGGCGCTTCATTCCCGATATTCCCAGCGAATCGGCGCCCGCGCGCTTCGATCTGCGCGGCTTCGTGCTGTGCGGCACCGCCCTGGGCTGCCTGCTGTTCGGGCTGGAAATGGTCAGCCAGGAAGATGGCATCCCGCGCGCCAGCTGGCTGCTGGCCATCGGTGGTGCCGCGGCGCTGGGCTATCTGTGGCATGCGCGCCAGCATCCGGCGCCGTTGCTGGATCTGAGCCTGCTGCGGATCGACTCGTTCCGGCTGTCGGTGATCGGTGGCGCGCTGATGCGCATTACCCAGGGCGCGCATCCGTTCCTGCTGCCGCTGCTGTTCCAGATCAGCTTCGGTTTCAGCGCCGCGCACAGCGGCCGCCTGATCCTGGCCACCGCGCTGGGCGCGCTGCTGATGCGCAGCATCACCCCGCAATTGCTGCGCCGCTTCGGATACCGCAACAGCCTGATCGGCAACGGCGTGCTGGCCAGCCTGGGCTACATGGTGTGCGCGCTGTTCCGGCCAGACTGGCCGCCGGCGCTGATGTTCGGGTTGCTGCTGTGCTGCGGGGCGTTCATGTCGTTCCAGTTTGCCGCCTACAACACCATCGCCTACGAAAACGTGCCGGCCGCGCGCATGAGCCGCGCCAGCAGCCTGTACACCACGCTGCAGCAATTGATGCTGTCGGTCGGTGTGTGCGCCGGCGCGATGATCCTCAAGTTGGCGATGCTGGCGGGCGATCATCTGCAGCCGCAGCAACGCGATTTTTCGCTGGCGTTCTGCGTGGTCAGCCTGATCTCGCTCAGCGCCACGTGGTGGCACGTGCGCTTCGACAAGCATGCCGGGCAGGAAATGAGCGGGCACCGCGCCTGAGCCTGCGTCGCCGTGGCGAACGCACTGCACTTGGCTGAGCGCGCGCCTGTCATCGCGTGATGGCTGATCAGGCGCGCGACGCTGCGGTGGTTGCGCGCCTGCAGGCCGCAGCAACCAGCACCCCAGATCACAGCACCGTGCAACGCCCCGCCAGGCCGGACAGCGCAACGTCGCTGATCACCGCCGTTGGCGCAGCGCAGGCCGCAGCGATGATCGCCACTTCAAAGCCAGCGGCGTCCGGCGACAGCGCGGTATGGGTGATGCAATGCTGCGTCATCATGCCGGCTAGCTGAATCGCTGCGACATTCGCACCGGCAAGCGTCTGTCCGAGCGAGGTGCCCAGGAAGCTATCGGCCTGATGCTTCTCGATCACCGTGCAGCCTTCGAGCGCCGCGGCAATCGCCGGATGAAACTCGGCGCCCACGCTGCCATCGGCAAGGAACGGGCCATCGCCCGGTGCGGTGTGCCGGATGCCGATCACCACGTGGCCGGCCTGCTTGGCCTGCGCAATGTGCTCCAGGGCGCTGGCCAATGCCTGCTCGCTGTTCTCGAGCGGGAAACGGCCACCGGGGAAGTAATCGTTCTGGATATCCACCACGATCAATGCAGTGCTCATGTGTTGCTCCTCGAATGTCAGGGGGTTACCGGGTGTGGCCAGCCACACGCCGGTGTGCAGCGGCGCAACGGGATCTCAGTGACGCGCAGCGGCACTAAAGCAGCAAGCAGCGGTTGATGTCGCTTCCGAAATCCACCGCCACAGCTTGACGGCGACATCCCGGCACCGATACTGGCCTGCGAGACCAACATCGATGAGATCGGGCCATGCGCACGCAACGTTCAGTCCCCCCTAACCCTGCGCCGCTCTCGGTCGTGGTGGTGGCGCCAGCGGGCATCAGTCCCTTTCATCTGTCGGTGCCGATGATGATCTTCGACCTGCAGCCGGACGATTGCCCGCTGTTTACGCTGCGCATCGCCGCCGAAGACATGCGCGTCGCGCTGGCCGGAGGCCAGGTGCGCGTCACGCCGGATGGCGACCTGAGCCTGCTGGATGAGGCGGAGGTGCTCATCGTTCCCGGCTGGGCCGATCTGGACCGTGCTCCCAGCGCCGCACTGCGCGACGCGCTGGTCGCGGCGAATCAGCGCGGCGCGCACGTGGTGGGCCTTTGCTACGGTGCCTATGCGCTGGCTTATGCGGGCCTGCTGGATGGAAAACTGGCTTCGACGCATTGGCATGCCGAGGCCGATTTCCACCACCGCTTTCCGCGCGTTCGGCTGGACATGAATGCGCTTTACGTCGATGAGCAGCGCATCGTGACCTCGGCCGGAACCGGTGCGGCGCTGGATTGCTGCATGTATCTGGTCCGCAAGCTGTGTGGCGCGCGCCAGGCCAATGCGATCGCACGCATGATGGTGCTGTCGCCGCATCGCGATGGTGGCCAGGCGCAGTACATCGATCAGCCCGTGCCCGCCTCGCCACAGGATGCGGCCCTGAGCCGACTGCTGGACTTCATGCGCGCGGATCTGCAGCAGGATCATTCGCTGGATGCACTGGCCGAGCGTGTGGCGATGAGCCGGCGCTCGTTCACCCGCCGCTTCCACCAGGCCACCGGCATGACCGTGGGCGAATGGCTGGGCGCCGAACGCTTGCGGCGTGCCAAGGATCTGCTCGAATCCACCGCGCTGTCGATCGAGCAGGTGGCCGAACGATCCGGTTACAAAACCGCAGTGTCGTTCCGGCAGCGCTTCAACCAGGCGTTCCAGACCAGCCCGCGCGACTGGCGCAAGCGATTCACCCTGCTAAAGCAGGAATCGTTGCGGGTTTGAACAATGCGTTTTCTGCGCATCGTCATGCGTTGCGTGACACGGATGCCGCGCAAAAAAAAGCGCCCGCAACTGCATGCGAGCGCTTTTCAAATCAGAGCGTCAGGCGACGCGGAGCACGCAGACGTTGCGTCCTGGGTGCAGTAACACGTCACCACCGCCGTTGTTCCTGCCAGGCGTAGTCAAGCTAAATCAATGCAGCACACCGGCACACCTGAAAGGCCGAAAGCACCCGGCCACCACGCGCAACGCTGCCGCCCACCAGACGCATGACGGCGAAGTCGCAACTCCGCCGTCATGCCACACCTACAATTACACGCCGTGCGCAGCCAGCTGGCCCAGACGTTGCACGGCCACCGACACGGTCGGGTAGTCGAGCGTTTTCTGCTCGGCCACATCGCTCAGCATCGCCAGGGTGAAACGCAGGCTGGAGTCATCGCGTGCCAGCCAGTTGGCCACCTTGTCCTCGGCACTGGCGCCGGGCATCGACAACACCTGACCGGCCAGCGTGCGCTGGTGCGCGGCCAGTTCGTCGCGCAGCACGCCACGTGCCACCGCGTGCCAACGGCCGTTGACCTCCAGCGCGTCGATCTGCTCGAACAGCCACGGCAGACGCAGCGCTTCGCCAAGACGGAAATGCACCTTGGAGACTTCCACCGGCTTGAGCTTGCGCGTGCGCGCCAGTTCGATGATGTCGAAGGCCGGTTCCAGGTAACGCAACTCGCACAGCTGTTGCGCCAGCTCGGGCGTGAGCCCTTTCTCCTGCCATTCCTGCACGCTGGCTTCGTACACCGGGCGCTGCGCATCCGGCAGCACGCCGGACGCCACGCGGATGTCATTGAACGGGCCGTGGTAGCGCTCCACCGCCGCAGTAATCCCAGGCATCTGGCCCGGGCGCGACAGTAGCCAGCGCACGAACGAGCGCTGCAGGCGCCAGATCACTTCCAGCGCGTCGATCTGTACCGATTCGGGCACCTTGCCGTCCAGCGCGTCGATCTGCGTCCACAGCGCGCGCGCATCCAGCGTTTCGCGGCTGATGGTGTAGGCCTTGGCCACCTCGGCAATGCTGCGGCCGGTGTCTTCCTGCATGCGCATCAGGAAGGTGGCGCCCATGCGATTGATGGTGGTGTTGGTCACCGCGGTGGCGATGATCTCGCGCTTGAGGCGGTGGCGCTCCATCGCATCGGCGTACTTCTTCTGCAGCGGCTGCGGGAAATACCGCTGCAGCTCCTTGGACAGGTACGGGTCTTCGGGGATGTCCGATTCCAGCAACTGCTGGAACGCCACCAGCTTGGAGTACGACAGCAGCACCGACAACTCCGGCCGGGTCATGCCCTGCCCGCGTGCCTTGCGTGCAGACAGCTCGGCATCGGAGGGCAGGTATTCGATCTGCCGATCCAGCAGGCCCTGCAGCTCCAGCGTGCGAATGAAATGCTGCTTGGAACCCAGGCGCTTGACGCTCATCCGCTCCATCAGGCTGATGGCCTGGTTCTGGCGGTAGTTGTCCCACAGCACCAGGTCGGCCACTTCGTTGGTCATCGACGCGAGCAGCTTGTTGCGCGCGTCGTAGGTGAGCTTCTTGGCCTGCACCACATCGTTGAGCAGGATCTTGATGTTCACCTCGTGATCGGAGGTGTCCACGCCGGCCGAGTTGTCGATGAAGTCGGTGTTGAGCAACACGCCGGTCTGCGCAGCCTCGATGCGGCCAAGCTGGGTCAAGCCCAAATTACCGCCCTCGCCAACCACCTTGCAGCGCAGCTCGCCACCATTGACGCGCAGGCCGTTGTTGGCGCGGTCGCCGACGTCGCCGTGCGACTCGCTGGCCGCCTTGACGTAGGTGCCGATGCCGCCGTTCCAGAACAGGTCCACCGGCGCCTTGAGGATGGCGTTCATCAGCTCATTCGGCGACAGCTGCTTGACGCTGGCGTCCAGCCCCAGCGCCTCGCGCACCGGTGCGCTGAGTTCGATCGACTTGAGCGTGCGCGGGTAGATGCCGCCACCGGCGCTGATCAGCTTGGCGTCGTAATCGGCCCAGCTGGAACGCGGCAACGCGAACAGCCGCTCACGTTCGGCGAAGGACGCCGCCGCATCCGGGTTCGGGTCCAGGAAAATATGCCGGTGATCGAACGCCGCCAGCAGGCGGATGTGGCGCGACAACAGCATGCCGTTGCCGAACACGTCGCCAGACATGTCGCCGATGCCGACCACGCTGAAATCCTGGCTCTGGCAATCGCGTCCCAGTGCACGGAAGTGGCGCTTGACCGACTCCCACGCACCGCGCGCGGTGATGCCCATGCCCTTGTGGTCGTAACCGACCGAGCCACCGGAGGCGAATGCATCACCCATCCAGAAGCCGTGGTCCAGCGCGAGGCCATTGGCGATGTCGGAGAAGGTGGCCGTGCCCTTGTCGGCCGCCACCACCAGGTACGGGTCGTCCTGGTCATGACGCACCACCTGCGGCGGCGGCACGATCTTGCCGCCGACAATGTTGTCGGTAATGTCCAGCAGGCTCTGGATAAACAGCTTGTAGCAGGCGATGCCTTCGGCCTGGACCGCATCGCGATCGCCGCCCACCGGCGAGCGCTTGACGTAGAAACCGCCCTTGGCGCCGACCGGCACGATGACGGTGTTCTTGACCATCTGCGCCTTGACCAGGCCCAGCACCTCGGTACGGAAATCCTCGCGGCGGTCCGACCAACGCAGGCCGCCACGCGCCACCGCGCCAAAGCGCAGGTGCACGCCTTCCACGCGCGGGCCGTACACGAAGATCTCGCGGTACGGGCGCGGCTTGGGCAGGTCCGGCACCAGCGACGAGTCCAGCTTGAAGCTGATGCAATGGCCGTGCTTGCCATCCTTGCTGGTCTGGTAATAGTTGGTGCGCAGCGTTGCATCGATCACGTCGATGAAGCTGCGCAGGATGCGGTCTTCGTCCAGGCTGGAGACGCGGTCCATCAGCTTGAGCAAGGTGGCGCGGGTGGCTTCCTGCTGCGCGGCGCGGTCGCTGCCGCGCGCCTGCAGCACCGGTTCCAGTGCCTTCAGCGTGACCTCGTCGCCGGCAGCCAGCACCGACAACTGCTCGCGCAGGCGCTCCTGTCCGGCAAGGATCTGCGCCTTGGTTTCGCCGCCGGTGGACGGGTCGAAGCGTGCTTCGAACAATTCCACCAGCAGGCGGGCCAGCAGCGGGTAACGGGTGAAGGTGGCCTCGACATACGCCTGCGAAAACGGCGTGGCCGTCTGCAGCAGGTATTTGCAGTAGCCGCGCAGCAGAGCTACCTGGCGCCAATGCAGGCCGGCAGCCAGAATCAGCCGGTTGAAGCCGTCGTTTTCCGCATCGCCATTCCAGATGCGCTCGAACGCCTCGCCAAACGCCGCATCGGCGCTGTTGGCGTCGATGTGGCCGGCAGTGGATTCAACCTCGAAGTCCTGGATGTAGACCGGCGTGTCGCTGACCTGCAAGCGGTACGGGCGCTCGGAGATCACCCGCAGGCCCATGTTTTCCATCATCGGCATCGCGTCGGACAACGGGATGTCGTCGAGCTGGCGGTACAGCTTCAGGCGCAGGCCGTCGCCAGTATCCAGGCGCACCGCGCTATCGCGGCGCACTTCCTGCAGGCTCAGATGCAGATCGTTAGGGCCATCCAGCGCGGCCAGGTGTTCGACGTCGGCGACCGCCGATTCGATCGACGAATCCTCGATGTAACCGGCCGGCAGCGCGCGGCCGAAATTGGCGGCCATACGCAGGCCATGCGCTTCGCCATGACGGGCGACCAAGGCCTCGCGCAGGGCGTCATGCCAGTTGCGCAGCACATGCGCCAGGCGGGCTTCCAGCGCGGTGGTGTCGAACTCCAGCGCCTCGCCACTCTTGGCACGCACAATCAAGTGCAACTGCGCCAACGGCGATTCGCCCAGCACCACGCTGGAATCGATGTACTCGCCATGCAGCGCATCTTTCAGCAGCGCTTCGATGCGCAGACGCACATCGGTGTTGAAGCGCTCGCGCGGGATGTACACCAGCGCAGAAATGAAACGGCTGTACTTGTCGCGACGCAGGAACATGCGGCTGCGCACGCGCTCCTGCAGCCCCAGGATGCCGATCGCAGTGCGATACAGCTCGTCCTGATTGGACTGGAACAACTCCTCGCGCGGCAGCGTTTCCAGGATGTGGCGCAGCGCCTTGCCGCTATGGCTGCTCGGGGTCAGCCCGGACTTGCTCATCACGTATTCGTAGCGCTGGCGCACCAGCGGGATTTCCCACGGGCGGCGGTTGTACGCGCTGGAAGTGAACAGGCCCAGGAAGCGCTGCTCGCCGACGATGCGGCCCTTGGCATCGAATTCCAGGATGCCGATGTAATCCATGTAGCCCACCCGATGCACACGCGAACGTGCATTGGTCTTGGTCAGGATCAGCGCGTCCTTGAGCTTGGCCGAGGTGTTCAGGCCATGCGCGGCCAGCGAGGTCACCGGCCGTGCCGGCGAAATGTCATGCCCGCGCATCAGGCCCAGGCCGCTTTCTTCCACCGGCGCCAGCACCTCCTGGCCGTCCTGCTTCTCCACGCGGTATTCGCGGTAGCCGAAGAAGGTGAAGTGGTCCGAGGCCGCCCAGCGCAGGAATTCCTGCGCTTCGTGGCGGCTGATGTCGTCCATCGGCAAACGGCGCGTGGCCAGGTCGTCGGCAAGCATCACCATCTTTTCGCGCATTGCCGCCCAGTCATGCACGATCGCGCGCACTTCGGCCAGCACCTTGCGGATGGCCGCCTCCACCTTGGGCATTTCGTCGGCCGGCTGGCGGTCGATCTCCAGCACCATCAGCGATTCGCTCTTGCCCTCGCCCACCGCGATGAGCTTGCCGCCCTTGTCGCGCGCAATGCGCAGCACCGGGTGGCCAAGCACGTGCACGCCGATCCCCAGTTCCGACAACGTCATGCTCACCGAGTCCACCAGGAACGGCATGTCGTCGTTGACGATCTGCAGCAGCGTGTGCGGCGACTCGTAGCCGTGGCTCTTCAGGGTCGGGTTGAACACCCGCACATTGACCGTGCCGGCCTTGCGCGTACGCGCAAACTCCAGCATGTCTGCCGCCAGCGCCGCCCACTGCTCCGGCGGGTGGTTGGGAAACTCGTCTTCTTCCATGCGGCGGTAGAAATCGGCGGCGAACAGCTGCACTTCCGACTGACGCGCGGCCGGGTAGCGCTTGCGCAATGCGGCAAACACCGGCTCGAGGGTGATCTCCTGCGGAGCAGTGGCGACCACGGGGACGGCACGTTCGGCGACCGGCTTGGCTGACGTCGTGGACGAGTTCGAAGCGGCTTTCTTGGCTTTCATGAGAGAGCTGGGATGCTCGGTGGAAAACCTGAATTGTACCGATGCACGATGACGACGCCTTGCTGCATAGCGCAAACGCAGGCAGGCCACGGCTTTTGCAAACTGGAGCAACGCCGGCGGCGGCGCATTACAGGAGTGAAGCGTCGCCCAACCGCCTCTTGAGGGCCTCGATTGCCCGCGCGCCAGACGGCGCAAGGCTTGCGGACCTGGGTCGCAGAAAAGTTGCGCAGACCAGACGGGCGCCGTCAAGGCTGTTTAAAAACTAAACTGGACGGTATAGTCTACCGCCATGACCCCTCGTTCCCCCCGTGCTGCCCGGCGTTCCGACTGCGACCGCCGTATCCACGCTGCCGTGCACGCGCTGCTGGCCGAGCGCGGCATGCGGGTAAGCATGACGGCGGTGGCCGAGCGCGCGGGCTGTTCCAAGCAGACCCTCTACAGCCACTACGGCTGCAAGGAAAACCTGCTGCGCGACGTGCTGCAGGAACACGTGCAGCTGGCCACGGTGCCGCTCGGGACCGCCACCGGCGATCTGCATGAAGACCTGCTGGCCTTCGCACTGGCCCATCTTGACCGGCTCAATCGCCCGGATGTGCTACAGACGTGCCGTCTGGTGGAGGCGGAATCGCACCGGTTCCCCGGCCAGTCGCAGCAGATCTTCCATGAAGGCGTGGTTGGCATGCAGGAACGACTTGCGTCGCGGTTTGCACAAGCGATCGACGCCGGTCAGCTGCGGCATGACGATCCGCACTTCATGGCCGAGCTGCTGCTCAGCATGATTGTTGGCCTGGATTTTGACCGTCAGCGCTTTCAGGTGCCACACCGCGCCGGCCTGCCCGCCAGGCAGCAGTGGGCACAGTTCGCTATCGACACGTTTATGCGTGCGTTCGCCGCGGTGGTCACGCCGCCCCGGACGCCCGCGCGTTCCTTTCTCACTTCAAGACCCTAACGGAGTTCCTCCTCATGATTGCCCCGCTCCGCACCTTCGGCCTGGCCTGTGCCATCACCGTGGCGCTCGCTGCCTGCAGCAAGCCCGAACAACAGCAGGCTCCGCCGCCGCCGGAAGTGTCGGTGCTGGAAATGAAACCGCAGACGCTGCCGCTGGAACGTGACCTGGTGGGTCGCCTCTCGGCGTTCCGCTCGGCCGACGTGCGTGCCCGTGTGGACGGGGTGCTGCTCAAGCGCCTGTACACCGAAGGCACCGACGTCAAGGAAGGCCAGCCGCTGTTCGAGATCGACCCGATGCCGCTGCGCGCAACGCTGCTGCAGGCACAGGGCCAGCTGGCTGCCGCCGAGGCAACCTATGCCAACGCTAAGATCGCCGCGCAGCGCGCGCGCAGCCTGGCGCCGCAGCAGTACGTCTCGCGCGCCGACATCGACACCGCCGAAGCCACCGAGCGTTCGTCCGGCGCCAGCGTGCAGCAGGCGCGCGGAGTGGTCGAGTCCGCCCGCATCCAGCTCAGCTTCGCCAGCGTGACCTCGCCGATCACCGGCCGCGCCGGCATTCAGCGCGTCACCGAAGGCGCGCTGGTCGGGTCGGGTGAAGCCACCTTGCTGACCACGGTCGACCAGATCGACCCGCTGTACGTGAACTTCGCCATGAGCAGCGAAGAACTGGCGGCACTGCGTCAGGCGCAGAGCAGCGGCAACGTCCAGCTCAGCGGCGACGGCAAGTCCACCATCAACGTGGAACTGGGCAACGGCACGCAGTACCCGCACCCCGGCACGCTGGACGTGTCCGCGGTGACGGTGGACCCGAGCACCGGTGCGGTGTCGCTGCGCGCCACCCTGCCGAACCCGGAAATGGCGCTGCTGCCGGGCGCGTTCGTGACCTTCAAGGCCAGCCTGGGCCAGCGCAACAATGCCTATCTGGTGCCGCAGCAGGCGCTGCAGCGCGATGCCACCGGCGCCTACGCGCTGGTGCTGGGCAAGGACGGCAAGGTGGTCCGCAAGAACCTCACCGTCGACGGCCAGCAGAAGGGCCAATGGATCGTCACCGCCGGCGTCGCGCAGGGCGACCAGGTCATCGTCGACGGCGTGCAGAAGGCGAAGGAAGGCCAGCCCGCCAAGGGCGTGCCGTGGGATCCGAACAAGCCCGCGCAGGGCGGCCAGCCCGGTGCGCCGGGTGCAGCCCCGGCCGCGGGTCAGTCCGGCAACGGCCAGGGCGCACCGGCCGGTGCCGGCAAGGCCGACGCTGCCGCTCCGGCGGCTGGCGAACAGCCCAAGTCCGATGACGCGGCCCAGCCGTCCGATTCCCAGTCCAAGCAGCAGTGACGGAACCCCGCCATGCCTAAGTTTTTTATCGAACACCCGGTCTTTGCCTGGGTGGTGGCGATCCTGATCTCGCTCGCGGGCGTGATCTCGATCCTGAATCTGGGTATCGAATCGTACCCCACGATCGCCCCGCCGCAGGTCACCGTCACCGCCAACTTCCCCGGTGCCAGCGCCGATACCGCCGAAAAGGCGGTGACGCAGGTCATCGAACAGCAGCTCACCGGTATCGACCACCTGCTGTACTTCAACTCCTCGTCGGCCTCCAACGGCCGCGTGACCATCACGCTGACCTTCGAAACCGGCACCGACGCGGATATCGCGCAGGTGCAGGTGCAGAACAAGGTGTCGCTGGCCACGCCGCGCTTGCCTTCGGAAGTGACCCAACAGGGTGTGGTGGTGGCCAAGGCCAACGCCGGCTTCCTGATGGTGGCCGCGCTGCGCTCGGACAACCCGTCGATCGACCGCGATGCGCTCAACGACATCGTCGGTTCGCGCGTGCTCGAGCAGATCTCGCGTGTGCCCGGCGTGGGCAGCACCAACCAGTTCGGCGCCGAGTACGCCATGAACATCTGGTTGAACCCGGAGAAGCTGCAGGGCTACAACCTGTCGGCCACCCAGGTGCTGACCGCGGTGCGTAACCAGAACGTGCAGTTCGCGGCCGGTTCGGTCGGTGCCGACCCCACCCCGCAGGGCATCAGCTTCACCGCGACCGTCTCGGCCGAAGGCCGTTTCAGCTCGCCGCAGGAGTTCGAAAACATCATCCTGCGTACCGATAACAACGGTGCCACGGTGCGGCTTAAAGACGTTGCACGCGTCACGGTGGGCCCGAGCAACTACGGCTTCGACACCCAGTACAACGGCAAGCCGACCGGTGCCTTTGGTATCCAGTTGCTGCCGGGCGCCAATGCGCTGAACGTCTCCGAGGCGGTCGGTGCCAAGCTCGACGAGCTGCAGCCCACCTTCCCGCAGGGCGTGACCTGGTTTGCGCCGTACGAGTCCACCACCTTCGTGCGTATCTCCATCGAAGAAGTGGTGCACACGCTGGTGGAAGCCATCGTGCTGGTGTTCCTGGTGATGCTGCTGTTCCTGCAGAACTTCCGCGCCACGGTCATCCCGACCCTGGTGATCCCGGTGGCGCTGCTGGGCACGTTCTTCGGCATGTACGTGATCGGTTTCACCATCAACCAGCTGACGCTGTTTGCGATGGTGCTGGCGATCGGCATCGTGGTGGACGACGCGATCGTGGTGATCGAGAACGTCGAACGCATCATGAGCGAGGAGCACCTGGAGCCGAAGGCGGCCACCCAGAAGGCGATGACCCAGATCACCGGCGCGGTGGTGGCCATCACCGTGGTACTGGCGGCGGTGTTCATTCCCTCGGCCATGCAGCCGGGCGCCTCGGGCGCGATCTACAAGCAGTTCGCACTGACCATCGCGATGGCGATGGCGTTCTCCGCGTTCCTGGCGCTGAGCTTCACCCCGGCCCTGTGCGCGGCGTTCCTGAAGTCCACCCATTCGGACAAGAAGAACTGGATCTACCGCACCTTCGACAAGTACTACGACAAGCTGGCGCATCGCTATGTCGGTGTCGTCGGCAACACGCTCAAGCGTTCGCCGGCCTGGATGGTGGTGTTCGTGGTGCTGGTGGTGCTGTGCGGCTTCCTGTTTACGCGCATGCCGGGCAGCTTCCTGCCGGAAGAAGACCAGGGCTTTGCCGTGGCCATCGTGCAGCTGCCGCCGGGTGCCACCAAGATCCGCACCAACGAGGCCTTCGCGCAGATGCGTGCGGTGCTGGAAAAGCAGCCGGCCGTGGAAGGCATGCTGCAGATTGCCGGCTTCAGCTTCCTGGGCTCGGGCGAAAACGTCGGCATGGGCTTCATCCGGCTCAAGCCGTGGGAAGAGCGTGACGTCACCGCCGAGCAGTTGATCCAGCAACTCAACGGTGCCTTCTATGGCATCAAGGGCGCGCAGATCTTCGTGGTCAACCTGCCTACCGTGCAGGGTCTTGGCCAGTTCGGCGGCTTCGACATGTGGCTGCAGGACCGTTCCGGTGCGGGCCAGGAGGCGCTGACCCAGGCCCGCAACATCGTGCTCGGCAAGGCGGCGCAGAAGCAGGACACCGTGGTGGGCGTGCGCCCGAACGGCCTGGAAAACTCGCCGCAGCTGCAGTTGCATGTGGACCGCGTGCAGGCGCAGTCGATGGGTCTGGAAGTCAGCGACATCTACAGCTCGATCCAGCTGATGCTGGCCCCGGTGTACGTCAACGACTACTTCTCCGAAGGCCGCATCAAGCGCGTCAACATCCGTGCCGACGACCAGTTCCGCACCGGCCCCGAGTCGCTGCGTAACTTCTTCACCCCCAGCAGCACGGCGACCGGTGCAGATGGTCAGCCGGGGATGATCCCGCTGAGCAATGTGGTCAAGGCCGAGTGGACCTACGCCTCGCCGGCGTTGAACCGCTACAACGGCTATTCGGCGGTGAACATCGTCGGTAACCCGGCCCCGGGCGGCAGCTCCGGCCAGGCGATGCAGGCGATGGAGGAGATCGTCAACAACGATCTGCCGCCGGGCTTCGGCTTCGACTGGAGCGGCATGTCGTACCAGGAAATCATTGCCGGTAACGCCGCAACGCTGCTGCTCGCGTTGTCGGTGGTGGTGGTGTTCCTCTGCCTGGCGGCACTGTACGAAAGCTGGTCGATTCCGGTGGCCGTGCTGTTGGTGGTGCCGATCGGCGTGCTGGGTGCGATCACCTTCTCGATGCTGCGTGGCCTGCCGAACGATCTGTACTTCAAGATCGGCATGATCACGGTGATCGGCCTGGCGGCGAAGAACGCGATCCTGATCGTGGAGTTCGCAGTCGAGCAGCGCGCGGCCGGCAAGACGCTGCGCGAGGCAACGCTGGAAGCGGCGCATCTGCGTTTCCGCCCGATCCTGATGACCTCGTTCGCGTTCATCCTGGGTGTGTTGCCGCTGGCGATCTCCACCGGCGCCGGCGCCAACTCGCGTCACTCCATCGGTACCGGCGTGATCGGCGGCATGGTGTTCGCCACCGTGCTCGGCGTGATCTTCATCCCGCTGTTCTTCGTGGTGGTGCGCCGCATGCTCGGCGACAAGCTCGACGAGCCGTCCAAGGAATACCTGGCCGTGCAGAACGACAGCGGCACGCATCGCCCGGATCGTTGAGTCAGGCGTTCGCTGTAAACCAAAAAGCCCCGGCAATGCCGGGGCTTTTTTTGTGTGCTGCAGCGACGAAACGCGATGCCCCATAGGAGCGCCCTTGGGCGCGATGGAGCTCTACCGCCTCAGCGTATCGAAGTGATTCGACAGTGCGGAGAGATCAGTTGTAGAGCAGCTGGTCTGCGGCGTCGGTGCAGGGCCCTTGCCCGCCTACCATCGCGGGAGACGCTGCAGTACCTCCCTGTAAGCTCTGACGCGGCATCCATGCCGCGTCAGGTCCCGCGATGGTAGGCGGGCAAGGACCAGTCGGAATGTCGGTGTGCGGAGTTTTTCAACAGAGCACCGTTAACCGTCTGCTGCAGTGTCTTCGTTCTTCAAATAACGTCACCAGCCAACTGCCTGGTGCGGTGCCCTCGCCGCTTGCGGGACCGTGTGGCGGCATGGATGCCGCCACCGAGCCCCCAGGGACGGGTTCACGGCGTGTCCCGCGAGCGGTGAGGGCACCGCACGCGCGACGAGCCAGGATTTTTGGCCGGCGCTGGCGCTACTTGGGGACAGTTAGATACCCGGCCTGCGGGCGCCGGTGGAGCCGCGCACCACGCAGCGGCCGGTCATCACCATGCGGCGGATCGGCAGCTGCGGGCTGGCCAGGCGTTCGAGCAGCAGCGACATCGCCGCGCGGCCCATGTCCTCCACCGGCTGTTCGACCACGGTGATGCCGGGTTCGACCAGATCGGTCCAGCGCTCGTTATCAAATCCCGCCAGCGCCAGGTCCTGCGGCAGCCGCAGGCCGGCGGTACGGGCGGCCTTCAATGCGCCCATCAGCAGCAGGCTGTTACTGGTGACGATGGCCTCGGGGCGGTCGGCGGCGGCCAACCACTGCTCCAGTTCGGCAATCGCGGCCTCGGCGGTGGGCGCCACTTCGCGGTAGTCCGGTGCCAGACCCTGGGCATGCATGGCGGCCAGGTAGCCGTCGCGGCGCTCGGCCGCGGTGGTGCTGGTGCTGCCGAACAACCCGCCGATGCGGCGGTAGCCCTGCGCTTGCAGATGCGCCACCAGTTCGGCCATGGCCGCGGCGTTGTCCAGCACCACGCTGTCGTAGCGGCTGCCGGGACCGGCGCGGTCCACCAGCACGGTGGGGTAATCCAGTACCAGCTCGTGCATGCGCCCCACCGTGACCCGGGTGGGCGCGAAGATCAGCCCGGTGATGCGTTCTTCCTGCATCAGCTCCAGATACAGCGCCTCGCGCTCGGGATCTTCATCGGTATTGCACAGGGTCACGCGCATACCGGCCTTGTAAGCGACCTCTTCCACAGCACGGATCAGCGCGGTGAAGTACGGGTTGCGGATGTCGGCCACGATCACCCCGAGGATGCCGGAGTGCTGGGATCGCAATCGCCGAGCCATCAGGTTGGGGCGATAGCCGGTCTGGCGCACCGCAGCTTCCACCTTGGCGCGCACCTCCTCGCTCACCGGGCCGGTGCCCAAGGCGCGCGACACCGTGGACTTGGACACCCCGGCCACGCGGGCCACGTCATTGATGCTGATACTCACTGGGACCGTTCCCGCTCCATATTGCGCACCTGGACCCAGGCGCCCTGCGATTCCGATGCTAACCCGAAAGCGCTACAGGGTTTTTGTGCACCGCACATTGACCTGGACCGTGGGAACGTTCCCACTATACTTCCCAGCCGTCCCCCACCCCCGGAGCCCGCCTTGTCCTCTCCGTCGATTGCCCCCGTCACCCCCGACCTGGTGCGCCTGCGCGCCACTGCCCGCGACAAGGACGACGCCATTGCCCAGGCCGCCCAGCTGCTGGTGGCAGCCGGATGCGTGGCGCCGGGCTACGACGCCAGCATGCGGCGGCGCGAAGGCCTGGCGAATACTTTCCTAGGCCACGGCCTGGCGATTCCGCACGGCGTGGGCGAAGACCGGCACCTGGTGCGCCGCGACGGCATCGCGGTGCTGCAGCTGCCCGAGGGCGTGGAATGGAACCCCGGCCAGACCACCCGCCTGGTGGTGGGAATTGCCGCCCAGTCCGACACCCACATCACCCTGCTGCGCCGGCTGACCCGCCTGATCCAGGATCCGGCCCAGCTGGAAGCGCTGTTCACCACCGACGACCCGGCCGTGATCGTAGCCGCGCTGACCGGCGACCGCGCACCCGACACCAGCGCCGCCCCGGCCACCGACCTGGCCGAACGGTTCGAATGGACCATCGCCTACCCCAGCGGCCTGCATGCTCGCCCGGCGACCCGTTGGGCCGAGACCGCGCGCGGCTTTTCGGCCCGCGCCCAGGTCCGCGCCGGCGACCAGGCCGCCGATGCCAAGAGCCTGGTCGGCCTGCTGCAACTGGGCCTGCGCGCCGGCGACAGCATCACCGTCTCGGCCGAAGGCAGCGATGCCCCCGCCCTGCTCAAGCGCCTGCGCGCGGTGATGGACAGCCTGACCGCGCAGGAAAAGGCCGATGCCGAACGTGCCGCGCAACGCCGCGCCGCACCGGTCATCGGCTGGACCCCGCCGCAGGCACAGCCGGCCATCGTCGGCATCGGTGCCAGCCCGGGCGTGGCGATCGGCATCGTGCACCGCCTGCGTGCGGCGCAGACCGAGGTGGCCGACCAGCCGATCGGCCTGGGCGATGGCGGCGCGCTGCTGCATGACGCCCTCACCCGCACCCGCCAGCAGCTGGCCGCCATCCAGGACGACACCCAGCGCCGCCTGGGTGCCTCGGACGCGGCGATCTTCAAGGCCCAGGCCGAGCTGCTCAACGACACCGACCTGATCACCCGCACCTGCCAGCTGATGGTCGAAGGCCACGGCGTGGCGTGGTCGTGGCACCAGGCGGTGGAACAGATCGCCTCCGGCCTGGCCGCACTGGGCAACCCAGTGCTGGCCGGCCGTGCCGCCGACCTGCGCGACGTGGGCCGCCGCGTGCTGGCCCAACTCGACCCGGCAGCGGCCGGCGCCGGCCTCACCGACCTGCCCGAGCAACCCTGCATCCTGCTGGCCGGCGACCTGTCGCCGTCGGACACCGCCAACCTGGACACCGATCGCGTGCTTGGCCTGGCCACCGCCCAGGGCGGGCCGACCTCACACACCGCCATCCTCTCGCGCACCCTGGGCCTGCCGGCGCTGGTGGCCGCCGGCGGCCAGTTGCTGGATATCGAAAACGGCGTGACCGCCATCATCGACGGCAGCAGCGGGCGGCTGTACATCAACCCGTCCGAACAGGATCTGGACGCGGCGCGTACGCATATCGCCGAGCAGCAGGCCATCCGCGAGCGCGAAGCCGCCCAGCGCGCCCTGCCCGCCGAAACCACCGACGGCCACCACATCGACATCGGCGCCAACGTCAACCTGCCTGAGCAGGTCGCCATGGCCTTGACCCAGGGCGCCGAAGGCGTGGGCCTGATGCGCACCGAATTCCTGTTCCTGGAGCGCGGCAGCACGCCCACCGAGGACGAGCAGTACCAGACCTACCTGGCCATGGCACAGGCCCTGGACGGCCGCCCGCTGATCGTGCGGGCGCTGGACATCGGCGGCGACAAACAAGTGGCGCATCTGGAGCTGCCGCACGAAGAAAACCCGTTCCTGGGCGTGCGCGGCGCGCGCCTGCTGCTGCGCCGCCCCGACCTGCTCGAACCGCAACTGCGTGCGCTGTACCGCGCCGCCAAAGACGGGGCACGGCTGTCGATCATGTTCCCGATGATCACCTCGGTGCCGGAGCTGATTGCCTTGCGCGAAATCTGCGCACGCATCCGCGCCGAACTCGACGCGCCGGAGCTGCCGATCGGCATCATGATCGAAGTGCCCGCCGCCGCCGCACAGGCCGATGTGCTGGCGCGGCACGCGGATTTCTTCTCGATCGGCACCAACGATTTGACGCAGTACGTGCTGGCAATCGACCGCCAGAACCCGGAACTGGCCGCCGAAGCCGACAGCCTGCATCCGGCGGTGCTGCGCATGATCCGCAGCACGATTGACGGCGCGCGCAAGCACGACCGCTGGGTCGGGGTGTGCGGCGGCCTGGCCGGCGACCCGTTCGGCGCCAGCCTGCTGGCCGGGCTGGGCGTGCAGGAATTGTCGATGACGCCCAACGACATTCCGGCGGTCAAGGCGCGCCTGCGCGGCACGGCGTTGAGCACCTTGCAGCAGCTGGCCGAGCAGGCGCTGGACTGTGAGACCGCAGAGCAGGTGCGCGCGCTTGAAGTCAAACGCGAGGGCCAGGCATGAGCCTGCACGCCATCACGGTCACGCTGAATCCGGCGATCGATCAGACCATCCAGCTCGACAGCCTGCAGCCAGGCGCGGTGCACCGCGCCAGCAGCGTGCGCAACGATGCCGGCGGCAAGGGCATCAACGTGGCCGCCTGTCTGGCCGACTGGGGCAGCCAGGTCGCCGCGCTCGGCGTGCTTGGCGTCGGTAACGCAGGGGTGTTCGAAGCGCTGTTTCGCGAGCGCGGCATTACCGATCACTGCCAACGCGTGGCCGGCGACACCCGTACCAACCTCAAGTTGGTCGAAGCGCAGGTCAATGAGACCACCGACATCAATCTGCCCGGCCTGCAACTGGGCCAGGCGCATCTGCAAGGCGTGGCCGACCATCTGGCCCCGCTGCTGCGCGCCGGCTTGCCGGTGGTGCTCTCCGGCAGCCTGCCGGCCGGCCTGCCCGAGGACAGCTGGGCGCAGTTGCAGGCGCAGGCCAGCGCGGCGGGCGCACGCGTCCTGCTCGACACCAGCGGTGCGCCGCTGGTGGCCGCACTCGCTGCCGCTCCCGCGGCAATGCCGTATGCGGTGAAGCCGAACCGCCACGAACTGGAAGCCTGGACCGGCCACCCGCTCGGCGACCACGCCGCACTCACCGCCGCCGCGCATGCGCTGATCGCCCGCGGCATCCAGCTGGTGGTGATTTCCATGGGCACCGAGGGCGCGCTATTCGTACAGCGCGACCAACAGCTCATCGCACGCCCGCCACGGCTGGCGCAAGGCAGCAGCGTGGGCGCCGGCGATGCCATGGTGGCCGGCCTGGCGGCCGCGTTGCTGGCCGACGCCACCGCGCTGGAACAGTGCGCGCGGCTGGCCACGGCGTTTTCGATGTGCCGGCTGGAAAGCGGCGATGCACGCCGGATTACGCCCGAAGGCGTGCGCCGCGCCGCCGCCGCCGTCGTCATCGAGGCGGTGCCGTGAGCGCAGCCGTACACCGGCCACAGCGCGCTGCGCTGTGCGCGCCATCGCCGGCCGCACCGTCTTGCTGCGCTGCTATCTGGCAGCCGCGCGCCTAGCCCTTCGAATCCCCCCGCCGGCTGCGCCGGCGACCGCAATACAGCAGGAGTTTTGCCATGTCCTCTTCCATCGTGGTCATCGCCGCCGGCGAACGCAGTACCGAGGCCGTCCTGGCCGCCGAAGCGCTGCGACGTGCGGCCACCGCCGCCGGCCGCAGCGTGACGATCGAAATCCGCAGCGACCAGGGCGTGCTGGGTGCCCTGCCCGCCGAGCTGACCCGTGGCGCGGCCCAGGTGCTGGTGATCGGCGATGCTGACGCCGACACCGCCCGCTTCGGTGACGCGCCGCTGCTGCGCCTGAGCCTGGGCGCGGTGCTGGACGACCCGGCCGCCGCGGTCAACCAGCTCGCCACACCAGCAAGCGCTGGCGCCACGCCCAACGCGGGCGGTGCGTCTTCCAGCGCCAGCAAACGCATCGTGGCGATCACCTCCTGCCCCACCGGCATCGCGCACACCTTCATGGCCGCCGAAGGCCTGCAGCAGGCCGCCAAGAAACTCGGCTACCAGATGCGGGTGGAAACCCAGGGCTCGGTGGGCGCGCAGGATGCGCTGACCGATGAGGAGATCCGCGACGCCGACGTGGTCATCATCGCTGCCGACCGCGAAGTGGACCTGGCCCGTTTCGGTGGCAAGCGACTGTTCAAGAGCGGCACCAAGCCGGCGATCAACGATGGCCCGGCCCTGATCACCAAGGCGCTGGCCGAGGCCGGCGTGCATGGCGGCAGCGCACCGGCGGCTGGCGCGGCAAAACCCGAGGGCAACGCCAACGGCCGCACCGGCGCCTACAAGCATCTGATGACCGGCGTGTCGTTCATGCTGCCGTTCGTCACTGCCGGCGGTCTGTTGATCGCACTGGCGTTCGCGCTGGGTGGCATCTATGCCGGCGACGACGCGCACCAGGGCACGCTGGCCTGGTCGCTGTTCCAGATTGGCGCCAAGGCCGGCTTCACCCTGATGGTGCCTGCACTGGCCGGCTACATCGCCTACTCCATCGCCGACCGCCCCGGCATTGCGCCCGGCATGATTGGCGGGCTGGTCGCCGCCAACCTCAATGCGGGCTTCCTCGGCGGCATCATCGCCGGCTTCATCGCCGGCTACGGCGTGGCCGCGCTCAACCGCTACATCAAGCTGCCGCGCAACCTGGAAGGGCTCAAGCCGGTGCTGATCCTGCCGGTGCTGGGCACGCTGCTGGTTGGCCTGGCGATGATGTACGTGTTCGGCCAGCCAGTCGCCGACCTGCTGGCCTGGCTCACCGCCTGGCTGCGGGGCATGCAGGGCAGCAGCGCGCTGCTGCTGGGTCTGTTGCTCGGCGGCATGATGGCCTTCGACATGGGCGGGCCGGTCAACAAGGCCGCGTACGCGTTCTCCACCGGCCTGATCGCCAGCCAGGTCTATACCCCGATGGCCGCGGCCATGGTCGCCGGCATGACCCCGCCGCTGGGCATTGCGCTGGCCACCTGGGTGTTCCGCAACCGCTTCACCCTCGAAGAACGCGGCTCGGCCACGGCCGCCGGCGTGCTCGGGCTGGCGTTCGTCACCGAAGGGGCGATTCCGTACGCCGCACGTGACCCGCTGCGCACCATTCCCGCCCTGGTGATCGGCTCGGCCGTGGCCGGTGCGATCTCGATGTCGGTCGGCGCCGAACTGAAGGCGCCGCATGGCGGCATCTTCGTGTTGCTGATCCCCAACGCCGTGACCCACCTGGCGATGTACGTGCTGGCCTTGCTTGCCGGCGTGGTGGTCACCGCCGTGGCTCTGCGCCTGCTCAAGAAGCCGGTGGCCGACGTCGTCGCCTGACGCCGGCACCCTGCGGCGGCCCCGTGCCGCCGCACCCGACGTGCCGGACGCGCGTCACCCCTGATCGATCACCGCTGCGCCGCGTACCGAAGTGCGCCGCCAACGGCTTGCCCACCCACGTGCTGTCGCGTCCGCCATCTCGGCCACGCCCTCTTTGTTCGGAGTCCTGCCATGACCGCCCTGCCCTCCCGCCGCGCCCATCCCCGTCTGCTGTGCCTGTCACTGGCCCTTGCGCTGGCCCCGCTCGCCCACGCGCAGGACGCCGCCGACGCCTTCAAACTCAAGCTCGGCTACACCGGCGAAGCCGCCTCGATGATCGACGGCGGCCGCAAGGGCGGCGACGCTTACGCCGGCCAGTTGATGGTCGGCACCGACGTCGATCTGAACAGCCTGTTCGGCTGGCACGGCGCCACCGTCAAGGCCTACGTCACCAACCGCCACGGCACCAACCTGTCCAACAGCAGCATCGGCAACAGCACCTCGGTGCAGGAAATCTACGGCGGCCAGGGCACCCGCCTGGCCAACCTCACCCTGGTGCAGAAACTGTTCGACGACCGCCTGGAACTGGAAGCCGGCCGCAGCGTGGCAAACATCCATTTCCTCGGCTCGGACCTGTGCCAGTACTTCCAGGGCAACTCGGCCTGCGGCAACCCCACCTTCGTGTTTCGCACCAGCAACTTCACCTACTGGCCGGTCTCCAGCTGGGCCGCGCACGCCACCGCCTGGGTCACGCCCAAGGTCTACGTGCATGTGGGCGCGTACGAAGTGAACCCGGTGCAGGCCCAGGACGGCCAGCACGGCCTGAAGTGGAGCACCGACGACACCACCGGCGTGGTGGTGCCCTACGCCATCGGCTACAAGAACAAGGGCGGCGACGGCACGCTGGCGGCGATGTACGAACTCGGCGGCTGGCAGGACAACTCCGACTACACCGACCCGCTACGCGACCGCAACGGCAACCCGGCCGTGCTCAGTGGCCTGGGCTATGAAAACAAGCAGGGCCGCTCCGGCTTGTTTGGCCGCTTCGAACAACAGGTCACCAACCCGGACCCGTCCGGTACCCAGGGCCTGACCGTCTTCGCCGCTATTCTCAAGAGCACCGGCGGCCAGGCCATCGAAGACCACTTCGTGCAGCTCGGCCTGGTGCAGAAAGGCACCTTCGCAAGCCGCCCGCAGGACAACATCGCCTTCGTGATCACCCAGCAGAAATACAGCGACGAGGCCATCGAAAACCTGCGTCTGGCGCGCACCTCGGCCGGCGGCACCGGCACCCCAGCCGACAACCAGATCATGATGGAGCTGAGCTACGGCATCCAGGTCACCAAGCGCCTACGCATCGCGCCGAACCTGCATTACGTGATCAACCCGGACCAGTTCAACGAACCGACGCGCAGCAACGATCTGAAGAATGCATTGATTGCGGGCATGCGGATCGACTGGAATCTGTGACCCGTCGAGAAGCTGCGCGCGTTGCGCGCATGCTTGGCGGGTACCACTGCTTGAAGTGAGTGGCGGGTGCGTTGCATCTGACTGCAGTGCAACGCGTTGCGTCGACTCGGTTGGCTTGGGCATTTGCCGGATGTGGCCGACGAGTTCGATGACCCGAGCAGGCGCGCGACCGCACGCAATGAGGTTTTATCGGCCCACACTGAGTTGACCACGCCGTGAAGCGGCGTCGGCTTGGATGGTCTGTTAGGGCTCGCTCCAGGCCACTGCCAGGAATGGCAACGCGGCATGTCCCACCTTGAGCATTGCGAAGATGCCGAGCGCAATCGGTACACCAAGATCTATTAGCGCCAGCCGTAGCCACTGAATTGCAGTTAGCTTGCGATGGCCGTTCTTTGCCGCAGCGACAGAGTTCTTGATTTCGTCAAGGACTTCGCCTGCGCCCGAGTAGATGGCTTGGACGGTTGCCTTTTTGTCCGCCTCTTCCGGCAGTGGCTTATCCAGCCACTGCGAGATTCCATTCAGAATGTTGTGGCACTTAAGCGATATATCGTGATAGCCGTGGAGGTACATGAGATCTCCTGCCGTGAACCAACGCCGAAGATCCGCCAAAGCGTGTAAGGCGAAAATAATGAACGTGTAGAACAAGGCAACCGCCAGCGCACCCTTAAGGATGTTCGGGGATCCAGCTGGAACCTCAAATTCCAACCACGGCGTCTTGGTGACTTTTAGGTTGTACACGGAGAGAAGTATCGAGAAACACGCAGCAAAAAGAAGATTGCGCCGCTTGGCTTCTGTCTCCGTGGAGAGGGGCTCTTGGAAGATGATGGCAGAAAGTTTTTGCCGTTGTGGGACCTGCAAGACCATGGGGGTTCCGTCTCAGCCCTAACATTTGAGTTAAGCCGAGCCACGGAGGGCTTTGGCTTGAATGAATTGTTAGACAGCAGTGCTGTCCAACCATTCGCCGTTCCACGGGGCCGATTGCAGCCACACCATCAAAGTCTCTACATACTGATTAAATTCAGATGCTAGCAATACCTTTGTGTCCTCGTCGCGACCAAATGCAATGATTTGGCCGGCGCGGCCTCCTACATCCGGATCAAAATCTAAGCCTTGGTGGTTGCCGCCCCAATCATTGGTTAGAGGTATCCATGCTCGGTTGCAATACATTGGCTTGACGACGCCTTCCGGCTTTGACCGCATCAACTCGGCGCAATCTGCGTTCATCTCGACTTCGTCAATGGAGCGCCAAGCCTCCCACTGCCTGCGGATTCCTGCGACTGATAAAAACTGCTGACCAAAGAAAAGGCCTGGACCGTCTTGGCCGTTATGTATCAACAAGAAACTTTTAACCGGCTCTGGCAATGCCAAGCCGAGATGTTGCTCTAAGGCCTGGAGCTCAGCGGGATCGGCGCCTGGTCGCAACGCAATCGCGTGGAGGCATCCGAGCTCGGCAAGGCGACTTTCAATTCGTTTCCATTGCTCTTGCATCACCACTCCTGAAATATGTTGTGCCGCATAGCACCTGAGTTAAGCCGCGCCGCAAAGCGGCCTCGGCTTGAATGAATTGTTAGGCCGATGGCAGGACAAGCTGGACATCGGCACCGATTGACTGCAAGTATGGCGCATTGGTTGAGCCAGCGTTGCGTCTTGGAGTGGAAGGTCTGTATCTGTGCCGGCGAGAACCGCTTTGACCAAGCGCTTCGCTTGAATGTGGCCAAGTGGCGAGGACTCGCGGAGCATACGAACCAGTATATTGCGAGTGTGCGCGACATCATCTGTCCAAGCTCGCGACCGGTCCCAAGTTGTTACCCGCAGAATAGTGGCATGCATAGACAGCGCCCTAACGTTGGCGCTCAGCGGGCGGCGAAGCCGTCCGCTGCAGCAACTGGTTAGACCTCGCCATACGAAACCTCGCCTTCCTGCGGATCGTAGTAGCCCAGCCGTAGCTGCTTAGCGAGGCGTTGCCCAAAGCGGCAACCGAAAGCTATAGAGGAACTTGCATTTCCATTCGCCTGAACCGTCAAGGTGGCGGAGCTATCAAAGACTTGGAGAAGCAAGTCGTACTGTGACGTGGCGAGCCGATAGTCGGTGCTTGGCGTCACGCCCTGCGCTTGTAGAAACTCAATGAATCCTGGTGGATGTGGTGACGCGATGAAACCTTCCGCTTCCGCAGCGTCAATGATTGCGTGCCGAACCTCCACGCTAAACGGCGGTGCTGCAGTCCAATCTCCCAGGCCAGATACGACAGCCGAACGAAGGAAACTCGGCTCATAAAGAGAGATGTCGTAGCTCATGTGCGAAGAGGTCTAACACTCGAGTTAAGCCGGCCCGCGAAGCGAGTTCGGCTTGAATGAATTGTTAGGCACTCTACCCGCCACGCGACTTGTTTGGCCAGACCGATGCAACACGACGCTGTTTGCCGACAAGACGGGCGCGCCACAAGAGGTCAGACAGCAGAATCGCCATTGCGGCGTTGAGACGTGCCCGTGGAGTGGCGGTTGCCTCGTACTCCTTTGGACCAAGCCAAGGCAGTTGATTGCAAAGGTCAGCGACACGACCGCCGGAAAATGAGACGCCCTGCCAAGAGTGACCGAACTCGTTTCTGATCTTGCGGATGAGAGTGATCTCTTTAAGCTCGTTGTCTTGAATTAGGCCGAGTGCGTGCGCCGCTGCCGCCCGCGACGCAAGGCTGCCGAGCGGGGCGTTGAAGCCCGCGATGAGCTCTTTTGCCGAAGTATTGTCTGCAAAGAAGGCAGCCAAAATCGCGGCGAGACGGTCGTCGAGAACTGCAGCAGCAGTAAGGGCCGCGCCGCGATCACTCTCCCGGTTGAACTCGGAGAGGAAGACGCTAAGTTCTTCTACTTCAGGCTCCGCTGAGCTTTTCATGAGTGCCTAACGCTTGAATTAAGCCGAGCCGCGAAGCGGCTTCGGCTTGAATGAATTGTTAGGCAGTGAGTGGCCCCAAAGGTTGGATGGTGCAACCATGCTCCCAGCACTGCCGCCCGGACCGAGTGTGCCACAGCTTGCGGGATGGAGCTTGCCCAGCGATGCAGCGGCGCGTGATGCCACCGAAGCCAACTGCAACGAGTGCAGCGGGAACGACGTACCAAGGCGAAGCACCGAACTTACCGCAACCACAAAGGTGATGACTGCTGTCCGGAGCCAACCGCAGGCACGCCTGCGAACTCATCGAAGCTGCAACCACCAACGCATTTTGCTCCACCACGGCCTAACGCCTGAATTAAGCCGAACCGCGAAGCGGGTTCGGCTTGAATGAATTATTAGGCCGCTGACCCGTGAGGCCAAGGCCGGCGACCACCAATGCAACAGCTTGCTCAACAGTATCCGCCGTGAGCCGCTCAGGCGCGGAACTCTCAGCAAGGAATGGACAAGCGCCGGCACTGGACTCTAGCTGGAACTCCACGTCACTTGTGGGGTGACGAAAGAACCACAGGCCATCGTCGTCAGCGTCAGGGTGCAGGACGGCCAACTGCTCCGAAGAAATATCTGGGTAAGCGTGACGAAGCTGGTCAATGACTGCATCAATGTCTCGCATGCTTTCCCCTGCGGCCTAACGCTTGAATTAAGCCGAGTTGCAAAGCAAGTTCGGCTTGAATGAGTTGTTAGGCAGTGAGTGGCCCCAAAGGTTGGATGGTGCAACCATGCTCCCCAGCACTGCCGCCGGGAACGAGTGTGCCACAGCTTGCGGGATGGAGCTTGCTCAGCGATGCAGCGGCGCGTGATGCCACCGAAGCCAACTGCAACGAGCGCAGCGCGGGAACGACGTACCAAGGCGAAGCACCGGACTTACCGCAACCAGCAGCGATGATGACTGCTGTCCGGAGCCAACCGCATGCACACCTGCGAACTCACCGAAGCGGCGACCACCAACGCATTTGCTCCACCATGGCCTAACGCCTGAATTAAGCCGGCCCGCGAAGCGGGTTCGGCTTGAATGAATTGTTAGGCCGCTCATCCGAACTGCTTGGCATATGCGGATAATTGGTTTGGGAACAACTGCTCATAGAGCGGATACCCTATCCCAACTAATTCAACCTCGATTTCGGATGCTCCGAGCTCAATCGAGCAGTCAAGAATAGATATGCCAAGCGCAGGTAGAAGCTGTCCGTCCGACTGAGTGGCTGATAGCGGAAGATGCTCTTGTGACATGCCTCGCGATGCGATGCATCGAGCTTGAACTGCCCCGTACTCTGGAAGCGGCAAGAACTTACCGAAAGCTACGCCCATTGGCGGGTCGCCGGACTCAAGCGCAGAGCATCCGATTAGCGCTCCGTCCCAAAGTATTCGGTACTGGCTCATGAGTGGCCTAACGCCTGAATTAAGCCGCGTCGCTAAGCGGCGTCGGCTTGAATGAATTGTTAGGCCGATGGCAGGACAAGCTGGACATCGGCACCGATTGACTGCA